>CANDAG010000034.1 GCA_947382625.1 uncultured Lachnospiraceae bacterium
CACTTGTTGTAAAGTGTATCAACACCAGCCTGAAAATCCTGCTGTAAATTATTATTTACCATAATAAAAAATCAAAAAGAAAGGAATCAAGAATGAACAAAATTGTATTTTCAGACAACACAGAAATTCAGATCTCCAATGTGACCCAGTCAGGAGATACACTGACGATCACAGCAGATACTCAGGATGTTAATTCGGTTATTGAGAAATTCCGTAACAGGTCCGCAACCTCTGTCATGAGGTACTATTCAGGAATTGATCTGATCCGCGGGTATGCAGGGTATACAAAGCTGCATGAGGTATCATTTACCCCTGATGTAGTCACCGATGTGGATTATGCAACAGAGGATCCTGTGACCGAGAGCGGCTTTACAGAACTGGTAACAGACAGATGTGTAGTAACGATGAAGAAAGTTTCCATGCTTGCTTCGGTGGCTGGACAGACAGCACAAAATACGGCCAACATCGATTATCTGGCTATGGAAACAGGGGTTGAACTGTAAGGAGGCGGCTATGAATCATTCTAAAAATTTTAGTAAAGTGAAACAGTACTATGACAGAAAATTGTGGAACCTTGCAAAGGTGACTGCAGCTGTTGGTAAGTGGATTACAGAAGAGGAATTTGAAGAGATTACAGGGAAAGAGTTTAAGTAACAGGAGCTGACAAAGATGGAAATAATATCTTACATATCGGCACATTGGGTAGAATGGATTTTTTCCGCGTCAACGGTTATCCTCGGCTATCTGTACCGACAGACAGCAAAAAAACTGAAAGAAGAACAGAGGAAAAATAAGGCAGTTGCTGACGGTGTGCAGTGCCTTCTGCGAGAGAGCATTGTATCAAATTATAACAAATACCAGGAGCGTGATTTCTGCCCTATATATGCTAAGGAGTCGATCAAAAAAGCCTACGAAGCGTACCATGCATTAGGAGGCAACGATGTTGCAACGCAACTATATCATACACTACTAAAAATGCCGGAAGAACCGGAGGAAAGAGAGGAAAAGTAATATGAAAAAGAAAATCGAAAAAGGAACCATTGTAAGAACCGCAGTGCTGACATTTGCGCTTATCAATCAGGTGCTGATGATCAGTGGGTACAATCCGTTGCCCTTTACTGATGAGGATTTTGGACAGGCTGTGTCCATGCTGCTGACTATAGGGGCGGCGCTCTGGGCATGGTGGAAGAACAACAGCTTCACACAGGCAGCTATCACGGCGGATGAACATCTGCAGAAGTTAAAGGGATAAGGTGATTAAATGAAAGGAATTGATGTATCATACCACAATGGTATTATTAACTGGAATAAAGTAAGGCAGTCAGTAGATTTTGCGATCATCCGTGCTGGGTATGGTAAATCGCAGATGGACAGGCAGTTTATCAACAACATCTGCGGAGCTGACACAGCTGGCCTTAAAGTGGGCATTTACTGGTTTATCTATGCTGACGATGTGAGTGAAGCGATTGCAAATGCAGAGAAATGCGAGGAACTTATCAGTAAGTACAGAGAGATCATTACAATGCGGGTATGGGCTGACTGGGAGTATGATTCCGACAAACGTAACCCACAAACGAAAGAAAGTCGGACAGCCATTGTCAGAGCTTTTTGTGATTATCTGTCCAGTAAGGGATATGAAGTGGGAGTTTACTCCAATGTTGATTACATAGAGAATAAATTCGGAGATTTAAGCAAATATCCCTTATGGCTGGCAAGATACAGCTCTGGTATGGGTGGGTACCAGCCGTTTATGTGGCAGCATTCTTCGAAAGGGAAAGTACCCGGCATATCTACTGATGTGGATATGAATATTTACTATGGAAACTTGCAAGGGTACACCAGGCCGCGAAGCACTGTCAGAGCTGGCAGTCGGGGAACGGACGTTACTTACCTGCAGCAGCGCCTTGCAACCAAAGGGTATAGCGTCGGTGCCATTGATGGGATCTTTGGGATCAAAACACTGGAGGCTGTAAAGGCATTCCAGGCGGACAGCGGGCTGGTTATTGACGGGATTGTAGGACCCAAGACGTGGAATTTGATAGGATAAGAAGGAGGGCAGCCCAAGTGGCTGCCCTTTTAACAATTAACAAAGTGTGGTATAATCGCAGATGAAAAAGGTAAGTTTTATTTACAAGTATACACAAAATATACAAAAACAGGGACTTTGCCAGTAAAATCAAGGATTTAATCTTAATAAAATCTTAACTTTTTTCCTACCCGGCATTTAAAATTTATATGGTTTACTATTAACAACCCACAGAAAGGCGTGTGTATTATTATGACTAATATTCTGGTTTGCGATGATGATAAGGAAATCGTGGATGCCATTGAGATCTATCTGCTTCAGGAAGGCTACCGGGTTTATAAGGCCTATGACGGGGAGCAGGCAATACGGCTTTTGAAGGAGCAGAATATCCAGCTTCTTATCATAGATATTATGATGCCAAAGCTGGATGGTATCCATGCCACCTTAAAGATCAGAGAGTACAGCAGTATCCCCATCATCTTTCTCTCCGCAAAGTCGGAGGATACCGACAAGATCCTGGGACTGAATATCGGGGCGGATGATTATGTCACCAAACCCTTTAATCCATTGGAGCTTGTGGCCAGGGTGAAGTCCAATCTGCGCAGATATACCCAGCTGGGAAATCTGAATGTGGAGAACAATGCACTCTTTACAGCAGGGGGACTGTGTATCAATGATGATACCAAGGAAGTGACGGTGGACGGAGAAAGCGTCCGGCTTACGCCTATCGAATATAATATTCTTCTTTTACTGGTTAAGAATAAGGGGAAGGTTTTTTCTATCGACCAGATCTATGAAAATATCTGGAACGAAGAGGCTATCGGGGCTGATAATACGGTTGCAGTTCATATCAGACATATCAGAGAAAAGATCGAGATCAACCCCAAGGATCCCAGATATCTGAAGGTAGTCTGGGGGGTAGGCTACAAGATTGAAAAACAATAGGAGCAAAAAGCAATGGATGATCAAAGGATTCAGGATGACAACCGGAAAACGGAACAGAAAAAAAAGAGTAAAAAAGGCAGGACGTTTCTGCATGTGCTGCAGCACATTGCACTGGTAACGGCAGTGGTCCTGGCCGTAACAGTTCTCGCGGGCTCCTATCTTTCCCTGCCTTCCAGAAAGGGAGTGGAGCGGTACAGCCTGATAGGAGAGGACAGGAGCGCGGCCTTTGAGGATTCCAGGCTGTTCAATCATCTGCTGGGAAATAATATTTCAGATGTGATCTGCTATGGCGCGATCCGGAGCCAGATGGAGACAGAGGGGGTATTTGATCCCAAAAAGGAAATAGACATCACAGCCTTTGCGGGCAGATACGGAGAGCTGCCTCAGGAATATATCACAGCCCGTTACTATCTGGATGATCTGCTTAAATGGGCCCAGGCAGGGCTTGAGTATGAGGATGTCTGGATGAGCGGAGAGGAAGTGAACCGCTTTTTAAGCAGCGGCAGAACATTGACGAAGCTGGATCCCGGGAACAGTGGGGCGAAGTATTTAACCTCAGACCTGACAGGGGCAACCCAGGTGGTAGATGTATCCGGAAATCTGCTGGATCCTTCTGATCTGGAAAGAGAGGATGTACAGGAAAATATCCTGAAAAACAGACATCGCACAGTGGATGGCAAAAACATTGAGAATTTTGTATCCTCATGGGAGGAATATCACAGTCTTTGCGATAATCTGAGCGCTTCCGTAAATGATCTGTATATCAACTATAACAATTATCTGGACTATAAGGATTATTTTGATGCCGGCGATTCTAATATCGTATATCTGATCAGTAAGACCATAGGCGGTAAGACAGAGGTCTATACCAATATGGAAAACAGCACAGGTACGGCCTCCCAGCTGGAAAAGGAGCTTAAAAAGCGGTGCGACAAATATATTTATTATGATGTGCCCCGTATGGAGTTTGAGACCAACACCATGATAGAGGAATCCACACTGCGGTATCTGTTAAACGGATATGAATATGCCTATCCCGAGGAGACGAAGGTAATGATCGGGGTGGATTCTTCCTACAGCGCCATGGACAGCTTTACCCAGGCCAGGGACGGCTTCGGAAATTTTGTCCCTTATTTATGGCAGTATTTAAGCGGAGCAGTGATCTGTATCCTGATCTACCTCCTTCTTTTAATGCTTCTGACCAGGCAGGAAGGTGTGGTGTACAGAAGAGATACGGGAGAAAGAGCGATCGCCTTACAGCCTGAGGATCATATTCCTACAGAACCAATGATTCTGGCAGGTATCCTTCTTTTAGGGGGAAGCCTTTATGGGATCTCCAAAGCAGTCAATATGCTGTGGCAATCTGTGGAAAGCGGATTTTTGATCGCCCTTGCCGGTGCTTCGGCACTTTTGGTCAGCCTGATCTTTTCCTTCTTTTATTACAGCCTGGTGAGAAGGATCAAGGCGCAAATACTTTGGCGTGGAAGCCTTCTTCGGCGTATGGCGAAAGCTGCACGGAGGTGGATCCTGTATTTCTTCCGGAATTCTACATTGATCCTGAGGGTGTGGGTTCCTCTGGGAGTCTTTGTGCTGGTGAACGGCGGACTGGTTCTGCTGATATTTTGTCTGGCCATGGATCAAAAATGGCTGTGGTTCCCTGTACTTTTGATCCTGGCGGCTCTGGACGGGTTTGTTGGAAATGTTCTGTACCGCTCTGCGCTTGCAAGGCAGCGGGTATTGGAAGGGATTGAGTTGATCCGTGAGGGTAATCTGTCTCATAAGGTGGCGGAAGACGGAATGTTCGGAGAGGATCTGGCCCTGGCCAAGGCAGTAAACAGCATCGGAGAAAGTGTGAAGAATGCGGTGGAGACCAGCATGAAGGATGAGAGGCTGAAAGCGGATCTGATCACCAATGTCTCCCATGACATCAAGACCCCTCTTACCTCCATCATCAACTATGTAGATCTGATCAAAAGGCAAAATGTGAACGATCCTAAGATCAGGGAATATATTGAAGTACTGGATGTAAAGTCCCAACGCTTAAAACAGCTGACAGACGACCTTGTGGAGGCTTCCAAGATCTCCTCCGGCAACATTGTGCTTCAGTGGGAGAAGATCAATCTGGTAGAGCTGCTTAACCAGACCATAGGGGAGTTCTCGGAGAAGTTTGAAGAAAAAGCACTTTTCCCTGTACTGCGGGCGCCTAAGGGTTCCGTATTTATTGAGGCGGACAGCAGAAGGATCTGGCGGGTGATTGAAAATCTGTTTAACAATATTCTGAAATATGCTTTGCAGGGAACGAGAGTTTATATTGATCTGGGATTCTATGAGGATGAACAAAAGCAGAAGCTGGTGATGCTTTCTATCAAAAACATCTCGGCACAGCCTTTAAAGGTAAGCCCTGAGGAGCTGACAGAGAGATTTATCCGGGGAGATGAATCCAGGACTACCGAAGGAAGCGGACTGGGCCTTTCCATTGCAAAAAATCTGACGGAAGCTCAAAAGGGAGCGTTTGAGATCGTGATGGATGGAGACCTGTTCAAAGTAAATCTGATCTTCCCTCTGCTGGAGGGTGAATAGACATATGTAAAAAAGCGGGCAAAGCCCGCTTTTTTATTCGTTAATGCTGTAATCATCCTCCCGGTTATTGTAACGGGCCAGAAATTCCCGGATCTTTTCGGTAGGAGTATAGACATTGGCCATGGAGGAATCATGATTCATAAAATCGATGATAGAGGCCAAAAACTTGCTCATATCGGCTTCTACATAGTAGGGACGATCATGCAGCTCCGGAATCCGGTAGGTAAGGTTTGTGGTCACCACCTTGTCAAAAAAGCATTTCTCATAAGCCTCGTCAAAGAGCTCAAGTCCGTCGGAGAAAAGGCCGAAGGTGCTGCAGATATAAACGCTTTTGGCGTTCATTGCCTTCAGCAGTCTTGCAGTTTCGAGGATACTGCTGCCGGTATCAATGATATCATCGATCAGGATAACATCCTTCCCGTCTACGCTGTCACCGAGAAATTCCTTTACGCCTATGGCCGTGTCCGTCTCGGGATGCTGGGAGTAATTCCGTCTTTTGTAGAACATACCGGTATTAACGCCAAGGACGCTGGCAAAATATATGGCACGGTTTAAGCCGCCGGCATCGGGGCTTATGACCACCAGATGATCTTTGTCGATCAGAAGGCTGTCCTCCGTGGCTAAAAGAGCACGGATAAACTGATAGGGCGGCGTAAAATTATCAAAGCCGCATAAGGGGGCTGCATTTTGGATACTGGGATCGTGTGCGTCGAAGGTGATCAGATTGCTGACCCCCATTTTACCCAGCTCCTCAATAGCATATGCACAATCCAGGGATTCCCGGCAGTTCCTTCTGAACTGGCGTCCCTCATACAAAAAGGGCATGATCACAGTGATACGGTGTGCCTTGCCGTTCACGGCAGCAATAACCCTTTTTAAGTCCTGATAATGGTCATCAGGAGATTTATAGTTCGTATAGCCATTCATAGTATAAGAAATGCTATGGTTGCATACATCGGTGAGGATAAAAAGATCCGCGCCTCTGACGGATTCAGAGATAAGAGCCTTGCCTTCCCCGCTTCCAAACCGGTAGCAGGCGGCGTCTAAAAGATAGCTGTCGGCAGCGTAGCCTTTAAATGCATGGTCATTTTTTGCGATGCTCTTAATATTTTTTCGGAAAGTAACAAGATGATCGTTAACACTTTCTCCTAACCTGGCAGCTGAATCCATAACGATCAGCTTCAGGGAAGCAACAGGGATGGCCGTTTCAAGTTTATGTAAGTCGGGCATGTCAACCTCCGGTCAGTAAATATGGTTTAACCTGATACTTTATTTTATATCATTATGCTAGTGACACGTCAAGAAAATTCTAGTAAAATAGATATGATTGAACAGTAACGGCAAAGGAAAGCGCAGGGAGAGAGTTTGAAAAGGAAAGAAGAAAAAGGACACCTGATCAGAGAGGTGAGGGAAGGGAGCATCGCGGCAGAACTGGAGATCACCGCCGGAGACAGGCTCCTTGCAATAGACGGTCATGAGATCGAGGATATTTTTGATTACCAATATTATACAGAAAATGAATATATTGAACTATTGGTTGAAAAGCCGAACAGGGAGGAATGGCTCCTGGAGGTGGAAAAGGATGAAGATGAAGATCTGGGAATTGTGTTTGACAATGGACTGATGGACGATTACCGTTCCTGTCATAACAAATGTATTTTTTGTTTTATTGACCAGATGCCGGAGGGGATGCGGGATACCCTGTATTTTAAGGATGATGATTCCAGGCTTTCTTTTCTTCAGGGAAACTATGTGACGCTCACCAACATGTCGGATCATGATGTGGAGCGGATCATCCGGTATCGTCTTTCCCCCATCAACATATCCTTCCAGACCATGAATCCGGAGCTGCGGTGCAAAATGCTGAATAACCGTTTTGCGGGAGAGGCCTTAAAGAAGGCAGACCGTCTTTATGAGGCAGGGATCACTATGAACGGGCAGATCGTGCTCTGCAAAGGGGTTAATGACAAAGAGGAGCTTTCCTTCAGTATCCGGAAGCTGATGGAATATATACCGGTACTGGAAAGTGTTTCTGTGGTTCCGGTGGGACTCTCCAAATACAGAGAGGGACTTTATCCATTAGAGCCTTTTGATCCGGAGGATGCAAAAGAGGTTCTTTCCATGATCCACGGGTTCCAGAGAGAAATTTATGATACTCATGGGATCCATTTTGTCCATGCAAGCGATGAATGGTATCTGATGGCAGGAGAGGATCTTCCTCCTGAGGAGACCTATGACGGCTATCTACAGCTTGAAAACGGTGTGGGGATGATGCGGCTTTTGCTGGATGAGTTTGACGATGCCATAGCCCGGATCAGATCAAAACACCTGGAATCAGATGAGGGCTGTGGAGAGAAGATAGCAGAAGAGCTTTCCATAGCTACCGGACGGCTGGCCTTTCCCTATATTCAGGCAATGGCAAAGGAGCTCATGGAGCTTTTTCCGGGGCTTTTGCTTCATGTATATGAGATCACCAACTATTTCTTCGGAGAGATGATCACAGTGGCGGGTCTGCTTACAGGAGAGGATATCATCTCCCAGCTGAAGGGCAAGCCCCTGGGGAAACGGCTTCTCCTTTCCCAAAATATGTTAAGAGCCGGGGAAGAGGTTTTTTTGGATGATGTGACAGTGACTGAAATGGAAAAGGCTTTACAAGTAAAAACAGATATTGTAAAATCAAGCGGATATGACTTTGTAAAAGCGGTTTTAGGACAAAAAAGCGAGGAATAAAATGAGCAAAAACAAAAAGCCCATCGTAGCGGTGGTGGGAAGACCCAATGTTGGTAAGTCCACTCTGTTTAACGCATTGGCAGGACAGAGGATTTCAATTGTAAAGGATACGCCGGGGATCACCAGAGACCGGATCTATGCGGATGTGTCATGGCTGGACCGGAATTTTACCCTGATCGATACAGGAGGGATCGAACCGGACAGCAAGGATATTATTTTATCCCAGATGCGGGAGCAGGCGCAGATCGCCATCGATACCGCAGATGTGATCCTTTTTATGGTGGATGTAAAGCAGGGACTGGTAGATGCGGACGCCAAGGTGGCGGACATGCTCAGACGTTCCCATAAGCCTGTGATATTAGTGGTAAATAAGGTAGATCATTTCGAAAAATATATGGCAGATGTCTACGAGTTTTATAATCTGGGGATTGGAGATCCACACCCCATTTCCGCGGCAAACCAGATGGGGATCGGAGATCTGCTGGATGTTGTAAAAGAATATTTGGGAGACAAAAACGGAGAAGAGGAAGAGGATGACAGGATCCGGGTAGCCATTGTAGGAAAGCCCAATGTAGGGAAATCCTCTCTGATCAATAAGCTGATCGGTGAAAACAGGCTGATCGTTTCCGATATTGCAGGAACCACCCGGGATGCAGTGGACACTCCCGTTGTCCGTAACGGAAAGGAATATGTCTTTATTGATACGGCAGGTCTGCGACGCAAAAATAAGATCAAGGAAGAGCTGGAAAGGTATATGATCATCCGAACCGTAGGCGCTGTGGAGAGGGCAGATGTGGTGGTGCTTCTGATCGACGCCGTGGAAGGGGTCACAGAGCAGGATGCCAAGATCGCGGGAATTGCCCACGAAAGGGGTAAGGCAGTGATCATTGCGGTCAATAAGTGGGATGCCATCGAAAAGAATGATAAGACCACAAGAGAATATAGCGCCAGGATCAAAAATGTTTTATCTTATATGCCTTATGCGGAGATCACCTTTATATCGGCGCTTACCGGCCAGAGACTTTCAAAGCTTTATGATCTGATCGATATGGCCAGCGAAAATCATGCCATGCGGGTTTCTACCGGCGTACTCAATGAGATCATGAGTGAAGCGGTGGCGCTTCAGCAGCCTCCCACCGATAAAGGTAAACGGTTGAAATTATTCTATATTACCCAGGTTGGCGTTAAGCCCCCTGCCTTTGTTATTTTTGTCAATGATAAGGAACTGATGCATTTTTCCTATACCAGATATATCGAAAATAAGATCCGGGAAGCTTTTGGATTTCGGGGAACGCCTCTGAAATTCATTATCCGGGAGAGAAAGGAGACGAAATAAAATGGAGAGGATTATCTGTCTTGCCATCGGGTATGTATTCGGTCTGTTCCAGACAGCCTTCATTTACGGCAAAATGCACGGGATCGACATCAGAGAGCATGGAAGCGGAAACGCCGGCACCACCAACACCCTCCGTGTTCTGGGAACAAAAGCGGGACTGATCGTTCTGGCAGGAGATATTATTAAATGTATCCTGGCCATTGTGATCAGCGGTATGTTCTTTGACAAATCCCATCCAGATGAGATCTATCTGCTGAAGCTTTATGCGGCGGCAGGCGCCATTCTGGGACATAATTTTCCTTTTTACCTGAAATTTAAAGGAGGAAAGGGGATCGCGGCAACGGCAGGCCTGATCCTGTCCTTCCATCCGGCCTTTGTTCCCATGGGAGTGATCATATTTTTCAGTGTGTTCTTCCTGCTCCATTATGTTTCCCTTGGTTCCCTTTTAGTTTATGCCGGTCTTATGATCGAGATGGTAGTGGCAGGGCAGCTGGGGCTGTTTGGATCTTCTCAGGCGGTACTCAACGAGATGTATATTATCACGGCGCTGCTCACTATTCTGGCTTATTACAAGCACCGTGAAAATATTGTCCGGTTACTGAAGGGAGAGGAAAGAAAGACCTATCTGACCAAAAAGAACAAGGAATAAAAGGGGAGTGAAACAAAATATGGCAAAGATCGGAATTATCGGAGCCGGAAGCTGGGGATGTGCTCTGGCATGGCTTCTTAACAATAACGGAAATCAGGTGGTCATGTGGTCTGCCCTGGAGGATGAGATCCATATGCTGAACGAAACCCATGAGCATAAGGATAAGCTGCCGGGAGTACGTCTGCAGGATGAGGTCCGGTTTACAACAGACCTTCAGAAGGCTATAGCCGGGCAGGATGTACTGGTGCTGGCAGTACCGTCCCCGTTTACCAGAAGCACGGCAGCCAAAATGGCTCCTTTTGTGACAAAGGGGCAAAGGATTGTCAATGTGGCAAAGGGGATCGAGGAAAATACCCTTATGACCCTGTCCCAGATCATTGAGCAGGAGATTCCGAAGGCGGAGGTGGCTGCGCTTTCCGGTCCCTCCCATGCAGAGGAAGTGGGAAAGGGAATTCCTACTACCATTGTCGTCGGGACCCAAAATAAGGAAACCGCAGAATATCTCCAGAACCTGTTTATGAGCAAGGTTTTCAGGGTATATACCAGCTCTGACGTGATGGGGATCGAGTTGGGGGCAGCGCTTAAAAATGTGGTGGCTTTAGCCGCCGGTATCGCAGATGGTCTTGGCTATGGGGACAATACCAAGGCTGCCCTGATCACAAGAGGGATTGCGGAAATTGCAAGACTGGGTATTTCCATGGGCGGAAGGATTGAAACCTTTTACGGCCTTACAGGGATCGGAGATCTGATCGTAACCTGTGCCTCCATGCACTCCAGGAACCGTCGGGCAGGAATCCTGATCGGAAAAGGCGCTTCTATGGAGGAGGCCATGGCGGAAGTAAAAATGGTAGTGGAAGGGGTTTATTCTGCAAAGGCAGGATATGCACTGGCACAAAAATATCAGGTAAGCATGCCGATCATTGAACAGGTAAACCAGGTTCTGTTCGAGGGCAAGCCGGCTGCCGAAGCAGTGGGAGAGCTGATGCTCCGGGACAAAAAGGTGGAAAATATTGATTTAAGGCAATTATATCAAAATAGTGTGGAGATTCCCTGGTAGGGAATAAAAGGAGAAGGTTAAATGAGCGGAGAACAATTTGTAAGTACACAGGAGTATGTAGCATCGGAAGAGCTGATGGCAAGCGTGAATGTGGCCATTGCCTTAAGGAAGCCCCTTTTGATCAAGGGCGAGCCGGGAACCGGTAAGACCATGCTGGCGGAAGCGGTGGCAAAATCCCTTGGAAAGAAGCTGATCATCTGGAATATCAAGTCAACTACCAAGGCTCAGGACGGACTGTATATGTATGATACGATCCAGAGACTTTATGACGGGCAGTTCGGGGAAGCCGGAGTGGACGATATCGCCCACTATATCAAGCTGGGAAAGCTGGGAGAGGCCTTTGAATCAGAAGAACAGGTGGTGCTTCTGATCGATGAGATCGATAAGGCGGATCTGGAATTCCCCAATGACCTTCTCTGGGAGTTAGACCAGATGGAGTTTTATATCCATGAAACCAAGCGTACCGTTAAGGCAAAGCAGCGCCCTATCGTGATCATTACCTCAAATGCGGAGAAGGAGCTGCCGGATGCCTTCCTCAGAAGGTGTATTTTTCACTATATTGATTTTCCGGATGAAGCGCTGATGGAAGAGATCGTGCGCACCCATTATCCGGATGTGGAGGATAAGCTTCTGAAAAATGCCATGGAGGTATTCTATAATATCCGTTCTCTGCGCGATATCCGCAAAAAGCCCAGTACCTCAGAGCTGATCGACTGGATCAACGCTCTGCAGATCGGCGGCATTTCCGCAGACGAGATCCGTGCAAAGCTGCCCTTTGTCGGCGTTGTGGTAAAAAAGGATGAGGATCTGGAGACGGTAAGACAGAAGCTGGACTAAAATGGGGGATGCGGATGTTTTCTAATTTCTTTTATATCTGTAAGGCAAAAGGCTTAAATATTACCTTAAGCGAGTGGCTGACCCTGCAGGAGGCCCTGGATAAGGGGCTTTGCGACAGCAGCCTGACGCAGTTTTATTATCTCGCCCGGATGATACTGGTTAAGAGCGAGACGGATTTTGATAAATTTGATATGGCCTTTGACGAGACCTTTAAGGGGATCCAGTCGGAGAATGAGATATCCAAAAATATGATGAAATGGCTGGATAAGTCGGAGCTCATCGACATGGTGGATGAGGAAGAGCGTTATCGCATGAACGAGCAGGACGGAATGCAGTTTATCGATAAGGACGAGGTGGAGACCAAGTTTAAGGAACGGCTCAGAGACCAGGACAGCGAGCACAACGGCGGAAGCTTCTGGATCGGCAGTATGGGAAAAACCGCCTTCGGAAATATGGGTGGCTTTATGGGCGGTATCCGGGTAGGCGGCAAGACAGGCTATCAGAGTGCCTTTCAGGTGGTAGGCGCCCGCAAATACCGGGATTTTAGGGATGACAGGATGCTGGATAACCGCCAGTTTCAGCTGGCCTTCCGAAAGCTGCGCCAGTTTTCCACACGGCTGGACATTCCCAAGACGGAGCTGGATATTGACGGCACCATAGACATGACCTGTAACAATGGCGGCTGTCTGCAGATCGTTATGGATAAGCCTCGTAAGAATGCAGTCAAGCTCCTGCTTCTTATGGACTCCGGCGGGACCATGATCCCCTTCAGCTCCCTGCTGAATGAATTGTTTCAGGCAGTGCATAAATCCAACCACTATAAGGATGTGAAAACCTACTATTTTCATAATTGCATTTATTCCAAGCTTTATAAGACGCCGGAGTGTGAAAACGGCGACTGGATCGACACGGAATGGATGTTCCGCAATCTGGACAGCGATTACAAGGTGATCGTGGTGGGAGATGCCGCCATGGCGCCGGAGGAGCTTTATTCTACCAGCGGCAATTACCGTGGGCCCAATGGAGGACTGGCGGGCTGGGACTGGCTTCAGCTTTTAAAACGCCATTATAAGAAGATCGTATGGCTTAATCCCAAAATGGCGCCGGGACATGCACCCTGGCGGGAAGCCGAGACGGCCATCAAAGGGCTTTTCCCTATGTATAAGCTGACGGTAGACGGCCTGAATCAGGCCATGATAAAGCTGATGCTGAATAAATAAATCACATAGATAATAATGAAAAGAGGAAATAGAAATGACGATTTTTGACGAATTGAAGGCCAGAGGACTTCTGGCCCAGCTGACGGATGAGGAAGAGATCAAGGAGTTGATCAATGCAGGCAAGGCTACCTTTTATATCGGCTTTGATCCTACGGCGGATTCTCTTCATGTAGGACACTTCATGGCGCTTTGTCTGATGAAACGTCTTCAAATGGCAGGAAACAAGCCCATTGCGCTCCTTGGCGGCGGTACCGGCATGGTAGGAGATCCTTCGGGAAGAAGCGACATGCGTTCCATGATGACAAAGGAGACTATTGAGCATAACTGCCAGTGCTTCAAGGAGCAGATGAGCCGTTTTATCGACTTTTCTGACGGAAAGGCTTTGATGGTAAACAATGCGGAATGGCTTCTTGATCTGAATTATATTGAATTTCTGCGTGAGATCGGCCCTCATTTTTCGGTAAACAGAATGCTTACAGCAGAATGCTATAAGCAAAGGATGGAGAAGGGCTTAAGCTTCCTTGAATTTAACTATATGCTGATGCAGAGCTATGACTTTTATGAGCTGTTCCAGAGGTATGGCTGTAACATGCAGTTTGGCGGAGATGATCAGTGGAGCAATATGTTAGGGGGTACGGAGCTGATCCGCAGAAAGTTAGGGAAGGATGCCTACGCCATGACCATTACCCTGCTCCTTAATTCCGAAGGCAACAAAATGGGCAAAACCCAGAAGGGCGCCGTATGGCTTGATCCTAATAAGACCAGTCCCTTTGAGTTCTATCAATATTGGAGAAATATTGCGGATGCGGATGTACTGAAATGTCTGCGGATGCTGACCTTCCTGCCCTTAGAGCAGATCGATGAGATGGACAGCTGGGAGGGAAGTCAGCTGAATCAGGCGAAAGAGATTCTTGCCTATGAGCTGACCAAGCTGGTCCATGGCGAAGAAGAAGCTGCCAAAGCACAGGAAAGTGCAAGAGCCTTATTCAGCACAGGTGCGGCGGCTGAGATGCCCACCACCGAGCTTTCCGAAGAGGACTTTACAGAAGGGACTATTGATATGATCTCTGTGCTCTGTAAGGCCGGGCTGGTGCAGAGCCGCTCCGAGGGAAGGCGTGCCATTGAACAGGGCGGCGTTACTCTGGAAAATGAAAAGGTGACTGATGTGAAGGCTGCTTTCGGGAAGGATACCTTTGCAGGAGAAGGAGCTATCGTAAAGAGAGGAAAGAAAAACTTCCGCAGAGTGATCCTGAAATAAAGGATCTGCAAATAGTATGATGTAATATATTGATTCGTTCAGACAGGAGCATTATGCAGTATCAGCTGATCAGAAGCAACAGAAAATCCATTGCCATCTCTTTTGACAGAGGTGGCAATTTTAAAGAAAAAAATATCCCACCGAGTCTTGTGGTGAAAGCACCCTATTGGGTGAGTCTGGCGGAAATAGAGGCTTTTGTGTCATCCAAACAGGAGTGGATCCAGGCCACCGCAAAGAGGCTTCAAAGAGAGCAGGAAAAAGCCCTTTCCCAAAGGCTAAAGCTGGAAACTGGCGATACCCTTGACTATCTTGGCGAAAAAAGGGTTCTGACCGTGATCCGGGAGGAGCGGAGCCGGGCAAAGGTAAAGTGTGTGATGGAGCGGCTGCTTTTATGGGTTCCCTATGAGGCAGATTATGAATACAAAAGAGCCCAGCTTGAAAAATGGTATCGGAAGCAGGCTCTTTTGGTCTTTTCCCGGAAGGCGGAGGAGTATGCGGAGGTTCTGGGCGTTCATTTTGCACAGATCCATATCAAGGATCAGAAAAGCCGCTGGGGCAGCTGCAGCGGCAGAGGCAATCTGAATTTCAACTGGCGTCTTATTATGGCGCCGGAGCCGGTCTGTGATTATGTGATCATCCACGAGCTGTGTCACCTTAGGTTTATGGATCACTCCGCGGATTTCTGGCAGCTGGTGGAGAGCCTTTGTCCTCATTATAAGCAGTATCGGAACTGGCTTAAGGAAAACGGAGAACGCCTCTATAGGATTTAAATCCATCCGGCCAAAGCTTAAGGCAGAAAAAAGTAATAAACCCTCAGGTCCTCACATACACTGAATTAAGCATAGAGAGGACAAAGACAAAGGGTTTGGTGATCAGATGGATATAAATGCTAAAAGAGAATATGACCTGTACAATGACATTCAGTCAAGATGCGGCGGCGAAATATACATAGGGGTCGTGGGGCCGGTCAGGACGGGAAAATCCACCTTTATCAAAAGATTTATGGATTTAATGGTTCTGCCTAACATGGTGGAATCCTACGAGAAAGAAAGGGTGGTGGATGAGCTTCCCCAGAGCGCCGGAGGGAAGACCATCACTACCACAGAGCCCAAATTCATTCCAAAGGAGGCGGCAAAGCTGTCTTTGGGAGAGGGCATCGAGGCAAGGGTAAGGCTCATTGATTGTGTGGGCTATATGGTGGACGGCGCCAGCGGCCATATGGAGGATAACACGGAGCGCATGGTCAAGACCCCATGGTATGCGGAAGAGATTCCCTTTACCCAGGCGGCAGAGATCGGAACACGAAAGGTCATCAACGACCATTCTACTATCGGGATCGTGATCACCTGCGACGGAAGCTTCGGGGATATTCCAAGGGAAAATTACCTTGCGGCAGAAGAACGTACCATCAAGGAGCTGAAAAAGCTGAAAAAACCTTTCGTGGTACTTTTAAATACTGCAAAGCCCTATGGGGAAGAGGCGGCAAGGCTGGCAGAGGAGATCGGGAACAAATACGGCGTATCGGTGATGCCGGTCAACTGTGAGCAGCTGAAAAAAGAGGATATCAATCAGATCCTTGAAAATATTTTGTACGAATTTCCCCTTACCATGATCGAATTTTATATGCCCAAGTGGGTAGAAATGCTTCCGGCTGATCACAAGATGAAGGTGGATCTGATCGGACGGGTAAAGGAGATCATGCAGCAGTACAATTGTATCCGTGATGTTAAAAATAATCCGGTTGTTTTGGAAGGCCCCTTCATCAAAAAATGCAAGATGGACAGCATTGACATGGCAGACGGGTGCATCAAGGTCTGGCTGGACGTGGACGATGCCTATTATTATGAAATGCTCAGCGATATGGTAGGTGAAAACATTGACAATGAATACCATCTTCTTTCTGTCCTTAAGGAAATGGCAAAGATGAAAAAAGAGTATGTGAAGGTGCTCCATGCCATTGATTCCGTGCGCCAGAAGGGGTATGGAGTGGTGACGCCGGAACGGGACGAGATCCGTCTTGATAAGCCGGAGGTCATAAGGCACGGGAATAAGTTCGGTGTAAAGATCCGGGCAGAAAGTCCCAGCATTCATATGATACGCGCCAATATCGAGACAGAGATCTCGCCCATTGTAGGTTCGGAGGAGCAGGCTCAGGATCTGATCCGTTTTATTTCAGATTCCAGCCAGAGCGAAGCGGGAATCTGGGAGACCAATATCTTTGGAAAATCCGTCGAGCAGCTGGTCAATGACGGGATCACAGGAAAGCTTACCATGATCGGTGATGAAAGCCAGCTCAAGCTTCAGGAAACCATGCAGAAGATCGTAAATGATTCTAATGGCGGAATGGTATGTATCATTATCTAAAACAACGGATGCCACGCTCCGTGAGCCATCCTTATGTTAACAACAGATGGCAGGCCTTGCCAGTCATCCTTATGCTAAAAAAGCCGGAAGGGAGAGATCCTGTTCCGGCTTTTGTGGTAAAAGGGTGAGGATAACTATTGCACAACACATGTAATAATGATAAGATAGCTATTGACTTTAAGTTAATGATCAGCAGTAAAGAAGACAGATCAAATATGTAAATCAGCGAGATTCGAACAGGAGAAAGAATATGAAAAAAAATTCAATAGCGCTTATTTTATTATTCACTTTATTGACAGCCTCCTTAAACGGCTGTGGTGCAAAAGAGGACAAAACACAGACTAAGAGTCAGGATAATATCACGCAGGAGAGCCTGTCCCAAGAGCAGGCCTCCCAGGAGCAGGATGCTCCGGAAGAGGCTAAAGAGCAGGCTTCCTCACCCCAGATAGTTTTTGAGGCACAGGATATGGATGGCAACGCGGTTTCTTCTGACATTTTTGCAAATGCCAGGCTGACAATGGTCAATGTGTGGGCAACCTACTGTAATCCCTGCCTGAGCGAAATGCCGGGACTTGGTGAGCTTGCAGGGGAATACGATCCGGAGGATTTTCAGCTGATCGGCATTATAAGCGATGTGATGGAAGGAGGAGAAGAGGCGCAGATGGAATATGCGGCTTCTTTGATCGAACAGACCGGGGCAGATTATACGCATTTACTCTTAAACCGTTCCCTTTATAATGGACTTTTGACCGGGGTCAGCGCCGTGCCTACCACCTTTTTTATTGATGAAAACGGTAACGTTTTAGATACTGTCATAGGAGCCATGGATAAATCAGCCTGGGAGGGAAAGATCAATGGATTTCTTGAAGAATAAATCCCACAGATGGCTTTGGGGCGTGCTGGCAGGGATTCTTTTTCTGGGAGCAGGCGCCGCTAAAGGGCAGTTTTCGGTTATCTTTCGGAAGGCAGTGATGATCTGCCTGGAATGCATTGGGATCGGGTGAGCTTATGAAACGTTTACGGCTGGTGGTACAGCTTCTTTTTACAATTGTCACCAACGGATATGCTTATGGATTTTTAAATGGAAAGATTTATCAGGGCAGGCTGAAGTATACCTGTGTTCCGGGGCTTAATTGCTACTCCTGTCCCGGTGCCCTTGCATCCTGCCCTTTAGGAGCGCTGCAGGCGCTTTTAAACCAACAGGGATTTCAGATTCCTTTTGGGATGCTTGGCTTTTTCTTTTTGTTTGGCAGTCTTTTGGGAAGGATGATCTGTGGCTGGATGTGCCCCTTTGGCCTGGTGCAGGATCTTTTGCACAGGATTCCCCTTTTTCACAAAAGAAAGAAAATGCCTTTTCACTCTGTACTCAAATATGGGAAATATGCGGTTTTGGTTTTTCTGGTACTGATCGGTTCCTCCTTTTTGTTCGGGGGGTTTGCCAAGATGCCTGCCTTCTGTAAATTCTTATGTCCCTCCGGGACCTTGTTCGGTGCATTGCCGCTGCTTGGATCCAATGAAATGCTGCGCAGCCAGGCAGGCGGGCTGTTTTGGTGGAAACTGGGGATCCTTCTGTTGATCCTGGCCCTTTCCGTAAAGGTGTACCGTCCCTTTTGTCAGTATCTGTGTCCACTGGGGGCGATCTATGGGTGGTTTAACGGGTTCAGCCTTGTGCAGATCCGGTGGGAAAAGGAGCAGTGCATCCTGTGCGGCGCCTGTCAAAAAGCCTGTCCGGTGGATCTTGCCGTAGATGAGATTTCAATCTCTGCAGAATGCATCCGCTGCGGAAAATGTGTGACGGCCTGCCCCCGGGATTGTCTGTCCTTCCGCAAAAAGGTGTAAGGGAAGCAGGATAAGAATACCTTTTTGTTGTCTGCCAAAATATCCTGTGGTATAATAATTGCAGTTATTTGTTCCAAAACTTATGATTTGAAAAGAGGGTTATCATGGAAAAAGAAAAATATGTGGCTTATGTATCCACCTATACATCAGGGAACAAAAGTAAATTCGGCATAAAAATTTATGATGTGGATATGGAAAAGGGCAGATTTTCAGAAAAGGACCAGGTGGAGATCACCAATTCTTCTTATGTATCCATATCCCATAATCGAAAGTATCTGTTTTCTATCACAGACTTCGGGGTGGAATCCTATCGGATCCTCAAAGACGGCAGCCTCGAAATGATCAATTTTGCCTCCATCAACGGTATGAGAGGATGCTATCTGTCTACGGATTATGAGGATAAATATTTATTTGTAGCAGGCTATCATGACGCCAAGCTGACGGTACTGCGCGTGAGAGAGGATGGCACCATCGGAGAGATCACCGATGAAATTTTCCATAAAGGATTAGGAAGTATTGCGGAGCGGAATTTTAAGCCTCATATTAACTGTGTAAAGATGACCAGAGACAATCGGTTTTTGTGTGCCGCGGATATAGGGATGGATCATGTGGTGGTTTATGAACTGAATCATTTGAGCGGAAAGCTGCGCCAGGTGGATTTTATCAGAAGCGAGCAGGAGTCTGCCCCCCGCCATATGAAGTTCTCCAAAGACGGAAGATTTCTTTATATTGTCCATGAGCTTAAGAATTATATTGATGTTTATACCTACAGCACAGACGAACACAATATGCCGGTCTTTGAAAAGATCCAGAATATTACAACCCTGAATAATTACCATACCAGCAGCTCTGCGGCCAGCGCCCTGAATCTTTCGGAGGATTTTCAGTATCTTTGCAGCTCTAATGCAGGGGATAATAGTGTGGTGCTTTATTCCATTGATGAAGATACCGGACTCCTTGGAAAGATCCTGTGTCTTCCGATCAGCGGGGACTATCCTAAGGACGCCGCCATGTTCCCGGATAACAGACATCTGGTTTCTCTTAACCACGAGAGTAACACGCTGACCTTCTTCACGATCGATATGGATAAGGGAACCCTGGTGATGAACGGACCTGAAATGCGGGTGAACAGCCCTAACTGCATTATTTTTTACCGGTTGAGTTAATATGTTAAAAATTCAGGCTGCGCTTTTGCGCAGCCTTTTTTGTCAAACGCCGCCACGCTTAGCGAGGCGGCGTTTGATATGAAAATCATTTGCAGTAAAAATCCGTAAGATAAGAAAGTCTTGCCGTCATATTGCGCATACAGGCATCTAAGATAGTAATGGCAGCCATGGATTCCACCACAACAACGGCTCTCGGTACGATCACAGGGTCATGCCGGCCCTTGATAGCAATTGTCACATTTTCGTTCCGGGTATTGATGGTTTCCTGGGGGGAAAAAACAGAAGGCGTCGGCTTGACATGGGCTCTCAAAATAATGGGAGAGCCATCGCTGATACCGCCCAAAATACCGCCTGCATGGTTTGTCTTTTTGCTTACGATCCCTTCCCGGCTTACAAAAGAATCGTTGTTCTGTGTCCCCCTGGCCTGTGAGGCACAGATACCGTCACCAATCTCCACAGCCTTTACCGCACCGACAGACATGATCGCCTTTGCAAGCTCCGCATCCAATTTATCAAAAACAGGATCCCCGATTCCGGCAGGGACGCCCTCGATCACGCATTCAATGACGCCGCCGCAGGAATCCTTCTGCATCATACATTCCTTCAGATATTCCATAGCTTTCCCGTCTGCTATGCGGTCCGGCATACAGGTAGGCGTTGTGCGGATCGCTTCCGGATCAAACCGGGACATATCTGCCGAAACCGGACCGATAGATTTCGTATAGGCGCTAAGGGTAATTCCCATAGTATTCAGTATTTTGGAGGCAACAGCCCCTGCAGCAACCCTTCCGATGGTTTCCCTGCCGGAGGAACGTCCGCCGCCTCTGTAATCGCGGAAACCATATTTGGCATCATAGCAGTAGTCTGCATGGCCCGGCCTGTAGCAGGCGGCGATCTCGCTGTAATCAGAGGATTTTTGAGAGGTATTGCGTACCATCAGAGAAACAGGAGTGCCGGTGGTGGTTCCTTCAAAAACACCTGAAAGGATCTCTACAGAGTCTGATTCTTTGCGGGGAGTTGCGATAGAGGTCTGTCCCGGTTTTCTGCGGTCTAAATAAATCTGTATATCCTCTTCACAAAGAGGGAGTCCCGCCGGACATCCGTCGATCACAACGCCCAATGCCTTCCCATGGGATTCTCCCCAGGTATTTATCTTAAACAAAGTTCCGAATGCTGATCCAGCCATAAAAACTCCTTTCACCGGCAAATGCCTGTTTGTCATAATATTCTTTGTCCGCGTACATTTTATCTTAATAAAAACTTTTTTGCAAATATTTTTACGATATCTATTGTAGAAAAATAAATATTTGTGTAAAATGAAATCCAAATCAACATATATTTGGGGGAATGCCTTGAAGGGACAGGAAACGGCTATGGGAGAAAAGAGGGGAAGCTTTCTAAAAAAAATAAGCAGGCGCGGGAAGATATTCAGGATACTGGCGATCGCTATCCTTGTGATCGACCGGTTCTGTTACTATGTCTATGTTTATGCCAAAAAGGGATTCAGGCGCTATGCTTTCGTCTCTTTTTTAATGCTTGGCTTTTTGCTGGAAAGCAGCTTTTCCTACCCTGAAGAGCCACAGACGATCAGGGGCAGGTCGGTTCCTGAAGCATCATCAGAAGAACTGACTACGCTCGCAGACTCTAATATAGCGTTGGTGGAAGAGCCGCAAATTGAATATGAGGATCTGGAGGATTTGAAGGATGAGGATATCTTTGAGGAATGTGAAGATATTTCCCTGATAGATGAAGAGGAGCCGGACAAGTATTCGGCGGACGAAATTTTAAGCGAAAATGTGCAGATGCTTTCAGAAGAGCCGTTGTGGGAGCAGAAGGAACCGGCAGCTGATATGCGCTCCTTCAAAGCGGAGGACTGGAAGCTTGTGCTGATCAATAAGCAGCATCCAATCCCGGAGGATTATACATTTACTCTCGACACCATCAAGACTGCAGGCGGAGGGATCCAGTGCGACGGGCGGGTAATGGAAGAACTGTTTTCCATGCTGCAGAAGGCAAAGGAGGAAGAAATCAGTCTTGCCATTTGTTCTCATTACCGGGACCTGAGCAGACAGGAAGCATTATTTAACCGCAAAATAAAAAAATACATGAAAAAGGGTATGTCCTATATGGAGGCTTACAAAATATCTTCCCAGACGGTAACGGTACCAGGGGCCAGTGAGCATCAGATCGGACTTGCCTTTGACATTATTTCAGATAATTATACGGTTTTGGAGGAAGGCTTTGCAGAAACCGATGCCGGTATATGGTTAAAGGAGCACTGTGCGGAATATGGTTTTATCCTTCGTTATCCGAAGGGGAAGGAGGACATAACCGGAATCGAGTTTGAGCCCTGGCATTTCCGCTATGTCGGAAAGGAAGCGGCAGAGATCATTATGAATGAGGAGCTGTGCCTGGAGGAATTCTGGGGCAAATATGTAAGCTCCGCATCAGAGAGATAGAGACAGGAGCAGCTATGTATCGTTTATTAAAACAGGAAGGAAGGGCAAAGCGGGGAGAATTTGCCACTGTCCATGGGGTGATACAGACCCCGGTATTTATGAATGTAGGGACAGCAGCAGCCATTAAGGGTGCTGTTTCCACGGAAGATCTGGAGCAGATCAAAACCCAGGTGGAGCTATCTAATACCTACCATTTGCATGTAAGGCCCGGAGACGAAATCGTCAAAAAGCTGGGGGGACTTCACAGATTTATGTCCTGGAACAAGCCGATCCTTACGGATTCCGGTGGATTTCAGGTTTTTTCCCTGGCAGGTCTGAGGCGGATTAAGGAAGAAGGGGTTTACTTTAATTCTCATATTGACGGGCGGAAGATATTTATGGGGCCGGAGGAGAGTATGAAGATACAGTCTAATCTGGCCTCTACTATTGCCATGGCCTTTGATGAATGTATTCCAAGCCGGGCAGAGAGAGACTATGTGCAGGCATCGGTGGCGCGTACCTACCGCTGGCTGGTGCGGTGTCAAAAAGAAATGCAGCGATTAAACCGCCTGGAGGATACCATCAACAAAGATCAGCTTTTGTTCGGGATCAATCAGGGAGCCGTTTTTGAAGATATCAGGATCGAGCATGCGAAACAGATCGCGGAGCTTGAACTTGACGGTTATGCCCTGGGAGGACTGGCCGTAGGAGAGAGCCATGAGGAAATGTATCATGTGATAGAGGAAACTGTTCCTTATCTGCCCAAGGACAAGCCTGTTTATCTGATGGGAGTAGGGACGCCGGCCAATATTTTAGAGGCGGTGGAACGGGGTGTCGATTTCTTTGACTGTGTATATCCCAGCCGCAACGGCCGTCATGGTCATCTTTATACAAACCATGGAAAGATCAATCTTTTTAACGCCAGATATGAGCTGGATGAGCGGCCCATCGAGGAAGGCTGCGGTTGTCCGGCTTGCCGCAGATATTCAAGGGCATATATCCGCCACCTTTTGAAGGCAAAGGAAATGCTGGGAATGCGGCTTTGCGTACTTCATAATCTGTATTTTTATAATACTATGATGGAAGAGATCAGGGATGCTCTGGATGCAGGCTGTTTTTCTGCCTATAAACAGCGAAAGTTAAACGGTATGGCGCAGGGGGAATCGCTCTGACGAATTGCTGCGGTGAGAAGAAAAATCCTAAAAGGACTTGTTTTTAACGGGCATATTGTGTATGATAGAGGATAAGCTGTCCGGTATATAGTATAGGAAGCTGATCGACCAAAGGAAAACAGGAGGAAAAATTAATGGGTATTTTGTTGACAGAGGAAGCTGGTATGGCCGCTGGCGGCGGTATTGTCATGGTAGTTTATCTCATCCTTATTTTTGGATTTTTCTATTTATTCATGATCCGTCCGCAAAAAAAGGAGCAAAAAAAGAAGGCCGCCATGTTATCTGCCCTTGAGAATGGTGATTGTGTGCTGACCAGCAGCGGTTTTTACGGAATCGTCATAGATATTACAGACGACACAGTAATTGTTGAGTTTGGTAATAACAAGAATTGCCGTATTCCAATGCAGAAGAATGCGATCGCGCAGGTAGAAAAAGCAGACGCAGAATAGAGCTGAGTCGCCGCTTTGTGAGTCGGCTTATTGATTAAATTTGGAAGTGAGGCGCAGAATATGCGCCTTATTTTGTATCATCAAACGCTGCCACACTTTGCGTGACAACTTATTGATTCAAAAAAGACCTGGAGGAGAAGAGATGAAGCTGAATATTGTATGTATCCCGGGCGATGGGATCGGCCCGGAAATCGTAGCAGAAGCCAAAAAAGTCCTGAATAAAGTGGCAAAGGTTTATGGACATGAGATGATCTTTACGGATGTTTTGATGGGCGGCGCTTCCATAGATGCCTATGGTGTCCCGCTGACAGAAGAGACGATCGCCGCTGCAAAGGCGGCTGATGCCGTACTTATGGGTTCTATTGGCGGAAATACCGTAACCTCTCCATGGTATAAGCTTCCTCCCAACTTAAGACCGGAAGCGGGCCTTCTCGGAATCCGTAAGGCCTTAAATCTTTTTGCCAATTTAAGACCTGCCGTACTCTATGAGGAGCTCTCGGAGGCCTGCCCTCTCAAAAAGGAGATCAGCAGTGCCGGTTTTGATATGATGATCATGCGTGAGCTCACCGGAGGATTATATTTCGGAGAACGCCATACCACAGAAGAGAATGGTGTCCGCAAGGCGGTTGATACATTAACCTATGACGAAAATGAGATCCGCAGGATCGCCATTAAGGGCTTTGATATTGCCATGAAACGCCGCAAAAAAGTAACAAGCGTAGACAAAGCCAATGTACTGGATTCTTCCAGATTGTGGCGTAAGGTAGTAGATGAGGTGGCTGCGGATTATCCGGAAGTAACCGTAGAGCATATGCTGGTAGACAACTGTGCAATGCAGCTTGTAAAAGATCCTGCACAGTTTGACGTGATCCTAACGGAAAATATGTTTGGTGATATCCTTTCCGACGAAGCCAGTATGGTTACTGGTTCTATAGGAATGTTGGCCTCCGCTTCCTTAAATGACAGCAAATTCGGCCTCTACGAGCCCAGCCATGGTTCCGCGCCGGATATTGCAGGAAAAGGCATTGCCAATCCTATTGCAACCATTTTGTCGGCGGCTATGATGCTGCGCTACTCCTTCGACCTTGACAGGGAGGCTGATGCAGTAGAGGAGGCTGTTCGGAGCATCCTTCAAAAAGGCTTCCGTACCGTAGATATTATGTCAGAGGGATGTAAGCAGGTGGGATGTAAGGAAATGGGTGATTTGTTAGCTGATGAGATCAAATAAATTTCTGAAATACATCGGGGCGGTGCTTTGGGGAGCAATGGCGATCTATTACGCGTGGAGGTTGTTTGCCCTGACCCCCTGGTATGATGAGTTGTACACCTATTATTGCTTTATCAGCAAGGGGCCTTTGTATGCTGCCGTTCACTGGCCCCTTCCAAATAACCATGTAGGGTATTCTGTTTTGTCTGCCTGTCTTGATTTTCTGGGTAATCCTTACATTGGCCTGAGAGGGATTTCTTATCTTTGTGCCCTGATCAATTTATATCTTCTGTATAAGATTGCAGGAAGATACTTAAAAGAAGGGACTGCTCTTGCTTCCGTGATCCTGTATGCATCCATGAACCTGGTGAACCAGCAGGCCATACAGGGCAGAGGGTATACGCTTGGCATTACCTGTTTTCTCTTTGCGTGGTACTGCATGGCACTGATCTGTGAAAAAAGGTCTCCTTCAAAGGAGACCTCCAAAGGAGATCATCCCAAAAGAGTTTATGTCTGCTATATGGCCGCCCTGATATTGGGGCTTTACGACATATCCAGCAATGTATATTGGGTGGTTCCTCTTTGCCTTGCAGGCGGCAGCTATCTGCTGCTGAAGGGTCTGAAGGAACACAATTTGAAAAATCTGATCAGACTCATTGCCGCATCTTCCTTCGCCGCTGTAGGAACCGTATTTCTCTATACTACCATATGGGTGGCGATCGGATCGAATCTTCTGGTGAAGGATGAAACCAGTGTCTATTACGGGATGGGGCATGTGAAAATGATCCTGCGCGCTCCATTTGCGGCCATTGGAAGAGGGATTGACTATATGCTTTCTACTCCTTACATCCAAAGTGAGGAGAGAGCCGGTTTTTGGGGAAGACTTTGTGAATATTTCAGGGTTCTGTCCGGCTCCTATTACAATTCTCTTGCAATCGCAGTTGTTTTTGTTTGGATCGCGGGGACGGTATTTCTTGTTTATCGGTTGTGGAAAAGTCTGAGAGATCAGGAAGAGCAAAGAAGGCTTCTGTATCTTGTTCTGCTTGCAGAAATACTGTTTGTACCTGTTTGTCTGCTGATCCAGTGTAAACGCCCGTATTACAGAGTATTTACTTACGGAGGCGTACTTCTTTCACTGCTTTTGGGGGTAATCCTGGAAGCGGCAGGAGATACTGCTCTTATCAGGATTCATGATGAAAAACAAAAAAAGGCTGTGAGGATCATCGGAATACTGGTTATTATGGCCTTTGGTATCAAATGTCTGGGATTCTCCGGATACAATGAGCAGTATGGGACGAGGGAGCATGAGATAGCGGATGTGCTTGCCCATGCAGAAATTGAAGGAACAGAAAATATATGTGTCACTGACTGTAATCAGGAATATCTTCTCTATTTTCTCCATGGGATCCGCTGTGAAGAAAATCCACAGAGCAGGGAGATACTAGGCTCCGATCTGCTGATCCTGGATAAACGGATGATGGCTCCGTCAGAGGAAATGATATGGGAATTTTACCACTATTATGAAACCATTCCATGGGAATATGTGGAAGAGAATATGACCATGGTATATGAAAATAATGATTATGTATTGTTTGCAGATAAACAGAAAGAGAGGGAAAACAATGAGAAGTGATAATGTAAAAGCAGGAATGCAGCAGGCTCCTCACAGAAGTCTGTTCAATGCGTTAGGGTTTACGGAAGAAGAAATGAAAAAGCCTATGGTGGGAATCGTCAGCTCCTACAACGAGATCGTACCAGGACATATGAATCTGGATAAGATCGTGGAAGCGGTAAAGTTAGGAGTAGCAGAGGCCGGTGGTGTTCCGGTGGTATTTCCTGCCATTGCCGTATGTGACGGGATCGCCATGGGACATATCGGCATGAAGTATTCTCTTGTTACAAGGGATCTGATCGCAGATTCCACAGAATGTATGGCTCTTGCTCATCAGTTTGACGCACTCGTGATGGTTCCTAATTGTGATAAAAATGTACCGGGACTGCTGATGGCAGCGGCAAGGATCAATGTACCTACCGTGTTTGTATCCGGGGGGCCCATGCTTGCAGGCCGTGTAAAGGGGCAGAAGCGAAGCCTTTCCTCTATGTTCGAGGCGGTAGGCTCCCATGCGGCAGGCACCATGACAGAGGCAGAGGTAAAGGAATTTGAAGAAAAGACATGTCCTACCTGCGGTTCCTGCTCCGGAATGTACACGGCCAATTCCATGAACTGTTTGACCGAAGCCCTTGGCATGGGGCTTAGAGGCAACGGAACCATCCCGGCCGTTTATTCAGAGCGCATCAAGCTGGCAAAGCATGCCGGTATGGCGGTAATGGAAATGTACCGGAAGGATATCCGTCCAAGAGATATCATGACAAAGGATTCTATCCTGAATGCACTGACTGTGGATATGGCTCTTGGATGCTCGACCAATTCCATGCTGCATCTGCCTGCGATCGCCCATGAGATCGGCTTTGATTTTGATATTGCCTTTGCCAACGAGATCAGCGAAAAGACCCCGAACCTTTGTCATCTTGCCCCGGCAGGCCCTACTTATATGGAGGATCTCAATGAGGCCGGCGGAGTTTATGCTGTGATGAAGGAGCTTGATGATGCCGGACTTTTAAATACCGGATGCATGACCGTAACCGGAAAGACCATCGGAGAAAATATTGCCGATGCTCAAAACAAGAATCCCGAGGTGATCCGTCCTTTGGATGATCCTTATTCTGCCACAGGAGGGCTGGCAGTCCTTAAGGGAAATCTTGCCCCGGACGGAAGTGTGGTAAAGCGCTCTGCGGTAGTACCTGAAATGATGGTGCATGAAGGCCCGGCCAGAGTTTTTGAATGTGAGGAAGATGCCATTGATGCCATCAAGGGCGGAAGGATCAAGGCGGGAGATGTGGTAGTGATCCGCTATGAAGGCCCTAAAGGAGGACCGGGTATGCGTGAAATGCTTAATCCCACCTCAGCGATTGCAGGAATGGGACTGGGATCAAGCGTAGCCCTGATCACAGACGGACGCTTTTCGGGAGCATCCAGAGGAGCATCCATCGGACATGTGTCGCCGGAAGCGGCAGTGGGCGGTCCCATTGCTTTGGTGGAAGAAGGGGATATCATCAGTATCGACATTCCGGCATTGAAGCTGGAGGTAAAGGTCAGCGAGGAGGAACTGGCAGAGAGAAAAGCCAAATGGCAGCCCAGGGAGCCGAAGGTGACCACAGGATATCTGGCAAGATACCGTGAGATGGTGACCAGCGGGAACAGAGGCGCCATTCTGGAGATCCCCGGACATAAAGAAAATAAGTGATTGACGATGATCGATGGAATGGATATAAATCAAAAAGGCAGGAGGAAGAATACATGCAGCTTACAGGCGCGGAAATTGTAGTAGAATGTTTGAAGGAGCAGGGAGTCGACACTGTTTTTGGCTACCCCGGAGGTACGATCTTAAATGTCTATGACGCTTTATATAAGCACAGCGGAGAGATCAAGCATATATTGACATCTCATGAGCAGGGAGCTGCCCATGCGGCGGACGGTTATGCAAGGGCCTCCGGAAAGGTGGGCGTATGCCTGGCTACCAGTGGCCCCGGCGCCACCAACCTGGTAACAGGGATCGCTACAGCCTATATGGATTCTGTTCCTGTAGTAGCGATCACCTGCAACGTAAATCTTCCTCTGCTTGGCAAGGATTCCTTCCAGGAGGTGGATATTGCAGGGGTAGTGATGCCGATCACAAAACACAGCTATATCGTAAAAAATGTTGACGAGCTGGCAGATACCATCCGAAAGGCTTTTTCCATTGCAAGGGAAGGACGCCCTGGTCCGGTGCTGGTAGATATTACCAAGGACGTGACCGCCAATACCTGCGAATTTCAAAAAAGGGAGCCTCTTCCCCTGAAGTCTTCCTGCAAATATACGGCGGAAGATATTGAGAAGGCAGTTTCTCTCATCAAAAATTCCAAAAGACCTTTTATCTATGTAGGAGGAGGGGCAGTTCTTTCCGGAGCCGCTAAGGAAGTGAGAGAGCTGGCGGAACTGATGGATTCTCCGGTATGCGATACCCTTATGGGAAAAGGCGTGATGGACGGCCATGATGAGCGCTATACGGGAATGATCGGTATGCACGGCACCAAGGCGTCCAATTTAGGCGTCAGCGAATGTGACCTTCTGGTTGCTTTAGGCGCCAGATTTTCAGACCGGGTGGTAGGTAATGCTGCCATGTTTGCTTCCCGTGCCAAAGTGTTGCACATTGATATTGATGCCGCAGAGATCAACAAAAATATCCGGACCAGTGCCTCCGTGGTGGGAGACCTGAAGGAAGTCCTTACTCTGATCAATAGAGAGGTTCCCCAAATGGAACATAAGGAATGGTGTGCGCATATAAAGGAATTAAAGCAAAAATATCCGCTGAATTATGATGAAAGCGGCTTATCCTGTCCATATATCATGGAGGAGATCGACCGGGTAACAAAAGGAGAAGCCATCATTGTTACAGATGTGGGGCAGCATCAGATGTGGGCGGCACAGTATTACAAATATTCCAGCCCCAGAACCTTCTTATCCTCCGGCGGGTTGGGAACCATGGGCTACGGTCTTGGCGCCTGCATCGGAGCCAAGTCAGCCATGCCGGATAAGATCTGCATCAACATTGCAGGAGACGGGTGTTTCCGCATGAACATGAACGAGCTGGCAACAGCCTCCAGATATCAGATCCCCATCATAGAGGTGGTGATCAATAATCATGTGCTTGGAATGGTACGGCAGTGGCAGACCCTGTTCTATGAAAAGAGATATTCCCAGACGGTTCTTAACGACGGAGTGGACTTCTGTATGGTTGCCAAAGGCCTTGGCTGTGAAGCCATCCGTGTGACCAGAAAGGAAGAAGTGGCAGATGCCATAAGCAGAGCCATCGAAATGAAAAAACCGGTCCTTATTGAGTGTGTGATCCCGGAGGATGACAAGGTATTCCCAATGGTACCTGCAGGTGCGCCCATCAGCGAGGTTTTTGACGCAACAGATTTGGAAAATAAACAATGAAAATGAAATATGTTTTAAAAGGGATTGCGATTGCAGGTTCGATCATACTCTTATCTACGGCGGCAATGTATCTTGGGCTGGCCTTCTATTATGCAGACGGTTTCAGCTATGAGACGTGGATCAATGGCATTTATTGTACCGGCAAGAGCATTAATGAAGTAAATGAAGAGCTTTTAAAACAGTGCAATTACACCGGGCTTACCATCATAGCAAGTGATGGTAAGTCTTATCATATTGCCTCTGAGGAGGTCGGGCTTTCCTTTGATTTCAGAGAAGGACTGGACTTATATTTAGAACGTCAGAATCCTTACCTGTGGATCGATAATCTGATCGGCGATTCCACGGACAAAAAAATGGATCCTGCCATACGATATGATAAGGAAAGCTTTCGGCGTATCATCGATTCCTTTTCTCTTTTCGATGGAAAAACAGATGACCAGCGTAAGCTGGAGATTACCAAAGGAAACGAAGGATATTATCTCCTGGACGAGAGAAGACATATCCTGAATGAAGAAAAAACCAGAGAGGCCATTGAGAATGCCTTTGAAGGCACGGAGCCTTTTCTTGATTTGGAGGAAGCCGGGTGCTATGAGGATCTTCCTCTGACAGCACAAATGGAGAGGGATATTGCACTGTGGGAAAAACTGAAGATTTATCAGGACTGCGGCATCGTCTATCAGTTCGGGGACGAAAATTATCCCATAGACGGCAGTATAGTCTGTGATTTCCTTATGCTGGATGAAAACGGAGATTTCGTGCTGGATGAGGCGGGGAACCTTTGCACAGATGAGGAGAAGGTGTATGCCTTTGTGGATCGTCTGTGCGATGAGTATGATACCGTTGGAAAAGCCCGTCAGTTTAAGGCCACCAGAGGAGATGTGGTGACAGTAGAGGGCGGCATTTACGGAAATGAGCTTGACCGGGAGGCAGAGAAGGAATATCTTCTTACGGCCTTTCTTTCCCGCAAAAAAGAAATCCACCAGCCCGTTTATACTCAGATGGCTCTGCACCAGGGAAAGGATGATATCGGTGATACCTACATAGAAGTGGATATGTCGAACCAGATGATGTATTATTACGAAAACGGAGAGCTGAAAATAGAAACTCCTGTGGTAACAGGCAATACCAGCCTCAGAAGGGGGACTCCTTCCGGTACAAACTACGTATATAACAAAGAGCGGAACAGAGTCCTGCGGGGAGCGGATTACGCCTCTCCGGTGAAATTCTGGATTCCCGTCAAGGGAGCCATCGGGATCCATGACGCATCCTGGCGCAGCAAATACGGCGGCGAGATCTACAAAACCAACGGTTCTCACGGATGTATCAATACCCCCTTTGAGGAGGTATCACAGCTCTATGACATGGTGGAGATCGGGACGCCCTGTGTCATGTTTTATTAAGAGTTTCATCAGAAGTTTATTTATTTAGTTGACTAAAGCGTTAAATAAGTATAGAATGTGTTGCAGATGTTTTGGAATCAAAAGTTTTGATCCCAAAACAGAAATTAATAATCCGATAGATAGATGAGGAGGAGATTGAAGTGGCCAGAGTATATAATTTTTCCGCCGGGCCGGCTGTACTGCCCGAGGAGGTGCTGAAAGAAGCGGCTGAGGAGATGCTTGACTATAAGGGCAGCGGCATGTCTGTTATGGAGATGAGCCATCGTTCCAAGGTATACGATACCATTATCAAGGAAGCGGAAGCCGATTTAAGAGAGCTTATGAACATTCCTGATAACTATAAGGTGTTGTTTTTGCAGGGAGGCGCAAGCCAGCAGTTTGCCATGATTCCCATGAACCTTATGAAAAACCGCAAGGCAGCTTATATTGTGACCGGACAGTGGGCTAAAAAGGCCTATCAGGAGGCTAAGATTTATGGTGAGGCCGTTGAGGTGGCTTCCTCTGCAGATCAGACCTTTTCTTATATACCGGATTGTTCGGATCTTCCGATCCCCGAGGATGCGGACTATGTTTATATCTGCGAAAATAATACCATTTACGGCACGAAGTTCAAGACCCTGCCGGATACCAAGGGACATACTCTGGTAGCAGATGTTTCCTCCTGCTTTTTGTCAGAGCCGGTAGATGTAAGTAAATATGGAGTGATCTATGGCGGTGTCCAGAAAAATATCGGACCTGCAGGCGTGGTGATCGTGATCATCCGCGAGGATCTGATCACAGAGGATACTCTCCCCGGGACGCCTACCATGCTGAAATACAAGATCCATGCGGACGCAGACTCCTTATACAATACACCTCCCGCCTATGGCATTTATATCTGTGGTAAGGTGTTCAAATGGCTGAAGAAAAAAGGCGGTCTTTCTGCCATGAAGGAATATAACGAGAAGAAAGCCAAAATCCTCTATGATTTTCTGGATGAAAGCACCCTGTTTAAGGGTACAGTGAGAAAAGAAGACCGATCCCTTATGAATGTACCTTTTGTTACCGGAAGCGATGAGCTGGACGCTAAATTTGTGAAAGAGGCAAAGGAGGCTGGCTTTGAAAACCTGAAAGGGCACCGGAGTGTGGGCGGCATGAGAGCCAGCATTTACAATGCAATGCCCATAGAGGGCGTAGAGAAGCTGGTTGCTTTTATGAGGGAATTTGAGAAGAATAACGGATAAGGGAGAGTTCATGGTATGTTTCAATATTATTGCTTAAATCCAATCGCACAGGTTGGTCTTGATAAATTTACGGAAGAGTTTGTAAGGACAGAGGATGTAAAGGATGCGGAGGGTATTCTGGTAAGAAGCGCCGCCATGCATGACATGGAGCTTTCTGAGAATCTTCTTGCTGTTGCAAGGGCCGGAGCCGGAGTGAACAATATTCCTTTGGACAAATGCGCCGAAAAGGGAATTGTGGTATTCAATACGCCGGGAGCCAATGCCAACGGCGTAAAGGAGCTTGTGATCGCCGGAATGCTGCTGGCCAGCAGGGATATCGTAGGCGGCATCAACTGGGTGGAATCCGCCAAAGAGGATGAGAATATTGCCAAAGCGGCAGAGAAGGAAAAGAAGCGCTTTGCAGGTACCGAGGTACAGGACAAAAAGCTGGGGATCATCGGCCTTGGAGCCATCGGCGTCAAGGTAGCCAATGTGGCAAAGCATATGGGCATGGAGGTGTATGGCTATGACCCTTACGTTTCCGTGGATGCGGCCTGGAACTTAAGCCGTGACGTTAAGCATGTGCTGAATGTAGAGGAAATTTACGAAAGCTGTGATATCATCACGATCCATGTACCGCTTCTTGACTCCACCAGAGGCATGATCGACAAAGAAGCCATCGCTAAAATGAAGGACGGTGTGATCCTTCTGAACTTTGCAAGGGATCTGCTTGTAAAGGAGGAAGACGTGCTTGCCGGCATTAAAGAAGGAAAGATACGAAAATATGTTTCGGATTTCCCCAATCCTACCACGGCAGGACAGGAAGGCTGTATTGTGATCCCTCATCTGGGAGCATCCACCGAGGAATCGGAGGATAACTGTGCGAAGATGGCTGTGAAGGAAATGATGAACTACCTGAAGAACGGAAATATCGTCAACAGCGTCAATTATCCCAACTGTGATATGGGAATCTGCTCTCAGGCCGGCCGTGTAGCGATCTTCCATAAGAATATAGCGAACATGATCACCAAGTTTACCGCATGCTTCGGCGATCAGGGAGTGAACATTACAGATATGACCAACAAATCCAAAGGAGAGGTTGCCTATACCATGCTTGATGTGGAACAGCCCATCGATGCAGATACCGTTAAGAAGCTTCAGTCTATTAACGGTGTGTTCCGGGTAAGAGTGGTGAAATAACAGAAGCTTTTGACAGCAAAACCGGCTGCCGCAGATCACTTATGCGGCAGCCGGTTTTTTAGCGGATAAAGTCTTCTAATCCGTTTTCATTTAATTCTTCTTTCCAGAGATCATTTTCTTTGGCTGAAACGATACTTGCAAGATCCATATATTTAATAAAGATATCCTCTACCGGGAGCTGCCTTTCGGCCGCAATTTCTTCCATAACAGGCTTTAATTTATCCAGCTGATAGGAAATACGGGTTTTTTGGGGGTCAATATCCCCAAGCACCTGTTCTGCATAAGCATTAATACGGTCAAGCATCTGTCTGTCTTCCAGGGTCAGGGAAGCGGTGGAGGCAGAGGAATTTACAGGCTGAAACATAATTTTTCTCCTTTCATATTGAGGTTTTACAGGTGTGCCTTGGTAAGCAGATATCCGGCACACTTTTTTAATTGTAGCACTTGACGCTTGTGTTGTATAGATATCTTTGATAAAATAATAAACAACGGGCACGAGGATGCGTGCAGGGGTCCGAAAATGGAGGTAGGATTATGAATAACAAACTGTATAAACTTATGAATTGGCCAAGGATTGAAGGAATCATCTATTCGGAGGAGGATAAGCCTCATGAAATTTTGGGTCCCCACGTGGAGGGCAGGAGTGTTTTATTTCAGACCTTTCAGCCGGGAGCGGAGAAGGTTTTTCTTGTAACGGAGGATGGTAAGAAGACAGCGATGGAAATGGTGGATGAGGCCGGTTATTTTGCCTGCCTTCTGGCCGGAAAGATCCCTGAGAAATATGAATATGAGGTTCATCACGGCGAAGAAATAACCAGCTGTAAGGATGCTTACCGATATCAGACAGGACTTTCTGCAAACGATATCGAAAAATTCAACGCCGGTATCCACTACACAATTTACGAAAAGCTTGGGGCTCATTTTATGACTCTTGACGGCGTCGAGGGAACCTTTTTTGCCGTATGGGCGCCTAATGCCTTGCGGGTCAGTGTTGTGGGCGATTTTAACCATTGGGATGGACGGGTGCATCAGATGACCAGAAATCCCGAAGGCGGTATTTTTGAAATTTTCATTCCGGATGTGAAGCCGGGAGAATGCTATAAATTTGAGCTTAAGGTAAAAGGAGGTCTTACCTACCTGAAAGCGGATCCTTATGCCTTTGGTCAGCAGCTCCGTCCCGATACGGCATCTATTGTTCGTGATTTCCGGTATGCCTGGAAGGATGGAAAATGGATGAAGGACAGAGAAAAACGCCAGCAGAAAAACGCACCTGTCAGTGTCTACGAAATGTATTTAGGCTCCTTTAAGAAGGATCGGGATACGGACGGATATTTAAATTACAGGGAGCTTGCGCCGGAAATCGCCAAATATGCCAAAGAGATGGGGTACACCCATGTGGAGCTGATGCCGGTAATGGAGCATCCCTTAGATGCCTCCTGGGGATATCAGGTGATCGGCTATTATGCGCCTACGGCAAGGTATGGCTCGGCAGAGGATTTTATGTATCTGGTGGATACCCTGCATCAGGCCGGGATCGGAGTGATCCTTGACTGGGTTCCGGCACATTTCCCGCGGGATACCTATGGCCTTTCCCAGTTTGACGGTACAGGTCTTTATGAGCATGCAGATCCCAGGCAGGGGTCTCATCCGCACTGGGGGACATTGATCTATAATTACGGGCGTCCTCAGGTTTCCAATTATCTGATCGCGAACGCTCTGTATTGGGTAGAAAAATACCATGTGGACGGCATAAGGATGGACGCAGTGGCTTCCATGCTTTATCTTGATTACGGCAAGAATGACGGGGAATGGGTTGCCAATATTTACGGAGGCAATGAAAATCTCGAGGCTATGGAGCTTTTAAAGCACCTGAATTCTGTGATGAAGAAACGTAATCCCGGCGTTCTGATGATCGCAGAGGAATCTACCGCATGGCCGAGGATTACCAGCAAGGTGGAAGAGGATGGACTTGGATTTGACTTAAAGTGGAATATGGGTTTTATGAACGACTATCTTTCTTACATTAGCTGTGACCCGTATTTCAGAGCCCATCACCACAATGAGATCACCTTCAGCATGATCTATGCATACAGCGAAAACTTTATGCTGGTATTTTCTCATGATGAGGTTGTCCACGGAAAGTCAACACTGATCGGAAAAATGCCAGGAGTGATCGAGGATAAGTTTGCAAATCTGCGGCTCACATATGCTTATATGATGACCCATCCTGGCAAAAAGCTGTTGTTCATGGGACAGGATATTGCAGAATTTAAGGAATTTGATGAGACCAGGGAGACCGAATGGGGCTTGCTTTCCTATGAGCCTCATAAGGGCGTCAACCAGTTAGTGAAGGATTTGAACGCCCTCTATAAGGACAGGCCTGCACTTTACGCCTTTGACACCAGCCCGGAGGGATTTGAATGGATCAACTGTATTTCTCCCGAAAAATGTATGCTGTCCTTCCTCAGAAAAACAGATAAAGTAAAAGATACATTGGTGGTAGTAGCTAATTTTGCCAATCTGGAGCAGGAGTTTACCATTGGCGTGCCCTACGAGGGCAAGTATAAAGAAATCCTGAATACAGATGCCCAGTGCTATGGCGGCCTTGGCCGGATCAACGGGCAGGCGAAATTCGTGGAGGAGGAAGAAGTCGACGGGAAGCCTTATTCCTTTAAGATGACAAGCGCTCCTTTATCTATCAGTATTTTTGCATACGTTCCTTATACGGCAAAAGAAAAACAGATGATCGCCAAAAAGAAAGCAAGGCTGGAAGCAGAGGCAAGGGCAGAGGAAGCCAGATTAGAAGCGGAGGAAGCCAAAGCTGAGGCACTGAAAGCCAAGGAGGAAGCGGAGGAAGCCAGACGCCAGGCTAAGGAAGCTGAAGAACGGGCCAAAGAGGCTGAAAAACGTGCGGAGGAGGAGCTTCAAAAGGCCAGAGCAGAATTGGCAAAGGCAGAAGCTATCCGTAAGGAAGAGGAGAAATGTGCCAAGGCCGCTAAGGAAATAAGTAAATGAGCAGCCAGTGTATTTATTACGCAAAACACAGCAAATAGATGAGGTTAGCAATGATCGATAAGGAAGTAGATCCGGGAGTGATAGAGCAGTTTTTATCTCAGCTCCCGGAGAGGGCCTTTCACTTGGGACTCCGGGTAGTGCTTGCCGGGCTGTCCTTCGTGATCGGCCTACAATTGATCCGATTTATAAGAAGCATTCTTAAGAAAGCCCTTACCAGAAGCCATATTGATGACACTGCCATACATTTTATTGACTCCTTTGTCAAATTCAGTATGTATTTTGTGCTGATCCTTATGATCGCTTCCGGACTGGGCGTAGATGCCGCCAGTATTCTTGCGCTTCTCGGCTCCGCCAGTGTGGCGGTTGGGCTTGCGGTGCAGGGGAGTCTGAGCAATCTTGCAGGCGGTGTTTTGCTTTTGATACTAAAACCCTTTTCAGCAGGAGACTATATCAGGGACGGGCAGGGAAACGAAGGTACCGTGGAGGCTGTGGATATTTTTTATACCCAGCTGATCACGCCGGACAACAGAGCCATTGTACTGCCTAACGGAACTCTTGCAAACGGCTCCATCGTCAATTTTACCAAATGCGGTGAACGCAGGTTTGATATCCCTGTTTCCATCTCTTATGAGGCGGATATCCGAAAGGCAAAGGAAGTGATTCTGTTGCTTTTGCAGGAGGATCCTTGTGTTCTCAAGGAAAAGGAAATCAATGTATTTGTGGATTCATTAGGTGACCATGGTGTCAATCTGACAGCCAGAGGATGGGCCTCTACCTCTGATTTCTGGCCTGCCAAATGGCGTCTTACAGAGCAGATCAAATATGCTTTGGATGAAGCCGGGATCGCCATACCCTATTGGCAGATGGATGTGCATGTGGACAGGGAGGATGTGATCCGCAAATAGTAAACTTCGCAGGTTTGGATATGATATTGGCAACCATTTTATGCAGGATAAGCCGGAAGATTATTCAGAGGAAGAACTGACTTTCTATTGGTCAGATGATGACTACAAGGAATGCGTGCTGTCCGTTGTTTTATTATAAACAATGGTTTTATAGGGACAAGGATTTTTTGATTTATTATTCTTTCTGCAAAAAAGAATACACCACCATACAAAAATTCTGCTTGCAAATTTTATCATGTGGCCTTATAATGAAAGTCGATGCTACTGTGGCTCAGTTGGTAGAGCAGCTGATTCGTAATCAGCAGGTCAGGG
>CANDAG010000035.1 GCA_947382625.1 uncultured Lachnospiraceae bacterium
AGGATGCCGGATAACGTCCGGTGGAGGCAACTCCAAGGCCAGTGCAACAGAAATATACCGCCAGGTGGAAATTTGCTTTGCAAATTTCCAAAGTTCGCATCAATGCGGACTTCTGGTAAGGGTGGAAAGGCAGCGTAAGAGACTACCGCCTGCACGGTAACGGGCAGGGCACATGTAAACCCCATCCGAAGCAAGACCAAACAGAAAGCGCATGAGCCGGCCCGGCCAGCTTTCAGGTAGGTCGCTTGAGGCTGCTGGCAACAGCAGTCCTAGATAGATGATCATTCACGACATAACCCGGCTTATCGTCCTGCCTGGTTTTTATAATTGGGAAATGGTTGAGTAACTATGAAGCTTCTGGCATTACAGTTACATTGTTGATGACGAAAGGTGCAGCCCATATTGATTAAAAAACAAAAAGGAAGAACGCTTTTAGCGTTCTTTTTGTTAGTCTTTTCTTTCTTGTTATTATCAGAATATATCTGCGCAGGAGCAGAGCGCGAACGGCATAATATGCCGCAAATACCTGTATTATCCGCGCCGGAAGAAAGCAGACAACAAGATCTTCCGCCATTAATCCAGACCACAACCTTAGAGGAGGATTATAAGGCAAGGGTAAGGCTGGGGCTTTCTTTTACAAGGCAGGTGCAGGAAGAAAACCCTGAGCAGGCTTTTGGAAATATCCTCTGCAGCTGTGTGCGCCTTCAGGCAAATGAGCATTACGGGAGCGGAAGTATCTACCTGTTAAAAGAGGATCAGCTCATTATTGTGAGCAACAGACATCTTTTGCAGTATTGGGATGAGGATAGCTTTGTGACCTTTGTAAGCGGTGCGGCGGAATCAGGGGAAGTGATCGGGCTTTCGGAGGAAGCGGATGTGGGGTTCCTTAGTGTACCCATTGACAGATTTTCCTGGCAGGAGCTTTTGGAGCTTCGTAATGTGCGGCCGTTAAGGAAGGACATGAAAAGCGATGAAAATAGAGTGATGTCCGGAGAGTGGGAGGCAGAAAGCTTATCACCGGGGAAGAAACTTTTGCTGATAGATATGGCCAGCGATGCTTATCATCCGGTGATGAAAAAAGGGGAGATGATTTCTGATGCTTTTTATCTGGAAGACTTTGGAATGGAAATGTTATACGGAACAGGAGAGGCTCTGCCCGGCATGTCAGGAAGCGGTGTGTTTGATGGATATGGAAATTATCTTGGAATGCTGACCGGGGCAACTGACCGGGGAGAGATTGCGGCGGTGCCGGCAGATGTGATCCATGAAGCTTATGAGATGCTGCCATAGGTTCGGCACGGATCTGCGCATAAAAAAGGCTCACAAAAATGTGAGCCGCTTTTTTATCTATATTTCCCAAAAACTAAGCCATTTTGTTGACAGCCTGAGCCAAACGCGCTACTTTTCTGGAAGCAGTGTTTTTATGATAAACACCCTTGCTGGCCGCCTTGTCGATCGCTGACGTAGCAGCAACTAAAGCTTTGGCAGCAGCATCTTTATCGTTTGCATCGATTGCCGCAGTCACCTTCTTGATCGCTGTCTTAACACCAGACTTAATCGATTTATTTCTTTCAGCTTTGGTTCTGTTTACTAAAATTCTCTTCTTAGCAGACTTAATGTTAGCCACGATGTACACCTCCTCTTACAATCATCAGTTACATGAGATGTTTCATTAAAGCCGGAGACACGGAACGTCTTAATGTAAACACACGCATATTATTGTATCCGCAAAAAGTATACTTGTCAATACATAAATGAAGAATATTTGGAAAATACTTTAGATTATATTACTTTTCACAGGCACGCCAGAAAACCAGCCTGGACAGAGGCAAAGCCCTTAAGGAGCCCTTTCAAAAACGCTGGCGCTTAGCGAGGTTCTATCGAGCTTAGCGTCCACTGCGTTTTTGTAGAGCGAGAGCGTGGTGACGTAGGACTTTGCCTCTGTACAGGCGGCCTGTTGGCGTACGTGTGACTAGATTATAATTATTTTCACAATACCATGGGAGGAAGTTATGAGCAGCTTTAGAGTAAGGACGGATCTGGCCCTTGAGGTGCGGGAAAATATGGAGGAAAATGCAAGGGAATGCAGAGGAGTGTCGGTGAAGGAGGAATACCGGGAGGAAAGCGAGCTGAGGATCACCAAGGTAGTGATCGAGACCATGAACGGTTCCAAGGCTATGGGAAAGCCCATAGGCACCTACATTACACTGGAGGCACCGGCTATGGTGCTGCCGGATGAAAATTACCATGAGGAGATTTCCGCAGAGCTTGCAAGGCAGCTACAGGAGATCATTCCTGGCATGGAAAAGGAGTTGTCTGTCATGGTGGTGGGGCTGGGTAACCGGGATGTGACAGCGGATGCCTTGGGGCCGAATGTGGTGGATAATCTGGTGATCACCCGGCATATGATGAAGGAATACGGAAAGGCAGCCTTTGATAAGCCTGGGGTGTATATGGTAAGCGGACTGGTTCCGGGGGTTATGGCCAAAACCGGCATGGAATCCCAGGAGATCATTAAGGGCGTGGTAGAAAAGACAAAGCCGGACGTTGTGATCGTGGTGGATGCTCTGGCGGCCCGTTCTACCAGAAGGCTTAACAGAACCATACAGGTGACTAACACAGGGATCCATCCCGGCTCCGGAGTGGGAAATCACAGGAATGCTGTCACGGAGGAGGCTCTGGGAGTGCCTGTCATTGCCATCGGAGTTCCCACAGTGGTGGATGCGGCTACTATTGTCAGCGATGCCTTTGAAAAAATGCTGCGGCAGGCGGGGGAGGAGCCTCTGGACATGCAGGATGAACTTCAGGCAGGCCTTGGAGAGCTTTATAATATGTATGTGACAGGGAAGGATGTGGACTATGAGATCAAACAGATCAGCCACATCATCTGCAATGCATTGAACAGCACCTTTGAAGGAAAGGGTTAGACATGTATTTCCCGGTTGGGATAAGCATATACTTTTTTGAGGGTGCCATTATGCACCTGCAGGAGTATGCCGTGACAGGAAAAACAGGGAAAAGAAATATAAAAAAATGGACGATTCTTGGAATGCTGCTTTTTTGCATTCTGAGCTGTTTTCACAGCCTTCAGAAAAGCAGGGAAACAGAGGGGAAGACCCCGGGCTGGCAGGCCTGGGTCAGCGTGTTTTTGAATCATTCCATGGAGCGGGAGTATTTTCAGATCCCCCGGTATCTGGAAAGCCGGGGGGAGGAGGACGCAGAGGGGATGGCAGAGCGGATGATACGCAGAAGCTTTCCGCTTTTTGAGTATGCAGCCCTTTACTCCGGTCAGGAAATGGAGAAGGAGGATGCCATGATGGCGCAGCTGATCGGGCAAAGGGAGGGAGCGGACGAGGATTTCAAGGATATTGATGAGGAAAAGCTGGATTACGGGGAGGATGCTCTTCATATTGATAACAGCCTTTTTGAAGAGATGGAGAGAGAAAACAGCTTACATAGCAGTGAGCATGCTGCAGAAGAAACAGAGAGCGGAGAAAGTGTCCAGGAAGCGGAGGCGGGAACGGAGGATATTGATACGGAGCCCGGAACCTCGTTTACCCCGTCTGCCTATCCCTCCTACACCTATGACTGGTCAGAAAAGTGGGATTATGAAGCACTTTTGTCCAACTTCTTTGCGGTGGATAATTCCACCCGGCTTAAGGAAGAGTATGCCGATCTAAACAGTCTTTTGTATCAGGATCTGTCGGTCAATAAGGAATCTGACGGACCTCAGATCCTCATTTATCACACCCACGGAAGCGAAGCCTTTGCAGACTCTGTACCGGGAGATGAGTCTACGACCATTGTGGGGGCAGGGGATAAGCTGGCAGAGCTTTTGGAAAACACCTACGGGTTTAAGGTCCTGCATTATACGGAGCGTTTTGATGAGGTGAGAGACGAGGCGTACAATGAGTCCTTGCCGGTGATCGAAAAGGTGATCAGTGACAATCCTACCATAGAGGTGGTCATCGACCTTCACCGGGATGCGGTTTCAGGAGACCGTAAGCTGGTGATGGATCTTCAGGGGCGCCCTACGGCCCGGTTTATGTTTTTTAACGGCTTAAGCTATGGCCGCAAAAACGGTGACATTGCTTATCTGGAAAATCCCTACATACAGGAAAATCTGTCCTTTTCCTTTCAGACCCAGGTGGCCGCTAACGAATATTATCCGGGGATCGCAAGAAAGATCTACTTAAAGGCCTATCGCTACAATATGCACCTGATGCCCAGGAGCCTTCTGATCGAAATGGGGGCTCAGAATAATACGGTGGAGGAAATAATGAACGCCTGCGACCCCTTAGCCCACATCCTTGCCATTGTGTTAGGCTGAAATTTATGTTAAAATACGAAAGACTATTATGTCTGCGCAGTCAAATGTGCAGACCACAGAAAGGTACGGTAAGTATATGGCAAGTATCGATCAAAGTAAGATCAGGAATTTTTGCATCGTGGCACATATCGATCACGGAAAGTCCACCTTAGCGGACAGGATCATAGAAAAAACAGGGCTTTTGACCAGCAGGGAAATGCAGGATCAGGTGCTTGACAATATGGAGCTGGAAAGAGAACGGGGGATCACCATCAAGGCACAGACGGTCCGCACCATTTACAGGGCAAAGGACGGGGAGGAATATGTATTTAATCTCATCGACACACCGGGACATGTAGACTTCAACTATGAGGTCAGCAGGAGCCTGGCAGCCTGTGACGGGGCGATCCTGGTAGTGGACGCCGCCCAGGGCATTGAGGCTCAGACACTGGCCAATGTGTATCTGGCTCTTGACCATGATCTGGAGGTCTTTCCGGTTATCAATAAGATCGATCTGCCCAGTGCGGAGCCGGAGCGGGTCAAAAACGAGATAGAGGATGTGATTGGCATTGAGGCTCAGGACGCACCCCTGATCTCTGCCAAGAACGGGATCGGGATCGAAGAGGTTTTGGAGGCAATTGTACAAAAGATCCCGGCGCCTGAAGGAAGCAGCGATGAGCCGCTTAAGGCTCTTATTTTTGATTCTCTTTATGATTCCTACAAAGGAGTTATTGTCTTTTGCCGGATCATGGAAGGGCGGGTGGCCAAGGGGACAAGCATACGTATGATGGCAACCGGCGCTAAGGCAGATGTGGTGGAGGTAGGCTATTTTGGGGCAGGACAGTTCATTCCCTGTGAGGAGCTTACGGCGGGCATGGTGGGCTATATCACCGCGTCCATCAAGAATGTCAAGGATACCGCTGTGGGTGACACGGTAACCGATGCCGATAATCCCTGTGATGCACCCCTTCCCGGCTACAAAAAAGTCAATTCCATGGTGTATTGCGGTGTGTATCCGGCTGACGGGGCTAAATATCCGGATCTTCGGGATGCCCTTGAGAAGCTGCAGCTCAATGACGCCTCTCTGCGCTACGAGCCGGAAACCTCCATTGCCCTTGGCTTTGGTTTCCGTTGCGGTTTTTTGGGATTGCTCCACCTGGAGATCATTCAGGAGAGGCTGGAGAGAGAGTACAATCTGGATCTGGTGACCACGGCGCCTGGCGTTATTTATAAGGTTCATCGTACAGACGGAGAGGTGATCGAGCTGACCAATCCCTCTAATCTGCCGGATCCTTCTCAGATTGAGTATATGGAAGAGCCGGTGGTCTCAGCTGAGATCATGGTGACTACGGAATTTATCGGATCTATCATGGAGCTTTGTCAGACCCGCCGGGGGAAATATCTGGGAATGGAATATATAGAAGGAACCAGGGCACTGCTCAAATATGAGCTTCCCTTAAATGAGATCATTTATGACTTTTTTGATGCTTTAAAGTCCCGCTCCCGGGGTTACGCCTCCTTTGATTATGAACTGAAGGGCTACGAGCTGTCTGAGCTTGTAAAGCTGGATATCCTGATCAACAAGGAGGAGGTGGATGCTCTTTCCTTTATTGTCCACAAGGACAGCGCCTATGACAGAGGACGGAGAATGTGTGAGAAGCTTAAGGAAGAGATCCCCAGGCATTTGTTTGAGATCCCGATCCAGGCAGCGGTAGGAGGTAAGGTGATTGCCAGGGAAACCGTTAAGGCCATGCGCAAGGATGTGCTTGCCAAGTGCTATGGCGGTGATATCACCCGTAAGAAGAAGCTGCTCGAAAAGCAAAAGGAAGGCAAAAAGCGGATGCGTCAGATCGGCAGCGTGGAAATTCCTCAAAAGGCCTTTATGTCTGTGCTGAAGCTGGACGATGATTAAAGAGATGATGACAGAAAAAGGGCCGGAAAATAAAAAACTGGGTATTTATATCCACATTCCTTTCTGTATCAGGAAATGCCTGTACTGCGATTTCCTCTCATCCCCTGCCTCAGAAGGAGAACGGTTGCGCTACATAGAGGCGCTCTGTCAGGAGATCACAATAGAAAGCAGGTGTTATTTTGACCGCGAGATCCAGACGATCTATCTGGGAGGCGGGACACCCTCTATCCTTTCAGGGGAATGGATAGAGAGGATCCTCGAAAAGGTATACCTCCATTATCAGGTCCGGAAGGATTGTGAAATTTCCATGGAGGTGAATCCGGGCACCGTGACGGCGGACAGGCTCACGGCATGGAAAAGAGCAGGGGTAAACAGGCTCAGCATAGGCCTGCAGTCTGCGTCGGACAGAGAGCTTAAGGCATTAGGGAGGATCCACAGCCTGGCAGATTTTTTGCATTCCTATGATATGGTGGCCGGGGCCGGATTCACAAACTTAAATGTGGATCTGATGAGCGCGATTCCGGGGCAGACTCCTGCCGCCTGGCAGAGAAGTCTTGAGAGGGTGCTGCACTTAGAGCCTGCGCCGAAGCATATTTCCGCCTATAGTCTGATCATAGAGGAGGGGACTTTCTTCTACGAGAACAGGCCGGAGCTTCCTGATGAAGACAGTGACAGAGAAATGTATAGAATAACGAATGATATTTTGAGCGCGGCCGGATATCAGAAATATGAGATATCCAATTATGCAAAGCCGGGCTTTGAATGCAGACATAACATTTCCTATTGGCGTCGGCAGGATTATGCGGGCTTTGGGATCGGAGCTGCATCTCTTATAAATAATACCAGATTTCGTAACACTGCGGATCGGAAAGCCTATGAAGACTATTATCTGGAGACATCTCCGGACAATACCGACGGGAACAAAAAGGCAGAGGGAAGGATCCGGGGCAGTGCCCGCAGGGAGAATGGGATAAAGGAAGAACAACATGCGTTATCCATAGAAGAGCAGATGGAAGAATTTATGTTTTTGGGACTTCGAATGAGTAAGGGGGTAAGTCCTGCCGAATTTTGCCGTTGCTTTGGCAGACCCTTGGAGGAGGTCTATCCCGGTCTTGTGGATGACCTTTGCCAGAAGAGGCTTTTGCGGCGAAGAAAGGAAGGCGAAACGGGGGAAGAGTGGATCGCCCTGACAGATTACGGCGTGGATATCAGTAACTATGTAATGGCAAAGTTTCTTATTACATAATATTACAGAATATCCGGCAGGGCAGAAATAACTTTTTGGGAAAGGCACTAGAGCACCGCCAGAGTCATAGAATAATAAAAATGACTTTGGGGGCGCCTTTTGAAAACTTTTCAGAAACCTTTATCGGCAGCGGAGGAAGCCCATTATATACAGGTACTTAAGGAGGGGAATGACAGGGAGGCTGCCGAGGCAAGAGAAATTTTGATCGAGCGGAATCTGCGGCTGGTAGCCCACATTGCCAAAAAATATCAGAATGTGGATGAAGATATGGAGGATCTGATCTCCATCGGGACCATTGGCCTGATCAAGGCCATCTCTTCCTTTGATGCAGGAAAGGGAAAGCTGAGCACCTATGCTTCCCGGTGCATTGACAATGAGCTTTTGATGCTCTTGCGTTCCAAAAAGAAAAGCTCTAAGGAGGTGTCTTTGTTTGAGCCCATTGGCACAGATAAGGAAGGAAACGAGATCAACCTTCTGGACATTATCGAGCATGAGCAGGAGGATGTGACAGAGCAGATGGATCTTTGCGAGAATGTGAAGAAACTGGCAAAGCTTTTAGACAAGGTTCTGAGCAGCAGGGAACGGGAGATCATTTTTCTGCGTTACGGTCTCGTGACGGGGAAGGAAGTGACGCAGCGGGAAATCGGAGAAAAGCTTCATATTTCAAGGAGCTATGTGAGCCGTATTGAGAAAAAGGCGCTGGGAAAGCTGCGGCGGGGGATGGAAAACGAAAATTTTACTTAAATTTTATAGACTGTTAATTGATTTGTATGGCAGCCTTCGGTACAGTAGACATATCTTAAGAAGATGTGTCTGCTGTTTCTTTATCAATAAGCTGACTCGCGAAGCGTGACAGCGTTTGATTTTAATTTATTTTATTTCCCTAACACAATTGTTGATTATAAGAATAAGGAGGATGTATTTGTTCAGTACGATTATAACCGGAACCGTTTATGGTATGGAGAGCCATCTTGTCCATGCGGAGGTGGATCTGTCCTCAGGTCTGCCCTGCTTTGTTATGGTAGGAAGTCTTGGGAGGGAGGTGAGGGAATCCGGGGAGCGGGTACGGATCTCCCTGAAAAATACCGGGATATCTCTGCCTCCCATGCATATTTCTGTAAATCTTTCGCCGGCAGATCTGAAAAAGGAAGGGACAGGCTTTGACCTTCCCATTGCCGTGGGGGTGCTCAGCGCCATGGAGAAGCTTCCCCCAGGGTGCGCAGACGGGATGTTGATATTGGGAGAATTGGGTCTTGACGGGGAGATCAAGCCTGTAAAAGGTGTTTTGCCTGTGGCACTTAATGCGGTAAAGGCCGGGATCAGACGATGCCTTGTACCGGAGGAAAATGCCAAAGAAGCGGCTGTGGCAGAGGGAATGGAGGCAGTGGGTGTTTCATCTCTTACCCAGGTCATCGCTTATTTAAGACTTCCAAAGGAAGAAAGGGACGGATATCTTCCTCCGAAGAAGGTGAACATAGATGCTGTTTTAAAGGAAGGAAACCAAAAGGATAAAATACGAGAACTTGATTTTGCACAGATCGCAGGTCAGGAAAGCGTGAAGCGTGCCGCACTGATCGCGGCGTCAGGCTTCCACCATCTGCTCATCATGGGTCCGCCCGGTACAGGCAAAACTATGATCGCCAAAAGGATACCTACGATCCTTCCCCCGCTTTCCAGGGAGGAGAGCCTTGAGGTTACCGCGCTTTACAGTATTGCGGGCAGATTGGGCAAGGGAGAGTGCCTTATTACTGCACGTCCCTTTTTAAACCCTCATCATACCATTTCGCCGCAGGCTCTTTCCGGTGGCGGTCAGATCCCAAGGCCCGGGATCGTGAGTATGGCACACAGAGGTATATTGTTTTTGGACGAGCTGCCGGAATTTAAACGGCAGACCCTGGATCTGTTGCGTCAGCCCCTGGAGAATAAGGAAATACAGATTGCCAGGAGCGGAGGTTCCTTTACCTTTCCTGCAGACGTGATGCTGGTAGGTGCGTTAAACCCCTGTCCCTGCGGCTATTACCCCGACAGAAACAAATGTCGCTGTACGCCCTTTGAGATCCACAATTATCTGAGCCATATATCGGGACCCATCCTGGATCGTATGGATCTGTGCATCAAGGCGCAGAAACCGGCCTCTTTTCAATTAAAAGATAACCGCGGAGAGGGCAGTGAAAGTATGAGGCAAAAGGTGGCGCTGGCCCGTAAACGGCAGGAAGAAAGATACCGGGGAACAAGAATACGCTTTAACTCTGATCTGGAAGCCGGAGATTTGGAGAAATATTGCTCTTTGGGGGAAAAGGAGCAGCAGATGCTGGAAAGGATGTTCCACAAGATGGATCTGAGCATCAGAGCCTGTCACAGGCTTTTAAAGGTGGCAAGGACCATTGCGGATCTGGAAGGTGGCGAACGGATCTTAAGCTGTCACCTTGCGGAAGCTGCAGTCTACAGAGCCGGAGATAAGCTGGAGGATCGATAGGGCAGGAAGGAGCCTCCGTTGTTTGGGTACATAAAAGAAAGGATGAACGGATAAATATGGATGAGAAGATCTACCAATTCTGGCTTCATCAGCTTCCGGGAGTGGGAGACCGGAGTATAGAGAGGCTTCTTGCCGCCTTCGGAAGTGAAAGGGCAGTCTGTCTGGCCGGGGAGGGATTAAAAAAGGTCTTAAAGCCAAAAACAGTGGATGGGATCACAGAATTTAACAGGACCTTTGATGCCTCGAAGGCTTATGCACAAATGCAGGAAAAAAAGATCCGTTTTTACACGGTGAAGGATAAGGACTATCCGGAGCGGTTGCGGAGGCTCAGCGATCCGCCGTACGGTATCTATTGTCTGGGAAAGCTTCCCGAAAACAGCCCTCCGGCTGCGGCTATTATCGGGGCGAGAGAATGCTCTGAGTACGGAAGGTATATAGCAGGGGCCTTTGCAGGAGAGCTTGCAAAGGCTGGCGTCCTGGTGATCAGCGGTATGGCCCGGGGAATCGACAGCCTGGGACAGCAGGCCACATTAAAGCAGGGAGGCAGGACCTATGCAGTCCTGGGCTGTGGAGTGGATATCTGTTATCCGGCCTCTAATAAAGCCCTTTATCAGGAGATCATCGAAAAAGACGGCGGGATCTTATCGGTGTTCCCTCCCGGGACGCCGCCGGCTAAGGGACAGTTTCCGGAAAGGAATCGGATCGTAGCCGGACTTTCGGATCTGGTGCTGGTGGTGGAAGCGAGGCAAAAGAGCGGCACCCTGATCACGGTGGATATGGCTCTTGAGCAGGGAAAGCATGTTTACGCTGTGCCAGGGCGGCTCACCGACCGGCTCAGCGACGGATGCAATCTGCTGATCCGGCAGGGGGCGGGGATCGCCTTATCCCCCGGGGATCTTTTGGCAGAGCTGAAAATTCTGGAGAACAGAAAGGCCCTGGGAAAAAGGGAAGGCTTTTCCCAAAAAGAACCATCCTCCGAAAGAGGGATTCTGGATTTTCTGGATTACCATCCCAGATCCGCCGATGAGATCCTGGAGGGGATCCGCCGGGCGGGATCTTCCATGAGTCTTCCGGAGCTTTTGACAGAGCTTGTGGTGCTGTGTATGGAAGGAAAAGCCATGCAGGCGGGGGGAAGCTTTTTTTATCGAAAAGAATCGGCAGATCTGTTTGCAGAGAATATGGAAAATCGATATAATGAGGAGAAAAAGAAAGGAGAGGAAGTCTGATGAATACCTTTTACTATCAGGTAATGAGCATAGACGGAGATTATGCTAACCTAAAAAGAACAGATGAAGAGGGAGAGGATTTAAAGCTTGTGGCAAGGGCGCTGCTGCCTCCTGAGATCAGGGAGGGGACCATGCTTAAATATGAGTGGATGCAGTACGAGATCATAGATGCTTAGACTGTTTACGGCAGCTGCATTTGGTCTTATAGCAGGAATACTTCTGAAAAAAAGCGTTGTCCACAGTCTTTGGCAAAGAGCCGGGGAAGAACCGGTCTGGATATTTTGGCTTCCCTGTATCAACGGCCTTCTGTATGTGGGAATAACAGCGCTGACAGGCTGGCAGGCGGAGAGCCTGCTCTATTGTCTGTGCGCTTCTTTCCTTCTGGCTGTTGGGATCGTAGACCAGAGGACTCTGGAGATTCCCTGGGAATATAACTTATTGATAGGCGGACTGGGATTTCTCAGGATGGTGATCCATTTATCCCGGTGGCGTGAATTTTTTTTGGGCTTTTTTGCAGTGGGCAGTCTGCTCCTTTTTTTCTTTTTGATCACCGGGGGAAAAGGCATCGGAGGCGGAGACGTGAAGCTGATGGCGGCAGCAGGGCTTTTTCTTGGCTGGGAAAAAGCTCTGCTGGCATTTCTTTTGGGAGGAATAGTGGGGATAGTGACTCATGTTATTGCCCGGAAAAAGGCAGGAAAAACCAGAATTTTTGCCTTGGGGCCCTATCTGGCAGCAGGGATTTTTTGTGTCATATTCCTATAATGATTAAGAAACTTTATGAATTTTTTACTTGAAACCGTCTAAAAAGTGTTGTATAGTGCAGTACTGTGAAAGTTCCCAACCTAAGGGGGCGGATGAAAAGCTGTGAAAAAGGGGATAAATTATGGCAAAATATCTGGTAATAGTGGAATCACCGGCAAAGGTTAAGACAATCAAAAAATTCCTGGGTTCAGATTATGAGGTGGCTGCCAGTAACGGGCATGTGCGCGATCTGCCCAAAAGCCAGTTGGGAATCGACGTAGAACATGATTATGAACCTAAATATATCACCATACGGGGAAAGGGAGATCTTTTGGCGTCTCTTCGGAAGGAAGTAAAGAAGGCACAGAAAATATACCTGGCTACTGACCCGGACCGGGAGGGGGAGGCAATTTCCTGGCATCTTATGATCGCGCTGAAGCTGGAGGGAAAGAAGGTCTATCGTATTACCTTTAACGAGATCACTAAAAGCGCAGTGAAGGAATCCCTGAAAAATGCAAGAGAGATCGATATGGATCTTGTAAATGCCCAGCAGGCAAGACGTGTTCTCGATCGTATGGTGGGGTATCGGATCTCTCCGCTTCTGTGGCAGAAGATCAAACGGGGCTTAAGCGCCGGCCGGGTCCAGTCTGTGGCCCTGCGAATTATCTGTGACAGGGAGGATGAGATCAACAGTTTTATACCGGAGGAATATTGGACATTGGACGCATCCTTTATCCTGCCGGGGGAGAAGAAGCCCCTAACTGCCAAATACTATGGAAAAAAGGACAGCAAGGCCGCTATTTCTTCAAAGGAAGAGTTAGACAGGATCAAGGATGAATTAAAAGACGCAGAGTTTGCGGTAAGCGAGGTAAAAAAGGGAGAGAGGGTCAAGAAGGCGCCGCTGCCTTTTACCACATCCACGCTTCAGCAGGAGGCCAGCAAGGTGCTGAATTTTTCCACACAAAAGACCATGCGGCTTGCCCAGCAGCTTTATGAGGGAATTGAGATCAAGGGAAACGGAACGGTGGGTATCATCACCTATCTGCGTACGGATTCAACCAGGGTTTCTGAGGAAGCAGAAGCTATGGCCGAAAAATATATCAGAAGTAATTATGGTGAGGAATATGTGGTAAAGGGTACCGTATCCTCCAAAAATGACAAAGATAATAAAAAAATACAGGATGCCCACGAAGCAATCCGGCCTACAGATTTAAGCCGGACACCGGTGGTGATGAAGGACTCCCTCTCCAGGGATCAGTTCCGTCTGTATCAGCTGATCTGGAAGCGCTTCACGGCCAGCAGAATGCAGCCGGCGAAATATGAGACCACCTCTGTAAAGATTGATGCGGGAGAGCATCGCTTCACGGTAGCGGCGTCCAAGCTTGTTTTTGACGGATTTATGAGTGTTTATACTCAGGAGGAGGATAAAGAGGCGGCCAATACTCTGATAAAGGGAGTGGACACTTCTACCAGGCTTAAGCTTTCCGGGCTTGAGGGAAAGCAGCATTTCACCCAGCCGGCTCCCCATTATACGGAGGCTTCCCTGGTGCATGCCTTAGAAGAGCTGGGGATCGGCAGGCCCAGTACCTACGCGCCTACCATCACAACGATCCTGGCAAGGCATTATATTGTTAAGGAAAACAAAAATCTTTATGTGACAGAGCTGGGAGAAGCAGTCAATAATATGATGAAGGATGCCTTCCCCAGCATTGTGGATGTGAACTTTACAGCCAATATGGAGGCACTCTTAGACGGCGTGGAGGAGGGAAGCATAGAGTGGAAAACGCTGATCTCCAATTTTTATCCGGATCTGGAGGAAGCAGTCCAAAAAGCGGAGAAGGAGCTGGAACGCATAGATATTGCGGATGAAGTTTCTGATGAGGTCTGCGATAACTGCGGCAGACAGATGGTGATCAAATACGGCCCTCATGGCAGATTTCTTGCCTGTCCGGGATTCCCGGAGTGCCGCTCCACCAAACCCTATTATGAGAAGATCGGCGTTCCGTGTCCGAATTGCGGGAAGGATATTGTGCTGAAAAAGACCAGAAAGGGCAGGATGTATTATGGCTGTATAGACAATCCGGAATGTGATTTTATGGTCTGGCAAAGGCCTTCTAAGGAGGTCTGTCCCAAATGCGGTTCTCTGCTTTTGCATAAGGGCAGCAAGCTGGTCTGTATGGGAGAAAACTGTGGATATGTAACCCAAATACCGAAGAATTCTGAGGTGTCAGAAAATTCATAAAACAAATTGGGATTTTATAGAATTATTGGAACGGTTGTTGAAATAGAAGAAATTTTATGATACAATACCCGTGAAGCTTTTTGGGAGGGATTTACATGAGTGGCGTACAGATGTTGGATAAAACCAGAAAGATTGGGAAACTTCTTCACAACAATGATTCCAGCAAAGTGATTTTTAATGACATCTGTTCGGTTCTATGTGAGATATTATCTTCGAATGTTCTTGTGATCAGCAGGAAGGGAAAGGTACTTGGAGTAGGGGATTGCAAAGAGGTGGAGTCCATTACGGGACTTATTGTGGATCAGGTAGGCGGCTTTATCGATTCTATGCTGAACGAGAGGCTGCTGGCAGTTTTGTCCACCAAAGAAAATGTCAATCTTGAAACACTGGGATTTGAGGAAGATGAGGTAAGAAAATTCCAGGCGATCATTGCCCCCATAGAAATCGCAGGGGAGAGACTGGGCACTTTGTTTCTTTACAAATGTGCCGACAGATACACGATCGATGATATCATTTTAAGTGAGTATGGCACTACGGTAGTAGGTCTTGAAATGCTTCGCGCGGTAAACGAAGAAAATGCAGAGGAGAACCGGAAGCTGGCTGTGATCAAATCTGCGATCAATACCCTGTCCTATTCCGAAATGGAGGCAGTGGTACATATTTTTGAAGAATTAAACGGTATGGAAGGAATATTAGTGGCCAGCAAGATCGCGGACCGGGTAGGGATCACCCGTTCTGTCATTGTAAATGCCCTGCGGAAATTTGAGAGTGCAGGGGTCATTGAATCCAGGTCATCAGGGATGAAGGGAACCTATATCAAGGTTCTGAACGACATGGTATTTGATGAAGTAGAAAAACTGAAAAAAGAAAACTTAAAATAGCACGGATGGCTAGAGTACGACAAATAAAAGGATTTATGAGAGAATAAGCGGCATGAATCCTTTTTGTATGTTGTTTGAATTGATAGAAAAGTGTTATGAATATGTCAGGAACACTAAAAAAAACCTTGTCTTTTTTCCTAAATAATTTATAATAAGTAGGTGGTGGATGTTGTACACAAAAGACAGTCATTACAAATAAACTGAAATTTCACACAACCGGATTTATTTGCCCGGGGAAGACAGAAAAAGAAGAATTTTCCGAAAGGAGTTGTAATATGATAAACAGCAATGTATTTGATTATGTAAATGTACTCAGCAAGGCGGCAGATGCAGCCTGGGAGAGGAACGAGGTTCTTGTGAACAACTATTCCAATGCCAATACTCCCGGATATAAGAGAAAGGACATTGACTTTGGCGCTCAGCTCAGGCAGGCTTTGGGAAATTCCAAATACGAATCGGTGAATGCCAAAGTGGCACGGGTGGCTGACATGGATCTGAAGGCAAAGGTCTACACGGATTCGGCTAATTTTTCCTACCGCCTGGACGGCAATAATGTGGATCCTGATACGGAAGGCGTGGAGCTTGCTTCCAACCAGATTTATTATAACGGGATCCGGGACAGCATCAATCAGGAATTTTCCAACCTTAAGATGGTATTGAAGTAGAGATTTGGAGGAACATAATATGAGCATATTCAATTCATTTAATATCAGCGCATCCGGCATGACGGCAGAGCGTTACCGGATGGATATCATGGCAGAGAATTTAGCCAATGCACATACTACCAGGACGGAGGACGGGACACCTTACAGGCGTAAGGTTGTGACCTTTGAGGAGCGCCCCCAGGGGCATCAGACCTTCAGCAGCTTTCTGGGCTCTGCAAGCAGCAGGATCAAAGGACAGGGAGTGCGAGTGGGCAAGGTCATGGAGGACGACTGGACTCAGATGACCATGGTCTATGATCCTTCCCATCCGGATGCGGATGAAAACGGTTATGTGACCTATCCGAATGTCAATATCATTACGGAAATGACCAATCTCATAGATGCCAGCCGTGCCTATGAGGCGAATTCCACGGCATTTAACGCCAGCAAGAGCATTGCAATGAAGGGCCTTGAAATGGCACAGTAGGCCTTAAGAACTGAGCTTTAGAGAATTTTTCACAGTAAACTATATGGAGGAACCTATAAATGGATATCTCATCTTTTTATAATCTGTCATCGGGTGCCGTGAAAGAGGCGGCGGAAAAATATGCTTCTGCCAGGGAAAACGGTTTATCTACCGGTGAATTTGAAAGCTTTTTTGATAAGGCGATAGAGAATCTGAACACTACCAATGCCTATCTCACTAATGCAGATAATGAGAAGCTGCGTTGGGCGTTGGGTGAAACTGAAAATACCCATGAACTTACCAATGCGCTCCAGAAAGCATCTACGGCGCTGCAATATACCATAACGGTACGTGACAAGTTCCTTGAGGCATATAAGGAGATCCTGCAGATGCAGATTTAGTCCGATATAGTTGACTTTTATGCAGCTTGGAAGCAGAGAACGGAAGAAAGGCAGGCGGCCAGATTATGGCAGAGCGATTGAAGGGGATCTTAAATAAAGTCCTTGAATGGTGGAATAAGTTTTCCACAAAGCAAAAGACATTTATCATATCCGCAGGGGCCGGGCTTATACTGGCTTTTGCAATTCTGATCACGATCCTGATGAAACCGGAGTATGTAGTGCTTATGAATTGTGAGAGTACTAAGGAAGCGGCTCAGGTAACAGAACTGTTAGAGAATGAAGGACTTGATTTTGAAGTATCGGATGACGCCTATCAGATCAGGATCAATAAAAATCAGCAGTCAGAGGCAAGCATGCTTCTTGCTGTGAATGATATACAGGCGTATACATATACCATAGACAATGTGTCAGAGGGCGGGTTCAGCACCACAGAGGCTGATAAGCAAAGAAGATATGAATATTATATGGAGACCCGGCTGGCAAATGATCTGATCGGACAGTTTGATTTCATCAAAACCGCTGTGGTAGATCTGACCATACCGGAGAGTACGGGAACCCTTATGAAGGAGCAGGAGGAAAGCTCTATCTGGGTTATCCTGACGCTGAAGGAGGAATTTAACAGCGACATCGCGCCCGGTATGGCAAAGGGGATTGCCGCTGCTATCGGAAACAAGACCACTGAGAAGATCATGATCATGGACAGCACCGGAAACGTATTGTTTTCGGGAGGAGAGGATTCCACCGTGGCTGGTGCCACTACCTCTCAGTTAGGTGTCAAGAATCAATGGGAAAGCAAAGTAAAGAGCGATGTCAGGCAGGTGATGCTGGGGACAAAGCTTTTTGATAAGGTAGAGGTTGCAGTGAATCTGGATGTGGATTTTTCCACTACATCGGTGACAGATCACGAGATTTATGTACCGGACGGAAACAGTCAGGGATATTTGGCTTCGGAACGGACATTTTCGTCTGAGTCCACCAATGAAAGCGGTGAAGTGCCGGGGACTGATTCTAACGGACAGCAGCCTGAATATGTTTACCAGGACGGCAGCGACAGCAGCAGCTCCACCACAGAGGAGGAGCGAAAATATATGCCCTCAGAGCGGATCACTAATAAGGACAACTCTGCAGGAGTAGTGAATTATGATACATCTTCCGTATCCCTGACCGGTACCAGTATGAATCTGATCCGGGAAGAGGATGTGGAGGCAAGAGGAGAATTAGACGGAGTCACATGGGAAGAATATAAGCTGGCGCATGCAGGCTTGGAACAGGCAGAAGTGAGCGAGGAGCTTTATGATGTAGTAGCCAAGGCCACAGGCTTCCCGAGAGAGAATATAGCGATCGTAGCCTACACGGAAAACATATTTTATGATAAAGAAGGGCTGAATATATCGGCTTCCGATATCGCCCAGATCGTGCTGATCCTTGTGATCCTTGCTCTGCTTGCTTTTGTGGTACTGCGGAGTATGCGGACAGAGAAAGAACCGGAACAGCCTGAGGAGCTGTCAGTAGAAAAGCTTCTGCAGTCACAGCCCGAGGTTGAAATGGAAAGTCTCGGAATGGAACAGATGTCCGAGACAAGAATGCTGATAGAAAAATTTGTGGATGAAAATCCGGAAGCTGCGGCTAATCTTTTGAGGAACTGGTTAAACGAGGAATGGGGTTGATCAGAATCCGGTTTTCGTAGGGGGTGTAAAAGGTATGGCTAAAGAAGCCAATGATAAAATTAGCGGGGTCCAGAAGGCAGCTATTCTTTTGATTGCCTTAGGCCCTGAGAAGTCGGCCTCAATATTTAAGCACTTAAAAGAAGAAGAGATTGAAGAGCTGACTCTGGAGATTGCCAATACCCGGAGTGTAACTCCGCAGCTGAAGGAAGAAATTATTGATGAGTTCTATCAGATCTGCCTTGCACAGCAGTATATTGCGGAGGGTGGTATTACATATGCTAAGGAGCTTTTGGAAAAGGCTTTAGGAAGCGAGAGGGCTATGAGCGTGATCGGGAAGCTTACTGCTTCACTGCAGGTTAAGCCTTTCGAATTCGTCCGCAAGACGGATGCTGCCCAGCTGCTCAACTTTATACAGGATGAGCATCCGCAGACCATCGCGCTTATTCTTTCCTATCTGGCGCCCCAGCAGGCGGCGCTCATCGTTTCGGCTCTTCCGCCTGAGCGGCAGGCCGATGTGGCCAAGCGTATCGCGGTGATGGACAGAACCAGCCCCGATGTGGTAAAGGAAGTGGAAAAGGTGTTGGAGACAAAGCTTTCATCTTTGGTAAATCAGGATTACAATATTATCGGTGGCGTAGATGCTGTGGTAGACATCTTAAATACAGTGGACCGCAGCACGGAAAAGCATATCATGGAGACTCTGGAGGTAGAAGAACCGGAGCTCGCCGACGAGATCAGAAAGAAAATGTTCGTATTCGAGGATATTCTTCTTTTGGACGACCGGGCGATTCAGAGAGTGCTGCGTGACGTTGAGAACAGTGATCTTGGGCTTGCGCTCAAGGGTGCAAATGAACAGGTTCAGAACGCGATATTCAACAACCTTTCCAAACGTCTTGCAGTTATGATCAAGGAAGATATGGAGTTTATGGGTCCTGTCCGTATGAAGGATGTTGAAGAGGCACAGCAGAAGATCGTAAATGTGATCAGAAAGCTGGAAGAGAATCAGGAGATCATCATTTCCAGAGGCGGCGGAGGTGATGAGATTGTGGTCTAGTAATCTGTATAAAGCAGGGTGGGTCGTAGTAGGCGATGATACCCGGGTGATCGACTCTAATGAGCGATTAAAATCCCGATTAGAGGAAGCCAGAGCAGAAGGATATGTGAGCAGGGAAGATGGCACGGAGGATCCGGACGGATTTACATCCGGCTTAAATGCGGCTATGGTGGATGCGTTGCTTTCTCCGGATGGCCAGGGGGCGGTTCTGAAAGCGAATGCTTCAGGGGAGGCTTCCCTGGAAGAACAGCAAAAATTAAATGAAGAGCTGGCTGAGGCCAGGGCAGAGCTTGAGCAGATCAGAGAAGAGGCGGCCCGTACCCTTGAGGAAGCCGGTGAGCAGATTGAGGAAATGCGGCAGGAAGCTTTGGAAAACGCCAGTCAGCAGGGCTTTCAGGAAGGGTATCAAAAAGGTATGGCACAGGTTCAGGCTATGAAGGATGAGTGCAATGCCAGAAGAGAAGAGCTTGAAGCCGAATATCAGCAGAAGCTGGAAGAACTTGAGCCTGAATTCATAGATGCTTTAACCGGTATTTATGAGCATATTTTTAAGGTGGATCTAAGCGGTTACAGACAGATCGTGGTGAACCTGCTGATCGATGCACTGCAGAAAACAAACAGTGTGTCCAGTTATATAGTGCATGTGTCTAAGAAGGATTTCCCCCATGTGATGAAGCAGAAGGAGCGTATCCTTGAAGAGACGGGGACTCTGGCTGAAAATCTGGATATCGTATCGGATATGACCCTTTCAGAGTCGCAATGTATGATAGAGACGGAAGCCGGAGTTTATGACTGTTCCCTTGAAACTGAGTTAAAAGAGCTTGGCAGGAAACTGAAGCTCCTTTCTTATAAGAAATAAAAAGACAAGATGAAGGTGGAATAACGATTGGTTACACCGAATATCAATTTTGGAAAGTACATATCAGTTACGGGCGAAAGCCTGTTTAAGGTCAGCGGCAGAGTAGTGAACGTAGTTGGCCTTACAATTGAGTCTGCAGGTCCTGCAGCTAAGCTGGGGGATATCTGCAGAATATATCCGGTGATCAGGGAGAAGGACGAAGAGCCCTCACTGGCAGAGGTGGTAGGCTTCAGAGAAGGAAAAACTCTGCTGATGCCCTATCAGAATGTAGAAGGTATCGGGCCGGGAAGTATTGTGGAGAATACCGGAGCGCCCCTGAAAGTACGGGTGGATGAAGGGCTTCTCGGACATACTCTGGATGGCTTGGGGAGGATTGACGGAGAACTGCCGATTACAGGAGAAGAGTATACTGTAGAGGCTATGCCCCCTGATCCTATGAGCCGAAAGATCATAGACGAGGTCCTTCCACTGGGAGTCAAGGCAGTGGACGGACTTATCACTGTTGGTAAAGGACAGAGGATTGGGATCTTTGCCGGCTCCGGAGTAGGGAAATCCACTTTGATGGGGATGTTTGCAAGGAATACAAAGGCGGACATCAATGTGATCGGTCTCATCGGAGAGCGTGGCAGAGAGGTTCGTGAATTTATAGAGAGAGATTTAGGGCCGGAAGGTATGAGACGTTCAGTGGTGGTGGTCGCCACTTCGGATAAACCGGCTCTTGAGCGCAAAAAGGCAGCACAGACTGCCACTGCAATCGCAGAATATTTCCGGGATCAGGGAAAAGATGTTCTTCTTATGATGGATTCCCTTACCCGTTTTTCTATGGCACAGCGGGAGATTGGTTTAGCCAGCGGAGAACCGCCTGTTTCAAGGGGCTATCCGCCCAGTGTTTATTCTGAAATGCCTAAACTTTTAGAACGGGCCGGAAGGTCGGATAAAGGCTCTATCACAGGCCTTTATACAGTGCTGGTGGACGGTGACGATTTCAATGAACCGATCACTGATACGGCGAGGAGTATTCTGGATGGACATATCATGCTGGACCGTAAGCTGGCACATAAGAATCATTATCCGGCCATTGATGTGCTGCAAAGTATTTCCAGGTGTATGAGCCAGATCGCACAGCGTGACCATAAAAGCGCTGCCGGCCGGCTGAAAAATGTACTTGCCACCTATAATGAGGCGGAGGATCTGATCAATATCGGAGCTTATAAGGCAGGAAGCAATCCCGGGATCGATCATGCGATCCAAAAGATCGAGGAGGTCAATCGGTATCTGATGCAGGATGTGGGCGATAAATTTTCTTTTGAAGAGTCGGTGGCTCTTTTACAGAGGATTTTTGACCAGGGGGCGGAATAAAGCAGGGCAATGGCTAAATTTGTGTATCGGATGCAAAGCATCCTGAATATAAAAGTAAAGATGGAAGAACAGGCCAGAATGGAATTTGCCGCTGCCAGAATGCGTCTGGATGAGGAAGAGGAAAAGCTAAGGCTCTTGTTTGACCGAAAGGAAGCTTATCAGGAACAGGGAAGAGCGCTTCGGAAAGACGGCCTGAAGGTTTTGGATATTATGGAGAACCGGGATGCGGTGGGTATTATGGATGAGTATATTACCCGGCAGAGTTATCAGGTAAATCTTGCCGAGAAGGCTTTAGAGGATGCCAGATATAAGCTGCAGATCGCCATGCAGGAGAGCAAAACCCAGGAAAAACTCCGGGAGAAGGCTTTTGAGGAGTTCTTACATGAGGAAAATGCCAAAGAAGCAAAAGAGATAGATGAGCTTGTGAGCTATACCCATGGTCACAGGTAAATACGGACATTACACTCTGCAGCCCGCCGGGAGGCAGGTACTGCACAGGGAGGTTTATTATGCCGAGGGTTGATGAATTAAATCAGGAGGACGCCAAGTTAGACAGAGAGCGTTTGAAGGAAGAAAAGAAACAATTTAAAAAGGAACAAAAGCAGCAGCGCAAGGAGGCTAAGGCCAAGGCCAGGGAGCTGGCCAATCAGGAAGAGGAGCTGATGGAGGAGTCAGGAGGAGCCGGTTCCGGATCGGTCTTTCTGGTTACATTTATTATCGTTCTGATCTGGATCGCCATTTTGTGTCTGATCATTAAGCTGGATTTTGGAGGCTTCGGCAGTAATGTGCTGACACCGATCCTTAAGGATGTGCCTGTGCTAAATAAGATACTTCCCAGTCCCCAGGAGGAAATCCTGGAGGAGGGAGAAGAGGAAACCTATGGAGGCTATAAGAATCTGCAGGAGGCAGTAGATTATATTAAGGAGCTGGAGCTTGAATTAGAGAGAGCCCAGTCGGCTGAGAACAGCAGTGCCGAGGAAGTAGAGCAGCTTAAAGCAGAGGTGGAACGCCTTAAGACCTTTGAAGACAGCCAGGTGGATTTCCAGAGGGTCAAGACAGAGTTTTATGAGGAGGTTGTCTATGCAGACAACGGTCCCGGCATAGAGGAATACCGTAAATATTATGAGGAAATGGATCCTGCCACAGCAGAATATCTTTATAAGCAGGTAGTTACTCAAATAGAAGAAAGCGATGATATTAAGGAATATGCGGCTGCCTATTCTGCTATGAAGCCGAAGGCGGCGGCGGCAATCTTTGAATCCATGACGGATAATCTGGAACTGGCAGTAAGGATACTGGGTGTAATGGATGCAGACCAAAGAGGGAAGATCCTTGGTGCGATGGATACCGAAATCGCCGCCAGGATCACCAAACTGATGGATCCCGAATCCTGACAGGGAAAGGGCTGCACCTTAAACCAATATATTAAACGGCATGCTGCAGTGAGAAATGTTCCTGCAGGGTGCAAAAATTTAAAAAGACAGGAGGGATGTGAATTGACGAATGCACCTGTAAAAGACGTGAAGGCTCTGATGAATTTCACCGGAGCGGGAAGCAGTCTTAAGAAAGCAGGCGGTATGGATCAGACGGGCAGTTTTGGCGATGTGATGAGCAAGACCCGGGGTGGTCTGGCAAACGGTCAGATGATGGCAGCAAAGAGCAGTAAGACCATGCAGGTACCGGCGGCAAATATTTCCAAAAGCCGCAGAGACGTGGTTAATACTCAAAAAACTGACACCAAAGAGACAGTTGTCAGGGAGGATATGACCCCGGAGCAGAATCAGCAGGCGATTAAAGAAGCCGGCGAAGAGATTGCAAAAGAGGTTGCTAAGGAGCTTGGTGTGACAGAGGAAGAGGTTGCAAAGGCCATGGAAGAGCTTGGGCTTTCAGCGGCAGCTCTGTTAGAGCCTTCCAATCTGACACAGCTTGTGTTGCAGCTGTCCGGAGGGCAGGATCAGATGGCGCTCCTTACAGACGAAAATCTTTTTGCTCAGTTGCAGGAGTTGCTTGCCATGGCATCTGAAGTAAGAAATGGACTGATGGAGACACTGAATGTGGATCTGGAGGAGCTTCAGCTGATGCTGGATGAAATGTACAGCTCATATGGAGATCTGGAAGTGGGAGAAGCAGCAACCGAAATCCAGGCTTCTGTTTCAGAGGAACCGATCATCACTGTAGAGGTGAAAGACGGAGATGAGACCGTAAGGCTGGCGGCAGACGAAAACGGCAATGCCATCAAGACAGTAGAGGTCGTAGCGTCAGATCAGGAACAAAATGTTGCCCGGGAAAATACCGGCGGACAGGAAGAAAAAGGGAATGAGAATGACAAACAGGGAATGGAGGAGAATTTAAGCTCTGCCAATCCGTTGCTGGATGCATTGAACCAGAATGCAGGGACAGCCGAGGTGTCATTTGATCAGACAGTACCGTTCTTCAGCGAACAGACCCGGGATATCATGGATCAGATCATGGATTATATGAAGATTCAGTTAAAGCCTGGAATGGATCAGCTTGAGATGCAGCTGCACCCTGAAAGCCTGGGCACCGTGCATATTCAGCTTACTTCCAAAGGCGGCGAGATCACGGCACAGTTCCATGTACAGAATGAAGCGGTGAAAGCGGCTCTTGAAAGCCAGGTATCCACACTTCAGGAAACCTTAAAGGATCAGGGGGTCAAGGTAGAAGCAATCCAGGTTACTGTTGAGAGCCATGGCTTTGAGAGTAATCTCTGGCAGGGACAGGGAAAAGAAGAAAATGCAGATGCTTCCTCCCGAAACAGCAAGAAGACGCCCAGAAGGATCAACTTAAATGATCTGGATGTAAATGGCCTCACGGAAGAAGAGGCAAGCGAGGAAGAGCGGCTTGCAGTCAGTATGATGGAGGCAAACGGAAACACAGTGGATTATACCGCATAAATTGATGATCAACAGGCATTTCCGAAAATAAAAACGGGATGCGGAAAGGAGTAAGGATATGGCAGTAACACAGGCAGTTGAAAACGGCAAGCTGGTTGAAAGCGCATCTGAAAGCTCTGTCAAAAAAGCTGCTAAGAGCGGCCTTGATAAGGATGCATTCTTAAAGCTTCTGGTAGCACAGATGAAATACCAGGATCCCTTAGAGCCAACCTCCAACACAGAGTTCATTGCCCAGTATGCAACCTTTTCTCAGGTGGAGCAGATGCAGAATATGGCGGCGACTATGGAGCTTTCAAGAGCCTCCTCAATGGTTGGAAAGCTGGTGGAGATCCAGTCAACAGATAAAAACGGAGACGCCCATGTGTTCCAGGGGGTAGTGGAATATGTTACCTATGAGAACAATAAAGCATATGTATCCATAGATGGAAGTCTTTATTCTGTGGATGATGTCCATGCAGTGATTGACGAGACCTACCAGGCGGCATATGAACTGGCTGCAGCCTTTGTAAAGGCAATTGATAAGCTTCCCAGCTTAAGCAATCTGACGATAGCGGACAGAGAGGCCATCGAAACCCTGCAGGCGGGCTTTAATAAGATGACGGCTTATCAGCAGGGCTATATCAGCGATGATTATATTAAGAAGCTTCAGAAGTATGTGGAGCGTATGGCCGAGCTGATCGAGATTGCCGGAGGCGATAAGGACGAGGACGACGGGGATAAGACAGAAGGCCCTGACGAAACCGATAAGACAGAAGGTTCCGGAGACGGAGAAGACACCAAGACAGAAGGAACCGAGAATGGCGGGGAAAGTGCGGGAGGTACCGCATAAGCCTGACGGATATGGAATGGGAAAATAACCTATCAGGGAGGAGAAGGCTATGAACATTCAGAATAATGGATTCCTTTCAATTGAACAGCTGCAGGATACCTACCTGAAGCAGAACAAGAACGCAGCATCGGCGATAAACACGGATGGAAAGTCTTTTCAGGAAATTCTGGAAAGCCGCCGGGCATCAGGCACCGGAGAGGTGAGATTTTCCAAGCATGCCGCGGGAAGGCTTGCAGACCGGAATATTGAGCTTACCTCAAATCAGATGGAACGTCTGAATGAAGGCGCCCAGAAAGCGCAACAAAAAGGGATCAGGGAATCGCTGGTGATCGTGGATCAGCTGGCTTTTATCGTGAATATCCCAAACAGTACGGTAGTGACAGCTATGAACCAGGGTGATACAGCAGAAAACATATTCACTAATATTGACGGAGCCGTAATTATTTAGCCGGACCTGTAAGGGGGCTTATGTTCCTGAATGACAGAGGGAACAAATACGGCAGATGAGATTAGGAGGTCATTTCATTATGATGAGATCATTATTTGCTGGTGTGGCCGGTCTTAAAACCCACCAGACAAGAATGGATGTTATCGGTAACAACATTGCAAACGTAAACACAACAGCGTATAAATCACAGTCTATGGTATTCAGCGATCTGATGTACCAGACCACCCAGGCGGCGTCCGGCGCCAATGAGCAGACAGGTGTGGGCGGTACCAACGCAAGGCAGATCGGTCTCGGTTCCAAAACAAGCTCCATTAAGACTGCCATAGGAACCCAGGGCGCAGCCCAGAGTACCAATGATCCCTTTGATATCATGATCAGCGGAGACGCTTTCTTTGTAGTAAGCAACGGCTCGGAGAACTTCTTTACCAGAGACGGTTCCTTCTATATTGACGGTAAAGGAAACCTTGCCATGACCAGTACCGGCTACAATGTAATGGGCTGGCAGGTAGACCCGGCTGATCCTACGGAACAGAATATCAAGAAGGATACCGTGAGTCCCTTAAGACTGATGACGGGGAAGAATATGACTTATCCTCCGGCAGCCACTACTAAGGCAACGGTGGACGGCGTTGTGGATAAGTATGATACGGATGTGAGAAGCGATAGCGGCAGGATCATGAACCTGGAAATCTTTGACAACCAGGGATACAAATATACTGTCAAATTAAGCCTCCACGCCATTGACGGAGATAAGGGACAGTTTTATGTGAAGCTTGATGATGTTCTGGATTCAAATGGAGAATCCATAGATACCACTGGCTTTACCTTTGGGTCAGGGACGGATGCTATTAAAGCGCCTAAGGATGACGGAAACGGCAATGTGACTCAGCAGCCGGTAATGATGAAAAATCCCAATTTTGATTCCGGAAAGCCGGAAGATGCTACGACTAATCCGAGAGAAATTCCTGTTACAAACGCCATAGTCCTTCAGTATGTGGAAGGTGAGGGAACCTTCTCTTATGTAGGGCTGGAAGCCGGTGGAACTGCCGGTGGGGATACCGCAAAGCTTAATTTCGGCGGAATGCCCATATTCCCCACAGAAGGAATTGATATCGACTTCTCCGCAACCTTCAACTACAACAAGAGCGGCGTTTCCACCATCAGCGCTTTCGCAGGATTGGAAAGCGGTGAAGGAGAAGGACGTAAGGTAGGCGAGCTCAGCGGCATTACCGTTCAGAAGGATGGTAAGATTTACGCTTCCTATGACAATGGACAGAGAAGGCTCCTTGGTCAGATCGCAGTGGCAACCTTTGCCAATCCCTCCGGTCTTGAAAAGGAAGGCGATAACCTTTATTCCGCAACCATGAACTCCGGCGATTTCGACGGGGTAGGCAAGGATATCACTCAGGATGGCGGCCGTATGGATTCCGGGGTACTGGAAATGAGTAATGTAGACCTTTCCCAGGAGTTCACGGAGATGATCACCACCCAGAGAGGATTCCAGGCCAACAGCCGTATCATCACAGTTTCCGATACACTGTTGGAAGAGCTTACCAATCTGAAGAGATAATAAATAATTTAAACAACGGGCAGTACGCTTCCTGAGCTGACCGTGTTTCACAAAACAGCAGATAAAGGCTTCTGTGCCTTTATCTGCTGAAAATATGAGGAAGCCGGATCATGAGATGCTTTCTCGGACATTGTTATTTCTAATTGGTAATTATTTATAAAAAATTTACACCGTTTTTGGTGGAAAGCACGGGAAAGAAGTGATATTATTATGATTGAGGTTACGAAAATAAACGGGACAAAGGTGTTAGTCAATCCCGATCTTATAGAGCTTGTGGAAGAGACCCCGGATACAGTCATTGCGTTTACTACGGGCAGGAAATTAATTGTAAAAGAAGGTAGACAAGAAGTGAAAAATCTTGTAAAATCATACAGAAAGGAAATTTTTGCGGATTAACGCAGAAAAGGGTGATAAGTTGTGGATTTAGCGTCGATTCTTGGTTTAGTTCTCTGTTTTGCCATGCTTGCATTTGGGTGTATCAATGCAGCGACTCTTGCCAATATAGGCAGGTACAAAGATATAGCGTCTATGATCATTACTTTCGGTGGTGCCTTTTTTGCAGTACTGGCATCCCGTTCTCTTTCTGAGTACATAGCCGGTCTTAAGAGCTTCCTTTTGATATTCAAAGCACCTGCTACAGATGTGAAGGGAATGATCCAGCAGATCATTGATCTTTCCAACGTTGCCAGAAAGGAAGGGCTTCTTTCATTGGAGGAGGCTGCGGCTAATCTGGATGACGAATTCATGAAAAAGGGCATTTTGCTTATAGTGGACGGTACTGATCCTGAGCTGGTCCGGGGGATCATGGAGACTGAGCTGATCAGTACAGAGACCAGACACAAAAACAAGATTTCATTCTGGGAGGATCTGGGGTCCATGGGACCTGCCTGGGGTATGATCGGTACGCTGGTAGGTCTTGTAAACATGCTTTATGAGATGGATGACCCTTCCAGTATCGGACCATCCATGGCGGTGGCACTTATTACCACATTATATGGTTCACTGCTTGCCAACTGGATCTGTGCACCTGTGGCCGGTAAGCTGAAAGCCAATAATGCAACAGAGATCATGACGAAAGAAATTATGATAGAAGGTCTTCTTTCTATCCAGGCAGGAGAAAATCCGAGAGTCATTGAAGAAAAGTTGAAATCATTCCTTGCTCCCGGTGAGCGGACGATGGAAGGCGGAGGTGAAGAAGATGGCTAACAGAAAACCGGAAGAGCCGCCGAAAGGCTCCCCGGCATGGATGGCGACCTTTTCGGATTTGATGAATCTGCTTCTTTGCTTCTTCGTTATGCTGTTTTCCATGTCAACAGTGGATGCCCAGAAGTTTGAACAGCTGGCAGCATCCTTTAACCAGACCTTCAGTATTTTCTCGGCAGGCGCTACGGCTATTGGCGACGGGATACTGATCGGGATGGGAGTCAGCCAGTTAAATGAACTGGATGATTATATCAACAGCACCGGAAAGAATCCCGAGGGTGAGATGATGCCGGAGGATCTGAAGACCGCTGCAGAGATGATGGACGAAGCCAAGCTTGAGGAATCGGAGCAGATGGCGGAGCGGATAGAAGAGGTCCTGGACGAAAAGAATCTGGGAAAGGAAATCGATATAGAATTTACTGCGCAGTATGTGCAGCTTACCCTGAACGGAGCGCTTCTCTTTGATTCGGGTAAGGTAGATATTAAGGAAGAAGCACTGCCTTTGATGAACCAGCTGGGAATTATCCTGCAGAGATTCAGCCAGGGAGTCATTGAAATTGAGGGACATACAGACAACGTTCCCATGTCGGGGGCCAAGTACTCAAATAATGATGAGCTGAGCAGCGGGCGTGCATTGTCGGTTTTTTATTATCTGGAACAGAATACCACTTTAGATGCCGGGCTTATCAAGCATTCGGGCAGAGGTGAATATCAGCCCATCGCAGATAACTCTACAGAAGAGGGAAGGGCCAGGAACAGAAGAGTGGAAATAAAAATATATAATTCATTAAGTTCTTATTAATGAAGAAAGGTCGTATTTGCTATGAAAAAGAACCTGATCTCAATTATGATACTGGCATTGCTTATAGTGAATATTGTATTAACGTCTATTATGATGTTCAGTGTCACCAGTACAAACCGTAAGACTGCATCTCTTGTAGGGGATATTGCTTCGGCGATCAGTCTTGATCTGCAGGGAGCCGGCAGCGGAGAGACATCTGTTCCGCTTGAAAACACAGTTACTTATACGATCGCAGATATGCAGATCGCACTTAAGAAGAGTGTGGATGAAAACGGTGTACCTGATGAGAAGGATCACTATGCACAGATGTCAGTTGTCATCTCTATGAATAATGCTCATGAGGATTATAAGACTTACGGGGAACAGATTTCTGAGAGAGAAGATCTGATCAAGGGTAAAATCACCGAGGTGGTAGGACAGTATACCATGGAAGAAGCCAAGGCGAACCCGCAGGCAATCAGTAATGATATTCTGAGCAGTATCCAGGCTCTTTATAGTTCAGATTTTATCTTTGACGTAACACTGATCAGCCCAATTTATATGTAAATGCCGTACTTTGTCAGATGTGTTGTCAAAATACTGTGGCACAAATAAAGGAGGTGCATACACTTGGGCGAGGTATTATCTCAAAGTGAAATAGATAATTTGCTTGCAGCCCTAAGCGGTGGAGAGCTAGATGTAAATCAAATGCCGGGCAGTACAGAAAAACAGGCGAAGCCTTATGATTTCGAACGTCCGGTGAAATTTTCCAAAGAGCATTTAAGAACCCTTGAAATTATATATGAGCATTATGGAAGATTGATCTCTACGAATCTCCCGGTTTATCTGAGAAAAAACGTGCAGGTATCCGTATCCAGTTCCGAGGCGGTTATTTATTCAGAGTTCAGCAATGCGCTGTCAAATCCGGTAATACTTGGAATTGTGAATTTCAGCCCCTTAAATGGAAATATTATTGTAGAATTGTCAACAAATCTTGGTTTTGCAATGATCGACAGGATGCTGGGAGGCCAGGGAGTTCCTCTGGAAAAGAACAGAGAATTTTCGGAAATAGAGATGATCATCCTGCAAAAGCTCATGGTGGTATGTATGCAGCTTATGCATGAGCCGTGGAAGAATGTAGCGGAGGTCGATCCGATCCTTGAAAGGATAGAGACCAATGCACAGTTTGCCCAGATCATTGCACCGGGTGATATGATCGCACTTATTACTCTGAATATCAAGATCGGTGATACAGAAGGTTATATGAACATTTGTCTTCCTTTCTTTACCCTGGAGGATGTAATGGATAACCTGAATACCAAGTTCTGGTATTCGACTCTGCAGAAGCAGGATCACAGCGATTATGAGGATCAGATAGAATCGCTGATCAAGAGGGTGGATGTACCGGTGAAGGCAGTCCTTGGAAGCAGTCAGGTATCAGTAAATGATTTCCTGAATCTGCAGGTAGGAGATATTATACGGCTGGATTCCAAGGTGGACACGGAGATGAATATCTTTGTGGGAAATATCAGGAAGTTTACCGCACTTCCGGGCTCTGTCAAAGATAATTATGCGGTACGGGTAACATCAGTAATCAGAGAGGGGGATTAAGGCATGGATGAAATGCTTTCGCAGGATGAAATAAGTGCGCTTCTTAATGGCATGGATTTATCAAATAATGCTAATGCCGGAAGTGGGTCGTCTGTAGATGACAGTTTGCTTACGGCGGATGCCAAAGATGCAATCGGTGAGATTGCCAATATCAGCATGGGGTCTTCGGCAACCACATTATTTTCACTTGTAAATATGAAGGTTGATATCACAACGCCAGTGGTCACAATGGCTAATTGGGAAACAGTGGTAGCTGATTACGAACGTCCCTGTGTTTTTATCCAGATACGTTATACGTCCGGACTCGACGGTTCAAACATCATGATATTAAAGGAACATGATGTAAAGGTGATCACGGACCTGATGATGGGCGGAGATGGCAGCAATACGGATGGAGAGCTTGGAGAGCTTCATTTGAGTGCTATTTCCGAGGCTATGAATCAGATGATGGGAGCTGCTGCAACTTCTCTTTCCACGATGATGGGTAAGATGATCGATATCAGTCCCCCAGAGGCAAATCTGATGGATCTGAACGATGTTACAAGCGGTGGTGAGATTGATTCATTTCTGGAAGGAAGCTTTGTAAAGATCGCATTCAGAATGCAGATCGGGGATCTGGTTGACAGTTCTATCATGCAGCTTTATCCCGTTGAGTTTGCGAACAGCCTGTACGAGACCTTTATTACGAATCAGACAGGAAGTGAACCTGCATCCGCTGCACCTGAGCCGACACCGGCACCGGCTTCTGCAGCACCCACAGCTGATATGTCTGCAGGAATGCCGGATATGAGCCAGGTAAATGCCCAGATGAACATGGGGGCACCTATGGGAATGCCGATGAATCAGATGGCTGGTATGCCCATGAATGGAATGCCTCAGATGGGGATGCCAATGATGGGAATGAACGGAGCTATGGGAATGCCGATGATGAATAATATGGGAATGCCAATGATGAACATGCAGAATATGAATATACAGCCTGCACAGTTCCAGAGCTTTAACACCGATACGGCTGCCATGGCAGGACAGGAGAATATAGGCCTGATCAGAGATGTGCCTTTAGAGGTTACTGTAGAGCTTGGCAGAACAAAGAAATCCATAGCAGAGATATTGGACTTCGCACCGGGAACGATCATAGAGCTTGACAGAATAGCCGGTGAACCTATAGATGTACTTGTAAATGGTAAATTTGTAGCTAAAGGCGAGGTTATGGTGATGGAGGAGAGCTTTTGTATCCGTGTAACCGAAATAATTAAGTAGAAGTAGGAGAGTAAAAAATGGCAAAGAATATTTTAGTTGTGGATGATGCAGCATTCATGCGCATGATGATCAAAGACATTCTCACAAAGAATGGTTATAATGTGGCTGGTGAAGCTGAGAACGGAGTAAAGGCATGCGAGAAGTATGCGGAATTAAGACCTGATCTGGTACTTATGGATATTACCATGCCTGAGCTTGACGGAATTGGTGCGCTTAAAAAGATCAAGGCTGCAGATCCTAATGCAATGGTTATCATGTGTTCTGCAATGGGACAGCAGGCAATGGTTATAGAAGCGATCCAGAGCGGCGCAAAAGACTTTATCGTTAAACCGTTCCAGGCAGACCGTGTACTGGAAGCGGTTAAGAAAGTAATCGGGTAGTATGCTTCTTTCAGCTACAGCAAAGACGGATGGCTATCTTCAATTTATGACGGTATTGATTCTCTTTGTGTTTGTATTGGCGATTACTTATCTGGTTACTAAATGGATGGCAAATTATCAGAAGGGCAAGGCAGGTTCAGGTAATCTGGAAATTATTGAAACCTGCCGCATTGCTTCAAATAAGTATATCCAGATAGTCAGAGCGGGAGAAAAGTATCTGGTCATTGCAATAGGAAAAGATGAGGTGCATATGCTTTCAGAGCTTTCCGCCATTGAGCTTGATCTTAAAGAGGAAGAGCTGCAGAACTTAGGGTTTGCGGATATCCTTGAAAAGGTGAAGAAAGTGAAGGGAAAAGGGAAGGAATAGCGGTGGAGGCAATGATATGGAAAAATTTTCGTTTATAAAAATAGTATGCCTGCTGATGATGGTAGGCATATTGTGTGTTACCCCACAATTAGAAGTGCAGGCTGCTGCTTTGGATGATTCCGGGCTGGCCGGTGAGACGGAGGAGAGAACCTATATCAATGAACCGGGCAGCGCTCAAAGCAGGGAAGAGCTCTCGGAGTTAAATATTGCGGATAATCTGACGATCACCCGCACAGGCGGGGACGGACAGCTGCATGGGGATCTGCGCATATTGCTGACGCTTACCCTGATCGCTTTAGCGCCGACGCTGCTCATTATGCTAACCTCCTTTACCAGGATCATTATTGTGCTTCATTTTACGAGAGCAGCCTTAAATACCCAAACGGCGCCGCCAAACCAGGTGCTGATTGGGTTAGCTTTGTTTCTGACTTATTTTATCATGCAGCCTACGCTGACACAGGTGTATGAGGAAGCTGTGGTTCCCCTTGAGGAGGGCACCATTACCCAGGAAGAATTCTTTGAGGCAGGAGTAAAGCCCTTCAGAGAGTTCATGTACAAGCAGACTCAGACCGGAGATGTAAGGATGTTTCTGGATATTTCCGGAGAAGAGTGGGATGGCACCTTAGATGGGATTCCTCTTGCAGTACTGGTTCCAAGCTTTATTGTAGGCGAGCTCAGGATGGCGTTTATCATTGGATTTGTTATTTATATTCCGTTTATAGTGATAGATATGGTGGTATCATCCACCCTTATGAGTATGGGTATGATGATGCTCCCGCCCACTACGATCTCCATGCCCTTTAAAATACTTCTTTTTGTTTTGGCAGACGGGTGGAATCTGATCATCATGAATACAATAGGAACCTTTTACAGGTAGGGTTTTACAAGTAAAAAGGAAAGGATGATGGCTTATGACAGTTGATGAGGTTACAGCGATTGCCAGCTCAGCGCTTTTTCTGGTGATAAAGGTGTCAGCTCCGGTGCTTTTGGTTTCTCTTGCGATCGGTTTGACCGTCAGTATTTTTCAGACAGTTACTTCCATCCAGGAACAGACGCTTACCTTTGTACCCAAGATCCTGGCAGTGTTTCTTGCTCTGATCGTGCTGGGAAACTGGATGCTCAGCGAGATGGCCGGTTTTATGGTAAGTCTGTGGTCAGATCTTGGACGATATGTAAGGTAGCGGCCTATGCTGGATTATTCCTTTAGCTATGCAGATTTGGAATTTTTTCTGCTGATATTGATCAGGGTTGCCTCTTTCATATTTTCAGCGCCCTTTTTCAGTATGTCAAATACTCCGCGGAATGTGCGGATCGGTCTGAGCTTTTTTGTGGCGCTTCTGCTGTATCACGTGGTGCCGGAGCAGAGAGTAGTATATGATACGCTGATCGGTTATTTTGTGATCGTAATGAAAGAGACGATTACAGGAATTCTGATCGGATTTGCGGCGAATCTGAGTTTTTCTGTGGTAGCCTTTGCCGGACATATCGCGGATATGGAGATGGGCCTTTCCATGGCAAGTTTAATGGATCCGGCTACGAAGCAGAACACTTCGATCACGGGTATCTATTATAATTACACGGTTATGCTGATGCTCATGATCTCAGGTTTGCACAGGTATCTTTTGAAGGCCCTGGCAGAGACCTATACGCTGATCCCGGTAAACGGAGCAGTATTCAGAAGTGACGGGCTGTTATCCTCCATGCTGGAGTTTATGGCGAATTATATTATCATAGGATTTCGTATCTGCCTTCCGATATTTGCTGTTATGATCATTTTGAATGCGGTTTTGGGAGTTCTTGCAAAGGTGTCGCCGCAGATGAATATGTTTGCAGTAGGTATTCAGATGAAGGTACTTGTGGGACTAAGTATTTTGTTTTTTTCCACTTCCATGCTGCCATCGGCGGCAAACTTTATTTATGAACAGATGCAGCATATAGTATCTGTTTTTGTGGAGGTCATGATACCCTGAGTATGAAAGCAGAGAATAAAAGGCTTTTGCTACAATATAATCTGCAGTTTTTTGCCAAAGACGGCCCCGGAGGAGAAAAGACCGAGGAGCCTACAGGCAAAAAGCTGAGTGATGCGCGAAAGGAAGGGCAGGTAGCCAAAAGCAAGGAAATTGCCAGCGCTTTTGGAATGCTTGCGTTGTTTCTTGTATTAAAGGTATATATAGGCACCATAGGAACAAGATTTTTAGAGGCTTTCCAGGTGGTGTACGGGCAGATCCCTGAGCTGACGAAGATGTATAACGGCGAGATAGCGGTGTTTTCTCTTCAGGTACTTATCCGCAGTATGATGCTAAGGCTCCTCACCATCATAGCTCCCATCCTTTTGATCGGCGTGGCGGTAGCGGTGATCTGTGATATCGTCCAGGTAAAATGGAAGCCTACATCGAAGCCCTTAAAGCCCAAATTCAGTAAGCTTAATCCGGTAAAGGGCTTCGCAAGGATTTTGTCACCCAGATCTCTTATGGAACTGCTGAAATCCATATTAAAGCTTATCGTGATCGGATATGTGGTTTACAATTATCTGAAAGAGAGGATAGGGCAGATCTTTATCCTGTATGATATTTCTCTGAATCAGGCAATCGGTCTGATCGGGGAGATTACCATAGATCTGGGGATCCGGATCGCCATGATCTATATGATCATTGCTTTTTTGGATTTTTATTATCAGAAATGGAAATTCCATCAGGATATGAAGATGACCAAGCAGGAGGTCAAGGATGAGTATAAGAACCAGGAAGGTGATCCTCAGATCAAGGGTAAGCAGAAGCAGCGGATGAGAGAGGCTTCCATGCGCCGTATGATGTCCCATCTTCCTGAGGCCGATGTGGTCATTACAAACCCTACCCATTATGCGGTGGCCATTAAATACGATCCGGATAAATATGATGCTCCTTATGTGCTGGCAAAGGGTGAGGACTATCTGGCCCAGAGGATCAAGGATGTGGCCAGGGAGCATGAGATAGAAATCGTTGAAAATAAACCCCTTGCACGAATGCTTTATGCTAATGTAGAGGTAGGAGGACTGATCCCTCCGGAGCTTTACCAGGCGGTGGCAGAGGTGCTTGCATTTGTTTATCATTTGAAGGGAAAAATATAAATCAATAAAGGCTCTCAAGGGAGCGGATGATGTTTGAGGAAAGGAGAAGAGGCATGAAAAAAGCGGATGTTGGCGTAGCGGCATATGTACTTGCGGCGTTTATCATGATGATCGTGCCGATCCCCAAGGGATTACTGGACGTATTGCTTGCATGCAACATAGCCATCGCATTTACCATATTGTTTGGCTCCATGTTTTCCAAGGAAGTGCTGGATATGTCCTTTTTTCCTACCATGCTTTTGTTTACGACCATATTCAGGATTTCCCTGAATATTTCCTCCACCAGATTGATCCTTACTACCGGCGATCCGGGTGAGGTGGTGGCAACCTTCGGAAATTATGTAGGTGCGGGCAATCTGGTAGTGGGCAGTATCATATTTATTATTTTGATCCTTGTGCAGTTTATGGTGATCAACAAGGGTTCCGAGAGAGTGGCAGAGGTAACGGCCAGGTTCACCCTGGACGCTATGCCCGGTAAGCAGATGGCCATTGACGCGGATTTAAATACCGGAGCGATCACGGATGCGGAGGCCAAACGGCGAAGAGACAAAATCCAGGAGGAAGCTAATTTCTTTGGTTCCATGGATGGTGCGGTTAAGTACGTAAAGGGAGATGCCACCGCAGGCCTTATCATAACCTTTGTCAATATCATCGGTGGAATTGCCACGGGTATGATCTGGCAGGATATGGAAATTATGGACGCCCTTCAGAAATATGTGATCCTGACCATCGGCGATGGCCTGGTGAGCCAGATACCATCCCTTTTGATCTCACTTTCAACCGGTATTCTGGTCACGAAAGGATCTAAGGACGCTGATTTCGGTACAGTGCTGATCAGACAGCTTTTTGGTATCCCAAAGGTGCTTTATCTGGTAGGCGCAGTGGTTGCAGGCCTGGGAATCATAACCCCCTTGCCGGATCTGGTCTTTCTTACTTTGGGGCTGATCTTTATCGTGGTAGGCAGGCAGATTGCCGCAACCCTTGAGACCGCTCAGATTGAAGGGGAGATCGATATGGAAGAGGCGGCTGCTGAAGAGATCCGTGCACCGGAAAATGTTAACAGCCTGCTACAGGTGGATCCTATCGAGCTGGAATTCGGTTACGGGATCATACCTCTTGCGGATGTCAATCAGGGCGGGGATCTTTTGGATCGTGTGGTTATGATTAGAAGGCAGATCGCCTTAGAGCTGGGTACTGTGGTGCCTATCATCCGGTTGCGTGATAACATTCAGCTTAATCCTAATCAGTATATCATCAAGATAAAAGGCATACAGGTCAGCGAAGGAGAAATCCTTTTTGACCATTATATGGCAATGAATCCGGGATATGTGGAGGAGGAGATCACCGGTATTCCTACCTTTGAGCCTTCCTTCCATCTGCCGGCGATCTGGATCACAGAGGGGCAGCGGGAGCGGGCTGAGAGTATGGGCTATACGGTAGTAGATCCGCCGTCCATCATTGCGACGCATTTGACGGAGATCATCAGGCAGTATATTTCCGAGCTTCTTACAAGGCAGGATGTACAGAATCTGGTCAACAACCTGAAGGAAACCAATCCTTCGCTTGTGGATGAGCTGGTGCCCAAGCTTTTAGGCCTTGGAGAGGTACAGAAGGTATTACAGAATCTCCTAAAGGAAGGAATCTCCATCAGAGATCTGCTTACAATTTTTGAGACACTGGCAGATTATGCTTCAACTACAAGAGATACGGATATACTGACAGAGTACGTAAGGCAGAGCCTGAAGCGTGCGATCTCCAGCAGATTTTTCCCTTCCAACGAAACATCCAGTGTTGTGACTCTTGATCCCAAGCTGGAGCAGGAGATCATGGGAAGTGTAAAACAGACAGAAAACGGCGCTTATTTAACGCTGGATCCGGAAAAGACAAAGGCGATCATGGCATCTGTGGGCAGCGAGATCGCCAAGCTGGAAAATCTGGGAAAGAATCCCATTATTATCACATCTCCTATTGTGCGTATGTATTTTAAGCGGCTGACGGAGGATTATTATAAGGATTTGATCGTGGTATCATATAATGAGATAGAGGGCAGTATTGAATTACAGTCCGTAGGAATGGTGACAGCATGATAATCAAGAAATTTCAGGGAAAATCAGAGGC
>CANDAG010000036.1 GCA_947382625.1 uncultured Lachnospiraceae bacterium
TCTCTGTTGTGGTGTTATTTCTGATCTTTACCGTGCAGTCCATCAAACGCTGTCATGCTCCGCACGCCATCTTATTGATTCAAAAAAGGCGTTACCATATATTGGCGGAAAATTGGAGAGTGGGAGCATACAATTCTTCGGTGACGCTCATTAGCACCGCTGTTGTGATTCTGATGAATGTCCTTGGGGCAGAGCTGCCTGCAAAATATACGGTGTTTGACGTGACTGCAAACAAGCTCTATTCTCTGTCGGAAGAAACCAGGGAGCTGGTAACCTCTCTTGGTGAGGATGTTTCTCTTTATGTGGTGGCCGGTGAAGAACAGGCGGATGCTGTCCTAAATACCACGCTGGAAAATTATGCAGGACTGAGTTCTCATATTAAGCTTTCTTATGTGGATCCTGCAGTAAATCCTAAATTTTTTTCCAGATATACAGATGAAAATATTTCTTATAACAGTGTGATCGTGGAGAGCGGAAAGCGCAGCAGAGTGATCGATTACAGCGCCATTTACCAGACGGAATTTGATTACTACAGCTATAGCCAGACCACCACAGGTTATGACGGGGAGGGACAGCTCACCAGCGCCATTGCCTTTGTGACCACGGAGGATATGCCGAAGATCTATACCCTGGAAGGGCATGGGGAGTTAGCCTTTGATACGGAATTTAAGGCGGCCATAGAGAAGGAAAATATAGAGTGTGATACTATCAACCTGTTAAATTATGACACGGTTCCTGCGGATGCGGAGATGGTGGTGATCTATGGGCCTACGGAGGATTTTTCAGAGGATGATACCGAAAAGCTTCTTTCTTATATGAAAAATGGGGGAAATCTTCTGATCATCAGCACCTATACCGGCAAGGAGATGCCCAATTTTGCGCGTATTCTTGATTTCTATGGGGTGGAGGTGACCAAAGGGCTGGTGATCGAAGGAGACAGCGACTACTATTATCAGGATCCTTTTTATCTTTTTCCCCAGATGCTTTATGATTCTGTCACGGAAAGCGCCATCGACAGTGGAAGCTATGTGTTTGTTCCCTATGCCCAGGGGATTACGGTCAGTGAAAGGGATGATACGGAGGTAACAACACTTTTGCAGGCATCGGAGCAAAGCTATGCGAGAAATGAGATAGAGAGCAGCGACAGCTACGAGAAACAGGAAGGGGATATAGAGGGACCCTTTGCACTGGGGGTAAAGTGCCTGCGGACTCTTGAGGACTTTGATGAAGAAGCAGAAGAAAATGCGGATTCAAAAATTTCGGAAGCTGTCATCTACACCAGTGAGCAGATGTTTACACAGAATGCGGATGAGATTGTATCGGGTACGAACCTGAAGCTGTTTTTGGGAACGCTTACGAGTATGGTATCCCATACCGGAAGTGTTTCTGTTCCGGCAAAAAGCTATGAGATCAGCTATCTGGCTATGCCTCAGAATACCATTGTGGTTCTGGCACTTCTGAGCGTTGTGGTGATTCCTTTTACCTTTTTGATCGGAGGATTTGCAGTCTGGTTCAGGCGGAGGAATTGGTAGCTTTGAGCAGTTTCGCCGGGAAAGGATGAATGTATGAACAAAACGCGGGCAGATATAAAAAGAAAACAACGATTATTGCTGTTGCTTTTGGCATTGCTGGCAACGGCAGCGGCTCTTATCTATCTGAAAACAGATAATGAGAGGACGGCAGATGATGAGACCGCACAGGAAGAAGTCGAAGTTTATCCGGTTACCCAAATTGACTCTTCACAGGTAAAGGAAATCGGTATCATTAACAGGGGAGATGCTGTAAATCTGATCAGAGAAGGAGAAGGCTGGATACGACGGGAAAATGAGGAAGAAGCTTTTGAAGAAGCATTTGATATCGACAGCAGCTTAGTAGAGGATTTCCTTGCCAGAGCATCCTCAGTTACTGCCGATGAGAAGATCGAGGATGTGGATGACCTGGCCGAGTATGGTCTGGAGGTTCCTTCCGTCAATATCACTCTGCAGTGGGATGATAACATGTATATTATCAGGCTGGGTGACTACAACCCTATTATAGGCAGCTATTATCTGAGTATTAATGATGAGACGACTGTCTATACCATAGACAGCTCCACATACTACGGCTTAAGCAAGACTCTGGAAGACTTCAAAGAAACAGAGGCAAAACTCCAGGATCCGTGATCCCTCAGTCATAGAAAGAAAAATAACACAGCCTTGCAAACCCCTTCCTACTGTGCTTTAATAGTATTGAACCTGAAGAAAAAGAGGTAGCATTTATGTCACTGTTTGAAGGTACCAAAGGAAATCATTACGAGATCAAGGGGCTTTATGTGGAGGAGGCGATCACCCGCAGACTCCAGGCTCTTGGATTAAATGACGGAACCAGAGTCACCGTATTGAACCGCAAAAAAAACGGTGCGCTGATCATCCGTGTGAGAGGGACAAGACTTGCCCTTGGCAGACATATTTCCCAGGGGATAGAAGTGGAGGAACGAACCGATGAAGTATGAGGAGACCGTTCATGTGGCGTTTGTGGGGAATCCCAACTGCGGAAAGACCACCCTGTTTAACGCCGTCACAGGGGCTAAGCTGAAGGTGGCCAACTGGCCCGGAGTGACGGTAGAGAAGATAGAGGGAGAGGCAGAGTACGAGGATGTCCATATGACATTGGTGGATACGCCGGGAATTTACTCCCTTACCAGCTACACGATAGAAGAAAAGGTCACCAGAGGCTGTGTGATGGACGATGATATTGAGGTGATCGTCAATGTGGTGGATGCCTCCAGCCTGGAAAGAAATCTGTATCTGACCCTGCAGCTCTTAGAGCTGGGGAAGCCTGTAGTGCTGGCATTAAATATGATGGATGTGGTGGAAGAGAGGGGGATGGAGATCGACCTGCACCGCCTTCCGGAGCTTTTGGGAGATATTCCTGTAGTGCCGGTCTCGGCGGCGAAGCGAAAGGGGCTGGATATCCTGCTCCATGCTGTGATCCATCACTATGAGGAAGGCTCAAAGGGGGACGTTCTCCACTACAGCGAGGAGATCGAGGAAAAGCTTACAGAGCTTACCCGGATGATGCGGTCCAATTACCCTACCCATTCCTCGGCAAGGTGGCATGCCATTAAGCTGTTAGAGGGGGATGAGGAGGTCAGAACGGATCATCCCATTGAGGTTTCACATATTGTGGACCGAAGCTACGAAAAGGAGATCATCCAGGCCAAGTATGGATTTATAGAGAGTATTATTAAGGAAATCCTTTTTTACAAAAAAAGAAGCAATAAACGAGGATTTCTTGTATTTGATAAGGATACCACAGATAAGGCGGATGCTGTCCTTACGCATCCCATATGGGGTGTTCCTGTGTTTTTGTGCATCATGGCGCTGGTATTTTTCCTGACCTTTGCTATCGGGGACTGGCTGAAGGGGTATTTTGAGGCCTTTCTGGAAGTTTTTTCGGGAAGGGTCAGCGGTCTGCTTTCGATGATCCACACGGCGGACTGGCTGAATTCTCTGATCGTGGACGGGATCATAGCAGGGGTAGGAGGAATCTTAACCTTTATCCCCAATATCGCTATTTTATTTCTTGCCCTGGCAATCTTAGAGGACAGCGGCTATATGGCCAGAGTAGCCTATGTTATGGATGGTATTATGGGAAAGGCAGGGCTTTCCGGCAAGGCCTTTTTGCCTATGATATTGGGATTTGGATGTACGGTTCCGGCGATCATGGCATCCCGGGCGCTGGAAACGGAAAGGGACAGAAAAAGAACCATGATCATAACGCCTTTTATGTCCTGCTCTGCAAGGCTTCCTGTGTATGTACTTTTTTCCGGAATGTTTTTTGGTAAATATGCCCATATTGCGGCATTCTCCATGTATGTGATCGGAATGCTCTGTGCGATCCTGGTAGCCAGGATACTCCATATCAGCGAGAAGCGCCGGGGCGGGGAAGCAAGTGAGAGCCTTCTGATCGAGCTTCCTGAGTATAAGCGTCCAAACGGAAGAACGATCAGGATCTATGTGTGGAATAAATTAAAGGATTATCTCTCCAAGGCAGGGACTACGATCTTTATTGCATCCATTTTTATCTGGGTAGTGTTGAATTTTGGCCCTTCCGGCATGATCAGCGATCCGGCGGCAAGCTTTGGAGCGATCCTTGGCAGATGGCTGGAGCCGGTCATGCGCCCGGCAGGGCTTGGTATGTGGCAGATCATTGTTTCGCTGATCGCCGGGATCTCTGCAAAAGAGGTGGTGGTATCCAGCTTTTCCGTGCTTTTTGGCGTAGGGAATTCCGAAGCGGCGGCAAGTATGGATCTGGTAGTAGAAAATCTAAAGAGCATCGATCCGGCCTTCGGTCCTCTCAATGCTTATTGTATGATGCTCTTTGTGCTTCTTTATGTGCCCTGTGCGGCGGCTATGGCAACCATACGCAAGGAGAGCGGTTCCACGGCGTTTATGGTAAAGCTTGCCCTGTTCCAGATCCTGTTTGCGTGGACAGCGGCGACTCTGGTTTTTCAGATCGGAAGCCTGTTTTTATAAAAGATGAGTAGGAGGGTATTTCAAAATGAAAAGTGCGGTTTTTTATGGAAAACATGATATGAGAGTGGAGGATCGGGAGATTCCGGAGGTTGGGCCGGAGGAAGTGCTGATCCGGGTTAAGGCCTGCGGGATCTGCGGAACGGATGTGCATATCTACGAGGGAGACAAGGGAGCGGCAGAGGTGACGCCTCCTACCATCTTAGGGCATGAGTTTGCAGGTGTGATCGCAAAGGTGGGAAGCCGGGTAAAAAATTTCAGGGAAGGGGACAGAGTCTGTATCGATCCTAACTGTATTTGCGGGGGTTGCGATTTCTGCAGGAACGGCCAGGTGCATTTTTGTGAGAACATGATCGGATACGGCACCACAGTAAACGGCGGCTTTGCGGAATATTGCGCGGTCAGGGCCAGTCAGGTTTATCTTCTGGGGGAAAATACCAGCTTTGCCCGGGGAGCCATGACAGAGCCGGTGGCCTGCTGCCTTCACGGTATTGATATGTGCGATATCCAGCCGGGGCATCAGGTGGTGGTGATCGGCGGAGGCATGATCGGACTTTTGATGCTTCAGCTTGCAAAGCTTGCGGGAGCTGCCAAAGTGGCGCTTCTTGAGCCGGTGGAGAAAAAAAGGGAAATGGCAGGGCGTTTAGGAGCGGATATCTGCATCGATCCCTTGAAGGAGGATGTGGAGGCACGCCTGAAGGAAGCAGGGATGACGTGGATCCGCTGTGTGATCGAATGTGCGGGGCTTCCCTCTACTATGGAGCAGGCTATTGGACTTGCAGGCAAAAAGGGAACAGTGATGATGTTCGGGCTGACCAGGCCGGATGCCGCTATTTCAGTGAAGCCCTTTGAAATCTTCCAGAAGGAGCTTACCTTAAAGGCCAGCTATATCAATCCCTGCACCCAGCAGAGGGCTTTGCAGCTGATCGACTCCGGACGGCTGGATGTGGAAAGCATGGTATGTGCTTCTATTGGCCTTGAGGAGCTGGAGGAGGTGCTCTCCGACCCGAAGCGCAGGGCAGAAGGAAAGTTTATTGTGGTTCCTGAGTAGATGTCATGCAGCAGTTGCCCTTTATCGCCAAAAGCCGGATAAGGCTGAAGTAAACAGAAGAAGGAATGATAGGATATGGAGCTGACAAAAAGAGAGGAAAGTGAGGCTCAGCGCAGACAGGTAATGATGCTGGACGATAAACCGGGGGTACTGCTGGAAGAGGCAAAACCGTTTATCAATCTGATGATGCAGTATAAGTGTGCCATCATGGAGGTGGAGACGAAGCTTAAGGTACTGGATGCGGAGTTTTCACAGGAGTATAACAGAAATCCCTTTGAGTCCATTAAGAGCAGACTCAAAAGCCCCTTAAGTATTTATGAGAAACTAAGGAAAAAGGGATATTCCGTCACTGTGAATAATATAGAAAGGTATTTAAACGATGTGGCAGGCGTCAGGGTGATCTGCTCTTTTCCGGACGATATCTATCGGCTGGCAGATCTGCTCTCAAGGCAGGATGATATTGAGGTGATTAACCGGAAGGATTATATCAAAAATCCCAAGCCCAATGGTTACCGCAGTCTGCACCTGATCCTGAGCACCCCGATCTTTTTATCCAGAGAAAAAAAATATATTCGCGTGGAGGTGCAGTTCCGCACCATTGCCATGGATTTCTGGGCAAGTCTGGAGCATAAGCTTAAATACAAAAAAAACATAGAGGATGGGGAAGCCATTGCCAGAGAACTGAAAAATTGTTCGGATTTCATAGAAGCTCTGGATTATCAGATGCAGGGGATCAGGGACAGGATTGACAATGCTGAGGCAGGCACGGAAGAGGGGGATTAATCTCCCTCTTCCATACGGTATCCGATCCCAATCTCAGTAAAAACATATTCCGGCGCAGCCGGATTTTTTTCTATCTTGCGGCGGATATTGGCCATATTTACCCGCAGGATCTGGTTATTATTGTCTGTGTAAGGACCCCATATTTTTTCCATCAGATAGGTATAGGTGAGAACCCTGCCGGAATTTTTGGCTAGGAGGGTCAGAAGCTTATACTCAATCTGGGTCAAATGGATGATCTTTCCGTCAAGGGTTACCACATGATTTTCAAAATGGATGGTGAGATTTTTGCAGTGGTAGGGTTTAGGCTCTGTGGAGGTCATATCCTGCATCTGACTACTGTGCCGCAGGGAGGTGCGGATCCTGGCAAGAAGCTCCACTGTGCTGAAGGGCTTGGTGATATAGTCATCTGCGCCAAGATCAAGAGCCCGGGCCTTTTCATGTTCATTGGTGCGTGCGGAAATTACGATGACAGGCACCGGCGTCCAGGAACGGAGCTTGCGTATCACCTCTATTCCATCCATGTCGGGAAGCCCCAGATCCAAAAGAATGATATCCGGACACAGGGAGGCGGTTAAATGCAGTCCCTCCTTGCCGCTGGATGCGCAGGTGATCTTATAATTCTGGTTCTTTAGGGCAGTAGAAATAAAAGAGCAGATATTTTCTTCATCTTCGATGAGAAGAATGGTGTTTTTGGAAAGATTTTTGGTCATGCGTCACCTCATCTGTTTTAGTGAACATAAGGACTGTGCGCGGAGCGCGTAATCCGTTGTTAAACATAAGGACTGTGTATGGAGCGTGTAGTCCGTTGTTTGGGCAGTACAAAAATGAATTCACAGCCGTTCGGATGGTTGGCAGCTGTAATAGTTCCGGTGTGGGCAGCGATGATGGTTTTGCAGATGGAGAGTCCTATCCCCATTCCGCGATGACCGTCAGAGCTGCTTTCGGGGTTATAGCTGGAGCCGTCAAAGATAGTGGAGAGCTTATCCGGAGGGATTCCGATCCCGTAATCCCGGACGCAGAAAGCCGCTTCATCATGGGTAGAGGTCACGATCAGCTCCGGGGGGATACGGCTGCCGGAATGGATCATGGCATTTTCCAGAAGGTTGATGATGACCTGCTCGATCAATATGGCATCCATGGGAATCATGAGGAGCTCTTCCGGTACCTGTACGTTTACTGCTGCATCCGGAAATCTTTTGTGAAACCGGATAAGGGCTTCCGAAACCACCTCTTCTACAGATTCCAGCGAGGTGGCGATCTCCATGGAGCCTTCCTGTATCCTGGTAACCGACAGAAGATTTTCTACCATATTCAGAAGCCAGTTGGAATCCTCACGGATGTGTGCTACCAGCCGGAGGCGCTCCTCTTCGGTTAAGGCGGCGTGGTGCTCCAGATAGGCGGAGCTGCTTCCGATGATCCCGGTAAGGGGAGTGCGCAGATCATGAGAAACGGAGCGGAGCAGATTGGCCCGCATTTTTTCTTTTTCCGCCTCCATCAGCAGCTTTTCCCGTTCTACCAGTGCATCGGCCTGGGCCTTGATCCTTGTGGTCATGGTGCTCACTACCAGGGAGATGATCAGAGTAAACACAAAGGTCACCGGGTAGCCGGTGAGGGTGAAATTTACCTGAAAATAAGGATAGGTAAACAGATAGTTGATACCGATCACGCTTACAACAGAGGCGGCGATCCCGTAAAGGTAGCCTTCTGTAAAACGGGCGGTGAGTACCAGGGCGGTTATATATACCAGTGCAATATTCGCTGAATTTTCGGGGACAGTAAGAAAAAACCAGAATGCGGTCAGGGTGGCAATGATCAGGATCAGCGCTGTAAGGAGGAGATCCCTGACGGATAAGGTTTTGTTTATGGGGGAGCTGGCTGGCTTCATGGGCACTCCTATCTTTGTGATAAAGGATTTTTATGTTCTGATTATACATTTTTCTGCCAGAGAGGGCAAATATTTGTGCAGAGAAAGGGCGTTAAGATGACGTTAAGATTAGACAGGCCTTTCGGAGAGCGAAAGGAGCAAAGAGGACAGGCCGGTTCCTGAAAGTGAATCAAGTTCTTATGGCAATGAGATGGTTTTTGGGCTATAATATGTTCATATTATTATACACAAAACTACTTGGGAGCAGTCATGAGAAAAAGTACAAAGGAGAAGCGGATGCTGCTTGCCATAGCCGCATTGGGCATTACCATAGTGGCAGCAGTGATCATCGCTTTTGTAATGTTTTTAAAAAACAGTACGAGTCAGAGAGAAGCTGTGCAGGCGCAGATCAGCAGTCTGGCGCAGGCGGAGCCCCAGCCGGAGGAGGCATCGGGGACGGAAGCATGTCCGGAATCAGAGGAGAGCAAGGAACCGAAGGAGGGGGAAAACGGTGAAGAAGCTTCCCCTGATGGGGACGGCACTGCAGGAGAAGAAGAGACGAATGCAGATGGACAGGGTGACCTGCCGGAACTAAAAGGCGTAGCAGATGGGCAGAGTGAGGTTGCTGTGGGAGCGTTAGATGACGTGCAGGATCCTCAGGGCTCCGGAGTCGCAGGAAATGAAGGAAGCGGCGCCGAGGTGACAGTTGTCCCCATCGGCAAAGAGGAAACCGCCGATATGACCATGGGGATCGATGTGTCCAAATATCAGGGAACCATTGACTGGAGTAAGGTGAAGGAATCCGGCGTGGAATTTGCCATGATCCGGGTGGGATATCGGGCAAAGACCACCGGAGAGATCTTTGAGGATCCCACTGCCCGTTATAATATGCAGGAGGCCCAGGCAGCAGGGATCAAACTTGGGGCATACTTTTTTTCATCAGCGGTAACCGGGGAGGAGGCCAGAGCGGAAGCCGCCTTCACAAAGGAGATCATAGCCAAATATAAGATCACCTACCCGGTAGCCTATAATTGTGAGGATTTTCTCTCATCGGACAGCCGCCAGTACGGGCTTGACAAGGAGACCAGAACCTCTCTTGCATGCGCCTTTTTAGATGAGATCGCAGCCGCAGGCTATACGCCCATGTTTTATGCTGCCAGAGGGGAATTGGAGGGCAGCGCCCAGTGGGATACCCAGACCCTTGCAGAAAAATATAAGATCTGGGTTGCCCAGTATCCGGCCCTGGCCTATCCCCAGACCGGAAGATCCGATTATACAGGGGTCCACGCTATGTGGCAGTATACCAGCCAGGGTACGGTGGCGGGAATCCCGGGGAAGACAGATGTGAACATTGCTTATTTCGGCTATACTCAGGAGGCGGAGGCAAAGGATGAAACGCCGGCAGAGACAGTGACGGCCAATCCTGAGGTGGGGATTATTTTTACGGAGGTAAATGAAACGGTAACAGCCAAGCAGGAGACAAATCTGCGGACAGAGCCGAGCACAGCCAATGAAGCTTCCATAGCCGCCAGGCTGGTACATGGAGATACGGCGACCCGGACAGGGATCGGGCATAATGGCTGGTCCAGACTGATCTATAACGGACAGACCTATTACGCGGTCAGCAGTTATTTAACCACTGATATGTCAGATACAGGACAGCAGGCGCCGCCCCAGGGGCCGGTCTACACTCCGGTAAATGAACAGGTGACAGCTAAGATTGAGACGAATCTGCGTTCGGAACCAGGCACTGCAAGTGATGATACAATTGTAGGGCTTCTTCACAACGGGGAGGTTCTTACCCGGACAGGGATCGGAGATAACGGCTGGTCCCGGCTTGATCTTAACGGGCAGACAGTTTACGCAGTCAGCAGCTTTCTGACAACGGCAGAGTAGGAGTCATTTTCTTTATGAAGATACAAAATAATTATAACCCTTATTCCGGAACAGAATATCACAGGCCATATACTCCTCACGGGGCGGAACACGTCCGGGAACGTGAGGAAGAGGCCGAAATCAGCGGCGGGCAAAAGAAACAGGAAGCCGGGCATCGAAAGGGAAGAGAGCTGATCAGACAGTTCTGGGATTCCATGGGAGATGATGAAAACAGCCAGACGGAAAAAACAGATGTGCCCGGGGAAGAAGGTCTGTCAGGGAAGGATACCGGCCGGAGGATATGGGCAATATCCGCATCTGTCCGGAATCTGTTGCCTGCCTATATCACAGAGAAATGGGAGGATGTAAAAGACAGGATAAAGGAAGGGGCAGGAGCAGCTTTCCAGCGTTTTAACAGAGGAAAGGATGCCTTTTTGGCACTTTCGGATCCAGGAGGACGATTCCGGGGCAAAAAAGAAGAAAAACACAGGGGCAGGGAGCAGCCCGGCCGGGGGATGCGGCGGGCAAAGCCGGAGGTACTTTCAGGATCCGTACCGGACACTCATCTGATGGATTCCTATAGTAAGACAGGAGAGTACTGCAGGCTGAATGATAATCTTTCCTACAGAAGGGAGCGCCATGAGGCAAACCGCAGGGCTTTTTCCGAAAGCAGGGAAAAGGAGGCTGCAGAGGCTTTGAAGGATGCACCCAAAAGACTTGATAAACGCCTTTGAAAACGATATACTTATGAAACCGATAAAAAAGACAAACTGGGAAGGGGTTACGAAAATGGGCTACGAAATACCTTATGAGAAGAGGATCAAAGAAAATATCAAGAATTATACGTTGTCGAATCTTTATGATATGGAGGTCGTCAAGAGATATCTGGGCAGTCTGGCGGAGGCGTTAAAGCTCAGCATACTGCTCACAGACCGGCATGGGGAAAAGGAGGTTGCCATAGGAGACGGCTTTGCAGGCTTTCATCCGGATGTTGTAGGAGAGCCGGGGAGAAAGCTCCGGATCAAAAACCGGACCATCGGCCATCTTTATGTGAAGCAGCTTACAGGGGAAGAAGAGAGCAGACTGGCCGGTGAGCTGTTAGACGGTACGATCGCGATTTTAAGTACACTGGGAGAAGAGGCATATCTTCACAGGGAAAGCAGTATTTATCTGGAAGAGCTTGAAAAGCAGTTAGAGAGCCGGAAGCATATTGTGGCAAACAATGAGCGGGAGGATATCCTGACAGGCGTGTTCAACGAGATTTATTTTGAGAGCAGGATGAAGCTGATCGACCGCTCTGAGGTGATCCCGGTGGCAGTGCTGAACGTGAATATCAACGACTGGAAGTTTGTAAACGATCATTTCGGGGATGAGGAGAGCGACAGGCTGATACGCACGGTGGCAGATATCGTACGTGAGGAAGCGAAGCCCGATTATGTGGTGGGAAGGATTGACGGCGATGTGTTTGGCGTACTGATCCCTATGGCAGAGGAGGGGGAAGCGGAGGAGTATATGGAGCGGCTCCAGAGCAGATGCTTATCCTTTGAAGATCCCATACTGGCTCCCTCCGTGGCAGTGGGTATGGTATACAAGACAAATATAGAAGAAACACTGGAGGAAAGGCTCTCGGACGCAGAGTATGAGATGTTTAATAACAAGTTCGAGATCAAGAATGCCCCCGGATACAGAGAAAGACTTGAAAAAGGATTAAATTAAAATGAAATTCTAAACAGTTTATTAAATCCTTCTTTTGAGGCGAAAATGAGATAATGAGAGTAAAATAAAGAAAAAAAGAGAAAATGGAAGATATTTCTAAATATACAGCCGTAATTCCGTTTGCAAAGGAAAGGATATGAAATTAATATATGCTTTAGTGATTAGCACTCGATATAAATGAGTGCTAACAAGAAAAACTATAGGGAAGCGAAGGCAATAAGGAGGCATTCATAATGAAGTTAGTACCATTAGCAGACAGAGTTGTTTTAAAGCAGTTGGTAGCAGAAGAGACTACCAAATCAGGCATCGTGCTGCCGGGACAAAATAAAGAGAAGCCCCAGCAGGCAGAAGTTATTGCAGTAGGCCCTGGCGGTGTAGTGGACGGAAAAGAAGTAAAGATGGAGGTTAAGGTGGGCGATCAGGTCATCTACTCCAAATATGCAGGAACAGATGTGAAGATCGATGAGGAAGAGTTCATCATCGTAAAGCAGAGTGACATCTTAGCAGTGATCCAGTAAGGATCAGGCTTACAGCGTAAGCACACAGGCAGATTTAAGTTTTGCTGATACCGATCAAAAGGCATCAGCGCAAGTATGATAGAAATCAGGAGGCATAATCAATCATGGCAAAGGAAATCAAATACGGGGAAGAAGCCCGTGCAGCGCTTGAATCAGGTGTAAATCAGTTAGCAGATACTGTAAGGGTAACCTTAGGACCTAAAGGAAGAAACGTAGTTCTCGATAAGTCCTTTGGCGCACCTCTTATTACCAACGATGGTGTTACCATTGCAAAGGAGATCGAGTTAGAGGACGCTTTTGAGAACATGGGAGCACAGCTTGTAAAGGAAGTTGCTACCAAGACCAACGATGTGGCAGGTGATGGTACCACAACAGCTACCGTTCTGGCACAGGCAATGGTAAATGCAGGTATGAAGAACCTGGCAGCAGGGGCAAATCCCATCATCTTAAGAAAGGGTATGAAGAAAGCGACCGATTGTGCTGTAGAAGCCATCGCCAGGATGAGCTCTAAGGTAAACGGCAAAGAGCATATTGCAAGGGTCGCAGCCATTTCTGCAGGAGATGACGAGGTTGGACAGCTGGTAGCAGACGCTATGGAAAAGGTATCCGGCGACGGTGTTATTACCATCGAGGAGAGCAAGACTATGCTCACAGAGCTGGATCTGGTAGAAGGTATGCAGTTTGACAGAGGTTATATCTCTGCTTATATGGCAACAGATATGGATAAGATGGAAGCTACCTTGGAGAATCCTTATATCCTGATCACAGATAAGAAAATTTCCAACATCCAGGAGATCCTTCCACTGCTTGAGCAGGTGGTACAGTCCGGCGCCAAGCTGCTGATCATCGCCGAGGATGTAGAGGGAGAGGCTCTCACCACTCTCATTGTCAATAAATTAAGAGGAACCTTCAATGTAGTAGCTGTTAAGGCGCCTGGTTATGGCGACAGAAGAAAAGCCATGCTGGAGGATATTGCGATCCTTACCGGCGGTCAGGTGATCAGCGAGGAGCTGGGTCTTGACTTGAAGGAGACCACATTAGATCAGTTAGGACGTGCAAAATCCGTTAAGGTTCAGAAGGAGAATACTGTGATCGTAGACGGGGAAGGCGACAAGGATGCCATCTCTGCAAGGATCAATCAGATCAAAGGTCAGATTGAGGAGACTACCTCAGACTTTGACAGAGAAAAGCTTCAGGAGAGACTTGCCAAGCTTGCAGGCGGCGTAGCCGTTATCCGTGTAGGCGCTGCTACCGAGACAGAAATGAAGGAAGCAAAGCTTCGTATGGAAGATGCTCTTGCAGCTACCAGAGCAGCAGTAGAAGAAGGCATTATCTGCGGCGGCGGTTCTGCTTATATCCATGCAGCCAAGGAAGTGAGCAAATTGGCAGGAGATCTTGCAGGCGATGAGAAGACAGGCGCTCAGCTCGTGCTGAAGGCATTAGAAGCTCCTCTGTTCCACATCGCAGCAAACGCAGGCTTAGAGGGCAGCGTGATCGTAAATAAGGTAAGAGAGTCCGAGGTTGGCGTAGGCTTTGATGTATTAAGAGAGCAGTATGTGGATATGATCGAGGCCGGTATCCTTGATCCTGCCAAGGTGACAAGAAGCGCACTGCAGAATGCAACCAGCGTTGCTTCCACCCTTCTTACCACAGAGTCAGTTGTTGCCAATATCAAAGAAGATGCACCTGCAATGCCTGCAGGCGGCGGAATGGGCGGCATGATGTAAAACGGATGAATCTGAAGGATAAATCCGGCAGATAAGATCCACACCTATAAAGACCAGAAAAAATATATTAGGGTAATGAGAGCAGATATGCTATAATAAAAAGCATATCTGCTCTTTTTTAACATAAGGACAGTTTGCGAAGCGTGCTGTCCGTTGTTAACATAAGGATGGCTCGCGGAGCGTGGCATCCGTTGTTTGGGCAATAGTAAATACAGGAGAAAAGGACAAAGGAATATAAATGAAGGGCATCTTTAAATACATAAAACCATATGGTCCGTTTATGCTTCTTACGCTGTTATTAAAGTTTGTGGCAGCCATGATGGATCTGCTGATCCCATCCCTGTTAGCAAAGATCATCGATGATATTGTCCCTACCAGGGAGGTGAGACTGATCTTCTTATGGGGCGGAGTCATGCTCATTTGTGCTGTTTTTTCCGTTACCACCAATGTGACCGCTAATCGTATGGCGGAGGTCTCTGCCGGAGGGATGACCAGGCAGCTTCGGCATGATCTTTTTTCGAGGGTTACTTATTTAAGCGCCGGGCAGATGGACGATTTTACAGTCTCCTCGGTGGTGTCCAGGCTGACCTCCGATACCTACAATGTAAACCGGATGCTGGCAAGGATGCAGCGTCTGGGGGTAAGAGGCCCCATTCTTCTGATCGGCGGTATTTTGATCACTATGACTATGGAACCCAGACTGACATTGGTGCTGGCGGCGGCGCTTCCGTTTATCATACTGATCGTTTGGGCAGTCACCACAAAAAGCATTCCGGTGTACAGCGGGCAGCAGAAGGTCTTAGATAAGATGGTGCGGGTCCTTCAGGAAAATATCACCGGCGTCCGGGTAATACGGGCTCTTTCGAGAACAGATTATGAGAAGGAAAGATATGATAAGGTAAATGAAGAGCTGGCGGAGATCGAGCAGAAGGCGGGGCGGATATCCTCTGCCAGCAGTCCCCTGACAACGCTGGTGCTGAACCTGGGACTTACAGCTGTGATCCTTACCGGTGCTTATCTGGTCCAGAGGGGAGAAGCCGGACCGGGAGTGATCATTGCTTTTTTGAGTTACTTTACCATCATACTAAATGCCATGCTGGGGATCACCAATATTTTTGTCATGTGTTCTAAGGGGCTGGCCTCCATGCGGCGTATCTTTGAAATCATGGAGGCACCGGAGGAGATGCCGGTACGTATGCCGGATCCGGAAAACGATCTGCCGGCGGAGGAAGCAGGAAAAGAGGCAGAAAAGGAAGCGGGAAGAGAAGGAGAAGCTCCGCTGGTGGAATTTAAGGATGTGACCTTTTCTTATAATAAGAAGGGGAACCACCTTTCCCATATCAGCTTTGCCCTGAAAAAGGGAGAAAGTCTGGGGATCATTGGAGCCACAGGAAGCGGCAAGAGCACTATTGTCAATCTGCTCCTTCGGTTTTATGATGCGGATCAGGGAAGCATATGGATTGACGGAAGAAAAATCGACACGATTCCCTACCCTGAGCTTCGGGAAATGTTCGGTGTGGTATTCCAGAACGATTATCTGATGGCGGCATCCATGGAAGAAAATATTGATTTCTTCCGGGGGCTTACGCGGGAGCAGATCGATGAGGCTGCAGAACATGCCCAGGCAAAAGGGTTTATCACGGAAAAAGAGGGCCGGATGGATGCAAGGGTGGCGGTGAGAGGTAATAACTTAAGCGGCGGTCAGAAACAGCGTATTATGATCGCCAGGGCATTGGCAGCAAAGCCCCGGATCCTGATTTTGGACGATGCCTCCTCCGCCCTTGATTATAAGACGGATGCCGGACTGCGAAGGGAGCTGCATACCCATTTCGGGGAAACCACTGCCATTACCATTGCCCAGCGGATCAGCTCCATTCGGGGAGCGGATCATATACTGGTTTTGGAGGATGGCAGATGTATCGGATATGGAACCCATGAGGAGCTTTTGAAGAGCTGCCGGGAGTATCAGCTTATTTACGAGCTGCAGATGGGAATGGATGATGAAAGGGAAGATTTGGGGAAGGAGGCGCAGGAAAATGAAGGGGAATGATAAGGAAGAAAGAAATCCCGAAGAAAAGAAAAGACCGGCAAGGAAATATCTTCTGGTCAGATTATGGCGCTATTTAAGCAGGTATTATCTGCTTCTTACGGCAGGCTTTTTTCTTATGCTTTTCTCTAATATACTTGCCCTTTTCGGTCCAAAGCTCTCCGGAAAAGCCATTGATGCCATCGGAATCCGGGCAGGAGGAGTGGATTTTGAGAGGGTGCTTTACTATGCAGGATGGATGGCGGTTTTTTATGTGCTTTCTGCCTTTTTTTCTTACCTTCTGTCCTTACTCACCATTCATCTCACACGAAAAGTGATCTATCAGATGCGAAGAGATGTGTTTGAGAATCTGGCAAGGCTTCCGGTATCTTTTTTTGACAGATACCAGACCGGGGATATCATCAGTATTATCACCTATGATATTGATACGGTGAATCAATCTCTTTCAGGGGATTTTCTTCAGATCATGCAGAGCGTTATCACAGTTTTGTTTTCTCTGGTAATGATGCTGTCCATTGCGCCTGCGATGGTGCTTATTTTTGTGGTGACGATCCCGCTTTCCGCCTTGCTTACCCGGTTTATCACCAGCCGTTCCAGGCCTTTATACCGGGTACGGTCCAAAAAGCTGGGGGAGCTTAACGGTTTTGTGGAGGAAATGCTGGGCGGACAGAAGACCACCAGGGCCTATGGAAGGGAAGAGCAGGTGATAGAGGCCTTTGACCGCAAAAACGGGGAGGCAGTGGAGGCCAATACAAAGGCAGAATATTATGGTACGCTGGCAGGCCCCTCCGTGAACTTTATGAATAATACTTCGCTCGCACTGATCAGTGTTTTTGGTTCTCTTCTTTATCTGAGAGGAGGGATCGGGATCGGGGATATTTCCTCTTTTGTGCAGTACTCCCGGAAGTTTTCCGGCCCGATCAATGAGACAGCCAACATCTTAGGGGAGCTTCAGTCTGCTTTTGCGGCGGCGGAGCGGGTGTTCCGGCTGATGGATGAGCTCCCCGAAAAGCCGGATGAGGAGAGAGCAGAGCTCTTGAAGGAGGTTTACGGAGATGTGGTCCTTAAGGATGTCTCCTTTGGCTATCAGCCCGGACAGGAGATCCTTAAGGAATTTAATCTTCATGCAAAAGCCGGAGAGCAGATCGCCATTGTGGGACCTACGGGTGCAGGCAAAACCACGGTGATCAATCTGCTGATGCGGTTTTATGATATTGAGAAGGGCTGTATTTTGCTGGATGGGCAGGACACTTATCAGATTAAAAGAGACAGCCTGCGGGGAGCCTATACTATGGTTTTGCAGGATGCGTGGCTGTTCCATGGAACGATCTATGAAAATCTGACCTATGGAAGAGACAATATTTCCATGGAGGAGGTGGAGCGGGCAGCGAAGGCAGCCATGATCTATTCCTATATCCAGAAGCTGCCGGAGGGCTTCCAGACCATGCTCAGCGATAACGGCGTCCATATTTCCAAGGGACAAAGACAGCTCCTTACGATTGCAAGGGCCATGCTTTCCGACGCCCATATGCTGATCCTTGACGAGGCAACCTCCAACGTGGATACCCGGACGGAAATGCAGATACAGGAAGCCATGCGAAGCCTTATGGCAGGAAAAACCTGCTTTGTGATCGCCCACCGGCTTTCCACCATCCGTAATGCGGATCTGATCCTGGTGGTAAAGGACGGGAGGATCGCCGAGCAGGGAAAACACAGGGAGCTGTTAGAAAAGAGAGGGCTGTATTACGAGATGTATCACGCCCAGTTTGAGGAACCTGTGGCTTCTTAGCAGGAAATTAGGAAACGCTACATTGACGAACCAGACAAAAAAATATATAATAGCTTAAATAAAGTGAGAATAAGAAGATGAACAGAGTATCTGAGGGTATTGCCATATGACGGAAGAAAAAGATACGAATCAGGCAACAAGTGAATTAGTGATCGATGACGGCAGGATAGAAGCCATCGAAGAGTTCCAAAGTCCCGAGCAGTTATACAGGGACTTGGTTTTGCGTGTCCGGAAATACCATCCTTCAGATGACATTACTTTAATAGAAAAGGCTTACAATCTGGCAAGGAAGGCTCACGAAAACCAGGTGCGCAAATCCGGCGAGCCTTATATCATCCATCCCTTATGTGTAGCCATCATACTGGCTGACCTGGAAATGGACAAAGAAACCATAGCCGCCGGCCTTCTGCATGATGTGATCGAGGATACCATCATGACAGAGGATGAGATCAAGGAGGAGTTTGGCAAGGATGTTGCCCTGCTGGTAGACGGAGTGACCAAGTTAGAGCAGCTGAAATTTACCAGTGAGAACGGAGACAAAACCTTGGACCGGTTGGAAATGCAGGCAGAAAATCTCCGAAAAATGTTTCTGGCCATGGCAAGGGATATCCGTGTTATTATCATTAAGCTTGCGGACCGTCTCCACAATATGCGGACCCTGAAGTATAAGAGCCCGGAAAGCCAGATCCGGATCGCAAGAGAGACCATGGAGATTTATGCCCCCATTGCCCAGAGGCTTGGGATATCCAAGATCAAGGTGGAGTTAGATGACCTTTCCCTGAAATATTCGGCGCCGGATGCTTATTATGATCTGGCGGATAAGATCGCGGCCCGCAAAAGCGAGAGGGAGGCTTATATCCAGGGTATTGTGGATGAGGTGCGGGAGCATATCGTAGGTGCCGGTATCAAAGCTCAGATCGACGGCCGTGTAAAGCATTTTTTCAGTATCTACAAAAAAATGAAGAATCAGAATAAAACCATTGACCAGATCTACGATCTGTTTGCAGTGAGGATCATTGTGGATACGGTGAAGGACTGCTATGCGGCGTTAGGCGTGATCCATGAGATGTATAAGCCGATCCCGGGCCGATTCAAGGATTATATTGCCATGCCCAAGGCAAATATGTATCAGTCGCTGCATACTACCCTGATCGGGACCAACGGACAGCCCTTTGAGATCCAGATCAGAACCTACGAAATGCATAAGGCGGCGGAATACGGGATTGCCGCCCACTGGAAATATAAGGTGGCCTCTGATGGCAAGAAGATAGAGGATTCCGAAGAAGAAAAGCTTTCCTGGCTTCGGCAGATCCTGGAGTGGCAGCAGGATATGTCTGACAACAGGGAATTCATGAATCTGTTAAAGAGCGATCTTGATCTGTTTTCGGACAGTGTTTACTGCTTTACTCCCACCGGAGAGGTGAAGAATCTTCCGGCAGGCTCCACGCCCATTGATTTTGCCTACAGTATCCACAGCGCGGTGGGGAATAAGATGATCGGCGCAAGAGTCAACGGTAAGCTGGTGACCATAGATTATGAGATCAAAAACGGCGATCAGCTGGAAATACTGACCTCCCAGAATTCCAAGGGACCCAGCCGGGACTGGCTTGGCGTGGTCAAGAGTACCCAGGCCAAGAATAAGATCAACCAGTGGTTTAAGAATGAATTTAAAGAAGACAATATCATCAAAGGCAAGGAGCTTTTAAACACATACTGTAAGAACAGAAATATCAATATGCCGGAGATCATGAAGACCGAATATATGGAGGTCATCATGCGCAAGTACGGCTTCAGGGATTGGGATTCAGTGCTTGCGGCGGTAGGGCACGGAGGCCTGAAGGAAGGGCAGATTATCAATAAGATGCTTGAGGTTTACGACAAAAACCACAAGAAGGAGCTGACCAATGAGGAAGTGCTTGCGGCGGTAGCCGAAAATGATTTTTCCAGGAAGCCTGTGCAGATCAAATCCAAAAGCGGGATCACCGTCAAGGGCATCCACGATGTGGCGGTGCGCTTTTCCAAGTGCTGTTCTCCGGTACCGGGAGATGAGATCGTGGGATATGTGACCCGGGGAAGAGGGGTATCGATCCACAGAACAGACTGTATCAATGTGATCAATCTTCCGGATATGGAAAGGGTGCGTCTGATCGACGCGGAATGGGAAGGCTCGCCGGATGAGACAGGCGGCGAAAAATATCTGGCTGAAATTAAAATTTTTGCCAATAACAGGAATGGCCTTTTAGCAGACATATCCAAGGCATTAACCGAAAAAAATATCGATATACTCGCCCTGAATACAAGGGTCAGCAAGCAGGGAACCGCTACCTTGTCGACCTCCTTTGAGATCACCAACAGGGAAGAGCTGAATCATATTATCGACAAGCTCAGCGGGATCGAGAGCGTTCTGGATATTGAGAGGACCACAGGATAAAAGAAAGGAAATTTTGAAGATGGCGAATTTAAAGATCGGCAGGATCATGCTGGGCATGTGTCAGACAAACTGCTATTTTGTCTATGAAGAAGGAAAGCAGAAGGCGCTGGTATTCGATCCGGCGGACAAAGGCGAATATATTTATAACGGCCTGAAGGATAAGGGCTTTTCGGTGGAAGCGATCCTCCTGACTCATGGGCACTTTGACCATATCTGGGGTGTGGAGGCCTTAAAGGAGCTTTCCGGCGCAAAGGTGTATGCCTGGGAGGAAGAGAAGGAGGTATGCGAAAACGCCTCGGTAAATGTTTCCAAGGGAGCAGGAAGACCCTGCGCCATAAAGGCGGATCATTATCTGAAGGATGGAGAGGAGATCACCCTTGAAGATATGAATTTAAGGCTGATCGGTACGCCCGGACATACAAAGGGGAGTTGCTGCTATTATTTTGAGGATGATAAGATTTTGATAAGTGGGGACACTTTATTTCAGGAGTCAGTGGGAAGGACGGATCTGCCTACAGGAAGTATGGGAAGCCTTGTGCGCTCCGTGAAAGAAAAGCTCTTTCCTCTGCCGGAGGATGTAAAGGTATATCCCGGCCACGGAGACTCCACCACGATAGGGCACGAAAAGAAATATAATCCCTTTTTATAATACAAAAGCACTTACGGCGGATCACAGGAACATCAGTGTTTGAAGCCGCAAAAAGAAAACGGCAGAAAGGAACAAGAAAATGACAGCAAAGAGAAAAGTATTTATGGCTGCCGCGGTACTGGCAGCAGGCATGATCCTGACAGGATGCGGCAAAGAGGAACAGGAACCGGCTTCGCCGGAGGTTGTGGTTGAGCCCATACCGGAAGCGACCACGGAGCCCACACCGGAAGCGACTACGGAGCCGGAGGATCCTTCAGTGATCGGAGAGCGGGAGTCGGTAGATGGAAAGATGCAGAGCTACCTGACCGGAGAATGGAAGGATGAAGAGGTGGTATCAAGACGCCCGATCGCAGTTATGATCCCCAACAATTCTCCAGCCATGCCTCAGTACGGGATCTCCAGGGCAAGCATTATCTATGAAGCTCCTGTTGAGGGAAGGATCACCAGGCTGATGGGAGTTTTTGAGGACTTTGATGATCTGGAAAGGATCGGACCTGTCAGAAGCAGCCGTGACTACTTTGTCTATGTAGCCATGGGATATGAGGCTCTTTATTGTAACTGGGGGCTGGCAAGGCCTTATGTGGAAGAGCTGATCAACCGTGATACAGTCCAGAATATCAGCGCCGCAGTGGAGGGGATCAACAATCCTGCCCATGAAGCCTTTGACAGGGTCAGCCGTCCGGGCTATGCCACAGAATTTACCGGGTACCTTTTTATAGACGGAGTGAAGGAAGCGGCAGAGCGGCTTGGCTATGAATGGGAATATGATGACGCCTATGTGCCTCCCTTTACCTTTGCAGCGGAAGGGAAGAGGGCCGAGGAAGAGTTTTATAAGGACGCGGAGGATGCCACCATGGTATATCCCGGCGGACAGAGCGGCAATCAGGGCGGTTATGGCGCTTATAATCCCTACTTTGAGTATAATGAAGAGGATCATCTTTATTACAGATATCAGAACGGCAAGCAGCATATCGACGAGATCGACAGCAAACAGCTCACCGTGTCCAATGTAGTATTCCAGTACTGCCATGGAGAAGTGAGAGACTCTCATGATTATCTGGCGTTTGGCGTTCACGGAGAAGGGGATGCCATTGTCTTCACCGGCGGAAAGGTGATTAAGGGCACCTGGGAGAGATATGACGGTGACGCCACGCCGGCCAAATTCTATGACGAAAACGGCGAAGAGATCATTTTTAACCAGGGAAAGACCTGGATCTGCAATATCTGGAAGGAATACGGAGAGTTTGTAGAGTACAAATAAAAAGAAAAACCTGACATACGGACTGTGCGCGGAGCGTGCAGTCCGTTGTTGACATTAGGACAGTTCGCGGAGCGTGCAGTCCGTTGTCTTTTCACAGGTTTACAAATCCATTGTTTTTGTGTATAATGGTATGCGGCACCTTGAAAACAACATAAATGCATGAGGTTTGTCATTGTTTCCCTTATCTAGCGCCATGGCCTTCCAGAGAAGCGGCAGTATATTTGTCGCAGGATCCGGGAGGTTGACGAGGTAAAGAGTGATCGAAAATTCGGCGGATGCTCTTTCGTACTTCTCCGGTGCGGGATATACCGGCAAATATGCGGGTAACTGCAAAACAAATACGGTATAACGGAGACCTGCTGTTAAAGCAGGAAATCTTATTGATCAGGCCCGAGAGCGCAGAGTGCGCAGGACGGCATATAATGAACAGTAAACGCTTAAGCTTATTACAGTAAACGCTAAAGCTATTAATAGAAAGATGAGGGAAACATTATGTGTGGAATTATTGGATATACAGGCAAAGGTAATGCGCAGAAGATCATGCTGGATGCGTTGGAGCTTTTGGAGTACAGAGGCTATGACAGTGCAGGGATTGCCCTTTTAAATCAGGGAAAAACACAGATCCTGAAGAGAGCGGGAAGAGTAAAGGAATTACGGGAGCTGTGTGCAAGAGAAAAACCGGCGGGGCAATGCGGCATCGGACATACCAGGTGGGCGACTCACGGCGGGGTATGCGACGAGAATGCGCATCCTCACCGATTCGGGCAGATCACCCTGATCCACAACGGTATCATCGAAAATTACAGGGAGCTTATGGAGAAGTATGCCCTGGAAGGAAGGCTGAAATCTGAAACAGACAGCGAGGTGGTGGCTGCGGTGGTGGAGCATTTTTACCAGGGAGATCCCTATTCGGCGATCCGCAGGACCGTGCTGAAGCTGAAAGGAACCTTTGCCCTTGCCATTATGTTCGACGACCAGCCCGACAAGATCTTTGCAGTCCGGAATGTGAGCCCTATTGTGGCGGCAGCTACAGAGGACGGAACAATACTGGCTTCTGATGTGACGGCCATTGCGCCCTTCACATCGGATTATTTTGTGTTGCCTGAGTTTCATGTGGCCTGCCTCTCGAGAGAGGGGATCGAAATGTTTGATCTTTCCGGAGACAGGGTAGAGATAGAGTGGCTGAAGATGGACTGGGATGTAAGCCGTAGTGGTAAGGGCGGTTACCCCTTTTATATGGAAAAGGAGATCATGGAGCAGCCGGAGGTGATACGGGAGACCATTATGCCCAGGATCAGGGACGGGAAGCCGGATTTTTCTGAGGAAGGTATTCCGGATGAGATGCTCAGGGAGTGCAAAAGAATCTGCGTGATCGCCTGCGGTACTGCCATGCATGCAGGACTGGTGGGGAAGAGCCTGATCCAGGCAATGATCGGGATCCATGTGGATGTGGTAATGGCTTCGGAATTCATGTATAATGATCCGGTAGTAAATAAGGATACCCTGGTGGTGACCATTTCCCAGTCGGGGGAAACCATAGATACCCTGGAGGCTCTTAAATTTGCACGCAAGTGCGGCTCACCCAGTATCTCCATTGTTAATGTGAGAGGGGCTTCCATTGCAAGAGCCAGTGAGTATGTGATCTACACCAATGCCGGTCCGGAGATCGCGGTAGCAAGCACCAAGGCCTATACCACCCAGCTGGCGGTCTTGTATCTCCTTACGGCCAGAATGGCAATGGCCAGAAATCTCTGGCAGGAAGAGGAGCTTGCCCGCTACATGAAGGAATTGCAGAGGGTTCCCCAGGTAATGGAGCGGACCCTTGAGACAAAGGAGGAGATTCACCGGCTGGCAGGGACGATTTTAAATGCCCGGGACGTGTTTATGATCGGCCGGGGATTGGATTATTCCATTTTGCTGGAAGGGTCTCTTAAGCTGAAGGAGGTTTCCTACATCCACTCCGAGGCCTATGCCTCCGGTGAATTAAAGCACGGCACGATCGCACTGATCACAGAGGATACGCCGGTGATCGCAGTGGTGACTCAGGAGAAGCTAAAGAGCAAGGAGCTTTCCAATATCAGAGAAGTGCAGTCCAGAGGTGCAAGGGTATTGCTTCTTATTAAAGAAGATGAGACAATGGATGAAGGAGAAAAGTGGAGCTGTGTCTACCGGCTGCCCCGTATGGAGGATCCGTTTATGGTGATGCCTGCGTCTGTTGTATTGCAGCTGATCGCCTACTATGTATCTTTGGATAAAGGGCTGGACGTAGATAAGCCACGGAATCTGGCAAAAGTGGTTACAGTAGAATAAACGAGGAGCCTGCCGCAGGCAGGGAATAAGGTTGGGGAAACAATGACAAATGCAAAGGATTTATGTAAAGATGTATCTTCAGTGATTCAGGTTGCCGTTAACAGGGCGGGATTTGCCTATGATATCCATGCCCTTGTGAAATCCTTCTATCCGGCATGGGATGTGAAGGTGGCAGAGGGAGAGGACGAGAGTGAAGGCGTAAGAGTCTGGGATATTTTGATAGTGATTGAGGAGGAAAAGGTCAGGATCGCACTGAGAGAACCGGGGAAGCATCAGGAGTCTGAGAGGGAGGCTGACGGGCCTGTCTCTGCGGAAGACAGCATCGGGCTTCAAAGGGACACTTCAGGCGAAGTGACCCGGCTGGAGATCAAAAACCGGATCAAGCAGCTTTTGTATCAAATGCTTTCCGGATATACAGGACAGAAGCTTCCATGGGGAACTCTCACGGGTATCCGCCCGGTCAAAATTCCCATGTCAATGCTGGAGGAGGGTAAGGAAGAAGAGGAGATCAGGGCTTATATGCGTAAGACCTATTTTATCAGCCCCGGGAAGGAGCAACTGGCCATTGATATTGCCAAAAGGGAAAAGGCCTTGCTCGATACTCTTCATTATGAGAATGGCTACAGCCTTTATATCGGCATTCCTTTTTGCCCTACTACCTGTCTGTACTGCTCCTTTACCTCTTATCCGATCGTTTCCTGGAAAAAGCGGGTGGGAGAGTATCTGGACGCGCTGGAAAAGGAAATTGATTTTACTGCGGAAATATACAAAAATAAGATACTGGACACTATTTATATTGGCGGTGGAACGCCCACTACATTAGAGCCCCCGGAGCTGGGGCGTCTTCTTGCCAAAATAAGAGACAGCCTTGATCTGTCCCATCTGAAGGAATTTACGGTGGAGGCCGGCCGGGCAGACAGCATTACGCCGGAGAAGCTTAAGGTATTGAAGGAAGGCGGAGTTACCAGAATCTCGGTCAATCCTCAGACCATGAAGCAGGAAACCCTGGATCTGATCGGCAGAAGGCATACTGTTACCCAGGTAAAGGAAGCCTTTGCCATGGCAAGAGAAGCGGGCTTTACCAATATTAATATGGATATCATTCTTGGGCTTCCCGGAGAGGAACCGGCGGATGTGCGTCACACCATAGATGAAATAGAAAGGCTGGATCCTGACAGTCTGACGGTGCATTCCCTGGCCATCAAACGTGCCTCCCGGCTCAGCCAGTGGATCATTGAAAACGGGATCTCTGCTCTGAACAATACGGAAGAGACCATGGAGATCACCGCAGAGGGAGCTGTGCGGATGGGAATGGTGCCTTATTATCTGTACCGCCAGAAAAACATGTCCGGTAATTTTGAGAACGTGGGTTACGCCAGGGATGGAAAATTCGGCATTTATAATATTTTGATCATGGAGGAGAAACAGGACATCATCGCTTTGGGAGCCGGTTCGATCAGTAAAAGGGTACACCCGGACGGGCAGATCGAGAGATGCGAAAATGTCAAGGATGTGGCTTCTTTCATAGAAAGAATCGATGAAATGATTGAGCGAAAGAGAAGGCTGCTCACTGATTTTTAAGAGTTTTTCTCTTCCTCAAAAGCATAGGAAATGGTGCAAAGTACATCAAAAGTACATCATTTTTTTACTTGATAGTACAGAATAATACGCAATAAATATGAATACCTGAATATTGTGCCTTAAAGGACAATCTCATTTTAGCGAATGGGGCTGTCCTTTTTTGTTATAGTCAAACAATTATTTTATTAAAGGAAACGCTATAACAATCGGAACATCAATAAAAATCCGGTCATATCTGGCTCGGCTTCTGAAAGTTTCGATTGATTTAGCAGGGCTTTCAGGGTATAATGAATCCGAGGTCATATACCTATTGGGAATGGCTTTTGCGTTTCCTGCAACTGGATAAAAGGAGGTTTTATGGCTAATGGATATTCTATCCATGGACACAGAGATAAGAAATGCAGTAAGTGCGGCGGACGAAGATGCCCAATATGACGAGAAGGCGAAGCGACTGTTGGGAAATAAGATCATTTTGGCGCATATACTGGTAAAGACTGTTGATGAATTTAAGGGAATGGATCCGGAAGATGTGGTGTCCCACATTGAGGGAGAGCCTTTCATCAGTGTGGTTCCGGTAGAGCCGGGGCTGACCAATATCGAAAAGGAAAAAAATGGGCAGAGGATTGTCGGGCTGAATACGGAAAATGCGGAGATTAACGAAGGGCTGATCCGATTTGACATTATCTTTTATGTACGCATGAAAGACGGTATCTCACAGGTGATCGTAAATTTGGAAGCACAAAAGGACGAACCCACAAGTTACCATATCCTGAACAGGGCAGTGTTCTATGTAAGCCGCCTTGTTTCCTCGCAGAAGGAACGGGATTTTGTCAAGACGAACTATAACGACATCAAACGTGTTTTCAGTATCTGGGTCTGTATGAACATGGACGAGAACTGTATGGATTATGTGCATCTGGCGGACGATAAGCTCTTAGGCTCTTATCCGTGGAAAGGCGGGATTGACCTGCTGAATATTGTCCTGATCGGTATAGCAAATGAACTTCCGGAGCATGATGATAAATATGAGCTGCACCGTCTGCTGAGTACGCTTTTGTCAATGGAGCTTTCCGTTGATGAAAAATTAGGGATTATGGAGAGTGAGTACAGTATTGCAGTAGATGATAGAATAAGAGAGGACGTGAGCGCTATGTGTAACTTGTCACAAGGAATCAGAGATAATACCTTAGTAGATGTAATAATGAATATGTATGAGAATAATTTTACTCTTGAACAGATAGCTGTTGCCACAAAGAAAAGCGTGGAAGAGGTCAGAATTATCATCAAGAAAAAAGAGCCTGTGCTGGCATAATTACAGTAACTTAATAACAAATGCAGTGGAGCAGCGAACTAAGTTTTGAATAAAAACAGTTTGCTGCTTTTTCTTTCAGGGAGAAAGGCAGTCTATGCGGATTGTCTTTTTTTATATTGCAGAGAAAGGATTGAAAATATGGCAGATGCAAAAACAGAAAAGCAGAAAGTAAAAGAGATCACTGACAAACTGGAGGAAGGATTAAAAGAGCTTTTGAGAGCGAGAAGTACAAAAGCTATCTTTCCACTATGTCAAAGTTCCATAATTATAGTGTCAACAACACGCTCCTGATCGCCATGCAGAAGCCCGAAGCCAGCTTAGTCGCAGGCTTCTTATCCGATTAATCGGATAAATACCCTACTATTTCCATTCCCAGGGGCGTCCGGTGAAGACTTTCGGGTATTATGAAGAAAAGATGCAGGAGGAGGAAATCCGTAACAGACAGAATGTCGGTTCATGCGGTATTATCATGGGCTGGAGAAGAAGACTGAAAGAGACCAGGGGCAGGAGGCCCAAAAGGGAATGGAAGAAAATACGAAAAAGAAGATAGGGGAAAAGAACGGCATAAAACGGGACAGTGAATAGAAAAAACGATACAGATATGATAAAATATAAAAAGCATTTACTCTGCAGATCAGACAAAAGAAATTGTTCGGAAAGACAGTCCTTGATATCCCGTCACTGGCCAGTGCCTGTGGCTTTCATTATGGTTCCAATAATGACTTCACAAAGCATTATCATATCTTTATCCAGGTCGGCCTGACCGGTACAGAAAACGGGCAGGAAGAATATTATATGAGCCTGGATCTGGTTGCGGACATTGCTTCTTTGGATGATCAGATTGAGTTTGAAGTTTTATCGCTTGGTGTAATGTAAATTAGAAACAGAATATAAGAACTAATCCAGCTTTTATGGCAGACCGGACTTTTGACAGCAGCACAAGTGATTTGAAAAACACTCTCTATTTTGAGCTTATTACAAAGGATAAAAATGGAGAAGAAATCGGGATTTTAGTCCCGGTGAGGTTAAAAAGCTTCTTGATGAAACCAAAAATAAATGAGCAGAATTTTCAGGAGAAATGATGGTGTATCATACAGGACAGGATGAACTTGTTTTCTTTGACAAACATCCAACAGCATTCCCTTTATATGAAGTATTTGCAGAAAAATTGTTTGAAATGTTTCCTTCCATTTCCGTGCGGGTACAAAAATCACAGATAACATTTTCAAATCGTCATGTATTTGCGTGCGTTTCTTTTATGCGTGTTAAAAAGAAAATGGAATTGCCGGATCCGTATATCGTGATCACTTTAGGGCTTTCTTATCCACTTGAATCTGACCGGGTAGCTGTAAAAACAGAACCTTATCCCGGAAGATGGACCACTCATTTGGTCATAGGTTCCCAATCGGAGCTTGACAGTGAATTTTTTATGTGGGTAAGTCAGGCATATGATTTTTCAGAAAGTAAGTAGGTTCCTGTTTTTCAGGAATCTAAACGATAGTTGTACTGGTAACGGATATTTATTGCATTAGAAGGATAGTGACCTTCTTGAAAAGGTTTGGACAGAAAGGGGGCAGATTATGAGAAAAAATAACAGAACCGGAAAAGGCTTACGTCTGTTTCCCCTTATATTGGGAGGTTATGCCGTATTTCTTGGTTTGGGACTGATTACTATGGGACTTGCTGAAATTAAGGAAGGAATCGGGATAATACGGCTCCTGATCGGACTTGGCATGACAGGTTTTGGCCTGTTTGGGATATGGGATGGAGTGCGTGATTTGATTAAACCGGAGAAAAAGCCGGAGCAGGCACCAATAAGCCAGTTTATTCTTACGGATACGTCTGGAAACAGGAGTTCCAATGTTACAGTAGAGGTTTTACAAAAACAGTTGGAAAGCCTGATGGAAAGTGACAAAGGGGGCGTTTTTAAACTCCAGATCCTGCCGCCCTTTGCTGTGCAGGAAATAGGGAACGTAAGCCATATTTTTTGCATGTACTACGAGACCTTCCGGTTGACGGCATTTTTGGATGTGTCTGAAGGCGGATATGAATCGTACCATAAAAGTGCAGAGTTTGACGAGACGAAAGGATGGCTTGAAAAACTTTTGGCTGGCAGCGCTGATCTTACGGGATGGAAAAAAATGGAGAACGCTCCTTTGTGGGAGGAATATGACGATGACGACGAAAGTAGCGAGGAAGATGATACCGGATGGGAAGAGGGCAGCATCCTCGATACAGGCGGAACAGAGGACAACTGGGAAGATATGGATGGGGCAGCAGAGCCGGTTGCCGGTTTTGACAGACAAGGCTCTTCTGGTAATATGGAAAAAGAGCATTCCATGGAAAAAGAGCATTCCACAGAAGAAGTCGCCGCAGGGAAGAGCGAAACGGATACCCAACAGGTTGAGGAACGCATAAAGTCTTACTGGTATCAGCTTCAAAGAGAACAGAAGGGTCAAATGCGGGGATGGCATCAGTACCTGGTGATTTTTGGAGAGAGCTGGCATGATGAACACAAATTCTTTTCTGTCAGGGATGTAGAGCTGGCGATTGAAGGAATCTATGAGGGGAAATACACAAAGGCAGTCGTGGAATGGGGAACGCAGGAATTTAATTTTTTCCCCGGCGTTCAAAATGACCTGATGATAATCTGGTGTACAAATAATACAGGAAAAGGGAATACCAGGTTTCTGGCGAGAGAAGGAACTGTGACGCAGGTGAAATTCTGGCTGGTGGAATATTTGAATTCCGGTGTTTTTGAAGAAACGAGCGGTTGGGCTGATATTACTGCCCAGATAGAAAAAGCAAACAGAAAGGACAAAAGGAAGCATGGGAAAGTATTTTAGCGATGTGGTGGATAAGGCCATTGAGGATCTCTATTATTGCTGCGACAACGACAAGGCGAAAGCGGCGGCGGACGCATTATTGCTTGCGGCAAAGGAAGGGGATGGCGATGCCTGTTATTTCCTGTCCCGCTGTTTTTCCGGTTCCTGCTACAGCTGGGAGTATCATCCATTTGAGGAAAACGAAGCTGCGGCTTATGCCATGCTTCATCAGTCAGTCTCCCTTGGCAGTGCTGCAGGGGTTTTAGGGGCGCTTCGGATAGATATGCTGACACCGGAACTTCGGGAGATCATGCCCTTTGACAGCATTGAAGAGGCATGGAAAGTAATCCTCGAAAAAGCCGAAAAGGGCTGTCCATTTTGCCAGTATATGATCGGGAATACTTATTACTTTCTCGATATTATAGAGATTCAGGACAGGAAAGAAAGCGAATTTGCGAGCCGGAAAGCCTGGGATGACTGGAGGCGTAAGCAGATGGAACAGAGCATTCCCTGGTTTGAAAAGGCATTTTCCGGCGGTATGATTCTGGCTGGTCGGAATTACAGTCATTATTATGAATATGGCAGAGGGAATCTGATCCCGCCCGAACCGGAAAAGGAAATACCAATTCTGCGTCAGGGTGCAGAACGGGGCTATCCGGAGTGGATGCACGCTTATGCCAATCATCTGGCATATACAGAGAAAAACCACAAAGAAGCCCTCACCTGGGCGCTGAAGGCGGCAGAGGCAGGACATCTGTGGAGCTGGCATATTGTAGGGGATATTTATTGGGATGGGAAGGCTGTGAAACGGGATCTGGCCTATGCCCTGGAGTGCTATGAGAAAACTGCCGCTTATGGGAATGACAGCTATGCCTGCCGTCAGATCGGAGTGATGTATTTCCATGGTTATGGTACGGCTGTGGATCACGCACGGGCGATCCAATATTTAGAGCGGGATCAGGAGCCGGAATATTATCGGTATGATCTGTTAGGGATATGTTATCTGCTGGGGTATGGCTGTCAGCAGGATCCGGCCAGGGGAAAGGCGCTTCTGGAGAAAAGCAAAAATTCTATTTATAAAAACTATGGTCTTGGGATGATGTATGCCGAGGGAATCGGCGTCCAGGAGAACATTGAAAAGGGTGTGGAGTATCTGAAGGCGGCAATAGAGTATTCCCCCGCAAAGGAAGCATTGACACATTATAAAAAGAGCTGGTTCGGTGTCTGGCGGCGGAAGTAACGGTCTGGTATCCCGCATTTAAGTTCATCGGTTATTTCAGGGGTGGCGGATACGAAGCCATGAGCTATTATGCTTCCTGTATAGTCACGGTTACTATGTCTCCGGGATACCGGTTTATTTCCTTTTGAATATCCTTACGCACACCGATGATATAGCAGATGGAACCGTCAGGATTTTTGATGCCCATATTTACAATGTTTCCACTATATGGTATGCCGTTGAAGGTAGCAGATACTTTTAACCGTCCTTTTCCAAACTCACTTCTGATATCAAAAGGGATCCGGATATATGCGCCGCCCTTATCCGGTACAGGTTCAATGACAGCCTTGAATTTATATATTTTTTCATTCATTTTTCTCTTCAACATCCTTTTTATTACATGATATTTTCCCTCAAAATAAAACCGCGGTTTACGCATGGTTCCCGGTAATCAGGCACCATCGGGCGATTTCCTTAATTAATTCCGGATCAACTTTCCCATAGGGGATGCGTATGGTTCCTTTATCCACACTGTAATTTTTCAACTTTTCTTTAAATGTTTCCACTGCTTCGGGACCGGGGTAGAAACCGATGTGCTTTTTGGAAGCGGCAAAATGAAGGATGTTGTGCTTTTTCCAGTACGTTGGCATGCTCCATGAAATGCGTTCCTCTGCCTCAGGCAGTGCCTGCTGCAGGGCCTGCCTGATAAGAGACAGATCGGCCTGTTTTTCCTCATCCTGAAGCATAATGTATTCTCCAATGGTTTCAGGCTTTTTCCCGCAGTAATGGTTTTGATTTGTGTTCTTAAATTCTTTTCCGCATTTTGGACATTTCCACATAACGATTGCTCTCCAAGTTTACTTTTTCATTTATCCTACCATTCTTGCATGCCTTTGGCAAGATTTGGCAGGAAGGTCAGTAATATCTTTGGGCTGGTGTTTATGGGAAGGTTTTGCTTGATAATACCGTATATGAAGTGATAAGATAGGAATTATGTTTGATTATGGAGGCGTCTGTGTGGGCAAAAAGATTCTGATCGTAGATGATGAAAAAGGTGTTGTAGATATGCTGAAGAACTATTTTGGGAAACAGTCATTTCAGGTTTATACTGCCCTTAATGGTACGGAGGCATTAAAACAGGTAAAAATGAATCCGGATATTGTGCTGCTTGACATCAATATGCCGGATATGGACGGACTTGCTCTCTGTGAGCGGATACGGGAGTTTATTACCTGTCCGATCCTTTTTCTGACGGCACGGGTCGAGTCTGCCGATAAGATTATGGGATTTCAGGCCGGGGCAGACGATTATATTGTCAAGCCTTTTGACTTGGATGAATTGGGGGCGAGGGTAGCAGCCCATTTGCGGCGGGAACAACGTCGCCAAAGCAGCAGGGCAGTAGGCTTTTTTGGGGAATTGACAATCGACTATACCGCACGGAGGATCACTGTAAATGGTGAAGTTGTTGCTATGTCAAAACGGGAATTTGACATTACCACGTTATTATCCCTTAATCCAGGTCAGGTATTTGACAGGGAACGGATTTATGAAGCTGTTTGGGGAATAGACGGGGATGGGAACAGTGATACGGTTATGGAGCATATCCGAAAGATCAGGGCAAAGCTGGCGGTGCATACACCTTACAGCTATATCGAAACAGTTTGGGGGTGTGGCTATAAATGGAACGCATAAAAAATATGGGGCTGAAAAAATCCCTGTTTTTTCTGTCAGTGTCCTGTGTTTTCATTTCTTTACTGCTCGTCCTTTTGGTATTTCATATCTGTGAAGCCATCAGTGAAATCTATCCCAAAGGAGGTATCGCCTATTCATTTGACGGAGGGATGACACTTATGGAACAACCAACGCCAGAGCAGCAGAAAATCCTGTCAATGCTGTCTTTTGCAGAATTGTTTTCCTGCGTGGTCTTTCCCTTAGCGGGGCTGGGATGTGCAGGCGTCCTGTTCTATCACATCAAGTTGAAAACACCGATCGATCTGTTGCGGGAGGGTACAGCGCATATTCGGGCGCATGACCTGAATTTTTCCGTTCCGGCCGTATCATCAGACGAACTTGGCCAGATTTGTGCGGCTTTTGAAAAAATGCGGACGGAGCTTCTCACAACAAATCAGGAATTATGGAGACAGACTGAGGAACGGAAGCGGTTAAATGCAGCTTTCTCCCATGATTTACGGAATCCTGTCACAGTTATAAAAGGAACTGTAAAATTGATGAGGCAAGGGATAGCGGATGATCAGGCACTTGAACGGTTGGAAAGTTATACACTGCGCATTGAGCAATATGTGGAAGCCATGAGCAGTATTCAGAGGCTTGAACAAATGCCAGTCCGGATCAGTGAGTGTATGTACGCCGAATTACGGTCAGAGCTGGAGGATACTGCAAAATTATTTGCCCCACAGCTATGCCTGGCGATATCTGCCCCCGATAGCGGTTCTGTAAAATTAGATCATGGAATATTTTTGACCGTTGCGGAGAATCTGATCAGCAATGCAGCCCGTTTTTCACGAAATAAGCTTCAAATACAGCTGATTGAAAATAAGGATTTTTTATCCCTTTCCGTTATTGATGACGGTTCCGGTTACCCTGATGAATTGTTGCAAAGCGGGCCGAAACCATTTGGAAAGCGAAAGGAGGATGCTGTGCATTTTGGTATGGGGCTGTATAGCAGTGAAATACTCTGTGTCAAGCATGGCGGTATGTTAAAGCTGAAAAATGTAGATGGACAAGGTGCGATGGCAACGGCATTTTTTCAAACAGATCAAACGCCGTCACGCTTCGCGGGTCAGCTTATTGATTAAAAAACTTGAGCGTTTCTTGAGATTTATAATATAAACTCTCCTTATTAAACATAAGGAGGTTTTTTTAATGAAAATTGAAGCCAGGGAACTATCCAAAATTTATGGGAATGGAGAGAACCGGGTTGTGGCTCTCGATAGGGTCAATCTGGAAATCGGTATCAATGATTTTATATCCATTATGGGACCGTCAGGAAGCGGAAAAAGTACGCTGCTCCACCTTTTATCCGGGCTGGACAGACCGACCTCTGGGAGTCTGACTTATGATGGCAGGGATATTTACAGTCTTAGCGACAGGGAATTGTCCACATTCAGACGTCGCCGGATCGGTTTTGTTTTCCAACAGTTTCATCTTCTGCCTGTTTTGACTGCAAGAGAAAACATTATCATGCCGCTGCTTTTGGATAAAAAGCAGCCGGATGAAGCCTATTTGATGCAGCTTACAGAATTGCTGGGGATCGGTGACCGTCTGGGACATCTGCCTCATGAACTGTCCGGGGGTCAGCAGCAGCGAGTTGCCATTGCGCGCGCTTTGATCGCAAAGCCGGATATTATCTTTGCGGATGAGCCTACCGGAAACCTGGATAGCAAAAGCGGCGGTGAGGTTATGAAGATGCTTGAAAATATCTGGAAAAGGATGGGTACGAAGCTGGTCATTATTACACATGACAGCCAGATTGCGCAGATGGCTGAGAGGCGATTTGTGATCGTTGACGGTGTTCTTTCGGAGGTGACAGTAAAATGAAATCTTATTATGCACTGGCACTCAAAGAAATAAAGGCACAGAAAACTACGTCTATTCTGATTTTACTTGCGCTCATCCTTTCTACCATGATGACGGCGGTGATCGGTCAGTCCGCCGGGGTACTGTCCGCTATGCGGCAGCAGCAGGCGATCACTCTGGGCGGTAACCGGTATCTTACCTTTGTGCAGATGGATCAGGAGCAGGTTGCGGCGATACGGAATGATCCGAGATTGTCTTTCGTTGGGGAATATATCACTTTGGGGTCTGCGGAGATCAACTCTTCCCTTACGCTTGGACTGAATGAATACCATGAGGATGTTGCCGCTGTTTATCCATCCCATGCCAAATTAAAAAAGGGCCGCCTGCCGGATGCCCCGTTGGAAATTGCTCTGCCGGAGGATGTGCTGAATTACCTGGGTTTTACAGGAAAGCCAGGGGATACCATTCCACTCACACTTTCAAAAGCTCTGCGGCATGGGGTTGAGATTTCTTCTTATGACTTTTCTGCAGATTTTGTGCTGGCAGGAATCACGGAAAGCAATTATCTGAATTATAGTTCCGGCTCAGTCACCGGTATGGTGGGTCCGGGAACGGCAGAGAAATTGCTGCCGGACAACTACCTTTATTACAATGTTGATATTCGGACATCTGACAAAAAGACATTTCAAAATACGGTAAATGACTTGATCGCCACCCTGTCCGTGCATGAGCTGGATACCCTTTATAATGTCGTTTTGCTGGAAGCACTGGGAATCCATTACGATACGGAACAGGCGGATATGGAGCTTTCCGGTCAGGGATTCTCTCTGGTATTGGCTGCGGGGATCATGGTCGGGCTGTTGCTGCTTTTGGCAGCAGGGCTGGTGATCTATAACATCCTGAAAATCGCAGTATCACAGCGGATTGGCCAGTATGGGGTTCTCAGGGCGATCGGCGGAGAAAAAGGGCAGCTTTACTTACTTGTATCTGCCCAGGTTTTACTGCTTTGCGTGATTGGTATCCCGGTTGGGATCCTGCTGGGAACATTGTCAGCGGAGGGGATCCTTACTGCTGCAACCAGCCTGCTCTCTCCGGAAATTTTTCTGGTACAGAATACGGATGAATTAAACCGTTTGATTGCGGAGAACAGCGCAGGCAAAGGCGTTTTCCTCCTGGCAAGCGCTGCTATTACATTGCTGTTTGCTTTTATTGCCGGGATTCCTGCCGCCCGGTATGCGGCAAAGGTATCGCCGACTGTGGCTATGGCGGGCCAGAGCATCAAAATCAAACGAAGGAACCGAAGAACAAAGAAAATCCGCAATTTTGAAGCTTTCTATGCCTGCCTTAATTTGAAACGCAACCGTGGGAGAACAGCAATCACGATTTTATCTTTGGTTATGAGCATCACGGTTTTTATTACCTTGCAGGGATTTACTGACCTGCTGAACACGGCCGGCAGTATGGAAAGTGCACGCATGGGGGATTATTCTATTGTGAATGAGACAGTCGGCTTCTCCCCGGATACTTTAAGCGCGATCGAAGGAAATGAGATGGTGCGGTCTGTTTCGGCGATTCAATTTTCGCTTTATGACATGGATGAAAATAAAAAACCGATTGGAATTGACATTGGTTTTGCGCTCCGGCCGGGCGAAACATTTCAAGTGGCAGGATTGAACAATGCCTGTCTGGATGCAGTTTTCGGCGAACGGGTGTCTGATATCGATCTGGAGCGTTTGAAAACAGGGGACGGATGTTTCGTGCGTAACCCGATTCCGCTTATTTTTGAAGGCACCGAAATACCACGGACCGAGATTAAGGCAGGTGAGACGATTACCGTGGCAGGAACACAAATTCCTGTCCTGGCGACACTGAATGGGTATGACACTTATATTAGTATTGGTAATAATGGTTTCACGAATGGAGTACAGGTGATCGTTTCTGAACAGCTCTATTCTAAACTGACAGGTAAGGCTGAGTACAATGAACTGCTGCCTGACCTGATCGATGGCGCAGAGCGGGAAGAGTTCGATTCTGTGGTGAGGCAGCTTTGCCGGGATATTCCGGGAACAACCTATCTTTCTTATGAGGAAACAGACCGTCAGCTTGCAGAAAGCTTTGAACAAATACGGCTTTTAGCATGGGGACTGATCTTGTTTATTGCGCTGATCGGCCTTTTGAATATCATCAATACTGTTTACACCAATATCCATACCCGTGTTGCGGAAATCGGTATGCAGCGAGCCATTGGCATGAGTGTGGGAGGTTTGTTCAAGGTGTTCTTATGGGAGGGCGCTTATTATGGTCTGATCGCGGCGGTCATAGGCAGTATGGCCGGATATATCTGCACAATTTTCGTAGAGGCTGCAACAACAGACGCTATCCATCTGGTTGCTGTTCCCATTATCCCTGTCGTAGAGGCAGTCATCTTCTCGACCGGAGCTTGTCTGCTGGCAACCTGTATCCCGTTAAGAAGGATTAGCAGAATGAGTATTGTGGATTCTATTGAAGCGGTTGATTAGTTTAGAAAAGTACAATATGAATAATTTCAGGGTAGAAATGGAGAAGCCATTACTACCCTGATCTCATTAATGGGCTTTAGCCCGTTGAGTACATCGGAGTTTCTCCCAACGGAGAAATGGA
>CANDAG010000037.1 GCA_947382625.1 uncultured Lachnospiraceae bacterium
GGCACGTTGACTGCGGAATCGCAGAGGCAAATATGATGGGTATCGCAGCAGGGCTTTCCCTTACCGGCAAGATCCCGGTAGCCAGCACCTTTGCAATGTTTGCGTCAGGCCGTGCCTTTGAGCAGGTGAGAAATTCCATCGGCTATCCCCACCTGAATGTGAAGATCGGTGCAACCCATGCAGGCATTACGGTAGGGGAGGACGGCGCTTCTCATCAGTGCAATGAGGATATCGCCCTGATGCGCACCATTCCGGGAATGACCATCTTAAATCCTGCCGATGCAGTGGAGGCAAGGGCATGCGTAAAGGCAGCGCTTGACTATGAGGGGCCTGTTTACATGCGTTTTGGCCGTGCGGCAGTCCCTGTGATCAATGACAGGCCGGATTATCAGTTTGAAATGGGCAAGGGCGTTCTTCTGAAGGAAGGGAAGGACGTGACCATTGTTGCCACAGGCATCCTGGTGGCGGCGGCGCTGGAAGCTGCAGAGAAAATGGCGGCAGAGGGTATCAGTGCAGAGGTGATCAACATCCACACCATTAAACCTCTGGACAGGGAGATCATCATAAAGAGTGCCCAAAAGACCGGCAAAGTGGTAACGGCAGAAGAGCATACGGTCATCGGAGGCTTAGGCGGTGCTGTGTGCGAGGCATTATCGGAGGAATATCCGGTTCCTGTATGCAGGATCGGTATCAACGATGTGTTTGGGGAATCCGGTTCCGCAGGCGCACTGCTTGTGAAATATGGTCTTGACGGGGACGGGGTTTACCGTAAGGTAAAGGAATTCCTGGCAAAGCAGCAGGCGTAGAGAACAAGAACAAGGGCAACCGATCAGGAGGAGTATCTGGTGGCAAAATTATATGTCAATGAAAAAAAGAAAAAGGGCCATATCAATCCGGAGATTTACGGACATTTTTCAGAGCATCTGGGAAGATGTATTTATGAAGGCCTTTATGTGAAAGAAGATTCCGGGATCCCCAACAAAAACGGTATGCGTACCGATGTGGTGGAAGCTTTAAAGGAAATTCAGATTCCTGTGCTGCGTTGGCCGGGGGGCTGCTTTGCAGATGAATATCACTGGAAAGATGGTATCGGCCCGAAGGAAAGCCGTAAGAAGATGATCAACACCCATTGGGGCGGCGTTCTGGAGGACAACAGCTTCGGAACCCATGAGTTCTTTGAGCTGTGCGACCAGCTGGGCTGCAAGACCTATATCAATGGAAATGTGGGAAGCGGTACGGTTCAGGAGATGTCAGAATGGGTGGAGTATATGACCTTTGAGGGTGTCTCTCCTATGGCGGATATGCGGAAGGCTAACGGTCATGAAGCCCCCTGGAAGGTTGATTATTTCGGTGTCGGAAATGAGAACTGGGGCTGCGGCGGAAACATGACGCCGGAATATTACGCCAACCTTTACCGCAGATATCAGACTTATGTGCGGCATTACGGCTCCGGTGAACCTATTAAGAAGATCTGCGGCGGTCCGAACGTGGACGATGAGAACTGGACCAGCAAGGTACTTGAGACCTGCTATGCGAAACCTGCCGGAGGCAAGGGCTTCCATGGCTTTATGGACGGGCTTTCCCTTCACTATTATGTGCATCCGGGAGGATGGGACAATAAGGGAAGCGCAACGGACTTTGACGAGGCAGTCTGGTACCAGACACTTGACAAGGCACTTTATATGGAGGATCTGATCCGTATGCACGGTGCGATCATGGATCAGTACGATCCTGATAAGGCCATCGGCCTGATCGTGGATGAATGGGGAACTTGGTTCGATGTGGAGCCGGGAACAAATCCGGGATTTTTGTATCAGCAGAGTACTATGCGGGACGCCCTGGTGGCCGCGATCACCCTGAATATTTTTAACAAGCATTGTGACCGTGTAAAGATGGCGTGTATTGCACAGATGGTGAACGTACTGCAGTCCGTGATCCTTACGGAAGGAGACAGGATGCTGCTGACGCCCACTTATCACGTGTTCCATATGTATAAGGGACATCAGGGAGCGGAGCTCCTGGAAAGCTTCTTCGAAGAAGAGGAGCTCATCGGAACGGAAGAAAACAGGGTGCCCGCCCTGCAGGAATCTGTTTCCTGTAGGAAGGATGGAAGTATTCTGGCAACCATAGCAAATCTTTCTGCGAAGGAGAGCTATCCGGTGGAGCTTGTGCTTGCAGAAAAGAGGCCGGAGCAGGTTAAGGCGGCAATCCTGACCAATGAGATCCATGCTTATAATACCTTTGAGGATCCTGAAAAAGTAAAGGAAACCGTATTTGAGGATGTGACCGTAACCGAAAGAGGTCTGTCCTTTACCATCCCTGCCGGCAGCGTGGTAAGCCTTGAAATCCGCTGAGGGCATGGGAGAGGAAAACAGGCGGCGCTGCTATAAGTGTCTTCTCCGGGAGATGGATGAGGAGGCTTACAGGGAGAAGCTTCATCGTTATATCGAGCTTTTGGACAAGGATACCAAAACCCCGGAGGAGCTGTACGGGAACAGGCTTTCCCTCTGTAAAGAATGTGACTATTTAGAAGCAGGCACCTGCCAGGCCTGCGGATGCTATGTGGAGCTTAGGGCGGCGGTTAAAAAGAGCCGCTGCCCTTACAAAAAATGGTGAGATGGATGCTGTATATCAAAGATTTGGAGGAAGGGGTGGAGCTGTTCAAGGTTCTCGGCTCCGAGGTGAGAGTGAGCATTATCCGCCTGCTCCTCGAAAACAAAGAAATGAATCTGAATGAGCTGGCAGGCTGCCTGAATATTACCAACGGCGCGTTGACCAGCCATATCAAAAAGATGGAGGATGCAGATCTGATCGAGGTGACCTCTGACTTCAGCGGTCATGGAAATCAAAAGCTCTGCAGGGTGAAGCAGGAAAGGATCCTTGTGGATATTGTGCCGGAGAAGGTAAGAGAACGGCAGGGAGTCTATGAGGCAGAGATTCCGGTAGGACAGTATACGGATTATCAGGTGCTGCCAACCTGTGGGATTTCCACGGTAAAGTCGCTGATCGGAGAGGTGGACGATCCCAGGTACTTTGCCCATCCGGACAGGATCCACGGAGGGATCCTGTGGTTTTCCAAAGGGTATGTGGAATACCTGATACCCAATCTGCTTCCGGCGGCACAGAAGATTGATGAGATCAGCTTTTCCATGGAGCTTGCCAGTGAAGCACCGGGGGTGAACAATGACTGGCCCTCGGATATTTCCTTTCAGCTGAATGGAATCCCGGTGGGGATCTGGACCTCCCCGGGGGATTTCGGCGATATAAGAGGGGTATTTACACCGGCATGGTGGCCCTCGGGCTGGAATCAGTATGGCCTTTTAAAGCTGCTTGCCATTAATGACAGAGGAACCTTTGTGGATGGGCGAAAAATATCGGATGCAGCCATCGGGCAGTTTGGCCTGGATCATAAGAGCCCGATCCGATTCCGGATGGAGGTAAAAGAAGGGGCGGATCATGCGGGAGGCCTCACCCTGTTTGGAAACGGATTCGGGAATTACAGCCAGGGAATACGGGTGCGGATCCGTTACAGCCCGGTCAGGATAAATGGCAGATAACAGTTCAGCCGGAGGCATTGGCGAAAATAACAAAATAATTGACAACATAAATGGTTTGTGATAGGCTAACACTATATTTTTGCGATAGTAACAGCAGCATTGAAATTCTGATGCCGTTAGCTGTAAATGTAATACAAGGAGTTATGAAATCACGACACACATAAGCTGTCTTCTGTCGTTAGATAGAAGATGGCTTTTATTAAGTAGAAAAATTTATGCTGAGGAGGCAACGGGATGAATAAAGGAAAATATTACATTACAACGGCTATTGCCTATACTTCGGGTAAACCTCATATTGGCAACAGCTATGAGATCGTGCTGGCAGACAGTATTGCCAGATTTAAGAGAAAGGACGGCTATGACGTTTACTTCCAGACAGGAACAGATGAGCACGGTCAGAAGATCGAGCTGAAGGCTGAGGAGGAAGGCATCTCTCCCAAGGAATTTGTGGATAATGTGGCGGGAACCATCAGAAATCTATGGGACTTGATGGATACCTCCTATGACAATTTTATCCGGACTACGGATACAGGCCATGAGAAGCAGGTGCAGAAAATATTCAAAAAGCTTTATCAGCAGGGGGATATTTATAAGGGGGCCTATGAAGGGCTTTATTGTACACCCTGTGAATCCTTCTGGACAGAGTCCCAACTGGTGGACGGCAAATGTCCGGACTGCGGAAGGGAAGTAAAGCCGGCCAAGGAGGAAGCCTATTTCTTTAAGATGAGTAAATATGCAGACAGGCTGATCAGGCATATCAACGAGCATCCTGAGTTTATCCAGCCGGTTTCCCGTAAGAATGAGATGATGAATAATTTCCTTCTGCCGGGGCTGCAGGATCTGTGTGTTTCCAGGACCTCCTTTAAGTGGGGGATCCCGGTAGATTTTGACGATAAGCATGTGGTCTATGTGTGGCTGGATGCGCTGACCAACTATATCACAGGAATCGGCTATGACTGTGACGGTGAAAGCACGGAGCAGTACCACAGGCTGTGGCCGGCAGACCTGCATTTGATCGGAAAGGATATCATCCGTTTCCATACGATTTACTGGCCGATCTTTCTGATGGCCTTAGGGGAGCCCCTCCCTAAGCAGATATTCGGGCACCCGTGGCTTTTGCAGGGAGACGGCAAGATGAGCAAATCCAAGGGCAATGTGATCTATGCAGATGACCTTGTGGATTTCTTTGGTGTGGATGCGGTGCGTTATTTTGTGCTGCATGAGATGCCCTTCGACAATGACGGTACGATCTCCTGGGAGCTTTTGGTGGAGAGGATCAATTCCGACCTTGCCAATACTCTGGGAAATCTTGTAAACAGGACGATCTCCATGAGCAATAAATATTTTGACGGCGTGGTGGAAGAGAAGGGATGCGCCGAGGCGGTGGATGAGGATTTGAAGGCTGTTGCCACGGGCGCTTATGCAAAGGTTGCGGCTAAGATGGAAGAGCTGCGGGTGGCGGATGCCCTTACGGAAATTTTTGTTCTATTTAAGCGCTGCAATAAATATATTGACGAGACAGAACCCTGGGCTCTTGCGAAGCAGGAGGAAAAGAAGGACCGGCTCTCTACGGTGCTTTATAATCTGGTGGAGGGTATTTTGATCGGCGCTTCTTTGCTGGAGCCCTTTATGCCACGGACTGCTGCAAGGATCGCAGAGCAGCTAAATACCCGGATCAGAGGCTTTGAGGAGCTTGGAACCTTCGGCCTGTATCCATCCGGCAATAAAGTCACAGAAAAACCGGAGATCCTTTTTGCAAGGCTGGATGCGAAGGAAGTGTCTGCAAAGGCGGAAGCCATGTTTGAGGAGAGAAGGGCGGCGCAGAAGGAAAAAGATCCGTCGGAGGAAGGTGGTCAGGCAGAGGCCGGCGAGGGCAATGATAAAGCGGAGGCTGCAAAGGTGATAGACATAGAACCCAAGGAGGAGATCACCTATGACCAGTTCGATCAGCTGCAGTTCCAGGTAGGGGAGATCATTGCCTGCCAGGAGGTGCCGAAATCCAGAAAGCTTCTTTGCTCCCAGGTGCGGATCGGCTCTAAGGTGAAGCAGATCGTCTCGGGGATCAAGCAGCATTACAGTGCAGAAGAGATGGTGGGGAAGAAGGTTATGGTGCTGGTGAATCTAAAGCCGGCCAAACTGGCAGGGGTAGTATCGGAGGGGATGCTGCTCTGTGCAGAAGATGAAGAGGGGAATCTGGCATTACTTACTCCGGAGAAGGATATGCCGTCAGGGGCGGAGATCTGTTAGGATCCGGCTCCCGGCCGACAGACCGGCAGAACACAAAGCCAGCCTGCTTCGGGGGAAGGTCAGTGCGGGGACAGGATAAAAAGGATGTAATCCTTGGGAGGTTACAATGGTAAAAAAAGAAGAATTTACATTTGATTCCAGAGATGGAAGCACGAAGATCCACGCGGTCAGGTGGACGCCGTCGGGAAAGGTGATATGCATTCTCCAGATCGTCCATGGCATGGCGGAATATGTGGAGCGCTATGAAGCGCTTGCGGAATATCTGGGCGAAAAGGGGATCCTCGTGACAGGGGACGATCATTTGGGCCATGGGAAGAGTGTGGGAGAAGAAGGGACTTACGGGTACTTCTGCGAGCAGGATCCTGCCACGGTTGTGGTCAGGGATGTCCATCGGCTCAAGAAGCTCACCCAGGAAGAATATCCCGGGGTGCCCTATGTGATCCTGGGGCACAGCATGGGCTCTTTTATCCTGCGCAATTATCTTTTCCGGTACGGCTCCGGAATACAGGGAGCGATCATATGCGGTACAGGCTCCCAGCCTCCTGCGCTGGTAAAGACAAGTAAGGCAGTGGCGGCTCTGCAGGGAGTATTTTTAGGACAGAAGCACAGGGCGAAGCTGATCGATAAGCTGGCTTTCGGCTCCTACAACAAAAGAATACCTGACGCAAAGACATCCTTTGACTGGCTGTGCACCGATGAGAATGTGGTGGACGCCTATCTGAAGGATCCGCTGTGCGGTTTTACCTTTACTGTAAATGGCTTTAAAACCTTATTTACCTTGCTTGACCGTCTGAATCAGGAAGAAAATCTCTGGGCTATGCCCGAGGGGCTTCCGGTGCATTTTATAGCGGGAGACATGGACCCGGTGGGAAATTACGGGGAGGGAGTCAAAAAGGCTTACGAGGACTTCAGAAAAGCAGGAATGGAGCACGTTTCCATAAAGCTCTATGCCGGAGGGCGGCATGAGCTCCTGAATGAGAAAAACAAGCAGCAGGTTTATGAAGACCTTTATCCCTGGATCATGGAGCGGGTGAAGGAGTATCAGGAGGTTGTTTAAATGAAAACAAAATTATCAGGACTTTTGAGAGGCAAGCCGGCCTATAGAGCGGGCCTTGGTTTGATAGCTTTGGCAGTAATGCTTCTGCTTGTCCCTGTCAGAGTCCATGCGGCAGGGGAGCTTTCGGACGCAGATGCGGCGGATGTTTTTTCCCAGATCAAACAGCAGCTTTCGGCAGCTTTCGAGGAGATGGATCAGGAGACGGCAGAGGAGGTTTTTTCCTTTTTGAAGGATAAGCTTGCGGAGAGTGATTACGGGTCAGAGGAAGGCCTGCAGAGCATCATCAAAGAGGGAAAAGATAAATTTGGTGTTGAGGTGGATAAGGAGGATGCCAGAAAGCTTGTAGATGCCATGGAAAAGCTGGAGGATATGGGATTTTCGGCAGAGTATGTGGTTGACAAGACAGAGAGTCTGTATCAGGAATACGGGGCCGGTTTTGTGGATCATGTAGACGAGGTGGTAACAGGCGCAGTTAAGAATGCGGCATCAAATGCAGTTAACGGTTTTTTTGAAAATCTCAAAAAATCCGTGAAAGATTTTTTTAGTAATTTATTCTAAAAACCCCATTTGGGAATGATAGATTCCTGCCGTTATAGGGCGGTAAGAATAAAATCCGGTTTCCCAAGCAAATACTATATCACATACACAATTGGAAATTGGAGGATGTGATATGAAAATTGCATTTTATGGAACCAAGCCTTATGACAGGATCTGGTTTGAGCCTATGGGAAAGGAATATGGCTTTGACATTCATTTTATCGAGGCTGCCTGCAACCCGGAAACGGTATTTATGGCAAAGGGCCATGACGCGATCTGCGTTTTCGTCAATGATCACGTGGATGCGGGGATGATAGACGCCTTATATGAAATGAATGTGAAAGCCATTCTGCTCCGCAGCGCAGGCTACAATAATGTGGATGTGAAGGCGGCTGAGGATAAGATCGTTGTACTCAGGGTTCCGAGCTATTCACCGGAGGCGGTGGCTGAATTTTCCATGGCCATGCTGTTGGCGGTGGCCCGTCTGACTCATAAGGCCTATAACAGGACCAGGGATTTTAACATGAGTCTGAACGGGCTTATGGGGGTTGATTTCCATGAAAAAACGGCCGGCGTGATCGGCACCGGAAAGATCGGTCAGGCTATGATCCGGATATTGAACGGATTTCAAATGGAGGTGATCTGCTATGATCCCTTTCCGGCAGAGGGGCTGGAGGCGGAATATGTACCGCTTGAAGAGCTCTTTCGAAGATCGGATGTGATATCCATTCATTGCCCCCTGAATATGGAAACCAGACATATTATCAATGAACAATCTATCGCCGCCATGAAAAAGGGAGTTTACCTGGTAAACACTTCAAGAGGCGGTCTGATCGATACGGAGGCTCTGATCAAAGGAATGCTGGAGGGCAGATTCGGAGGAGTCGGCCTTGATGTCTACGAGGAGGAGGAAGGGGTCTTTTATGAGGATCGATCCGGTGATATCATTACAGATGATAATCTGGCCCGTCTTATGACCTTTCCGAATGTGCTGATCACCTCCCATATGGGATTTTTTACCAGGGAGGCTATGCAGGCCATCGCAAAAACCACTCTCGAAAATGCCTATGCCCTTGAAAACGGGCTGCCCCTGGCCAATCAGGTAGGGAAAGAAATGGCTCTTTAAAAGGGTTTCAAAATACAAAATAGTTTGCTATAATAACTAGATAACCATATGCATAAGGATGTGTGAAAGGACGGAGTATGAAGGAAGAGGGGGATTTTGAGATATGCTTTGCAACGGAGGATGATTGGGAAGCTGCCATGGGGCTTGCGTGGAAAACCTTTCTGGAGTTTGAGGCAGAGGATTATACGCCGGAGGGGATCAGGAGCTTTGAGGATTTTATTACCGACACGGGCTTGAAACGCATGTTCCTGTCCGGAGACTACCGGTTGATGGTAGCCCGGAACAAAGGCAGACTGGTGGGGATGATCACTTTGCGGGATAAGACACATATCTCCCTTCTTTTTGTAGAGAAAAGTTGTCACAGACAGGGGATTGGCAGGGGATTGATCGAGAAAATGGCGGATTATGCAAAAAGGGAGTCCGGCGCCCGCCGTTTGACGGTCAATGCATCACCCTACGGGGTTCGGTTTTACCATAAGATAGGCTTTCACGATCTGGGACCGCAATGCCGCCGGGAAGGAATCATATACACCCCTATGGAATTTGTCCTGTCAGGAGGGTAAATTGTATGGAATATATTCACAGTAAAGATATTTTCTTGTTAATGAGGGACACGTTCAAGCTGATGAGCCGCAGGGCTATGGATCATGGTTCGAGGGTGGCATACTATCTGTATAAGATGCTGGAATGCAAGGGCGGCTATGAGAAGTTTGAGCTGGCAGATTTTGTATTTATGGCTTCTCTTCACGATATAGGCGCATATAAGACGGATAACCCCAGGGATATGATACATTACGAATTAAAGATGCCTATGGCACATGCTACCTATGGATATCTTGTTTTTAAGCATCTGTCCCCCTTAAGCGAGCTGGCAATGGTAGTCCTTTACCATCATATGGATTATTCCCAGCTTAAGACCATCAATTTCCCCCACAAGGAGATCGCCGCTTATCTGAATCTCGCGGAAAAGGTAGATATTTATTCTGTGGCGCTGGGAGACAAATTCAATATCGACATGTTCGAAAAGCAGACCGGCACGGTGATCAGCAGGGATGCCTTCGATCTGTTTAAAGAGGCCATAGACAGATATGATGTCCTTGAGAAGGTAAAGAAAGGCGACTATAAGGAAGAGCTGGATGATATCATCGGTTACATGATCTTTACCAATGAGGACAAAAAGAAATATATGGAGATGCTCATGTACTGCCAGGGCTTTTGGAGTGAATCGGCAGTGGTCAATGCCGTGACCTGTATGTGCATCGCCAGGACATTGGGACAGAGCGAGGGGCTTAACAGCCTGGAGTCTGAGCAGATGTATTACGGTGCCATTCTCCATGATATCGGGATGGTGGCAGTGCCCAGAGAGATCATTGATGCGCCCCGGCTTTTGACGGCAGAAGAGTACAAAAAGGTAAAAATGCATGTGCATTTGTCAGAAAGGATATTACATAACCGAATGGCAGACAGCGTGGTGGAGATCGTTGCGGCACATCACGAACGCTGTGACGGCAGCGGATACCCCCGGGGGCTTAAGGAGGTACAGATGAACAAAAGACAGCAGATCCTTCAGCTTGCAGATGCGGTTACCGCGCTTATGGACAAAAGACCCTACAGGCCGGCCTTTGAGGAGGACGAGATGCTGGATATCATCAGGAAAGAAACCTCGGCCGGAAAGTATAACCAGGCGCTGGTCAAGACATTTTTTGATCATTATGACGAGATCATGCAACGGGTAAACAGCAATGTGGAAGAGATACTGGCTACCTACCGGAAGCTGAACCAGCAATATCTGAGAGTTTCCGGCAAGCTAAAGAATCAGTGATATAATACTGTGATATAAATACTGAAAAAATAAAGATATACAGGCGCAGGAAAGGCGCGGATAGGAGTAATTATGGGTAGAATATTCAGTTTGGACAGTCCATTATTTAGTTTTTTGAGCAAAGTAGCAGATCTGATATTGTTAAATATACTGACACTGATCTGCTGTCTGCCGGTCATTACCATAGGGGCTTCCATGACGGCGCTGCATTATGTGGTTCTGAAGATGGTCAGGGATGAGGAAAGCTATATTGTCAGATCGTATTTCAAATCCTTTAAGCAGAACTTTAAGCAGGCTACCATCATCTGGCTGATCCTTCTGTTGATAGGAGCAGTTCTGCTGGGAGACATTTTTATCCTTAATTTTTCTACTATCCCGTTTTCCAAATGGATCAGGATCGCGTTGTTTACGGTTATCATCCTTGTGCTTCTGGCTACCATGCATTTGTTTCCGGTTCTTTCAAGATTTGATAATACCATCAAAAATACCTTCAAAAATTCATTTTTTATGGGAATCCTCACATTCCCCAAGACCATCCTTATGCTTCTTTGCTGGGTGGCGCCTCTTTTTATTGCGGCATTCATCATTCAGGCAACGCCGGTAGTCTTTATGCTTGGAATATCTGCGCCCGCCTATCTTTGTGCCAAGCTTTACAACAAAACCTTCAAGAGGTTTGAGCCGGAGGAGGAAATCATAGGCGATGATGAGTGGACAATGGCGCCTCTGGAGGGAGAAGAGGAGGCAGAAGCGTTGGAAAACAGCGTGGCTGCAGGCAGTATCGATGTTTCGGGTGCAGAGCCGGAGGTGGCTGCGAGCGTAGCAGATGAGAGTGAAAATCAGGAAAAAACACCGGAAGAATGACGGATTCTATACAAAATGCCTATTTCCCGATTGGTTTTGTTGGTCAAGTTGTTGGGCGGCTTAAAAAGATTCAACAGCTATAAGCATTTTCAACAATCCAAAAATAAATATTTGTGGAATAGTGGTATAGTCAGAAAAGTCAAAGTCATGTATACTGTGAGAAGATTCAGTTGTGACTAAATTTTAAGGAGGCAAATTTAATATGGCAGGTTTATCTTTAAAAAATATCTGTAAAGTATATCCTAATGGATTCGAAGCTGTAAAGAACTTCAATCTGGAAATTGCAGATAAAGAATTTATCATCTTCGTAGGTCCTTCAGGATGCGGTAAGTCTACCACACTTCGTATGATCGCAGGTCTGGAAGATATTTCTTCCGGCGAACTGAAGATTGGTGACAGAGTAGTAAATGATGTTGAGCCGAAGGACAGGGATATCGCCATGGTATTCCAGAACTACGCTCTGTATCCTCATATGTCAGTATACGACAATATGGCTTTCGGTCTTAAACTGAGAAAAGTTCCGAAAGATGAAATTGATAAGATGGTTAAAGAAGCAGCTAAGATCCTTGACCTGACACCCCTTCTTGATCGTAAGCCCAAGGCTCTGTCCGGTGGTCAGAGACAGCGTGTTGCTATGGGTCGTGCTATCGTTCGTAGCCCTAAGGTATTCCTTATGGATGAGCCTCTCTCCAACCTGGATGCCAAGCTTCGTGTACAGATGCGTGTTGAGATCTCCAAGCTGCATCAGAGATTAGGTACTACCATCATCTACGTAACACATGACCAGACCGAGGCTATGACCTTAGGTGACAGGATCGTAGTTATGAAGGATGGTGTTGTTCAGCAGGTTGACAGCCCTCAGAATCTGTATCAGAAGCCCGCTAACCTGTTCGTAGCAGGTTTCATGGGATCACCTCAGATGAACTTCCTTGAGGCAACAGTAGAAGTAAGCGGCGATACAGCAAGCCTTAAGATTGCCGGCAAGAGCATTCCTCTTCCTGCAGCTAAGTCCAAGAAGCTGATCAGTGGCGGTTATGCAGGCAAGAAGGTTACCTTCGGTATCCGTCCTGAGGATGTATATGATTCAGAAGCATTCGTATCAACCGCTAAATGTGTATTCGAGTCAACCATCAAGGTTTACGAATTACTCGGTGCAGAAGTTTACTTATACTTTGATCTGGATGAGTTCCCGATCACAGCAAGAGTTGACTCCCGTACCAATGCAAGACCTGGCGATACTGTTAAGTTTGCATTCGATGTTGATAAGATCCATGTATTCGACAAGGAAACCGAGCAGGTTATTACCAACTAGTAATAAATATAAAGGGGTGCCGATGGCATCCCTTTTTTGTTGCCTGCAAACTCTTTGGTGTACAAAAAAATTCGGAAAAAATATCGAATAAGTTGCAATACCAGGAAGAATTCTGTTATACTATCTCCATACTCAGAAAGGGGTGAACAAATGATTTCGACACAGGTAATAGCAAGCTGTATTGAAGAACTTCGTAATATTACGAAGGTGAATCTGGCAGTATTCGGGTTAGATGGAAGTACTGTGGTTTCCACTTTTGACAACAATGATATCTCAAGAGAGCTTATTGTAGGCTTTGCGGAATCCCCGGCAGACAGTCAGGTGATAGGAAGGGATCATCTGCTGAAGATTATGGATGAAAATGAATTGATTTATGTGCTGATGGCCAGGGGAAATAATGACGAAGCATACATGATCGGAAAGATTGCAGTCAGTCAGCTGCAGCAGCTTATAACGGCTTATAAGGAGCGATTTGACCGCAATAACTTCTTCCAGAATCTTCTGATGGATAACCTTCTTTTGGTGGATGTATATAATCGCGCCAAGAAGCTGCACATAGAAGTGATGGTTCCCAGAGTTGTTTTTATCGTGGAGACAAAGGCAGAAAAGGACACCACAGCCGCGGAGTTCCTGCGGGGAATGTTTTCCTCCCAGTCGGGTGACTTTATCACAGCTGTAGACGAGAGCAGCGTGATACTGATCAAGGCCCTTGCACCCAATGAGGGAAGTGAGGAGATTGAGCAGACAGCACAGACTATCGTTGATATGATGAGCACAGAGGCCATGATGAATGTAAGGGTGGCTTACGGAACGGTAGTTCAGGAGCTGAAGGATGTCTCTAAATCCTACAAAGAGGCTATGATGGCGCTGGATGTAGGAAAGATCTTCTATATAGAGAAGAAGGTCAATTCTTATGGAAGTCTCGGGATCGGGCGTTTGATCTATCAGCTTCCGGCGAATCTCTGTAAGATTTTTATCGATGAGATTTTTGGAGACAATGATCCGGGAGACTTTGACGAGGAGATTGTTTCTACGGTCAACAAGTTCTTTGACAATAATCTGAATGTGTCAGAGACCTCAAGACAGCTTTTTATCCATCGGAATACACTTGTATACAGGGTGGAGAAGCTGCAGAAAACTACCGGGCTGGATGTGCGTACCTTTGATGATGCACTGACCTTCAAGATTGCCATGATGGTTTATAATTATATGAGATATCTTGACGCACAGTAGGAAATGGAATGAACAACCTTATTCCCGAATACAATAGTACATAATTGTTGGGAGGGATAAGGTTGTTTTTATTTGAAAAGAAAATCATTTATCTTACATTCTTTTGGGACGGGATCAAAAAATCCTCTGCGGGATTTGCCAAAATATCCCGTGAAAGCGATGCCTGCAGATTGGACATACATATCAGGCATATTGACGGTCTGGATGACGGTAAGTATGCTCTGTATCTGGTGCTGAGGGACCAGAACACAGAGTGGAGATCCATAACTGTGAAAAACGGAGCGGTAAACGAGGAGAGATGTCTTCCGCTCAGCGGCGGAAAATTTCGCCTGAGGGATAAAGAATTTGAAGAAAGCGAGCTGTGTGGCATTCTGATCCGGTTGGATGAGCATCACTGGATATCCGGCTATTGGCAGGAGACAGAAAACGGGGCGGAGCTTTCCGGAAAACCGGAGTCTTCAATAAGATCGGAGCCTCCGAAGAAACCGGAGCCTTCAAAGGGAATGGAGTTTCCAGAGAAAACAGAGTCCTCAGAAAAGCTGGGGAAGGCAGGGAGCGAAAACAATTCCGGAGCAGACCTCCTGCATACGGCAGATGATCAAAAAATAATACTGAGGCCTGCCCCGGAAAGCAAGTGGGAGCAGCTTCAGAGAAGCTACAGAAGGGTGCATCCTTTTGGAGATGAAAGGCTTTACCTGGCGATCGAGCCCAAGGATTTCATTGTCCTGCAGGCGTCATACCAGAGACTGGTAAATAACAGCTTTCTCCTCCATGGCTATTACAACTACAGACATTTGATCCTTGGGCCGGATGAGGAGATCGGAACCAGAGATGAGACCTGCTTTTACCTGGGGGTTCCGGGAACCTATTTCGAGCGTGAAAAAATGGTGGCGGTTATGTTCGGGTTTGAAGGCTTTGAATGCGCCGGACCGGTAGAGATTGGAAAATTCGGATATTACATGCGCCGGGTGGAGCTATAAAGAATAGCTTTATCCTCAGGGAAGCCGCCATGCGTTACCTGCATTGTCAGCTAAGACCAGGCACCCTTGCGGCACATGAAAAAATCCGCTTAGTGCTGCTTTGTTCCCAACCTGACACGGTTCACGGCTCTTCATTGCGCAAGACCCGATCGTCAGACACCGCCAACACGGGGCAGCCATGACAGCTTCCCTGAAAATAAAGCTATATGATTTAACACTGCTAAAGTATCTTTTAGTAGTATATGGCTTTTGGGGCTGTTTGTCAACATGCAGGAAGTTTCTTTTGCGCCGATGTTACTTTTTACACGTACGCCAGCAGGCCGCCTGGACAGAGGCAAAGTCCTACGTCGCCGCGCTTCCGCTCTACAACAACGTAGCAGTACTAAGCTCGAAAAAACCTCGCTAAGTACTGACGTTGTTGAAAGGGCTCCTTAAGGGCTTTGCCTCTGTCCAGGCTGGTTTTCTGACGTGTCTGTGAAAAGTAACAGGCCGGTAGGCGCATCCCCCGGAACAGAAAGGATACAGGAACGGAAAATGACAGAACAGGAAAAATATATGAAACAGGCGATCAGGGAAGCCAAAAAGGCCTATGCCCTGGGAGAGGTTCCCATCGGCTGTGTGATCGTGTATGAAGGAAAAATTATCGGAAGAGGCTATAACCGTAGAAATACGGACAAGAATACCTTGTCCCATGCGGAGATCACAGCCATCAGGAAGGCCAGCAAAAAGGTCGGAGACTGGCGCCTGGAGGGCTGTACACTTTATGTTACATTAGAGCCCTGCCAGATGTGTGCCGGAGCGATCGTACAGGCCAGGATAGACGAAGTGGTGATGGGGAGCATGAACCCCAAGGCAGGGTGCGGAGGCTCTATCCTGAATCTTCTGGAAATGCCGGAGTTTAATCACCAGGTGAAGGTGACACGGGGAATAATGGAAGAAGAATGCTCCGGGATGCTGACAAGCTTCTTTAAGGAACTGAGAATTCGAAATAAACAGAAAAAAGAAGCCGGCCTGTGAAACACAGGCCGGTCTTTTGATCAAAAGAAAGAATACCATATGGTGTATACGGATTATGGAGTATCCTCTACAATATTCTGCATCCATACGCCGCTTTTTACCATGAAGAATCCAAGGGCTACCTTGATGATCTCCGTAAACTGCACCAGGAAAAACACGGTGGTGATGGGCAGTGCGGTATGGTTTGCCAGTACATAGGCAAAGGGGATCACAAGCACCCAGGTATAGACACTGTCAAAAAGGAAGGTAACGATGGTTTTTCCGCCTGAGCGCAATGTAAAATACGCACAGTGGGAATAGGAGCACAAAGGCATTACCAGGGCAGCAATGACGATGAAGGATCTGGCCAGTGTCTTGATGCTTTCTTCCGTATTATAAATAGATGGGAAGAATCTTCCCACAAGGATCATGAGTACGGAAATGCAGGCGCAGGAGAAAACACTGAAAAAGATCATCTTGTTATCTGCATCTTTTGCCTCTTCCTTTTTTCCGGCTCCCAGGAGCTGGCCGACTACAATAGAGATACAGCCTCCCAGCTGAATATAAACAATGTTGAACAGGTTACTGATGGTGGAGGAAATATTCTGAGCGGCAACCACCTCCAGGCCGCGGACAGCGTAGCATTGGGAGATCACAGCCATGCCGGAGGCCCAGAGCATTTCATTGATCATGAGGGGAGAACCCTTGACCAGGATTCCTTTCAGGATATGCCGGGGGATCCGAAGGCTGGTGTAGGCGCCCCTGATATAGGGATTGACATCCTTATGACAATGGGTCCAGATCACCACGATGGCAAACTCCACAAAACGTGCAATGATCGTTGCAATGGCAGCACCCTTAACGCCCATGGCAGGACTAAAGGGTGTTCCGAAGATCAATATGTAATCCAGCACCAGATTGATGAGTACGGCGGCAATGCCTGCCAGCATAGGAACAAAGGTCTGTCCGGTCTCACGGATGGTGCTGACATAGGCCTGCCCGAGGGCAAAGGGAAGTAGTCCCAGCATCATAATGGCAAGATATTCTTTGCCGTACTTGAGTGCAAGGGTGATATCCCCGGTACTGCCGCTGTCGTTTAAGTAAAGAGAGATCAGCTCTGTTCCCAAAAAGCCGAAAAGTAAAAGAGCAATACCACAGATGAGGGCACTGGCATACATTTTGAACCGAAAGGCATACTTCTGGCCTTCATAATCCCCTTTCCCAAAAAACTGTGTACCGAAAATACCGGCGCCTGAGACACCGCCGAAAATACAGATATTGAAAACAAACATCAGCTGATTGACAATAGCCACACCGGACATCTGCTCCGTGCCCACCTGACCTACCATGATGTTGTCTAAGAAGCTGACAAAGCTGGTGATCGCATTCTGGATGATCATGGGAAGCGCAAGAAATATGATATAACGATAAAATTCCCGGTCTCCGATAAACTTCTTTTTAAAATTATTCCACATCTTTTTTGCCTTTCTCTGCCCATCATAAGAGGGTAGCGTGCCTATTGTACTAAATAGTCCTGAGACCGTCAAGATGAAAAGAGATGAGTTTTTGTCATTTGAGATAAGAAAATGTATATTTGGAGGGGTTTGTATTTTCAACAGGCCGGTCTCCTAATATAATAAAAGTACGCTGAGGCGGGAAAAGAAAGAAGGGATGCCCATGAATATTAGCCTGATCTTTTGCCTTTTGGTGGTAGTGGTACTGATGCTGTGTCTGATATGGATATTAGTCCTGCATGAAAGACTTAAAAGGCAGTATGAGGCCCTGACGGAAAGCTTTTACCGGGTGCAGGAGCTGAACGGAGAGCTTCGCGGACAGAGGCATGATTATCTGAACCATCTTCAGATCGTATATGGAATGATGGAGCTGGAGGAGTATGAAGAGCTTCATGATTATCTGGAACCTATTTATAAGGATATGATGAAGGTGGGAAAGGCGATCAGAACCTCCATACCGGCGGTTAACGCTCTGCTTATGGCGAAGATGAGTACGGCGGAGGCAAATGGAACCGATTTTTATGTGGAAGTAAAGTCAGATCTTAAGAGCTTAAGGATTGAGCCCTGGGAACTGTGTAAGGTACTTTCCAACCTGATCGATAATGCAATTACTGCATTGCAGGAAAAGGAAGGGGAAAGAAGGATGGGACTGGATATCAGCGAGGACAGGGAAAGCTATCTGTTTGCCGTATCCAACAACGGGCCTGTGATACCGGAGGAAAAGAAAGGCCTTATATTCCGGCAGGGCTTTACCACAAAAAGAGAGGAAGGCCACGGAATGGGCCTGTACATTGTAGCCGGTATACTGAAAGAAAACGGAGGCACGATCCGGGTGGATTCCGGCGAGAGGGAGACGGTATTTACCGTCAGGTTTGCAAAGGAGGTGAAGGAATAGTTGAATACAGTAATGATCATCGGCATTATCCTTTTGGTTGCCGGATTTGTATTGGTAGGGATTGAGATGGTAGTTCCGGGCTTTGGGGTTCCCGGGATCACAGGCATCATCTGTCTGGTGGCAGGGATTTTTCTGACAGCGGATACGGTGGAGGCAGGAATTTTTATTACGGTAGTGGTTATTGTAATATTAGGGATCCTTATGACGATCATCATGGGATTTTTGTCACAGAAAAAGTTCAGGTCGCCTATCGTGCTGGATGAGGATCTGAAGGCAGGCGCTCCCATCAATTCTTCGGATCTGGACTACCTTCTGAAAAAAGAAGGAACAGCGACCACCGATTTAAAGCCGGCAGGAAAAGGAAATTTTGAAGGGATAGAGTTGGATATTTTTTCGGAGGGATCCTATATTAAGAAGGGGACTCCCATTGTGATCAGCAGGATCAATCAGAACAGACTTATGGTCAGAGAGAAATAGAAGGAGGGAAAATCATGGTAGGGAAGATAGTTTTGTTGTGTGTGGTAGGTCTTTTGGTGGTATTGTTTTTTGTTTTTGTGCCGGTGGGACTGTGGATATCAGCGGTAGCCGCCAATGTGAAGGTAAGTATCTTTGACCTGATCGGAATGCGGCTCAGGAGAGTGACGCCGAGCAAGATTGTTTTTCCGCTGATCAAGGCCATCAAAGCGGGGTTAAAGGTAAAGGTCAATCAGTTAGAAGCCCATTATCTGGCAGGGGGCGATGTGGACAGGGTAGTCAACGCTTTGATCGCGGCCCAGAGAGCGGGTATGGATATGTCCTTTGAAAAGGCATCCGCGATTGACCTTGCAGGGCGTAATGTCTTTGAGGCAGTAAAAATGAGCGTTACCCCCAAGGTGGTTGAAACCCCTCTGATCTCGGCGGTAGCCAAGGACGGGATCGAGCTTTTGGTAAAGGCCAGGGTCACGGTAAGGACTAATATTGAACGCCTGATCGGCGGCGCCGGCGAGGCAACAGTGCTTGCAAGGATCGGGGAGGGAATTGTCACGACGGTAGGATCCTCCCAAAGCCATGAAGAGGTTTTGGAAAATCCTGACGAAATCTCCAAGCTGATTTTGGAAAAGGGACTGGATTCCGGAACGGCATATGAGATCATTTCCATTGATATTGCCGATATTGATATAGGAAGAAACGTGGGAGCCAATCTTCAGAGCCTGCAGGCGGAGGCTGATAACAAGATCGCCCAGGCCAGGGCGGAGGAACGCCGGGCTATGGCGGTAGCCCTTGAGCAGGAAATGAGGGCGGCGGTAGTCCAGGCAGAGGCTGAGATACCCAAGGCCATGGCACAGGCCCTGAGGGAAGGACATATAGGAGTTGTGGATTATTACAAGCTCCAGAATGTGCTGGCGGATACAGAGATGAAAAAGAGCATTGGCACAGGGGCCGGTGCGTATGCGGAGAGTAAAAAAGTATGATCAAAGTGATGCTGATCGATGATGAGCCCGAGATCAGAAGGCTGCTCCACAAAATGGTGGAGAAACAGCCGGATTATCAAGTGGTATCAGAGTGCGGGGATTTTGCGGGAGCGGTGAAGGATTTTGCCGTATATAAGCCGGATGTGGTCTTCATGGATATTGACTTAAGCGGAGAAAGCGGATTGGAGTGTGCCAAAGTGTTTACGGAGCTTAACCCGAAGCTGAAGGTAATCTTTGCCACAGCCCATAGCGAGTATATGGCCAACGCCTTTGAAATTTATGCCTTTGATTATCTGGTAAAGCCCTTTAATATGGAACGGGTGGTGAAAACCTTAGACCGTATCAGAAGCAGCATGGCAGAAAAGACTTTGCAGGACGATGCTCTGCCGGATAAGGTGGTAAAGCCGGAGCATTATAAGAACAAGCTTTTTATCAAAGGGAAGGAACAGGCATGTCTGCTTAATATGGAGGAGATCATTCTGGTTGAGAAGCTGGAGGGCTATACCAGTATTGTCACGGCTAAGGAACGGTACAGAACCTCCATTTCCCTTTCCGATATCGAGGAAAAGCTGAGTACAGGAGAATTTATGCGCTGCCATAAGTCCTATATCATCAATATTTCGCAGATTGTGAGGATTGAGCCCTACGGCAGGTGGACCTATGTGGTAAAATTTAAGGATACAGATGAAACTGCATTGATGACGGCGCAGAATTATGAGGAAATAAAAAAGATGTTTGCATAGGGCCTGACAGGTGATAAGAAGGGATGTCCGACATGGGAAGTGTCTGGACATCCCTGGTTTTTTAAAGTATAATATGGAAGAATTTGAAAAATCCACAAACTTGATATGCGCAAAAAGCAGCGCAGAAATGAGGAAAAATATGGAGGTTACCTTACAGAATCTCACCAAAAAGTTTCCCGCGAGAGGACGCAAAAACCGGGAAGATGTAATTGCTGTCAATGATTTTTCATATAAGATACCGGACGGAAAGCTGATCGGACTGTTAGGACCTTCCGGCTGCGGAAAGAGCACCACCTTAAACCTGATCAGCGGTTTGCTTAAGCCTACCGGCGGACGGATACTTTTTGGAGAGGACGATGTCACCGGGCTTCCGCCGGAGAACAGAGGGATAGGCCTGGTTTTTCAGAATTATGCGCTTTATCCTCACCTTACAGTGAGACAGAATATTCTGTTCCCTCTGCAGAATCTGAAAGGAAAGGACAAATTGTCCAGGGCCGCTATGCTGGAAAAGGCAGATGAGGCGGCAAGGCTTGTCCAGATAGATGAACTGATGGATCGCAAGCCGGGAGAGCTTTCCGGCGGGCAGCAGCAGAGAGTGGCCATCGCCCGCGCGCTGGTGAAGATGCCCCGGGTGCTTTTGCTGGATGAGCCTCTCTCCAACCTTGATGCCAGACTGAGACTGCAGACAAGAGAGGAGATTAGAAGGATCCAGAGAGAAACGGGGATCACCACCATTTTTGTGACCCATGACCAGGAGGAGGCCATGAGTATTTCCGATGAGATCGTGGTGATGAAGGAGGGAGTGGTCCAGCAGATCGGCAGACCTCAGGAGGTTTATGACAATCCTGTAAATCTGTTTGTGGCAAAATTTCTTGGAACGCCCCCCATCAATGTTTTTGACGGCGAGATCAGAGATGGCAGATTATATATAGGAAAGGATGAAGTGCTTTCGGTGAAGGGCGTTTCCGATCAGACGGTTTACGCAGGAGTAAGGCCGGAAGGATTTGTATTGCACAAGGACGGGCCTTTGTGCTGCGCATTAAGCGGTGTGGAGGTAATGGGGCGCGATATCAGTGTGGTTTCCAGGCATGAGGCTTCGTTAAATCCTGCAGTCCGTGCGATCATCGGAACAGAAAACAGTGTTGATACAGGTAGTGCGCTGGTAAGATTCGCACTGAAGCCGGGGAAGGTGTTCCTTTTCAATAAAGAAACCGGAGAGAGGGTCCGGGGGCAGGCGAATGAGGGAGAGGAGCTTTTAAGACCATGAAAAAACTATTGAGAGACAGCGGCCTCAAGGGCTGGCTGTATCTTTTGCCGGCAATTCTTTTTCTGGGTGTATTTATGGTATATCCGCTGATCGATGTTTTTGTTTATTCCTTTGAGGAGGGGTATAACTCTGCATCCCAGACCTTTTTCGGTACAGGGACCTACAACTATTCTTATGTGCTGCATGATCCATATTTTTTGCAGGCAGTGAAAAATACCTTTTTGCTGGTGGTGATCACAGTGCCTCTTTCCACCGGAATCGCACTGCTGATCTCTGTGGGATTAAATTCCATAAAGCCCTTAAGGAATCTTTTTCAGACCATTTATTTCCTGCCCTATGTGACCAATACCCTAGCAGTAGGATTGGTATTTATGATCCTGTTCAAAAAGACAGCCTATTCTGACGGGCTGATCAATCTGATGATCACCTGGTTTGGCGGAACAGCTGTGGATTTCATTGAGGGGCCTTACTGGGCCAGAATGTTTGTGCTGTGCTTTTATACCATATGGGTGGTCATGCCCTTCAAGATCCTGATCTTAACCAGTGCTCTTGCATCGGTAGATCAGATGTATTACAATGCCGCCAGAGTGGACGGTACTTCTAAGCTCAGAACCTTTCTGAGGATCACTCTTCCAATGATTTCCCCCATGATCTTCTATCTGATCATTACAGGATTTATCGGAGCGTTCAAGGCATACAGCGATGTGGTCGCCCTGTTTGGTACAGACTTAAATGCGGCGGGGATGAATACTATTGTGGGATATGTCTACGATATGCTCTACGGAGACAGCGGCGGATACCCGTCTTATGCGTCTGCGGCGGCAATCATCCTTTTTGCCATAGTGCTTACGATCACATGTATCAATCTGCTGGTGAGTAAAAAGAAGGTTCGCTATTAGAAGGCTTTATACCATGGAAATGAGGTCAAATATGGAGACGGATTACCTGAAAATTGAAAAAAATGCCAGAATCAGAAAGAGGACAGTGAATGTCATTACTTATATATTGCTTGCTCTGTGGGCATTGATCGTGTTATTTCCTTTTTACTGGATGCTTCTGACATCCGTAAAGAGCTATGGGGCATACAATTCCGAAAATATTCCTCAGTTTTTTACGTTGTCTCCTACGCTGGAGAATTATGTGGAGGCTTTTACCGCAGTGCCTCTCGGAAGATATCTGATTAACACAACCATCTTTACCCTGGCAACCACAGCGATCATGCTGGCGGTCATAACCTTTGCGGCCTTTGCCTTTGCAAGGCTTGATTTCAAGGGGAAAAATATTGTGTTTGTGCTCTTTCTTTCATTGATGATGATCCCTAATGAGCTGGTGATCATCACAAACTTTGTGACAGTCACGAACCTGGATCTGCGCAATACCTTTCCGGGATTGATCCTGCCCTCGGTTACCTCTGTCTTTTATATCTATCTGTTGAAGGAGAATTTTGAGCAGATACCGGACAGCCTGTATTATGCGGCCAAGGTTGACGGAACCTCCGATCTGAAATATCTGTTCCGGGTGATGATACCCATATCGAAACCCACCCTGATCACCATTACGATCCTGAAGGTGATCGAATGCTGGAATTCCTATGTCTGGCCCAGGCTCATCACAGACGATGAAAATTATTTCCTTGTATCCAACGGGATCCAGGAGATCCGGGAAAACGGGTTTGGCCGGGAAAATGTTCCTGCAATGATGGCGGCGGTGGTGGTGATCTCTGTACCTCTGATCCTGTTATTTTTGGTATTTCGCAATAAGGTCATGGCAGGCGTATCAAGAGGAGGGACGAAGGGATGAGAAAGATAGGGAGAGCTCCCAAAGGGGCGGGAATAAAGAAAATAGTTTCGTTGTCTGTTCTTCTGAGCTTCAGCCTGCTTGGAATCACAGGCTGCCACGGAAAGCAGGGGATGAGTGCCTTTGCTGTTCCGGAGGAGTTTGACGCTTCCAGGGAATATGAGATCACCTTCTGGGCAAAGAATGATACCAACAAAACACAGACGGCTATTTATGAGAAGGCAATTACGGATTTTGAGGAGCTTTATCCCAATATCACGGTAAACCTGCGGCTGTATACGGACTACGGCAAGATTTATAATGATGTGATCACCAATATTGCCACCAATACCACGCCCAATGTATGTATTACTTATCCGGATCATATCGCAACCTATCTGACAGGGGATAATCTGGTGGTTCCCTTAGAGGGGCTGTTTGAAAATGAACAGTATGGTCTCGGGGGAAGCCAGGTCAGGTTTGACGCACCTGCCATAGATGAGATCATTCCACGGTTTCTGGATGAGTGCGCTTTTGGAGGGCATTATTATGCCGTTCCTTATATGCGTTCCACAGAGGCCTGTTATATCAATAAAACCTATGTGGAGGATTTGGGCTATACCCTGCCGGAGGCTTTGACCTGGGATTTTGTATGGGAGGTTTCCGAAGCGGCCATGGCCAGGGATCAGGATGAAAATTTTCTGGTAAATGGTCAGAAGGTGCTGATCCCGTTTATTTATAAATCTACCGATAATATGATGATCCAGATGCTCAGGCAAAGGGGGGCGGGATATTCCACAGAAAACGGAGAATTACAGATCTTTAATGATACCACAAAGGAACTGCTTTATACGATTGCGGATCATGCCGAAAGCGGAGCCTTTTCTACCTTTAAGATTTCCAGTTATCCGGCGAATTTTCTAAATGCCGGGCAGTGCATTTTTGCCATTGACTCTACGGCAGGAGCTACCTGGATGGGGACTAACGCGCCTCTTTGCGACATCAGCGAGGATAAGATCGTGGAGTTTGAGACGGCTGTTATGCCGATCCCTCAGTTTGATACGGAGCATCCCGGAATGATCTCCCAGGGGCCATCCGTCTGCATCTTTAATAAAGAGGAGCCCCAGGAGGTACTGGCGTCCTGGCTGTTTACCCAGTATCTGCTTACCAATGAGGTCCAGATCGCCTATTCGGAAACGGAGGGCTATGTGCCTGTAACATCAAAGGCACAGGGCTCGGAGGAGTATAAGGAGTATCTGGCAGGATGCGGGCAGGATAACGAGCTCCATTATGATGTGAAGATCAAAGCTGCCAGACTTTTGCTTGATAATGTAGATCATACTTTTGTGACGCCGGTGTTTAACGGTTCGGTTTCCCTTCGGGATGCTGCCGGGCAGATGATCGAAAATACAGTGAAGTCAGTGAGAAGAGGACAGCAGGTGGACGAGGCCTACATGGAAAAGCTGTATGATGATGTGACCAGCCTGTACCGTTTAGACCAGATCAGCCGTCAGAACAGCATGTCTTCCGGAAAAGCCGATCTTGGAGAGTTGCCCAAAACGGCCGTGGTTTTGCTTGCAGCTTTGGCGGGGGCCTGGATCTTTATCCTTTTGTATGCTGTGATCACCGCCATAAAAAAGAAGGGAAATCCATAATCCTATTGATTTATTGGAAATATCGTGTATAATTTATGTCGAACAGCGCAGGAAAGAGCGCTGCCTGCAATCAGGATAGATTTTTGCAAAAATAGTCCGGCTTACTTTAAGCCGTTGCAAAAATCTGCACGATACCCGAAAAGGGTACAGGAGGAGGAAGAAATGAAAAAATTAACATCGATGCTTTTGGTTTTTGCACTGGTATTTGCATGTGTAGCCTGCGGCTCCGATAAAGGAAGCACAGCGGATGACGCCGCCCAGACAGAAGACACCGCCCAGGACACTGCCGGGGAGGATGCAGATACAGAGGCAGAAGAGCCCGAGACAGAAGCAGAAGCCGGGGATTCTGAAGCAGACGCTGCTGCAGATACTGAGGCAGAGCCGGAGGAGACCGCAGCCGAGGATACTGCAGATGTAAAGTCTGAGGGCGTTATGACTTACGAGGAGTACATGGCAGCAGATCTTGACACAGAGGTAGTGGTTGAGACCTATGTACAGGCGAAGCAGTCCTGGTGGGAGGATAAGGCAACTCTTTATACACAGGACAAGGATGGCGCTTACTTCGTATATAATGTAGCATGCTCCGAGGAAGATTACGAGAAGCTGACTCCCGGAACCAAGATCAAAGTCACAGGTTTCAAGGGAGAGTGGTCCGGTGAAGTTGAGATCATGGATGGCAGCTTTGAGATCGAGGATGGAAATTATGTGGCAGAGCCTTTGGATGTTACTGCACTTCTTGGTAAGGATGAGCTGATCGATCATCAGAATCAGTATGTGTCCTTCAAAGGCATGACTGTTGAGGCAGCAGGCCAGGATGATGCCGGAAATGATGTGGCGTTCCTGTATGCATGGGACGGCTCCGGTCAGGAGGGCGATGATCTGTATTTCAATGTATCTCTCGATGGAAATACATACACCTTTACAGTAGAGTCTTATCTCTGCGACAGCAGCACAGATGTATATAAAGCAGTAAAAGAGTTAAGCATTGGCGATAAGATCGATATGGAAGGCTTCCTTTACTGGTACGAGGGTGTGAATCCTCATATCACCTCTGTAAAGGCAGCAAACTAAAATATTCACAAATACGAAAGCCCTGACCGCTCAAGGTCAGGGCTTTTTTGGTCAATAAGCTGTCTCGCGAAGCAAGTCAGCGTTTGATAAAACGGATGCCATCATAACCGGGGTTTCCTTAACGGGCATTCGGACAGAGTAATCTTGTCCTTCAATACATTCAGCCCGCAGTCCTCCAGATAATCCTGGAAAATAGGGAGAGACTGAGGGGAAGTGGGACCTATGATGATCTCGCCTACCAGATCGGCCAGATGGAGATTCAGCTTGCCACACATCCGGTTCAGGTCCAGAGGATAATATTTTTTGATACGCTCTGCGGATACATGATATCTGGGTTCTACTGTAAACGAGTGTGAGATAAAAGGAGAAACTACTAATCGAACCTCTTTTTCACTTCCAAAGGAAGGGTGCTTAAAAGCGGCAGACTGTACCCAGGCCTCATTCATCAGATTCTGGAGCCTGGGGAAGCAGCCTGAAAAGGTTTCGGAATTTTTGACGGCTTGATAAAACTCATTTACCAGATGGTGCTCATGCATATCTTTTTGATAATATACCTTTTGAAGGGATATGACGCCGCCTACCATTTTCTGCATAAGCGCTTCATGAAAGGCGATACACACGCCCTGACCGAGATAACCGTATCGCTCCCACTGGGCAGCATCATCCCGGTATCTGGAAAAACACGCTGCATAAGCGGAATAGTGAAATTCCTCTTCCATTTCTTTGTGGAAAAAGGCCTCCACTTCAGAGCTTTTTTCGTGTTCTCCTTCGGTATCCAGCTTTTCGACTACGGCCCGGCAGATGCCGTTCATAAACAGTCTCATTTCAGAAGCGTCATTCATATTCAGTATATTATTAAGCCTAAGCTCTCCGCCCCGGATGATTCCGTCAAAGGCAGCAAAGGTGGTATAGTGATACAGCATGGGTTACCTCCATAAACCGGAAACAAAATACATGAGAGCCGCCCAGGTATAGACAGAATAAAAAATACCGTCCTTATCCCTTCCGTTCCGAAGCGTTTCTCTGGCTGCCCCGGGAGATAGGAGCTCAAAGCCGTCAAAGCATTCGCTTCCCACAGCGCCTTTTTGGGAAAGAGAGGACAGATCCGGCAGATCCACAACGGCGCATACAAGAGCATTGCTCTCATCTGTCATTCCCGGCGAGGAAAAAAGCAAAGGATTGATGAGCGTAAGTGTATCAGTTTCCTTTAAAGAAATCCCTGTTTCCTCCATAATTTCTCTTCTGGCGGCTGTAAGGACAGGGTCCCCCGAGGTCGCGTCTTCCGGATCCAAAAGACCTGCCGGAGGACTGAGCAGAAATTGTCCTGCCGGGTAACGGTATTCTCTGGTGAGAAGCAGCTTTGGTTCCTGACCGGAGACATTAAGGATCACAACGCAGGTTACGGCATCTGGCAGCATGGTGCGGAATTCCGCATCAGATTTCGTTGCCGGGATATTTTCCTTCGTTCTTCTTGTGGCATTGTAATAGTGTTTGCCTTCCTCGTACTGCAGGTCAAAAACCTTTATAAATTTTGAATCAAACAGAGAAGTGACATTTTCTTTCCGGATAGTTGGTTTCATGAGATTCCCTTTCGCACTTGCATAAATTTGTCCTTATGTTAATCAAACGCCGTCACGCTTCGCGGGACGGCTCATTAAATGGCGGATGCCAGGCTTCGCCAGACATCCTTATGATAAAGAAACACCGCATATGCGGTGTTTAGTAAGCGGAGTCGGAGGGATTCGAACCCTCGTGCCCCGGAGGGCAAACGCATTTCGAGTGCGCCCCGTTATGACCGCTTCGATACGACTCCTTAAAACTCCTTCTCATTATACTGTTTTCAAAATTACAAGTCAATCTTTTTGTACAGGGCATGATAAATTTAATTAAGGAAAATACACAGGCAAAAAGGTTGTAGTGAGGCTTTAAATTATGTATAATAATTAGTGCATATCTGAAAAATAAGTATGCTTACAATTGGAGAAGGAGGAAGGGAAAGTGAAGAGAATTGGTTTGTTAACAAGCGGCGGTGACTGCCAGGCGCTGAACGCTGCCATGCGAGGGGTTGTAAAATGTCTTGTAAACAGTGATGAAAAGGTTGAGATCTATGGATTTATTGACGGCTACAAGGGACTGATCTACGGCAATTTCCGGATGCTTGGGGGACATGATTTTTCGGGAATACTGACCAAAGGCGGCACGATCCTGGGCAGCTCCCGTACACCGTTTAAGACCATTAAGGATCCGGATGAGAACGGGCTTGATAAGGTGGACGCCATGATGCAGAATTATTACAAGCTGCGTCTGGACTGTCTGGTGATCTTAGGGGGGAACGGTACGCATAAGACGGCAAATCTTTTGAGGGAAGAGGGCTTAAACATCATTACCCTGCCCAAGACCATTGATAATGATCTGTGGGGCACAGATATGACCTTTGGCTTCCAGAGCGCGGTGAATATCGCTACAGACGCTATTGACTGTATCCATACTACGGCAGCCTCCCACGGAAGAGTGTTTATTGTGGAAGTAATGGGCCACAAGGTAGGATGGCTTACCTTAAATGCCGGTATGGCAGGCGGCGCAGATATCATACTGATCCCTGAGATTCCTTATGATATTAAGAAAGTAGTATCCAAGATTGAAGAGCGGAACAGAAACGGCAGCAGATTTACCATTTTAGCTGTGGCAGAGGGCGCGATCTCCAAAGAGGATGCAAAGCTGTCCAAGAAAGAATACAAAGAAAAAATGAAAAATTATAAATTCCCTTCCGTTTCCTACGAGCTGGCACAGCAGATCCAGGACAGGACAGGGCATGAGGTAAGGGTTACGGTTCCGGGACATACTCAGAGAGGCGGAAGTCCGTGTCCTTATGACAGAGTATTTGCAAGCCGTTTAGGAGCAGAGGCAGGAGCATTGATCCTGAAGGGCGAGTATGGTTTCATGGTGGGCTACAAAAACCGTGAAGTAGTCAAGGTACCTTTGGATGAGGTGGCCGGAAAGCTTAAGATGGTTTCTCCGGATGCTTCTATCGTGAAGGAAGCGAAATTATTAGGTATCAGTTTTGGTAATTAAAGGATAATTTTATGTCATACACGGCTCTATACAGAAAATTCCGACCTGCCACCTTTGAGGATGTAAAGGGACAGGAGCATATAGTTACAACCCTGAAAAATCAGATAAAAGCGGAGCGCACTTCCCATGCCTATCTTTTTTGCGGTACCAGAGGGACCGGAAAAACTTCCATAGCCAAGATTTTTGCAAGAGCAGTCAACTGCGAAAATCCGAGTGACGGGAGTCCTTGCGGGGAGTGCGCTTCCTGCAGGGCGATCCTGGCAGGAGCCAGCATGAATGTGATCGAGATCGATGCGGCATCCAATAACGGAGTGGACAGCGTCCGTCAGATCGTGGATGAAGTGACCTATTCACCTGCGGAGGGAAGATATAAGGTTTATATTATTGATGAGGTGCATATGCTTTCCGTAGGCGCTTTTAACGCACTGCTGAAGACGCTGGAGGAGCCTCCCTCCTATGTGATCTTTATACTTGCCACTACGGAGGTGCATAAGATCCCCATCACTATTTTGTCCAGATGCCAGAGATATGATTTTAAACGGATCACAGCCGATACTATTTCTGACCGGATCAGGGAAATGATGGAAAAGGAACAGATTTCCATAGAAGAAAGGGCAGTCCGTTATATTGCCAAGAGAGCAGACGGTGCCATGCGCGATGCGTGGAGTCTTTTGGAGCAGTGCATCGCCTTTTATTTTGGGCAGGAGCTGACCTATGACAAGGTGCTTGATGTTCTGGGAGCGGTGGACACAGAGGTATTCAGCGAGCTTCTCAGGATCATTCTTAAAGGGGACGTGACGGGGGCTGTGGGGCTGCTTGAGGAGATCATCATACAGGGCAGGGAGCTGACCCAGTTTGTATCTGACTTTACATGGTATCTGAGGAATCTGCTTCTTGTAAAGACGGCAGACGGAATGGAAGATGTGATAGATATTTCTGCAGAAAATCTTGCCCGCCTGAAGGAAGAGGCACAGATGGTGGAAAACGATGTCATCATGCGGTATATCAGGATATTTTCCGAGCTTTCCGGACAGATCCGCTATGCGGCTCAGAAAAGGATACTGACGGAGGTGGCGCTGATCAAGCTGTGCAGACCAAGTATGGAAACAGACGTGCAGTCACTGACGGACCGCATCAGGCAGCTGGAAGAAAAAATAGAGAACGGAATCCCGATGGCGGCCTCCTGTGGAAGTCTGGCCGCAGGAGACGGGAGAGCCGTTCTGCAGTCAGAGCAGAAACAGGCCGCGCCATTGCCCCAGGCATTGCCGGAGGATGTGGAACGGGTAGTGGGGAGGTGGTCGGCGATCATAGCAGAGGCGCCCATGCCGATGAAGGCGTATCTGAAGGCTTCTTATCCCAGCCTTGCCGGGGATGGCAGTCTTCTGGTAGTGGCCCAGGACGGTCTGCCATCGGATTACTTTAAGGAGGCACACCACAAGGAGGAGCTGGAGCGGATACTGGCAGAATCTGCAGGAAAGGAAATCAAGGTGACTGTGCAGAGCGCACAGCAGGGAAGAGATTCCAGAGAGTTATACCCGGACCTGACGCAGCTGGTCAGCCAGGCAATCCATATGGAAGTAGAAGAGTTGGAGGAGGAGCCTGATAAATTTGACATAGGATGATCCCGGACGGCCGGACATTCGAAGGAATTCATTTTGGCAGTTGAAATTATTAGGCAATTCATATACAATACAAAGAAATATTGATCAAAGGAATGGTATCGTTATATGGCAAAACGTGGAGGATTTCCGGGAGGAATGCCCGGTAATATGAATAATCTGATGAAGCAGGCGCAGAGGATGCAGCGTCAGATGGAGGAGAATCAGAAGGAGCTGGAGACCAAAGAGTTTACAGCCAAAGCAGGGGGCGGCGCAGTAGAGGTAACTGTCACCGGCAAAAAGGAGATCACAAAGGTTAAACTTTCTGAAGAAGTGGTTGATCCTGAGGATATTGAAATGCTGGAGGATCTGGTAATGGCAGCGGCTAATGAGGCTCTTCGTATGGCGGAGGAGGCAAATGCCGAGGTTATGAATAAGATGGCAGGAGGGCTTGGCCTGGGCGGAGGTCTCCCTTTCTGATGGATCTGTACAGCGGACATATCAACAAATTAATAGACGAGTTGTCCGGATTGCCGGGGATAGGTTCAAAGTCAGCGCAAAGGCTGGCTTTTCACTTAATAAATATGCCCGGGGACAAAGTGAACAGACTGGTAAAAACGATCATAGAGGCAAAAGAGAATGTCCGTTATTGTAAGGAGTGCTTTACCCTGACGGATAGTGACAGATGTCCTGTGTGCGCCAATGAAAGACGTGATCACAGCACGATCATGGTGGTTGAAAATACAAGGGATCTGGCAGCTTACGAAAAGACCGGTAAGTATGAGGGAGTTTATCATGTACTGCATGGGGCAATCTCTCCCATGCTGGGGATCGGACCAGGAGATATCCGGCTGAAGGAATTGGTAACACGCCTTGAAGGTAATGTCGGGGAAGTGATCATAGCAACGAATTCCAGCCTTGAAGGGGAGACAACAGCCATGTATATCAGCAAGCTGATCAAGCCCACCGGGATCAGGGTCACCAGAATTGCCAGCGGCGTACCGGTAGGCGGTGATCTGGAATATATTGATGAAGTGACGCTTTTGCGGGCACTGGAAGGAAGAACGGAAATGTAAGGAGGGTATCGTCCCATGGGTATAAAAAAAGAACTGTTTGGAAAAACAAAAAGCGGAGAAGAGATTTATCGTTACTGGCTGGAAAACTCCCGGGGAATGAAGGCGGGGATCATTAATTACGGAGCGATCCTGGTGAATCTGATCGTTCCGGACAAGGACGGAAATGCAGAGGATGTAGTTCTGGGCTATGATACGCTGGAACCGTATTTTGAGAACGGCAGCTTTTTCGGTGCAGTGATCGGACCTAATGCCAACCGTATCGGCGGTGCTTCTTTCGAGCTGGATGGACAGACATACCGGCTTGCGGCTAATGATGGGGATAACAATCTTCACAGCCATAAGGAGCTTGGCTATCATAAGAGGGTTTTTGAAGTGGCTGAAGGAGAAAACAGCCTCATCCTTTCTCTCGGGGACACGGATGGGAGCATGGGATTTCCGGGAAATAAAAAGATTAAGGTAATCTACACTATCACGGAAGAAAATGAAATACAGCTTGCCTACGAGGGTGAAAGTGATAAAGACACGATCATTAATATGACCAATCATACTTATTTCAATCTGGCGGGGCATAATAAGGGGCAGATCCATGATCACGTTCTGGAACTGAAGGCGTCTGCCTATACCCCAACTTTACCCGGCTCCATACCCACCGGAGAGATCGCGGCAGTGGCAGGAACGCCTTTTGATTTTACACAGGGCAAGCGGGTAGGTGAAGAGATCGGGGCGGATAATGAGCAGCTGAAGCTTGCAGGAGGCTATGACCACAATTGGGTGATCGATGGTTATGACGGTACACTGAGGGAATTTGCTGTTGTGACAGATCCGGCGTCCGGCCGCTGCATGAAGGCATATACGGATCTGCCGGGCGTACAGTTTTATGCCGGTAATTTTATTACAGAGCAGACAGGCAAGGAAAACGCCGGCTATGGTCCCCGGAGCGGTCTTTGTCTTGAGGCCCAGTATTTCCCGGATACGGCTAATAAACCGGAATTCCCCCCGGCAGTATTCGGGCCGGATAGAAAATATCACAGTAAGACGGTATATAAATTTTTATAGTAACAGTTCAGCCTTCGGCTTCACTGTCACTTTTTATAATCTAAAAAGCCGGTGCCATGTTGTGTGGATGATGCCGGCTTTTGCAACGTTTGACGGCGATGCCTTACAAACCTATTCCGTGCCTGGTTATGGTACACTTATAGTACAGGAACCAGCAGATTTCAGGAATGGGGGAATGACAGTATGCAGCTGCCGGATATCGTGAAGCAGATAGGAAAAGCAGATGAGAAAGAAAGAGTATACATAGAAGATTACGTTTATGCCTATTTACATGGATTGAAATCCGAAACCGGGAGTGTGGGAAAGGCTGCGGGCGGGCAAGGTGCATTCCCTGTGAGGGCAGCTCTGTTTGGACATGCTTTTCGAAAGGAAGGGCGTAAATTTTACCTGATATACGGAGCCTCCAGTGTGATCGAGGAACTGGAAAACGGAAAAAACGAGGAACAGATCAGAAAGGAATACTTTGGAGAATACGAGCTGATCGGTTATGTCAATATTTACGGCGGCGGACAGAAAATGCCGGGGCGAAAAGAAGGGTATTACATCTTTTACGAAAAAAATGAACCTATGCAAAATTATCTGTTGTCCTGTTATGAAAGAAAAATGACAGGCAGATCCCGCCGCAAACGCTCTCCGGGTTCCATAAAAACGCCTGTGGGAACAGGTGAGAAGAGGAGCGGAATAGGAAACACGATCAAAAATTTTTTTTATGGAGGATGTATTATTGTACTGGCGGTTACGGCAGCAGCTATCAATGATTATGATAAGATGAACGGATTTATGAAAGCTGCTGATAAAGCGATCGCTTTCATAGAAAGTGAAAAGTAGGAAAAGCTAAATGGCAAATGTGCGGGATTATCTGAAAGAAAAAGAAAAACGACAGAATACCATAAAAAAGATCGATTATAGAGAAAAAATCCGCAGTCACAAGCTGATGATATTTTACAGAGGCGCTCTGGCCATATTATTAACCGCGGCGATCGTCGCCTTTTTGGTGATACAGTGGAGGAATAAGGTATTTACAGACAGTGTGGTTACGAATTCGGCATCTGTCACCATCGTGCAGGGGGCAACGGTAAAGAACCTGGGCGGAAATGTGCTTTTATACAGTAAGGATGGTGCCAGTTGTATCGATTTAAAAGGAAACGTGGTGTGGAATCGGGCATATGAAATGCAGACGCCGCTGATCTCCATCTGCAATCAGATGGCGGCGATTGGTGATTATAACGGACGTTCTATTTATGTAATGGAAAAAGGCGGAGAAAAGGGAACGATCAACACCAACCTCCCGATCAGGGATTTCTGTGTTTCTGCCAGCGGCGTTGTAGCGACTATCCTGGATGATTCGGACGTGACGCGGATTTATGTATATGACGGGAATGCAAATACAGAGGAGCCGATCATCCGCGGAAAGGCAACTATGGACAGAAGCGGATATCCCGTGAGTATTTCTCTGAGCCCTAACGGAAAGCTGATGATGATCTCTTATCTGTATGCGGATAGCGCCAGCATGAAATCCTCCGTAGCGTTTTACAATTTTGGAGAGGTAGGACAAAATGAGACGGATAATTTTGTGGGCGGTTACGATTATGCAGATACGATAGTTCCTTATGTACAGTTTATGAATAATGATTCATCCTTTGCGGTATCGGATGACAGGATCGTTTTTTTCTCCGGAGCAGAAAAGCCGTCTAATATTGCAACCAGCTTTTTGGAGGAGGAAGTACAAAGCGTCCATTACAGTGAAAACTATGTGGGGCTTGTGTTCATCAATCAGAGCGGGGAATCTGCTTACCGGCTGGATGTATATAACGCTTCAGGGAGCAAAGTACATTCTCAGTTTTTTGATATAGATTATACGGATATTTTTTTTAATAAGGATCAGATTGTTATTTATAATGATGCAGAATGCAGGATCTGTAATATAAGGGGAACTGATAAATTTGCGGGGGCCTTTGAAAAAAATACTTCTCTGCTGATCCCCACATCTTCTGCCTACAGATACGCTGCCGTTACATCAGACTCTGTTGATACCATTGAATTGAAATAACGGGAAGGTACAAATGTATTATATTGCGCTTGTTGTAATTGTATTGATCTTTATATGGAGGATTGCTTCGGGCTTCCGTAAGGGAATGGTTCAGGAGCTGATCGCGTTAGTCGCCATAGCTGTTGCAGGAATTTGTATTATTCTGATTTTGGGAGCGGTGGGCAGCTATATGAACCGGGAAATCTCCAAAGTGATCCAGATGGTAGTGGTGCTTTTGGCGGTATGCCTCGTATACCGTCTGGTACATGTGCTGTTTACCTCGCTGGAGCTTATCTCAAAGCTTCCGGTTATTAAAGGGCTGGATAAGCTGTTAGGCGCCGGACTGGGGTTTGTTGAGGCGGGGTTGATCGTAGGGATTCTGGTATATTTACTTAAAAACTGGGGTTTATCAATCCTGACACAGACAATTTAAGGGGATAAGAAGTAATTTGGAGTAAACGTAAAAAAAATAAAAAATATCTATTAAAAAATTTTTTAATTTTTTTGAAAAAATGTGTTGACAATATCTGGGTGGTTTGTTATTATGTATGAGCTGCACAACGAGAGCGACGCAGCAACTGAAAAGCACCTTGACAACTAAACAGCAATGCGACCCTGAAAATTCAAGAAGAGAAG
>CANDAG010000038.1 GCA_947382625.1 uncultured Lachnospiraceae bacterium
GCAGGGCGAAGTCCCGCAAGGATTCCCTGTACCATCTTCAGTCCGCGGAAATGATAATAAATATACGCAAGTGTCATTACGATCAGACAGGACGGGAGAACACACCCGAATGTAGCAATAACCGCTCCCGGTATTCCGGCAATCTGAATCCCTACAAATGTTGCCGCATTGACAGCGATCGGCCCCGGTGTCATTTCGGCAATCGCCATAATGTCTGCAAACTGTGTCATTGTCATCCATGGGTGGACATCCACAACCTGATTCTGGATCAATGGCATAGCTGCATACCCGCCTCCGATACTGAACAGACCGATTTTAAAAAAGCTCCACAGTAATTCAAGATAGATCATGTGCGCCGCACTCCTTTTCCCTTTTTCCCTGATAGAAGGTATCTATTGCCCCTATCAACCCACAGGCTAAAATAAGCAGTATAATGTTAATCCCCAAAAAACGGACTGCAATAAAAGATATTATCAGTACAGCTATCGGGAGAAGACGTTTCTGCCTGATAATTTCTTTTCCCATAGTAATCACCACATCACAGATCACAGCGGCGACTCCTGCCAGCATACCGGCCATAGCCATACTGACAATACGGTTATCCCGGAAGGCGGTGTAAAAAAGGGAAATTACAGAAATAATGATCAGCGGCGGCAAAATCGTTCCCAAAACAGTAACCATTGCCCCGGCAATCCCTGCGACACGATAGCCCACAAGAATGGAAGCATTTACCGCTATTGCACCGGGGGAGGATTGGGCGATTGCAGTCAGGTCCATCATTTCCTGTTCCTCTATCCAATGTAATTCTTCAACAAATTTTCTGCGCATCAATGGTATGATCACAAAACCGCCTCCAAAGGTACAGGAACTTAATTGAAAAGTAGATAAGAATAATTTCCTGTATTGCTTTTTTTTGCATTCCATGATATTTCCCTCCTTATATCTGCAAGTATAGCACTTGTATTTCAATATGAAAAATAATATAATTTTATTAATATCATTAGTGTTTTGGTATAAGGAGGGGAAAATGACGATCCGACATTTAAAGATTTTTCTGTCAGTCTGTGAAAGCAACTGTAACACAACAAAAGCCGCCGAAGAACTTCATATGACGCAGCCGGCGGTCAGCCTTGCCATTAAGGAGCTGGAACAGCACTATGGAGTGATATTGTTTGACAGGATTGGACGGCGGCTGAAAATCACGGAAGCAGGACAACGGTTAATGGAATATTCTTCCCACATCCTTTCCCTGTTTGATGACATGGAAAAAGGGATGAAGGATTGGGATTCTTTTGGGATTATCAGGATCGGGGCAAGCATAACTATAGGTTCGCAATTTCTTCCAAACTATGTAAAAGCGTTTTATAATCGTTTCCCCGGCACAGAAGTAAATGCAGTGATCGGCTCGTCAGAACTGCTGGAACAAAAAATATTAAACAATGAATTGGATTTTGCTTTGATCGAAGGTGTTCCCCATGCTCCTTCCCTTGTAGCAGAGGAATACATGGAAGACCATCTGGCTGTCATCTGCCCTGCAAATGGCTGTTTTTATCAGGGGAAACAGTTTTCTGTTGACGAATTCCGTCAGCAGAAATTCCTCCTCCGTGAGCATGGCAGCGGGACACGGGAAACCTTTGACCGCACCACCGAAGCCGCAGGATTTTCTGTCAGACCTGCCTGGGAAGCTATGAGTACCACTGCTCTTGTGAACGCTGTCATCAATGGTCTTGGCATTGCGGTACTGCCATATCGTATGGTGATCGGTCCTTTAGAGCGAGGCCTGATCGTCTCCGCCAGCGTGGAAGGTCTCAGCTTTAAAAGAAAATACCAGATCATTTACCACAGGGAAAAATACCTCACATCATCAGCCAGGAGATTTATCGACTTATGCCGTAATTATGAGGCGGATTACCCGCTCCCACGTTATAATGGTTTATACTAAGACAAAGCCGGAAGTGGATCTTAAAATTCTGTTTTATCTTAAGATCCACTCTCTTATTATAAAAAGCGCAAGCATATGGGCAGGATAAAAAGCATAACAAAAATACTGAAATGCCTTAGAGTGTATCCCCTGCCGCCCATGATAGAGCCAGATGGGGATCAGAGAGAGGAGTGCAAATCCCTGCTGGATGATCTTTGCTTCAAAGCCGAATATCCGGATTTCATAGTAATAACCGCCCAGAACCTTTACATTCAGAATATACAGGCATAAGAACTGGCATATGCGGTTCCTCCAGTTCCGGTTCCGGAAGAAATAGAAGGTCAGGACTGTCAGGACGCCGACGCCGTAATAATCGATCATAGTCACATATCCGAGAACAAATCCCAGTATCACAATCCCTGCTGATAAAAGAAATGAAAAGACAGGACGGAGGCGCCCTCTGCCCTGGTCGATCATCCGGATCAGCAGAAGGCCAAGAAGAAAGGTCCAGAGTACATTTTGATGGTAGGGATAAAAAATGCTGCCGCCATACATCAGGTCAAAGGGGACTTCTGAGAGAAGCGCCCATACCAGCATCCGGAGCAGATAACGCCGCAGGTCATGGGTGTGCAAATATCCTTCCACGATCATAAACGCAAAAACGGGAAATGCGATCCGGCCAATGCAGGTAAGCCATTCCTGGGCCGGCAGAAGCATGGCCCACAGATGGTCGCACAGCATAAGTGCCATGGCAAGGATATGGAGGGAGGTGGAGCTGATGTTTAGTTTTGAGTCGATCATAGGGCTTGCGCAGCATGACTTCGTTTGATCCTGACGCATAAATAGTTTTCCTTTCGGTTTGTATAAAATTATTATAGTGATTTTGGCAGGAAAAGAAAGAGTGAAATTTTCTTGAATAGAAGTTGAAATACGAGTATACTACTTGTAAGTATATTATTCTGCGGAGGAGATGTACCTGAAATGATCGGACGTGGGGAAGAACTGGGAAGAATTGAAGCATTGTATCAGAGCGATACTTTTGAATTTCTGGTCATGTATGGAAGACGGAGGGTCGGGAAAACAACGATATTGCAGGAATTTGCCCAAAAACGGGAGGTATTGTTTTATTCTGCCCAGGAAAAAAATGACAGTTTGAATTTACGGGATTTTTCCAGGATGCTGCAGATGCATTTCGGCAGGCAGTATATTGCGCCTTTTGGTACGTGGGAAGAGGCATTTTCCTATTTGACTGATAATATCAGAGATACCAGGGTAGCATTGATCATTGATGAATTTCCTTTTTTAGCCGGCACAAATCCTTCTATTAAAAGCATGATCCAGCATGAGATCGATCATCACTGGAAGGGGCAGAATCTGTTTTTGATTCTTTGCGGTTCTGCCGTCAGCTTTATGGTAAACGATGTCATGGGGTATGAAAGTCCTTTATATGGGAGGGTTACATCTTCTATGGAGGTATGTCCTTTTGACTACAGGGACGGCGCAGACTTTTTTCCGGATTACACCAATGAAGAAAAGCTTGTGGCATACGGGATTTTAGGAGGAATCCCGCGATATCTGAATGCATTTTCTTCCCGGGATTCTATTTCTGCCAATATTGAAAAGGCGATTTTAAGAAATGGCGCCTTTTTAAATGACGAGCCAATGATGCTCCTTAGGACGGAGCTTAGGGAGCCTAATATCTATAACAGCATTTTAGAGGCAATTGCCCGGGGATATAACAGATTGACAGAAATTGCAGATTGTATCCATGAGGAAAAGAGCAAATGCAGCAAGTATATGACTACGTTGGAGGCAATACGTCTGGTAGAAAAAAGAGTACCCTGTGGAGAAAAGGTGAACAGCAGGAAATCAATCTATGTTTTGACGGATAATTTTTATCGTTTCTGGTATCATTACATTTTTGTCAACAAGAGCTATTATGAGCTTTTGGGGGCGAAAGATGCCTCACAGGAAATTATGGGAGACATTTCAGATTTCATGGGACTGGCTTTTGAAGAGATATGCAGACAGTATCTGGTACGTCAGGCAAAGAAAAAACGCCTGCCTTTTGTCCCGGCAGAAATCGGAAAATGGTGGGGAAATAATCCGGTCATAAGAGCGCAGGATGATATCGATCTGCTTGCATTAAGCAAAAAGAAAACAGAAGGGCTTTTTGTCGAGTGTAAATTCACGGGCAGACCAATGCCTATGGAAGAGTATGAGGATCTGGTCATTGCAGCAAAAGCCTTTCCGGAGGAAATGAAAAAATATCTTATGTTTATCAGCAGGAGCGGCTACACCGCGCCGGTGCAAAGGCGCGCAAAAGAAGAAGGCGCTGTGCTCTTAACCATAGACGACCTGTTTTTGTGAACACAGGAACGAAAGAAAGGAGATAAAAAGTATGGATGTAAAAAAGAACACCCCCTTCTGGGATGCGTCGCTTCCCATTGAGAAGCGCCTCGACTGGCTGCTGGCGGAAATGACTCTGGAGGAAAAGCTTGCTTCTTTGGCGTCACGGGCTCATGACCTGGAGAGACTGGGGATCCCGGATATGTCTGTGGGCGGGGAGGCCGCCCATGGAGTGGAGGCAAGGAATGACCAGAACGGTCTGGGAGAGCCGGAGAAGACCACCTCTTTTCCACAGCCCATAGGGATGAGCGCTACCTGGGACAGAGAGCTGATCCGGCAGGCAGGGGCGGTGACAGGGACGGAAGCCCGTGTGATCTGGCATCGTCATCCCGGCGGCGGCCTTAGCAGATGGGCGCCTACTATTGACCTGGAGCGTGACCCGAGATGGGGAAGGACGGAAGAAGGCTACGGGGAGGATCCGGTGCTGACGGGAGAGATGTCTTCCGCTTATATTCAGGGGATGCAGGGGGATGACCCCGGGTATCTGCGGATTGCCGCTACCTTAAAGCATTTTTATGGAAATAATACGGAGGAGGGCCGGGGCTGGAAAAACTCTTCCATTGATCCGAGAAACCGGTATGAGCTTTACTTAGAGCCCTTCAGGCGGGCGATCGAAAAGGGCGGCGCAGAGGCAGTGATGACGTCCTACAACAAGATCAACGGCATTCCCGGTATGCTGAATCCGGAAGTGAAGGATATCCTGAAAGAAAAGTATGGCTTACGGCATGCAGTCTGTGACGGCGGGGCTATGGAGCTGGTGGCAGATCTTCATCACACCTTTGGTCTTCATGCACAGACACTGGCGGCTTCTCTGAAAGCAGGCGTGGATGCCATGTCAGATGATCCGACGGTGGTGGAGCAGGCTGCGAAGGAAGCCTGGGAGCTGGGGCTTCTTTCTATGGAAGATATAGATAACGCACTGCGGAATATCTTCCGGACCAAGCTGCGCCTTGGCATTTATGATGCCGATCCTCAAAATCCCTACGATCGGGTGACAGAGGCGGATATTAATTCCGAAGAGCATCAGGAGATCTGCAGACAGGTATCACGGGAATCGGTGGTTCTTTTGAAAAATGAAGGCGGGATGCTTCCTCTTGATCCGCAGTCAGGGGATATCGCCCTCATCGGGCCTTTGGGTGATGCCTGGTATCAGGACTGGTATTGCGGAGAACCCTGCCGGAGGACAACGCTGCGCCAGGGGATAGAAAAGCTGCTTGGGACTTCGGTTTCCTTTGAGGAGGGACTTGACCATATCAGGTTTATGTATGAGGATAAGGGGATCGCAGTGGATGAGGGCGGGGCTTTGTACCTGTCAGAAGAGCCGGATCTCTTTATTAAGGAGGACTGGGGCGAAGGAAGCTTCACCTTTCGTTGTAAGCGCACAGGCAGGTATATGAACACCAGATTTTATCCGGAAAAGGTCAGACCCGAGGATATGGGAAGAGTGGCAGCAGATATGGATGTCCCCTTTGACTGGTTTGTGATGGAGATCTTTCATCTGGAGGAGCAGCAGGATGGATCCGTCATACTGACCAACCGCTTTGACGCGCCTGTGCTCCTGGGAGAAGACGGCGGTCTGTGGACTATGCGGGGAGGAGAGAAGGTAGGCTCCAGTGTGGGGCTGGATATTGCCTCCGGGACAGCGGCAGAGAAGGGGCTTAGGATGCAGGAGATCCGGTTCAGGATAGAAACGGCAGTATCAGGCACAGAGCAGGCGGTGCAGCTTGCAAAGGAGAAAAAGAACGTGATCTTGGCCCTTGGCTGTAATTCCATGATCAATGCCAAGGAGGAGATCGATCGTACCACCATAGCCCTGCCGCCGGTGCAGGAGGCGTTGATGGAGCAGGTGTATGAGGCAAATCCCAATGTAACGCTGGTACTCCTTTGCAATTATCCTTACGCAATAGGTTCGGCAAAGGAGAAGCTTCCTGCGATCCTCTGGAGTGCAACGGGAAGCCAGGATATGGGAGAGGCTGTAGCGGAGACGATTTTCGGGATAAACGCACCTGCCGGACGGTTGAACATGACCTGGTATCAAAGTGACGACCAGCTTCCCGATATAGACGACTATGATATCATTAAGGGGAAACGTACTTACCGCTATTTTGACCAGGAGGTGGTCTATCCTTTTGGTCATGGCCTTACCTACTCGGAATTTTCTTATTCTGATCTGAAGGCAGAGCTCTCGGACAGGGTAAAAATGCGGATATCCTTTACAGTGACCAACACAGGAGAGAGGGTAAGCGATGAGGTGGCGCAGATTTATGGCACAGCTCCTGCATCCAGAGTAAAAAAGCCTTTGAAGCAGCTCCTTGGATTTGAAAGGTTAAAAGCCGTTAAACCGGGGGAAAGCAGGCGGGTGGAATTTTTGATCCCCATAGAGGAGTTTCGGTTTTTTGATGTGATCAGTCGGACGTTGATGGTAGAAGAGGGATGTTACACCATTTATGCGGGGGCTTCCAGTGCAGATCAGGCGCTTACGGCACAGATCTTTCTTCCGGGAAGCAAGCCCGGGCTGCGGGATATGAGTCAAAAAACAGGCGCTGAATTCTATGATGATTATGAAAATATGGTTTTAACCCGGGGACAGTTTGGCTATACGGCCGCGGAGCCTATAAGTCCCGATAAGGAGGGATTTCTGCGTTATGGAGACTGCCTGATAGGACCGGGAGCAAAAACCATTTATCTGCATATGATAAGCGAAGGAGGCTGCCGGCTGGAGATATTGCTTGACGGACAGCGTGTGGGAAGCTGGCAGGGAAATACCAGAACCTATACCCAAAAGCCCCGGTTTATCATGGGCCGGAAGATGGAACAGGAGGCCATAGAAAGAGAAAAAACTTGGAAACCGGTGTACGCGGATGTGAAGATACCCCTTGTTTCCGGGCAGGCCGTTCAGAATGGCGGGGAAGAAAAGGGCTCTGAGCTTGAGATCCGGATACACGGGGATGGAAAGCTGTGTTATTTTTGGATAGAGTAAACAGATTGCAACCAACAAGGGATTCCCGTTTTTGGAATCCCTTGTCAGTTGTTACTGTGAAAGTACACTTACAATCAGGGCTACTCACTCGCTGAGTAGCCCGTGCCAGCGCCAGAATGCGTTTTTTGCATTCTGTGTGCATCCCCCGGAGGGGCAAAACCCCTTTCATGCATGGTGGAGCCAGGAGCTGGCATGGGGGTTTTGTTTAATGTTGGATATTTGCCTCCTGCTCTTCTTTATTTTTCAGATAAACCGGTTCCATATACTTCTTAAAGACAGGCATCAGCTCATGGTCAAAGTTTTCCCGTACAACGGTCTTTTCTCCGATCAAAAGCGTATGCTCTGTATCTGCCGTGCAGGGCGGCCAGCCTGGAACCTCCGGATTTTCAGGATTTCCCTTTTTGGCAAAGGCCATTACCGAGTCGAAGATCAGTTTTTCTATATGTTCGGAAATATCGTCTCCCTGAGTGTAAGGGGCAAATTCGATATTATGGAAAAAGTAAGGAATGTCCGCACAATGCCAGGGGGTTCTTCCTCCGTCCACAGCCAGGTCAAGGTTGAAGTAATAGGACCAGGTCCTGTCATTTAAGGCGCCTCTTTTCCTGAGATAATCAATTTCCGGAGCGCGGAAAATGAAATCAAGGAGCATAAGGTCTACCGGGTTTCGTTCGGGATAAGCTTTCTTAAACAGAGAGATCAGCTCTTTGGCGGCAGCTTCCCCAAAGGCTTTCTCTATGACCTTAGAGCCTTCTTCCTCTGTCATATGATTGCGGTCATAGGGGCAGGGGACAAAGGAGGTAAACTCGCCAAATACACTGCCTACCATCAGAGGGATATGGGCGGTCTCGGGACGGAAGCCGCATACCAGAGGATCTCCTGCATAAAAAGCGTTGGGGTGAGGCGTATTTCCTACATATTCTCCAGCGGCCTGAAGGGCAGGGCTTACTTTCTGGTAGGCGTCTGCAAGCTGCTGATAGGGAACGGTTTCCAGGGCCTTTACATCGGAAAGCTTAAGCTCATCCATAAGGGCCTTTACCAGCTTTTTGCCGCTTCCTTTGCTGTCGCCTAAGGTAGGGCCGATAACTCCGCTCATTACGATGCCCTTTGCATACAGGCCGTCGGCAGCAGGAGTCTGCAAAAGGGTGGTTACCTTCGCGCCGCCGCCGGACTGGCCGAAGATGATCACGTTTTCAGGATCGCCGCCAAAGCGTTCGATGTTATCATGGATCCATTTAAGGGCAGCCACCAGGTCATCGGTACCTGCGTTGCCGGAATTGGCGTATTCTTCCCCAAAGTCTGACAGATCGCAGTAACCCAGCACATTTAAGCGGTGGTTTACCGACACTACGACTACCTGTCCTTCTTTACACATATTTTCTCCTTCGTAGGCGACATGCTCGATGGCGGAGCCTGCAAAAAATCCGCCGCCGTGAAGCCATACCATAACAGGACGTTTTTCGCCGTCAAGGCCTGGAGTCCAGATGTTCAGATTCTGGCAGTCTTCGTTCATGACCCAATAGCGGTGAGGTACCAGAAGCTCTCCGTTTGGCTTATCCATATTCATAAGAGGACAGACATACCCGAAGCTTGTGGTTTCCAGTACGCCATCCCATGACTTGACCGGCTCTGGTGCATGGAAGCGTTTGGCTTTTGCATAAGGGACCCCCTTAAAGATGAACATGTCATCATAGAAATAACCCCGGATACGGCCCTTGTCGGTGTCCACTATCGCGGTTTGGTCATTGTAAATAAATTTTTTCCCCATTTGTAACCCTCCTGATGTTTTTTGGCAGCAGTAAAAACTGCTGAAACGTTACAGATATGATCTATAGTCTATCTTAATCCTAATGGCGGGGATTGTAAAGATTTCAGGTATGAAAAGCCAAAAAGAACTTGCCAGCGACGGATAAAAATGTTATAGTAAATGCGTTATTGATCAAATATTTAATCACACATTTCTGAAAACGTATGAAATGAAAATCTTGAGTTCTGGCCTTTCGCCATTAATTCAAAGCAATCTATTAAAATGCAGACAGGCGGAAAGACCATTCCTCCTGTCATGTACACACATTGGCGTGACATTCGTTGTGAATATAGGGATGGCTCGCAGAGCGTGCTATCCGTTGTTTAGACAGGAGGAAAGTGAATGCAGGAAGAAAGCAGACAGAGAGTAACATCCAAACGCGACATCAGCAGTAAGAGGGTATTGGGAAATCCAGTACTCTATGCACAGTTTCTGAGGAATAATTTTAATATTCCATTTCTTAAAAATGTGAAGCCAGAGGATATTGAGGATGTATCAGAGCGCTATATCCCTTATTTGGGAACGGAATTCGAGTCTGATACGGTAAAAAGGATACGTCTTTGCGTTCCCGGAAAAGAACAGGAGTTTTTGCAGGAGCCTCTTTTTTTAATATTTTTGACGGAGCATAAAAGCCGGGTAGATTATGATGTTTCTATGCAGCTTTTAAAATATATGCTTTGCATCTGGTTGGATTATGGCAGGGAAATGGAACAGAAAAAGGAAGGAATATCTCACCGGAAAAGCTTTCGTTATCCGCTTATTATTCCTATTGTATATTATGAGGGAAAAGCGCCGTGGACGGCAGACCGCCGATTTCAGACAAGGATTGCCTGCGGGGATCTGCTATTTCATGATTGGGTGCCGGACTTTACCTACGAAGTAGTAAGACTTCATGATTATAGTAATGAAGAATTGCTCGCACGTGGGGATGAGATGTCCCTGATTATGCTGTTTAATAAAATACAGGATGAAGTGGATCTCTCGGAATTTATAAAGCTTCCTCCGGATAAACTGGATGAAATGGTAAAGAATACACCGGAAACGATTTTGGATATTATTGTATCTGTAATGGAAAGTCTATGTGTTAAGATAGGAGCCACGGAGGAAGAGATGCAGGAATGTGTGTCCAGGGTAAGGGAGCGCAGGATGGGATATTTATTTGAGAATATAGAGAAAATGGATATACAGGCAGAGCGGCGCAATACTACGGAGGCCAGAAAAGAAGCTCAGAAGGCGAAGGAGGAAGTAAGGGAGGCAAAGAACGAAATTATAAAGACTCAGGAAAATATGGTTCGGTCCATTATTGCACTGTGCAGAAAATTAAAGGTTTCAAAAGAGGAGACGGTTAAAGAGGTTATGGAAACCTGTAATATGACTAGAGAGACGGCTATACAAAAGGTGGATTTATATTGGAAGCAATAGGAAAGGAATACAATATGAATTCGTTATTTTCTTTTTTACATTACCTTGGAGTAGATGATATTTTCGGGATATTGTCATTGATCGGCCTCGCCAGCTTTCTGGTCAGGCGGTTTGTGTTGCATAAATCTCCCGTGCCTGCATCTGCTTTTCAAAAGGTATCCAAAGAGGTCTTGCAGGAATGTGTTTCTCTTCTTCAAAAAAAGGACAAGGAAGATTATGGAGAGTATGTGGTTCCGGGGGAACTTTTGGCTTTGCTGAAAACGGAGCCGGGGAATAAGGAGTATCTGAAAGAGCTTTTGTGTGATATCTGTGCCCATTTAGGCATTGATGGAGATTTCATTGAGCTGATCGTGGAAGATGAGCCGCTGCCTGACCGGGCAGGGGAAATTTCCACGGATTTAGCCTTTACTACGATCCGTCTGGACTTAAAACCCCACCATACCTTAGATGCGGTGGTTGCCGTGCTTGCCCATGAAGCAATGCATCTGCATCTGTATTATGAGGGAATCCATTTTAAGGATACCTGGAAAAATGAGATCCTCACAGATACAGCGGCGGTTTACTGCGGTTTTGGGGAATATATTTACAGAGGATATGCGGTTACTCAGGGAGAGTTTGCGCTTTCCTATCAAAAGGTGGGTTATATCCGGCAGGAGGATGTGAGGTATATCCAGGAGCTTATACGATTGGAAAAAGAAAAGTAAGCAGGAAAGGATATGGATATTTGTATGAACAAAAAAGTCAGAGTGATCGAAACGCATTTAGCATCAAACACCAGATTAAAGGAGCAGCCGGCGATATATTTTGAAAAGGATAAAGAAGGCCCCGATGGCAGGGAAGACAGGCTTCTCAATATCTATGACGAAGTGCAGTATCAGGAAATTCTGGGATTTGGCGGGGCGTTTACAGAGTCATCATCCCTGAATTTAAGCCGTGTCAGTAAAGAAATGAGAGAAAAAATACTGGAATTATATTTCAGTACGGAAAGAGGCATTGGCTACAATTTCTGCCGTTCAACGATCAACAGCTGCGATTTTTCAGAGCAGTTCTATGCATATGATCAGACAGAAGATGATTTTGAACTGATCCATTTTGATATCGCTCATGATAAGGAAACAGTTATCCCGATGATAAAGGATGCCATGGGATTGGCGGAAGACCTGATGATTTTTTCAAGCCCATGGAGCCCTCCGGCATGGATGAAAACTACTGGAAAAATGGACAAGGGCGGGAAACTGAGGACGGATTGCCAGGAGACATGGGCGAAATATGTGGCAAGATTTATTCAGGAGTATCAAAAGGAAGGAATATTTATCTGGGGAGTGACGGTACAGAATGAGGCAAAAGCTGAGCAGGGATGGGAATCCTGTGTTTATTCTGCCGGAGAGGAAAGAGATTTTGTGGCAGGATATTTGAAGCCGGTCTTTGAGAAAATGGGGCTTGGCGATCAAAAAATCTTTTTCTGGGATCACAATAAAGAGCGAGTGGTGGAGCGGGCAGGGGAAACCTTGTGCAGTAAACGGGCAAGGGACTGTTTTGACGGCGTGGCGGTTCACTGGTATTCCGGCGATCATTTTACCGCTCTGGATGTAACCCATCAGCTTTTTCCGGAAAAATATATCATTGCGTCTGAGCAGTGTACCGGAAAAGGCGGAGAACCGGAGCAAGCCGGTGAAAAATATGCCCATGATATTATCGGAGATCTGAATAACTGGGCAAATGCCTGGGTGGATTGGAATATGTTTCTTGATGAGGATGGAGGGCCAAGCCATTGGCTCGATGAGCAGCGCGCAGAGGGGCGGGAGGAAGAAAAAATATGGATCGGCAGCGCCCCCATTGTCTATAACAGGATAAAGAAGGAATTGGATATTCAGTCGTCCTATTATTACCTGGGACATTTTAGTAAATATATCCGGCGGGGCGCTAAGAGAATCGGATACAGCGTTTATGATTCCGCCATTGAAACCTGTGCATTTGTCAATAAAGATGGCTCCATCGTGTGTGTTGTGCTTAACAGAACAGAAGCCGATAAAGAAATCGGTCTGCGATACAGGCAGGAGATTGCCGATATTAAAATAAAAGCACATAGTATTGTGACGCTTATATTTTGACCTGTTGGGTGACAATACCAGAAGAAGCAGATGAACGACAATACCGGGAGAGCCATGGGAAATATGGCCTGGTTTAAACATTTTATACTGGAAATAATTGTGAGGAGTGGTTGGTAAAATGAGAATAGGAATGGGTTACGATGTACACAGATTAACCAAAGGACGGAAGCTGGTCATGGGTGGGGTGGAGATTCCTTATGAGAAGGGCCTTCTTGGCCACTCGGACGCGGATGTGCTTCTTCACGCCATTATGGACGCCCTTTTGGGGGCGGCAGCTTTAGGGGATATCGGGAAGCATTTTCCGGATACGGATCCGGCTTATAAGGGGATTTCCTCCATAAAGCTTTTGGAGCATGTGGGCGCCCTTTTGGAAGAAAATCTTTTTCTGATAGAGAATATTGATGCCACGATCATTGCCCAGGCGCCTAAAATGCGTCCCCATATTGATATTATGAGAGAGAATATTGCCAGGGCTCTTGGGATTGCCATAGAGCAGGTAAATGTGAAGGCAACCACAGAGGAGGGGCTTGGCTTTACGGGAACAGGAGAAGGGATCTCGGCCCAGGCAATCTGTCTGCTCACAAGTCCGGTGAGCCTTGGAAGCGAGGATGTGACGGCCCGCGGGTGCAGCGGATGTGAGGGATGCCCGGTGAAAGACGGCAGGCAGCTGGAAGGATAAGACAGGACGTGATCTGAAGAAATTTCAGTTGACAAAATCTCTTGTTTTGCATATGCTGATACTATAAAATTTTTCTGATCGCAATAAGCAGGAAATGCAGAGAACGGAAAGAGTATATTATCTGTAAATACACAGAGAGGAAATGTGACTGGCTGAGAGCATTTCCGTAAGTATAAGGAAGCTGTCCCATTCGGGATGGGTTTCTTACGACAACAGATAGTAGAAGTGCATCCGGGAGCAGGTTTTGTGAAGGGTGATACCGCGGACAAGGGCGGCGTCTGGTAGCAGGACACGTATTCACACGTTACGTGAAGGAAACAGATTGGTTGTAAAGACCATTGGTATCGGCTATGCGCGACTGTTTCCGGCGAGCGGGGGCTTTTACAGCCTCTAATAGAGTGGAACCGCGGATAACTTCGTCTCTAACAGGAGATGGAGTTTTTTTGTTTCACAGGAAAATCTGCTGTATTTTTGCAGGGCGATCGGGATAAGGAGTAAATGTGGGAGTTATTAAGAATTTAAAGGAAGAGATAGCCATTATCAGGCAGAGGGATCCGGCCATCCATTCTTCCATGGAGGTTTTTTTATATCCCAGCTTCAAGGTGATGCTGCATTACCGCCTGGCTCACAGGCTGTACCTGAAAAAGCATTATTTCCTGGCGAGATGGATCTCCCAGCGCGGGGTGAGAAAGACCGGGATCGAGATCCATCCCGGTGCGCAGATCGGAAAAGGCTTTTTTATAGATCATGGAAATGGCGTTATTATCGGAGAGACTACGATCATCGGCGATAATGTGACCCTGTATCAGGGGGTAACCCTTGGGGGAACAGGGAAGGAGCAGGGCAAAAGGCATCCGACCATCGGCAATAACGTGATGATCAGCGCGGGGGCCAAGGTGCTTGGATCCTTTACCATAGGAGATAACTCCAAGATCGGTGCGGGAAGTGTGGTTCTTGCAGAGGTGCCGCCAAACTCTACGGTGGTAGGGGTGCCGGGCCGGGTGGTGAAGCGCAATAACATGTCCCTGCCCCAGGAGGATTTAGATCAGGTCAACCTTCCTGACCCCATCAAGGAGGATTTAAGCATTCTCCATCACGCCAATACAGAGCTGACCAACTGTCTGATCGATTTGGACAGGGAACTGCGGGAGATGAAACACAAATGTGGCAGAGAGAAGAAATGTCAGGAATGCCAGTACAATAAGGAGGAGACATAACATGAAAATCTACAACACACTTTCAGGCAGAAAGGAAGAATTTCAGCCTTTAGAGGAGGGCAAAGTAAAAATGTACGTGTGCGGGCCTACCGTATACAATCTGATTCATATCGGTAATGCGCGCCCCATGATCTTGTTTGATACGGTGCGCAGATATATGGAGTACAAGGGCTATGAGGTAAACTATGTGTCCAACTTCACCGATGTAGATGACAAGATCATCAAAAAGGCAGTGGAGGAAGGGGTGGATGCTTCCGTCATTTCCGAGCGTTACATTGCCGAGTGCAAAAAAGACATGGAAGCAATGAATGTAAAGCCTGCCACCGTCCATCCCAAGGCCACCGAGGAGATCGGCGGAATGCTGGAGATGATAAACACCCTGATCGAGAAAGGGCATGCTTACCGGGCGGAGGATGGAACCGTTTACTTCCGGACCAGAAGCTTTAAGGGCTACGGAAAGCTTTCCCACAAAAATCTGGATGACCTTCAGGGAGGAAATCGTTCCCTGCTGGTGACAGGAGAGGATCAGAAGGAGGATCCTTTGGATTTTGTACTCTGGAAGCCCAAAAAAGACGGGGAGCCTTACTGGGAATCACCCTGGTGCCAGGGACGTCCGGGATGGCATATCGAGTGCTCTGTGATGAGCAAAAAGTATCTGGGCGAGGAGATTGACATTCATGCAGGCGGGGAGGATCTGGTGTTCCCTCATCATGAAAACGAGATTGCCCAGTCAGAGGCCGCCAATGAAAAGCCTTTTGCAAGATATTGGATGCACAATGCCTTTTTAAATATCAATAACCGGAAAATGTCCAAGTCCCAGGGAAATTTCTTTACGGTAAGGGATGTGAGTGAAAAATACGATCTTCAGGTGCTGCGCTTTTTCATGCTCTCCGCCCATTACAGAAGCCCCCTGAATTTCAGCGAGGAGCTGATGGAGGCTGCAGGGAATGGTTATGACAGGATCGTAAACGGGGTCAGCAACTTAAATTATTTGCTGGAAAACTCCAAATCTGATAAAATAAGTGACGAAGAGCAGAGGCTTCTGAAAGAGGCAGCCGCTTACACTGCCAAATTTGAGGAGGCCATGGAGGATGATTTCAACACGGCGGACGCGCTTTCAGCGATCTTTGAGCTGGTGAAATTTGCAAATTCCCATGCAGGCGCAGAGGGCAGCAGGGAATTTCTTACAGGTCTTAAGGAGGAAATAAAGGAGCTCTCCGGTATCTGCGGTCTTATTGTTGAGAAAGAGCAGGAGCTTTTGGACGAGGATATCGAGGCGCTGATCAAAGAGCGGCAGGAAGCAAGAAAGGCCAGAAACTTTGGCCGTGCGGATGAGATACGAAATGAGCTGCTTACAAAGGGTATCATTCTGGAGGATACCCGAGAAGGGGTTAAATGGAAGAGAGTATAAGTTTGCTGACAATGATCAAAAACAGCTTTGCACTTGGGGAGGTGGATATCAGGACATATTCACCTCTTACCCTTGCGTATATCGGAGATGCGGTTTATGACCTGATCTTTCGTACGGCAGTGGTGCAAAGGGGAAATACTTCGCCGAATAAGCTTCATATCCGGACCACCAGGTATGTGAAGGCGCCTGCCCAGGCCCGTCTGGTGGAGGCAATCCTGGAGGATTTATCTGCGGAGGAGCTTGCCGTGTATAAAAGAGGAAAAAATGCAAAGCCTTATACCATGGCAAAAAATGCCACCGCGGGAGAGTACAAGAGAGCTACGGGTTTAGAAGCCCTGGTGGGGTATCTGTACCTGACCGATCAGATGGAAAGAGTGCTTTTTCTGATACAGACAGGGCTTAGCAAGATGGAAGAATAATTTTTTTATTATAAGGGAAAAGAAAATGAGTGAACAGAGACAAAAATCGGAACAGGAGGCGTTCCTGATCGAAGGACGAAATGCAGTGACCGAAGCCCTGCGCGCAGGCAGGCCCATAGACCGGATCTATATTCAGGACGGTGTTCAGGACGGTCCGATCCTTACCATTAAGAGGGAAGCGAAAAAGCGGGATCTGGTAATCAAATATGTGGCCAGGGAACGTCTTGACCAGATGTCAGAAACCGGCAGGCATCAGGGGGTCATCGCCTCTGCCGCTGCTTATGAATACGGGACGGTGGAGGAGATGCTGCAGAAGGCGGAGGAAAAGGGGGAGGCGCCTTTTTTATTCCTTCTGGACAATATTGAGGATCCCCATAATCTGGGGGCGATCATCCGGACGGCAAATCTTGCAGGCGCCCACGGAGTCATCATTCCCAGGAACCGGGCGGCGGGACTGACTGCAGTGGTGGCGAAGGCTTCCGCAGGCGCCCTGAATTATACGCCGGTGGCCAGGGTCACCAATCTGGCCAGAACCATTGAGGAGCTCAAGGAAAAGGGGCTCTGGTTTGTGTGTGCGGATATGGACGGCACCATTATGTATGACTTAAACCTGACAGGCCCTATAGGTCTGGTAATAGGAAGCGAAGGGGAAGGCGTGGGCAGGCTGGTAAAGGAGAAATGTGACATGATCGCGGCCATTCCCATGAAAGGAAACATTGACTCCCTGAACGCTTCTGTGGCTGCCGGAGTACTGGGCTATGAGATTGTCCGGCAGAGGATGAAATAGCCGGATTTTGAAGCGAGGTTTGAAATGGGAAAGATCAACAGAGCTTTGCTGATGCTGATCGCCATGGGAGCGATCATGCTTACCGCAGTGGGGATCGACAGAGGCATGCAGCACGTGAAGGATCAAAGGCTGGAAGCAGAACGGCTGGAGAGATATGAAAAGGCCTATGCGGATGTGGCAGATATCGAAATGACCATCAGAGAGCTGGCCCGTGACCAGGAGGCGCTTGAGGCATATCTGGAGGAACACAGGGAATATTTTGACGATATGGCGGGTTTTGTGGAGGATGCCGATGGAAGCGGTGAAGATGACAAGTCTTTTTCAGAAGAGGACATGCAGAATATCTCAGGCAATCGTGCGGAGGATACCGTCAGCGGGATGAAGCCAGGCTTCGAAGAGGCTTTGGATGTGTCCGGCAATGAGACGGGCAGCGTCTCTGAGAACGGGATATGGGGAGTTTCCGGCAATGGCGCAGACGATGTCTCTGCCAATGGGATCCTTCAGGTATCCGGCAATGAGCTGTGGAGTCTGAATGGAGATTATCTGTGGGATGCAGATGAAAATGTGTGGCGGGATATTTCAGGGAATATCATAGACCCTGCCGGGGAAAGCAAGGGGACGGTTTCCGGGAATGTTCAGGAGGAAATAGCAACGGAGACGACGCTGTCCCTCCAGGAAAAACGTAAGATCCGCGGCTCTTACATGGAGACACGGATGCAGAATGAGCTTGACCAGGAGATCATAGCCGGAGGCAGGGTGGATTTTTCCGATGTCTCCATTGCCTGTCTGGGAGACAGTATTACGGAGGCCGCCAATTTGAGCGACAAGGAGGACTATAAGCAGTATTCCTATCCGACCCGGCTGGGAGAGCTGTTAGGAGCAGAGAGCGTAACCAATCTCGGGATCGGAGGATCATCTATCGGCAGATACTGGGATAATGCTTTTGTGGACAGATACCGGGAAATACCTCAGGATACAGATCTGATCCTGGTGATGGGTGGTACCAATGACGGTTTTTGTATGAATCAGGAGGAGTTAGGGACCATGGAGGAGAGGAAGGCGCGCACCTTCATCGGCGACCTGGACGAGCTCCTTAAGGGATTGAAAGAGGATTATCCGGATGCAGAGGTTGTGCTTGTGACGCCGCTGCCTAATGTGCTTCATGATATTTTAAGGAAGGAAAGAGATTACCTTCTTCCCCAGAGCATCATCGTAAACGCCATGAAGACATTGGCCGGGGAGTATGGGATACCGGTGATCGATCTTTATAATTCCAATATATTGGATACCCATGATGCGGCAGTGATCTATAATTATATGCCGGATGGCGTGCACTGCAATGAGAGCGGCTATACCCTGCTGGCAGAGCATCTTGCGGCGGAGCTGATCCGGATGTATGAGGCAAAAGCTCCGGCAGATGATATTCTGCCGGAGCTTTAACGAAGCATGCTGATGCATGCGTAGGTCATAAGGAATCCTCCCACCTACGGCGGGTCCCTCCTTATGACATGTGACAGCTATGTCTTCTGCCGTGATGTTTTCTGGCAGATCGGACAGCTGTCTGGCAGGAACCGTCACAGTAGCCGCCTTCATGGTCATAGCCACAATAGTATTCATCGTCGTGGAGATGATGCCCCTTTTCCGTGCAGTCCTCCACCGTGCAGACCGGATAACGGGTATCCGTCGTGGTCTGGCTCTGGCGATGATGGCCATGAGCAGAAACCGGAACGACCAAAAGGGCAGAGAGCATAAGGCCTGCCATTCCTGCCATCAGCGTTTTTTTGAGACACATAGCTACAGCGCCTCCTTTCTTTATAGGGAGATTATACTATTTAGCAGGGAGAAAAGCAAGACAGGAGTTACTTTTCACACGTACGCCAGCGGGCTGCCCGGACGTAGGCAAAGTCCTACGTCCGATCTGGTTTTCTGGCGTGCCCGTGAAAAGTAACAGACAGGAGGAGGGGTATGGCAAGATCCTACGAAAAATACACAGATGAGGAGCTGATCGTACAGCTCCGGGACGGGGAATCCGCTATCACCGATTATATTATGGATAAATACAAAAATCTCGTGCGCCGCAAGGCGAAATCCATGTATATTTTAGGGGCTGACCGGGAGGATCTGATCCAGGAGGGGATGATCGGCCTCTTTAAGGCTATACGGGATTATGATACGGGACGGGATGCCAGTTTTTCCACCTTTGCCGATCTGTGTGTGTCAAGACAGATGTATACGGCGGTCCAGGCAGCAGGCAGGCAGAAGCATGCGCCTTTAAATACCTATATTTCCCTCTATGCAGGCAGTGCGGAAAATGATGGGAGCGGTAAGGGGGAGGAATGGGAGCTCATCGATTCCGTGGCTTCCCGATTCGAAAAGAACCCGGAGGAGCTTTTGATCGATAAGGAAAATGTGGAGCTTTTGGAGAAGGTGATCGACAGAGAGCTAAGCAGCTTTGAGAAGCAGGTGCTGGATCTGTATCTTACAGGGATGACCTATAGCCAGATTGCAAGAGTGTTAGGGCGGGATGATAAATCCACGGACAATGCCCTCCAGAGGATCAAATCCAAGCTGAAGCGGGCGATCCTATAGTGGGCGACAAACTATTTTGTCGCCCACTATAGACCCTCCGGGGGATGCGCACGATTTTGCAAAGGTAAATGCTGCGCTTTGCGCAACGCAAAATCGGCGCAGTGAACGCCAAAAACAAAAATTTTTGGCGTTCACTAAAATAATTCTAAAAATATAAAAATTAAGTTAAAAAACAAAAGGGTATATTGACAGAAAAAGAGTTTGTCAATATACTTTTTTTGGTGCCGACCGACTGGTCGGACGGAAAGAAAAATATTTTGCAGAGCAGCTTTTCGAATAAAAAAGAAAGGACAGGTACATATGCTATCAAAATTCAGTGTTAAGAAGCCGTACACCGTGCTGGTGGCGGTGGTGCTTGTGATCGTTCTGGGAGTCGTTTCTTTTATGAAAATGACCACAGACCTTTTGCCTAATATCAGTCTGCCTTACGTGATCGTAATGACAGCCTATCCGGGGGCCAGCCCGGAAACGGTGGAGACGGTGGTCACCAAGCCGGTGGAATCATCTATGGCAACGGTGAGCAATATTGAGAGCATCAGCTCTGTATCCAGCGAAAACTATTCCATGGTGATCCTTGAATTCGCCCAGTCTGCAGATATGAATGCGGTGTCATTGGAGATCAGGGAAAACCTGGACCAGATCAAGAGCTATTGGGATGATTCTGTGAGCAATCCCATTATCATGAAGCTGAATCCCGATATGCTCCCGGTGATGATCGCAGCAGTGGGCGGCCATGATATGGATGCTTCTGAGGTCACCCTTATGACAGAAAATACTATCATACCCGCGTTAGAGAGTATTGACGGGGTGGCATCTGCCAGTGCAACAGGTCTTTTGGAGGAGAGCGTCAATGTTATTATCCGGCAGGAAAAGGTGGATAAGATCAACAGACAGGTATTTGGCTCTATCGACGAAGAGATTGATGAGGCAAAGGAAGACCTGAATGAAAGCAGAGAAGAGGTCTATGATGGCCAGGCGGAGATCGATAACGCACGCAAGGAGCTTGCAGATTCCAAAAGAGAGCTTGCCGACAAGCGTCAGGAGCTTGTAGATTCCAAGGCGGAGCTTGAGGATTCCCGTAAGGAGTTAGAGGATGGCAAGGCAGAGATCGCAGAGAACAGGGTGAAGCTTGAGGAAGGAAAGACAGAGCTTGCCAATCAGAAGGAGGCCGCTACCCGCCAGCTGGCAGAGACAGAAACCAGGCTCATGACTGCCAAATCAGAGAATGAGGCGAGGAAGGTTCATATCCAGATGGAAATAGAAACCTTCAGAATGCTTTTGGACGAGGCCGAAAAGAAGCTGGAAGAAATGGAATCCGAAACCGGCACGCCGGAGGACACGCCGGAGATGGCTCAGATCAGCGCCAGTATCCAGGAGGGAAACGATCTTTCCTCACTGATAGAAGAACGATACGGGGATCTGGAATATTCTTTGTGGGAGGAGTCTGACCGGGTCAGGATCGAGCAGTATCTGTCTACCAGCTTTGACGATAATGCGGGAATGGGAGATGTGCTGTCCCAGATCTTTGAAGTAATCCAGGGATATCAGGGGCAGTACGATGCGCTTCTGGAGATTCTGATGAGCGGCTGGGAGGCCCAGAAGGCGGAAGCCGTTATCAAGGCCAAAGAAGCAATCCTGGAATATCGGGGAAAGATTGACGAGCTGGAAGGGATACTGTCTATGATTGATGACGGGCTTGCCCAGATCGATGAAGGCTTAAGCCAGCTCTATAAGGGCAATATAACAGCAGCCACAGAGTTTGCCAATGCGCAGACCACAATCAGCCTGGGAGAGCTGCAGTTAGGCACAGCGGAGGCTCAGCTTGACGCAGGCAAGTCCCAGCTGGAGGCAGCAGAAAAGCAGTTAAAGTCCGGAGAAGAGCAGTTAGAGGCCGGAGAAGAACAGATCAAAGACGGGGAAAAGCAGCTCGACGATACGGCGGAGCAGCTGGCGGACGCCCTTCAGCAGATCCTTGATGGGGAGGAGCAGCTGGAGGAAAGCCGGGAGGAGGCCTATGACAAGGCGGATATGCACAGCATCCTTACCGTGGAGACCGTTGAAAAGCTGCTGATGGCCCAGAATTTTTCCATGCCTGCAGGCTATGTTACAGAAAACGGGATCTCCTATCTGATCCGTGTGGGAGATAAGCCGGAGGATATTGAGGAACTGAAGAAAATGCCGCTCATGAATCTGGAGATGGACGGCGTGGACGTGATCACCTTAGGGGACGTGGCGGATGTGTTTATGACGGATAATTCCGCAGACATCTATGCCAATGTAAACGGAGCCCCCGGCATTATGGTGACCCTGCAGAAGCAGACAGGGTACTCTACCGGAGATGTGTCGGACAGGATCCTGGAGAAGTTTGAGGAGCTTATGGAGGAAAATGAGGATCTGATGCTGATCACCCTGATGGATCAGGGGATTTACATTGATCTGGTCATGGATTCCATTATCAATAACATCCTTTTTGGAGCCGTGCTTGCGATCATTATCCTGATCCTGTTCCTGAAGGATCTGCGTCCTACGGCTGTGATCGCCTTTTCCATTCCGATCAGTCTTGTGACGGCCATCGTCTGCATGTACTTTTCGGGAGTTACTTTAAACGTAATTTCGTTATCCGGCCTGGCGCTGGGGATCGGTATGCTGGTGGATAACTCCATCGTGGTGATCGAAAATATTTACCGGCTCCGGAAGGAAGGGTATTCGGCCCGGGAGGCTGCCATCGAAGGAGCTGGGGAAGTGGCAGGGGCTATTATGGCCTCCACACTTACCACTGTGTGCGTATTTTTGCCGATTGTGTTTACGGAAGGGATCACCCGGCAGCTCTTTGTGGATATGGGCCTGACCATTGCTTACTCTCTGCTTGCCAGTCTGGTGATCGCCCTTACGGTGGTGCCGGCAATGGCCTCCGGCATGCTGACAAAGACCAGAGAGACCTCGGACGGGAAATTTTTTGCGGCGCTTTCCGGCGGATACGAGAAGCTGCTCGCCCTTGCCCTTAAGTGGAAGCCGGTGGTACTGATCCTGGTGGTGGCTCTGCTGGGGATCAGCGCCTATGCTTCTTATTCTAAGGGGACGGCTTTTATGCCGGATATGGACAGCACCCAGTTTAATATGTCCATCACCATGCCTAAGGATACGCCTCTTTCGGAAACTGCAAAGGTGACAGATGAGGTGGTGGAGAGACTTCTTGCAAGGGAGGATGTGGCGGATGTAGGAGCCATGGCTTCTTCCTCCTCCATGACCATGCTTACCGGCGGGGGAAATACGGCCACCAATGCTACTACTCTTTATCTTTCCATGCGTGAGGATAAAGAAAAATCCAATGAGGTGATCGCTGATGAGATCATGGAGGAATTATCGGACATTTGCGAGGAAAATGATGCGGAGATCGTGATCGATACCTCCTCCATGGATATGAGCGCCTTAGGAGGCAGCGGTATCACTGTGCAGGTGAGAGGGCGTGATCTTGACCGGATGCAGGAGATTGCCAGAGATATTGCCGCCATCGCAGAGGGCGTGGAGGGAACGGAAAATGTTTCTGACGGCTTAGAGGAGTCTACCGGAGAGCTGCGTGTTCTGGTGGATCGGGATAAGGCCATCGAGCATGGAATGACTGTGGCTGAAATCTTCAGTCAGCTGGCGGAAAAGCTTGCGGAAAGCACCAGCGCAACCACTTTGGAGACCGCAGATAATGAATTTGAGGTTTTTGTGAAGCATGGGACGGATATTGCCCTTACCAGAGAGCTGGTAAAGGAAGTGGTTCTGGAGAGGACGAAGCAGGATGGTACAAAGGAAAAGATCCCTCTGTCAGAGGTGGCGGATTTTGAGGATACCATTTCTCCGGATTCCGTCAACAGGGTGGATCAGAACCGTTATATTGCCGTATCTGCAGGGATTGCAGACGGTTACAATGTAGGTCTGGTATCGGATGCTTTGGAGAAGGAGCTGGCCGGATATGAGATGCCTTCCGGCTACAGTCTTGTGATGAGCGGTGAGAATGAGATGATCACAGACGCCATGGAACAGCTTTACCTGATGCTGCTGCTTGCGCTGATCTTTATGTATCTGATCATGGTGGCACAGTTCCAGTCGCTGTTATCGCCCTTTATCATCATGTTTACCATTCCTCTGGCTTTTACCGGCGGATTTTTGGGACTGGTGGTCAGCGGAAGCGAGCTCAGCGTCATTGCACTTATTGGATTTGTGATGCTTTCCGGTATTATTGTAAATAATGGTATCGTGCTGGTGGATTATACCAATCAGCTCCGCAGTGAAGGAATGGGGAAACGGGAGGCTCTCATGGAGGCGGGAAGGACCAGGATGCGTCCGGTACTGATGACGGCGCTGACAACGATCCTGGCGCTCTGCACCATGGTATTCAGTCACGACATGGGGGCCGAGATGGGAAGGCCTATGGCTATCGTTACGATCGGCGGACTTACCTATGGTACGGTGCTTACCCTGGTAGTGATCCCGTGTATTTATGATATTTTCCATAAGGAGAAAAAATCGCCTGATCAGGCGAAAGCGGCAAATGAGGAGGTTTAGGCTATGGAGGGGGAAAAGCTGGCACCGAAGGCAAAGGCGGTTTATCATGCTGTGATCGCGCTGTTTGCGGAGGGCGCGGATCTAAACAGCCTTACGGTTGCAGAAATCGCCGAAAAGGCGGGGATCGGAAAAGGTACGGTCTATGAGTATTTTAAAAATAAGGAGGAGATGATCGCAGGGGCTCTGTTTTACCAGATGAAGGAGTCCTGCGAAAATCTCTATGAGGAGCTTGGCCGGGAAAAGAATATGTATGATAAGATGGACAAGATCCTTTCGAATATGGAAAAGGAAATGACAGAGATCTCCTTTTTTATCCGGGCTCTGTACGTGATGCTGGATAATTCTTCCATAAGCGGCAGACTCAGGGAGCTGTGGTGCGCAAAGGGCAAAAAAGAGGTACCGGTGGTCGATCTGATGCGCCGGGTCATCGATGATGAGATCGGAACAGAGGAAGGGGTGGGCGAGGAGGACAGGGATTATCTGGTGATGACAGTTTTGTCCCGGCTTGCCTGCTTTGCCATTTATCAGTTTGGTACCGGGGAAAGGCTCAGTGTGGACAAAAAGACCATGCGGGAGCGGATCTGCAGGGATGCATGCAGGGATGTGGAAAACGCAAAAAGCTTTTGCAGGTAAGCGGAAGTCAGCGCTTTGGGTCTGACGGAGGCATAGAGAGAAGAAAGGAAAAGAGGGCAGAGATGGGAATATGCTATATCGTAGGGGCCGGGGAATTCGGAGACGAAACCTTTGTTCCACAAAAGGAGGATCTGGTGATCGCCTGTGACGGCGGATATGCCCATCTGGCCGGGCGGGGAGTCAGGATCGATCTGGTGGTGGGAGATTTTGATTCTCTGGGCTACCTTCCGGAGCATCCTGATGTTATCCGTCTGCAGCCGGAAAAGGACGATACGGATACGGGCTGGGCTGTGAAGGAGGGCTGGCGCAGAGGCTTTCGTGAGTTCGTGATCTGTGGGGGGACCGGAGGAAGAGCCTCCCACACCATGGCGAATATCCAGCTTTTGACGGATCTTGCGGCCAGGGGCGGCCGGGGACTTATGATAGGAAAAGACTCCTGGTATCGTGTGATCTGTGACGGGGAAATCTTTTTTGATTCTGAAGAAACAGGTTATCTTTCGGTTTTTTGTCTGGGAGATAAAGCGGAAGGGGTTTTTGAGAGCGGTCTGAAGTATGAGCTTGCAGATGCAGTGCTCACAAAGGAGTATCCGGTAGGGGTGAGCAACGAATTTATGGGGAAAGAGAGCAGGGTAGCAGTGCGAAAGGGCACGCTGCTCCTGATCGGGGAAAGGAAGAGATAGAGGATGGAAGGGAAGAGTATATTAAAAAGTAAGGCTTACTTATATTTGACAGAGTTTTTTGCCGGGATGAGCGTGATGGCGGTGGAGATGGGAGCAAGCAGACTGCTGGCCCCCTATTTCAGCTCCTCCCAGATTGTGTATACCATTGTGATCGGAACGATCATGATCGCTATGGCCCTTGGAAATGTGTGGGGCGGACGCAGTGCGGATAAGGATCCTGATCCGGACAGGCTCTATCGACGGATCCTGATCGCAGCGGTATGGATCGCCGCGATTCCTTTGGCAGGGAAATATGTGATCCTGGGGGTTTCGGGACTGCTGATCCTGACGGTGAGCAACAATTTTCTGGTACTGGCGGCGTTTATTGCCTGTATGGTAATTTTTGTGTTCCCTCTGTTTTTGCTGGGAACAGTGACGCCTTCTCTTGCCAAATACACGGTAGGAAGTCTGGAGGACAGTGGTAAGATCGTGGGAGCTCTGGGAGCCTTTAACACCATCGGAAGTATCCTGGGTACCTTTCTGCCCACCTTTGTGACCATACCGGAGGTAGGAACCTCTGTGACCTTCCTGATCTTCTCCGGAGTGTTGCTCCTGCTTGCGCTGATCTACTTTATCAATAAGAGGACAGGACGGGCCGGTATGGCGGCAGCAGTGCTCCTGTTTGTGCTCTGCAGTATCTTCGGCCATTCGGACAGCTTTGCCTTTTGGGAAAAGGACCTGGCTTATGAAGGGGAATCGATTTACAATTATCTTCAGGTAAAAGAAAATGACAATAGTGTCATTTTGTCTACCAACGTACTTTTTGGCGTTCAGTCTATCCTGAAAAAGGATGATTCCCTGACAGGAATGTATTATGATTATGCTCTGGCGGCGCCCCTTATGACGGAAGGAGATCTGCAGGAAAAGGAGGTGCTCATTCTGGGAATGGGTACCGGAACCTACGCCAGACAGTGCCGGAGGTACTTTGACGGTATTGCGGTGGAGGGTGTGGAGATCGATGAGAGGATCACGGATCTGGCTCATCAGTATTTTGAACTTCCGGAGGAGGTAAAGGTTACCACCTATGACGGACGTGCTTATCTTCAGGCAGTAGATAAAAAATATGATGTGATCATGGTGGATGCTTATCAGGATATTACGATCCCCTTTCAGATGTCTTCTGTGGAGTTTTTTACTATGGTGCAGGAGCATCTGAAGGAGGACGGCGTCATGGTGGTGAATATGAACATGCAGTCCGGGGAAGAAGGAAGCATCAACCAGTACCTGACGGACACCATTGCCAGCGTGTTTGATACGGTTTATACCGTGAATGTAGCAGGCTCTACCAACCGTGAGCTGTTTGCCTCCTCCAACAGCCGTATGGAAGAGGTGCTTGCCCAAAATACCAGTGCGCTTTCGGATCCGCAGCTGAAAGCAATGATGGAGCGGGTATCGGAGAATCTGGAAGGATGTGGGAGGGGAGAGCGGATCCTTACGGATGACAAAGCGCCGGTGGAGCTTTTGGGGATGAAGGTGATCGACAGCATTATCCGGGATGAGATCGGTTATTACAGAGACATCTTTAAGGAGCAGGGGATTTCGGGACTGCTGGAGTCTATGTAAAAAGGTCATCGGTACTGTGAGGGCGAAACCCCGTACCATTTCCTGAAAAAACCGGAAAAATGATGGTAGTCCGAAAATCCCAGACGTTCAGAGATTTCCTGGATGGAGAGACTGGTACATTTAAGCAAGGTGCAGGCAAGCTCTCCCTTTTGGTTTAAATAGTAATGATAGGGGGTGACGCCGTAAACCTCCTTGAAGAGATGAATGGCCCGGGAGCGGGACAGATGTACGTATTCGGCCATATCATCAATAGAAAGAGAGCGCATCAGGTTTTGCTCAATGTAGTTTTTGAGGGCAAGGGCCTGGTCGGGGCATTGTTTTGACTGTCCTACAAAAAGGGACAGCTTTTGGATATATTGATGCAGATAAAGGGCCAGCTCCTCCGTGCAGGGGGACTGGTCTTTTTGATTCAACATAAGGACAGCTCGCGGAGCGGGCTGTCCGTTGTTAACATAAGGATGGCGCGAAGAGCGGCATCCGTTGTTTGATACAGAACTGGCCTGTGAAGCGTGAGAGCGTTTGATCGTGTCATATATTGCTGTCAGATAGCTGTCATCCCCGAAGGACGGGATTTTGACCTGTGTATCTAACCCATAGTCTGAGATCAGATGCCGCACCAGGCTTCCGCTTACGTTAAACCAGATTTTTTTCCAGGGATCCTTTTTGTCGGAAAAATAATGATGGGATTCTCCCTCGTGAAGAATGTAGGCGTCTCCCTTTTCCAAGGTGAACTGTACATCCCCCTGCCGGACATAGCCTTTACCTTCCATCACATATTCAAAAACATAACATTCGCTTCTCTCTCGTCTGATCTCATAGGACGGATTAGGCCAGGTGATACCGGCAAGGAAAGGGGTAAAGCCCGGCCTTGCCGGCCCTGTGTAGGGAGCAAATTCTTCTTTTATAAAAGGACGGGAAGCAGGTGTCTGTGCCATAATAAGCCTCCATGCTGCTGGCATTTGCCAATTTGAACGCCTATGCAGCTTACTTGGGAATGTTTTGGATGAACAATAACAGTATAGCACTTTTTTATACATATACAAGAATAATTTCCATGGTGTTTCCCCAAAAGAAAGGCTATAATTGGAATATCATATATGGTAACAGACAGGATTTTTACACACATGGAGGAGAAGACAATGGGAGTAATACCAAGACCGGAGCATCCGCAGCCTCAGATGGAGCGGAAGAACTGGATGAATCTGAACGGAGAGTGGGATTTCACATTTGATTTTGGAAACAGCGGGGTCGAACGGAAATTATTTGAGAGAACAGAGCTGGATCAAAAGATTACAGTGCCCTTTTGCCCGGAAAGCGATTTAAGCGGGATCGGCTATAAGGATTTTATGCGGGCGGTGTGGTATCACCGCACAGTTACTCTTACAGGAGAGCAGCTAAAGGGCAGGGTTCTGCTGCATTTCGGCGCAGTGGATTATGAGTGCCGTGTATGGATAAACGGCGAAGAGGTTGGGAACCACAAGGGAGGATATACCTCTTTTTGCATGGATATCACATCTCTGGTGAAGGAAGGAGAGAATCATCTGTCCGTTTATGCCGGGGATGATACCAGAAGCGGGCGGCAGCCAAAGGGAAAGCAGAGCGGATTATATTATTCGGTTGGCTGCGATTATACCCGTACTACCGGTATCTGGCAGACGGTGTGGCTGGAGTTTGTGCCTGAGCACTACATTGAAAAGGTACAGTACTATCCTAATATTGCGGAGGGGACACTGACCATTAAGGCTGTCATCAAAGGAGGCAGCGGAATCGGCGAACTGACAGCAAAGGCATTTTATGAAGGAAGAGAATGCGGAAGCGCGGCGGCAAAGGTAAGTGTCGGCGTGGCAGTGCTTACAATTCCTCTTTCGGAGCTGCATTTATGGGAACCGGGAGCAGGAAGGCTTTATGATCTTTCACTTAGCCTTGGAGAGGATGAGGTAAGCAGCTACTTTGGAATGCGTGAGGTCAGCATTCAGGGAGAGAAGGTGCTGATCAACGGCAGATCTGTTTTCCAGAGGCTGGTACTGGATCAGGGCTTTTATCCGGACGGGATCTATACGGCGCCTGACAGGGAAGCCTTGAGGAGGGATATCGAGCTGTCCATGGCCGCAGGCTTTAACGGAGCCCGTCTCCACGAAAAGGTATTCGAACCGGCATTTTTGTATTATTGTGATAAACTGGGCTATCTGGCATGGGGAGAGCAGGGAAACTGGGGATTGGATGTAAGTGCGCCTCAGGGACTCAAATGCTTCCTTCCGGAGTGGATGGAGGCCATGGACCGGGACTTCAATCACCCTGCGATCATCGGCTGGTGCCCCTTTAATGAAACCTGGAACTATGAGGGACGCAAGCAGGATGACGAGCTTCTGGAGATCGTCTACCGTATGACAAAGCTTTTTGACCCCACCAGACCCTGTATTGATACCAGCGGTAATTTCCATGTAAGGACGGATATTTACGATCTTCACGATTATGAGCAGGATCCTGCGGTCTTTGCCTCTCACTATCAGGAGTTCGCAGAGGGCGGAGAGCTTTTGGATACCCATCCGGACAGGCAGACACCGGTAAAGGGGGTTCCTGTGTTTATCAGTGAGTACGGCGGCATCAAGTGGGATGTGGAAAGCGGAAATGAGCAAAGCTGGGGCTATGGCCAGGGACCTGAAACAGAGGAAGCCTTTATCCAGAGATATAAGGGACTGACAGATGCTCTTTTGGACAATCCTCATATGTTCGGATTCTGCTACACACAGCTTTATGATGTGGAGCAGGAGGTAAACGGTCTGTATACCTATGAGAGAAAGCCGAAGTTCGATATGGAGATCTTTAAGGCCATTAACAGCCGTAAGGCGGCGATTGAAGACTGAAAAATTGCAATAGGGGATCCGCCGGGACAGTTCGGCTAAAGGCTGAGCTATCCCGGTGGATCATAATAACGTGTCTGAAAGGATTTATTTCATATGAGAAAAGAGAATTTACGCTCTATGGAGCGCATTCCTGCGGTTCCTCTGATCACCTGTGATCCTTATTTCAGCCTTTGGTCCGGAAGCGATTGCCTGTATGAGACGGATACCATGCATTGGTGCGGGATCAAAAAGCCCATAAAGGGGCTGCTTCTGGTGGATGGAGAAGTCTTCCGGTTTGCAGGAGACGGGACCGAGGCGGTTATGGAGCAGAAAGGCCTGCAAGTAACGGCAACCCGCACGCAATATTACTTTGAAGGGGATAAGGTAGGACTTACGGTAGATTTCTGGACGCCGCTGCTTCTGGATGACCTGGAGCTGGTCTCCCGTCCCTGTTCCTACATTGATACGGAGGTCTCCTCCTTAGATGAAAAAGAACATAAGGTGGAAGTGGTCTGGAAATTTGACCAGGCCTTTTGTATGGACGGGGAGGAGCCGAAGCCCGTGGGCGGCGGCAGCTACCTTCATGAAGACCATCAGATTGCCTGGATGGGACAGCGCAGGCAGACGCCCTTAGGACACAGTGGAGACGGGGTTACCATTGACTGGGGATATCTGTATCTTGCCGGAAAAGATGCGGAAAAAACCTGCATTTCATATCAGAAGGAGACCTATGAGAAGGAGTCCTGTGGGACTTCGGGGGAAGCGGCGTATCTTTCGGCAAGATTTTCTTTTGATCTGGAAAAGGGAAAAGAAAGCAGAGCTACCCTCGTGGCGGCGTATGACGATATCGCATCCATCTTTTATTTTGGCAAAATGATGCCGGGGTATTGGGCAAGAGATGGCAAGACGATTCTCACAGCCATTGATGAGGCCTTACGGCAGCATGAGGAATTAAGGAAAAGATGTGCAGAATTTGATGAGAAGCTGCAGAAGGATGCCGAAAGCTTTGGCAAGGCATATGCAAAAATCTGTGCAGTAGCTTATCGCCAGTCTATTGCCGCCCATAAGCTGATTACTGATGAGGAAGGAAAGCCCGTCTTTTTATCAAAGGAATGCTTCTCTAACGGTTGCATTGGTACAGTGGATGTCACTTATCCTTCAACGCCGTTGTATTTTTGCTATCAGCCGGAGCTGGTGCGGGCAATGATGCGTCCGGTTCTGCGTTTTTCGCGGATGCCGGTGTGGAGCTTTGATTTTGCGCCCCACGATGTAGGGCGATACCCCTATGTGTCAGGCCAGGTGTATGGGCTTGAGCCACATCAGAAGGCCTATGCGGAGATGGAGGAAGAGCAGAAGCAGGGACAGGTTTTCCCTATGTTTTATCAGATGCCCCGGGAGGCGGCTCCCTACGGGCTAAAAGACCAGATGCCGGTGGAGGAGAGTGGAAACATGTTGATCCTGGCGGCAGAGCTGATCAGGCTGGAACCGGAGAAAGGGAAGGATGTCACCCTGGAAAGCATGGATCTGTATGAAAAATGGGTGAAATATCTTTTAGAGTACGGCAGTGATCCGGGAGAGCAGCTTTGTACCGATGATTTTGCGGGACATCTGGCTCACAACGTAAATCTGGCCATTAAAGCGATTATGGGGATAGAGTCCTATTCCATTTTGCTTGACGCGGCAGGAAAAAAGGATGAGGCGGCGGAATATCATCAGAAGGCAGTAAGGATGGCAGGGGATGTCTATGAGAGGGCCAGGGCGGAGGCACATACCCGATTAACCTTTGATGGACAGGAAGAGAGCTGGAGCCTGAAATATAATGCAGTCTGGGATCGGCTGTTTCAGTCCGGGCTGTGGCCGGAGAGTTTTTATGAGCAGGAGATTTCCTGCTATATACAGAAGCAGAATGACTACGGAACGCCATTAGACTCTCGTGATACCTATACAAAAAGTGACTGGCTGATGTGGTGCGCAGCCATGGCAGGGAAGCCGGAAACTACAGAGCGATTTGCAGAAAGGATTCTGAAGTTCCTGGAAGAAAGCCCTGACCGCGTTCCTTTTTCAGACTGGTACGATACAGTGAGCGGCAGGCAGATCGGATTCCAGAACAGAACGGTTCAGGGAGGGTTATTTATGCCTTTGCTGTACAAAAAACATTTGTCATAAGGAAAAGAGGCACACAAAAAAGCGGAATCTTTGTAAATTCAAGGGTTCCGCTTTTTATAGAGTAGGCCTGATCTTATCTGATACGAGGTTTTATAGATGGTTGGAGGAGTGACAATGAAATCAGAATAAATGTTCTGACTACCTTTTTGATTACTTTTGATTACATGCAATAAAAAAACCCTTGAAAATCAAGGGTTTTTTAAGCTGCTGACGGGAATCGGACCCGTGACTGAAAGCTGATTTTTGGCTTAAAATCAAGGTTTTTGCTTTCGGATTTTGATTACTTATGATTACCTGTTGATTACTTTATATCAATTAAGGAAGGAGGAAATTCCTGCGCTGGGATAAGCAGGGAGTCCTATATCTAATGCAAGATTTTATAGCCGTTTGGAAGTGTGCCGTGTTTGATCTTTTGCTGTACAAAAATGTCAAGATTGGTTATATTATAAGTATAAAGCAAAAGGCGTGACAGCCGAATGCTGGAAGAGGAGAGGATAATGGTAAATACACCATATGATGACGTGTTCCGGACACTGCTGAATGATTGCAGCAGCCTTATATTGCCGTTGCTTAACGAGGTCTTTGACGAGCAGTATAAGGGACAGGAAGAGATTATATTTTCCCCTAATGAGCATTATGTAAACCGTCAGGACGGGGGGGAAGAGAAACGAATTACGGATACCTGTTTTATAGTGACAGGAGAAGGAACAAAGAAATATCACTGGGAATGCGAAAGTACGACAGACAACAGTATTCTTGTGCGGATCTTCGAGTATGCTGCTCAGATTGCGCTGGATGACGGCAGCAGGGAAGGGAATATACTAAAGGTGAGATTCCCCCATTCAGCAGTACTTTCCCTACGGGCAGGAAAAAGAGCACCGGAAAAGATGAAGGTGCAGATTGAAACGCCGGGAGGTGTACTTACTTATGATATTCCGGTGATGAAAATAAAATCCTATGCAAAGGAGGATATTTTTGAAAAGGGTTTGCTGTTTCTGATCCCGTTTTATATATTTACGCGGGAAACGAAATTTAAGGAATACGAGGAGGATGACGAAAAGCTGGCTATGCTGGTAAAGGAATATGAATTTATCCGAGCCCGTCTGGAAGAACTGGAGAGAAGTGGTACGATCAATGAATATACGAAATGTACGCTGATAGATATGACGAATAAAGTCTGTGAGAATATAGCGGCGAAATATCAGAAGGTCAGGAAAGGAGTGAAGGATGTTATGGGCGGACAGATACTGGAATATGAGGCAAAGTTGATTAAAAAAGAAGGCATGAGAGAGGGAAAAATGGAGGAACGTATCATATCAATCAAGGAGCTGATGAAAAACCTTCATCTCACAGCAGAGCAGGCTATGTCGGCATTAGGGATACCGGAAGCGGAACATGCGGAGTATGCCGGGAAACTGATTTAGATATGCTGGTTGATATAATTTGATTAAGTTAAGTTTTCAGGGAAGAGCATTTGGGACGAAAGTAGTCCTAGATGCTCTTTTGGCTGTGAGGATAAGCAGGGAATCCTATATCTAATACAAAGTTTTATAGCCGGTTGGAAGTGTGCCGATGTTTGATCTTTTGCTGTACAAAAATGACAGGATTGGGTATAGTATAAATTAGAAGGTGCTGGCTGAACAGAATTTGGTACAACATGGGAAAGATTTTACGGGATGCCAAATTGGGTAAGGAATTATTGCGTATTTCCTGCAAAAGTATATGACCAAGAAAAACAGTGCTATAAACAGACACAGGAGAAGTTTATGAATGAAATGATAGATATAAAAGAAGATTTTACAGTATGGGAAGAGCTTGGAATCTCTAATGATTTCCTGTTTGGGAAGGTTATGCAAGATCCGGAGCTGTGTAAAGAGCTGCTCACGAGAATACTTCCTGACCTTGATATTGACCATGTGGAGTATCCAGAATTACAGAAAGGAATTAAGCTTGATGCGGATGCAAAAAGCGTCAGGCTGGATGTGTATGTAAGGGATGGGAAAGGGACAATTTATGACATAGAAATGCAGGTGGCAGATACAAAAGAACTGCCGAAAAGAACAAGATATTACCAGAGTATGATTGACCTTCAAATGATTGATAAGGGTCAGTCTTACAAGAGGTTAAATCCCAGCTATGTAATCTTTATCTGCCAGTTCGACCTTTTTAATATGGGAAGACATATCTACACTTTTGAGAATATCTGCAAAGAAGACAAAGATATTTTTCTGGGGGATGGTGCGGTAAAGATATTTTTAAATACAGATGGAAAATTAGATGATGTAAGCAGGGAATTAAAAGCTTTTCTGGATTATGTGGCAGGGAAGGAATCAGAGGATTCATTTGTAAGAAGGTTGGAGGAAGCTGTAGAGGCAGCGAAGAGAAATCGGGAATGGAGGCATGAATATATGACGTTATTAATGAGAGATCAGGAGAATATTGAAAAGGGAATTAAAAAGGGAATTGAGGGTACTGTATCGGTACTGAGAAAATACAATATTGCGGATGCGGAGATAGTTCAGGAAATACAGAAAGAATATAATCTGACAAGAGAAGAAGCGGAAGAATATTTATAACCGGATGCTGGAAGAGAGGGATAATGTCAGGCAAAATTAACGGAAGAAGTATTTCAGGAAAAATTGCAGAGTATAATGGATAAGATCAGAAAAAGGATGGAACTGGTAAAATCTGATTCAGTTTTCAGGGAAGAGCATTTGGGACGAAAGTAGTCCTGGATGCTCTTTTTGTTTTTCAATAAGCTGGCTCGTGAAGCGTGACAGAGTTTGAGGTTGAAATGTAAAGTATTTATTTTATAGTGAGAAGGCAGAGGATGGGCAGGAGCAATTCTCGTCTGAATGATGCCCCGTACTTGTACTTCTTTGGCTTCTTTGATCAGCGTGTCATATGCCATTAAAACACATCCTTTCAAATTCTTGATGCCAATACAATTAAGATATAACAAAATAAAGACTTTCCAAAGGATATTTCCCTGAAAAGTCTCGTCTCAATTTTTATAAAGCTGCTGACGGGAATCGGACCCGTGACCTCCGCACTACCAATGCGACGCTCT
>CANDAG010000039.1 GCA_947382625.1 uncultured Lachnospiraceae bacterium
AGAACCACCCGCAGGATCAGATCCACGAAGGTGCCGATCATAAACTGCCGCATGGCGCTGATCCCTCTGAGAATGCCGTCTGCCACCAGCTTTGCCGATACCACGAAATAAAAGGGGGAAAGGATCCACAAAAATTCCATGCCGGTCCTTAAGGCGTCCAGGGACCCTTTTTCCATAAACAGGAGAAGGAAATACCTTCCAAATCCGATATACAACACACAGAACGGAATGCACAGGCACCATACCATCTTAAGTCCGGCCCGGAAGCATTCCCGGATACGTTCATATTTGCTGGCCCCCAGATTCTGGGCTGAAAAATTGGAGATCCCGTTGCCGATGGTGGTAAACGAGGTGATGACCATGTTGTTCAGCTTTACTGCGGCGGAATAACCTGCCATAACGGAGGGGCCGAATCCGTTGATCACACTCTGGATCAGAATATTTCCCACAGATACAAAGCTTTGCTGCAGAATACTTGGAATCGCAATGATCAGGATCTTTTTCAGAAGCCCGAGGTCAAAGAGGGCGGGCTTTGCGGGAGCCTGGATCTTCTTAAGCCGTAACCATACGCTGACCACTGCCAGAACGCAGCTTACTCCCTGGCAGAGAAAGGTTGCCCAGGCAACGCCGGCCACTCCCATGTGAAAGGCCTTTACAAAAAGGATATCCACCGCAATGTTGGAGGTGGAGGAAGCTGCCAGAAAGTAAAAGGGAGTTTTGGAGTCCCCTAAGGCGGAGAAGATCCCCGTTGCTATGTTATAAAAAAATACAAAGGGCAGGCTCCATACATAGATGTCCAGATAGAGCCTGGAGTCTGCAAAGACCTCTTCCGGCGTCCGGATCAGATGGAGCAGCGGCGTGCATCCCAAAATGCCTGTGAGCATAAGCAGGCCGCATAAAACGGCGCTGAAGATGCAGGCAGTTGTCACTGCGGTTTTCAGCTTTGTATAATCCTTTGCGCCAAAGAGCTGTGAGACAATGATGGAGCATCCCATATTGCAGCCGAAGGCAAAGGCGATAAAGATCAGGGTGATCTCATAGCTGTTCCCCACGGCGGCCAGTGCATTTTCGCCGATGAATCTGCCTGCCACCAGGCTGTCTGCAATATTATAAAGCTGCTGGAAGATAATGCTGCCAAACAGCGGAAGGCAGAATCTCCACAAGACTGTTTCCGGTTTTCCTACCGTCAGATCCCTGTTCATAAATACCATCTCCTAAACTTTTTTAAACTTTTTGTTTTTACGAAAGTGTATTATAATACATTCTGTGAGATATGAAAAATACATATAATATATTGGAGACATACAAAAAATATATGGATATAAACTTCGAGTACTACAAAATTTTTTACTATGTGGCAAAATATGGGAATATCACAAAGGCAGCCGTTGCATTAGGGAGCAGCCAGCCCAATGTGACGCGGATCATGAGGCTTTTGGAGGCTCAACTGAACTGCAGGCTGTTTATACGTGAGGCCCGGGGAGTCAGCCTTACAGAGGAAGGAAAGCTCCTTTACTCCCATGTGGAAATTGCATACAGGCACCTTTTGAATGCCCAGGAGGAGATCGGGCGGCAGGATGTGCAGAAAGGGGGCACGGTGGAGATCGGAGCCACCGAGACCGCCCTTCATCTTTTTCTGCTGCAGGCTCTTCGCGGCTTTAAGCTGGAATATCCGGCCATCAGGATCAAGATCCACAATCACACAACGCCGGAAACCCTGAAGCTCCTGATCAGCGGGAAGCTGGATTTTGCAGTGATCACGGCACCTTTTGAGGCCTCCCCTTCGGTCTGCTGTGAAAAGGTGATGGATTTTGAAGAGATACTTGTAGGAGGGATGCAGTACAAAGATCTGTGCAAGACCCCTCTAAAACTGAAGGATATCAAAAATCTGCCATGGGTCGCCCTGGGGCGGGAAAGTGCAACCTATGAGATGTACCGGAATTTTTTTGTTGCTCATAAGGTGGATAAAGAGCCGGATATGGAGGTGGCAACCTCAGATCTGATGCTTCCCCTGATCGAAAATAATTTCGGGATCGGCTTTGTGCCGGGAGAGCTGGCAGAGCCCTTATTAAAGGAAGGAAAGCTGGTGCAGATACAGATAAGCTGTGAGATCCCTGGGCGTTCTCTGCAGATCGTTTCGGATAAGGGACGGGGAAAAAGCCTTGCGGCAGACACCCTTTATAAATACCTGCGGTCAGTGTCACCTGCCTGGTCAAAGAGGGGATTCTAAGAGGAAATTTGACGTAACTATTCAGCCAGGACTTTGCACTTGCTGCAAAGTCCGTGAGAATGCGTATATTGGGCCAAGGGTGAATCTGCCCCTCCGCCGCAGGCGGCTTTAAATGGGCAGATTCAGTAACTATGAAGCCGAAGGCTGAATAGTTACAATTTGACTTGATTGCCGCTGATGCATTTAGTACAATAAGGGAAGGAAAGACCGGATGCCTTAGAGGTATCCCTAAGAGGTATCCCTCTGAGGGATTCCTCTTAGGATCGGGCAGGAAAGGTGAAGCTATGGATATCAGAGAATACGAAAAGATTTTGAATGCGGTGCCGACCACAGGAGTATTTATTGTCCGGGAGGATAACCACGAAATTTTATACTATAACAAACGGGTACAGGAGATAGCGCCTCATGTTTACAAGGGGATGCCCTGTCAGGATCTGGGAAATTATTCCTGCGCCCACTGTCCCCTTCTGACCATTGGGGACAAACAGGAAAACCAGACCATCAGCTATAACAATCCCTTTGGTGAGACGGTGGATATTGTGGCGGTAAGGACCATGTGGGAGCAGGAGGTTCCTGCCTTTATCATTACAGTGGCGCCCCACATGCAGGCCATCAACCATGCCTACCATAAGATACTGAGGGTCAACCTTACGGAGGATTCCTATGAGGTGGTGAAGATGAGGCCGGAGGACCGGGCTTATGGATACGGTACGGATACCTTCTCGGGCTGGCTGGGGCGATTTATCTATAACGGCGGCATCCACCCGGAGGATATGCATAATTTTATTACCTTTACCCATGTTGAGAATATGAAAAAGGTCTTGGAGGAAGATCAGGAAATATTGACCTGCTGCTACCGCAGGATCTCAGGGGAAGAGTACCGCTGGAATCTGATGGAGATCGTACCGGATGTGTCTTCCCCCGAAAAGGGACAGTTTATATTTGTGTATGTGAAGGATATCCATGATATTTTGCAGGAAAGCCTGGAGCTTGACGAGGCCAGTGTCCGTATCCAGGAGGTGATCCGGACGCTGGGAGAGCAGAACTTTGGGATTTACAGTATCGATCTGGATACCGGAGAGGCCAATCTTGTAAGAGAAAACGGACATACCCACACGGGCTGGAAATCATGGACCATCCAGTGGGATGAGATCATGAACTCCCGTCTGCTCAGGCAGATCCATCCGATGGACAGAGACAGGGTGGCCGAAAAATTTTCTTTAGAGGGCCTGCGCCAGATGAAGGATACCTCTGTCACCAAAAAGGATATGCTCTGCCAGTGGCGGGGGGAGGAAGACCATGAGTACCGGTATTTGGCCATTATTGCCTACTTTGGCCAGAATCAGGGAACCAAGAACTATACGATCCTTGCCCTGCAGAATGTGGATAAGCGTGTGCGCCAGGAGCAGACCCTGAATCTCCGGGATATGCAGCTTGCGGCGATCTTAAAGTCCCGATACAGCGTTATGACTACGGTTTATCTGGAAAACGGCCAGTGCGAGCGGATCTGGATCAATAAGGATACGGAGATCGAAAAGGTGGATACCGGAAATTATCACCAGTATTTTCAGAGGGCGCTGGAATCGGCAGTGAACCCGGAGGATGCAGAGGCCTTCCGGAGGGTTATGAGTCCGGAGCATATTTATCAGAAAGCGGCCAGTGTCCAGGATTATTATGAGGAAACCTGCCAATACCGTCTCAACGGTAAGGCGCTGCAGTGGCTGGAGCAGCATGTGATCTACGCCCGCCGGGGCAAGCGGATATCCGTGAATATTCTGGGACGGGATATTACACGGGAGAAGCTGGAGGAGGAGCTGCGGCGCAGGGAGGAGCAGGAGCAGGATGACATCATCCGGACCCTGGGAGGCATGTTTTTTGCCACCTATTATGCGGATCTGGAAGAGAACGTGCTGCGGAGCGTGACCCAGCTGGATGAAGTGAAGCAGATGCTGGAGAACAGGACAGAATATGAGGAGGGGCTTAAGCTTTACGCCAGACGGTTTGTCCATCCGGAGGACCGGGAGGAATATCTGAATGTCATGAGCCGTGAGAATCTGCAGAAGACCCTGAGCAAAAAGAATCCCTATGTAACCCTGGCTTACCGTAAGGTGCCGAAGGACTCCGATACCAGGCCTGAGGAATATGGCTGGATCCGGAGCACGGCAGTCATGGCCCAGGCCGATGCAGAGGGAAGGGCCAGATCCATTGTCTATGCGGCCCAGGATGTAACGGAGAGCAAGCGCAAGGAAATGCGGGAGCATCAGGCGCTTCAGGCTGCCTGTGAGGCGGCAGACCTTGCCAATGCCTCTAAACAGGAATTCCTTTTCAGCATGAGCCATAACATCCGCACGCCCATGAACGGCATTATGGGGATGATCAAGATCGCCGCGGATAATGCGGAGGATCCGGCCAAGGTAAGGGATTGCATGGAAAAGGCGTATTCCTCCAGCCGCAAGCTTCTTTTTGTACTGAACGAGGTGATGGACATCAGTCAGATCAAGTCGGGCAGCTTTGATCTGAAGTCCGAGGCCTTCAAATTAAGCGGATTGATGGAGGAGACGGAAGCCACCATCCTTCCGGCCATTCGGGAGAAGGGGCTCTCGCTGCAGATCCATCCTATGAAGGTGGAGCATGAAAATGTTTTAGGAGACCAGAAGAGGCTTTTGCAGATATTCTTAACCATCCTCGAAAATGCGGTTAAGTTCACGCCGGACGGCGGCAGGATCGATGTGGAGGTTACGGAGCATGAATCCCGGGAGCACGGGTGCAGCTCTTATGATTTTGTTTTTTGTGACAATGGGATCGGAATGGATCAGGAGTTCATCCCCCATATCTTTGAGCCCTTCAGCCGGGCAGATGATCCGGAAGGCACTTATATGGAAGGGGTGGGGCTTGGAATGTCCATCGCCCAGAATATTGTGCGCATGATGGGCGGAGCCATCGGCGTAGAGAGTACCATAGGCGAAGGCTCGAGGTTTACGGTGACGGTTATTTTGAGGCTCCAGAATCCTGCCGAGCATTCGGGCAGTCTGTCGGCAGCGGTTCCGGCAGAGGCTGCCGGGGATTCCTTCCGGAACAGCAGGATCCTTCTGGTGGAGGATAATGAGATCAACCGTGAGATCGTGATGGAGCTTATCGGTGAAGCGGGAGCAATGGTAGAATGTGCGGCAGACGGGCGAAAGGGGCTTCAGCGCTTTGCAGAGATGCCCGAGGGATATTATGACATGATCTTTATGGATATCCAGATGCCTGTGATGAACGGTCTTGACGCCACTCGGGCGATCCGTAAGCTTCCCCGGGCCGATGCGCTGACGATTCCTATCATTGCGCTCTCTGCCAATGTTTCCCCGGTGGATATTGCGGCCAGCAGAGAATCCGGGATGAACGGTCATCTTGCCAAGCCCTTAAATATCCCTAAATTGATGGAGCAGATGGGGTACTGGCTGAAAAATTAAGATACCGGAGGACGGCTCTTAAGGGCCGGACTGCTAAAAGGGGATTTGAATGAGATTTCTTCATATATCAGATTTACATATCGGCAAGCGGGTAAACGAGTTTTCCATGATCGAGGATCAGAAATATATTCTGGCACAGATCCTGGATATTGCAGCGAAAAGTCAGGCACAGGGGGTGCTGATCGCCGGGGATATTTACGACAGACAGGCCCCCTCTGCAGAAGCAGTGCAGGTTTTTGACTGGTTTCTTACGAAGCTGGCTGACCAGCAAAAAAAGATATTTGTGGTCAGCGGCAATCACGATTCTGCAGAAAGGCTTTCCTTCGGCTCACAGCTTATGCGGGAGCGGCAGGTATATTTATCCCGGGCCTACGATGGAGATCCACTCAGGATCAGGATGGAGGATGCTTACGGGGAGCTTTGGGTGCATCTTCTGCCCTTTGTGAGGCCGGCCACAGTGCGGTATGCGTTAGAGAAATGCACCGGAGAGTCCCAGGAGCTGCAGACCTATCAGGAAGCGGTAGCCTGTGCGGTGGAGCGTATGGAGCCTGACCGGTCTGTGAGGAATGTCCTGGTGGCCCATCAATTTGTGACAGGAGCAGGGCGCTGTGAGTCCGAAGAGGTGGCGGTAGGCGGCATCGACAATGTGGATGCGGAGGTTTTTGACGCTTTTGATTATGTGGCTCTTGGACACATCCACAGTCCCCAGTGGGTGGGGCGGGAGAGTGTGCGGTACTGCGGAACCCCTCTGAAATATTCCTTTTCCGAGTCTGAGCAGCAAAAATCCGTGACCCTGATAGAGCTTAAGGAAAAAGGAGATCTGACCATCAGTACGATTCCCTTAAAACCTCTTCACGATATGCGCAGGCTCCGGGGGACCTATATGGAGGTGACAAGTCCTTCTTTTACAGAGGATTTTTCTGATTATCTGCAGATCACTTTGACAGATGAAGAGGATATTATCGATGGCTTCATGAAGCTGCGTACCTTTTATCCTAACCTGATGCGGCTTACCTATGACAACAGCCGTACCCGCAGGGACCAGAGGGTGGAGGCTGTGAAGGATATGGAGAATAAGTCAGAGCTTGACCTGTTTGAGGAATTTTATGAGCTTCAGAATAACCAGCCCATGAGTCCTTTGCAGAGGGATTTTGTGAAGAAGCTGATCGAAGATACCATTGCGGATCGTGAGAAAGGAACCCCATGAAACCTTTATGGCTTGTGATAAGCGCATTTGGACCCTATGCGGGGAAGACGGAAATTGATTTTGAAGCCTTAGGAGACGAAGGGCTTTATCTGATCACGGGAGATACCGGGGCAGGAAAGACTACTATTTTTGACGCCATAGTTTTTGCTCTGTATGGGGAGGCCAGCGGTGATGTGCGCAAGGCGGACATGTTCCGCAGCAAGTATGCGCCGGAGGATGTTCCTACCTTTGTGGAGTTTACTTTCGCATATCGGAATAAGCGCTATACGGTAAGGAGAAATCCGGAATATTTGCGGGCCAAGGGCAGAGGCAGTGGGACTACCATGCAGAGAGCGGATGCGTTGCTTACTTTTTCTGACGGACGGATGCCCGTGGCAAAGTCAAGGGAGGTGACCCGGGCGGTTACAGAGCTGATCGGCTTAGACCGGAAACAGTTTACCCAGATCGCAATGATCGCCCAGGGGGATTTCCAGAAACTGCTGCTTGCAGGAACAGAGGAACGCAGCAGTATTTTCCGTCAGATCTTTGGAACCGGCATTTATCAGAGGCTTCAGGAGCAGCTTAAGGCGGCGGTGCGGGAGCAGTGGAAGGAGTATGACAGGCTTAAGGAGAGCATCGGTCAGTATATGGAAAGCGTGGTCTGCGGGGAGGAGACTCCCTGCGGTGCGAAGTTTTCAGAGCTGAAAAGGCAGGGGTTTGACGGAAAGGTAAGTGAGGGGCTGACTCTTTTGGAAGCCTTGTGTCGGGAGAACGAAAGCCTTTTGAGGACACTGGACGGGCAAATGGAGGCCTTGGACCAAAAGATCCAGCAGGAGGATCAGCTGCTGGGAAATATCCATAAGCTGAAGGAGCAGCAAAGTGAACTCGCCCGTAAGGAAGAACAGCTAAGGGAGCTTCTTCCAAGGCTTTCGGAGCAGGAGAAGCTGTATGAAAGAGCGGCCCGTGAGGCTGGCCAGGGAGAGGACCTGGCAGTCCGGATCAGGCAGTGGCAGGATCGTTTGCAGCTTTTTGTCCGTCTGGAGCAGGAGAAGCAGGCTCTTCTCGAAAAGGAGCAGGAGGCTTTCAAAGAAAAAGAGCATGGCCGGGAGCTTAAGGTGAGACAGGAGGCACTTGAAAAATCTCTGACGGCAAAGGAGGAGGAACTGAAAGCCCTTGCCGGTACTGGGGAGGAAAGAGAACGTCTTCTCCATCAGGAAGCAGATCTTTTGGATCGGAAAAAGCAGATCACGGAACAGGAAAAAGGTCTTGCCGCCTCACAAAAAGCCGTAGATCTTCTGCAGGAGCTTTGCCGGAGGCTTTCGGAGCAGGCGGAGGAGAGCCGGGAGAAGCAGAGGCTTTTGAAGGAAGAGCGGGAGAGCCTTGCGGGGGCACAGGAGCGCCAGCTCCTTTTGCTGCAGCAACAGAAGGAATGGGAGGAGAAAGACCAAAAGCAGAAAGGTCTGCTCACGGAGCTGAAGGCATGGGAAAAGCGGCAGAAGGAACTCTTTGCGGTCCGGGAGAGCTACCGCGAGGCGTCGGAGCAAAAGGAGAGGCTGGGTGGAATCTACCGCAGCATGGAGCAGGCCTTTCTGGACGCCCAGGCGGGAATGCTGGCCAGGGGACTGACAGAGGGCAGTGCCTGCCCGGTCTGCGGCTCCATCCATCACCCTCTTCCGGCAAGACTCATGAAGAACGCCCCGGAGAAGGAGGAGCTTTTAAAAGAGCGGGAGAAGCTCTCTCAGGCTGAAGCAGCGGCAGAGCGGCTCAGCGAGAGAGCAGGACAGCTGGCGCTAAGAGCAGCGGAGCAGGAGCAGTTGACAGAAGAGCTGGGTGCCGGACTCTTTGGGAAGGAAGGGGTTTTCGGTTCCGGGGAGGAGAACGCCGGAGGCGCGGACACTGCCCCCGAAAGACGGCTTTTGCAGCTACGGCAGCTGTTGAGGGAAGCAGAGAGGAAATCCTGTCAGGAAGCGGAAGGATTGCAGCAGGAGAGAGAGCTTGTCCGCAGACAGCTTTCCCGCAGGCAGGAGCTTGATGAGCTTCTTCAAAAAGAGGAGGGCGACTTAAAGGAAAAGGAAGGTCTGCTTCAGGAAAAGGAGAGGGAGCTTGCCGCAACGAGAGGGCAGAAGGAAGAAAAGGAAAGGCAGTGGGAGCTGTTTATTTCCGCACTGCGGCCAAAAGAGCCTGAAAGATCGATCCGGGATATATTGAAGGATCTAGATCAAAGTCTGAGTGAGGCCAGACAGGCGCTTTCCCAAAATCAGGAACGACTGGTGAAAAAGCAGACCCTGGAACAGGAAATACCCCAAAAGAGAACGGAGCTTGGGCTGCTTTTGGAGGAGATCCAAAAATCCCAACTGACACAGACCCGGCTTATGGCAGAGAAGGAGGGCATAGCCGGACAGATTAAGGCCCTGGAAAAACAGACAGGAGCAGAGGGAAGGGAAGAGGCAGAAGAACAGATCCGCATCCTGCAGAAACGCAGAGAGGAGCTTCAAAAAAACCTGCAGGAAGCAGAGCAGGGAGTAAGAGAATCGCGCACTGGAAAGGAACGGCTTGAAGCAGCTGCAGAGGCGCTGAAAAAGCAGATCACTCTTGCCGGGGAGGCAGGAGCCCGTTCCGAGGAGGAGGTTCTTGCCAGAAAGGCAGAGTGGCAGACGGAAAGACGGCTGACCGGCAGCCAGAGGGATACGGCAAGCAATGCCTTTGCTACAAACAGGGAGCTTTACCGCAGAGTGGGAACCAGACAGGAGGAGATCGAAGAGGTGGAGAAGAAGTATGTCTGGATGCGGTCGCTTTCCGATACGGCAAACGGTATGCTTGGCGGCAAGCAGAAGATCGAACTGGAAACCTATATCCAGATGACCTATTTCGATCAGATCCTGATCCGGGCAAACAGAAGGCTTCTTACTATGAGCAGCGGGCAGTACGAGCTGAAACGCCAGCAGGAAGGAGAAAACCGAAAGGAGAAGGTTGGACTGGATTTATGTGTCGTTGACCACTATAATGGAAGTGAGCGCAGCGTAAAGACCCTTTCCGGCGGTGAAGCCTTTCAGGCCTCCCTTTCTCTTGCGCTGGGTTTATCCGATGAGATCCAGTCCTATGCAGGAGGGATCCGTTTGGATTCTATGTTTGTGGATGAAGGCTTCGGTTCTCTGGATGAGGAGGCCTTAAGCCAGGCCATGAAAGCACTGGTGCAGCTGACAGAAGGAAACCGCCTTGTGGGGATCATTTCCCATGTCTCCGAGCTAAAGGAACAGATTGACAAGAAGCTGATCGTGACCAAACGCCGGGACAAGGATGGTGTCAGCAGCCATGTGGCGGTGGAAGTCTGAGAGTGACTTCGGATAAATAAGGGACAGCCCCTACGCTTTGCCAGCAGGCTTATTGATTTGAAAAAAATGGTGACACACCATAAAAATAGAAAGGAAATCAATATGTATTTATTACCAAAACCCAAACAAATGGAAAAGAGGGAGGGAACATTTTGTCTTAATTACTTAAGCAGGATCGTGATCGCTCCCGAGATCAGGGAAAACGGGAGAGTGTATGCTTCCATCCTGAAAGAATGTGCGGAGACCTTCGCAGGATTTTCTCTAAGGACTGTGGCAGGTGTGCCGGGGAAGGGAGATATTTTCCTTACCCTTGGGGAGGGACTTGCCTCCCAGGAATACTGTCTTGAGGTGGAGGCTGATCAGATCAGAGTTTCCGGCGGAGACGGAGCAGGCGTGCTCTATGGAGTGGAAACCTTATGCCAGATCATCGAGCAGTGCGGCCCTGCCATGGACTGTGTGAGGATTACGGACAGCCCGGATCTTCCCCACAGAGGCTATTATCTGGACGAGACCAGAGGACGTGTGCTGAAGCTGGATTATCTGAAAAAGGTGGTAGATCGGCTCTGCCGCTACAAGGTCAACGAGCTGCAGCTTTATGTGGAGCACACTTATCTGTTCGCCGGACTTTCCGAGATGTGGCGGGATGAAACGCCTCTTACGGCAGAAGAGATCATGGAGCTGGACGCCTATTGCCGGGAAAGGCATGTAGAGCTGGTGCCGTCCCTGTCCAGCTTTGGACATCTCTATACCCTGCTTTCCACTAAGACCTACGGAGAGCTCTGCGAAATGGAAAATTCCTGGAAACAGCCTTTTTCCTATATCGACAGAATGCGGCATCATACCATCAACGTTGGGGATGAAAGAGCTTTGCCGCTGATCAAGAGCATGCTGGAAGAGTATATGGCTCTGTTTTCCACGGATAAGTTCAATTTCTGCGGGGACGAGACCTTTGATCTGGGAAAAGGAAAGGCAAAGCCCCTTGCAGATGAAAAAGGAGTTCACCGTATCTATATTGATTATATTAAGGAATTGTGTGAATTTCTGGTGGAGAAGGGCAAACAGCCCATGTTCTGGGGAGACGTGATCTGCGGGGAGCCGGAGCTTGTGAAGGAGCTGCCAGAGAATGTGATCTGCCTTACCTGGGGCTATGCGCCGGATCAGTCCGATGACGCTGCCCGCAAAATGGCACAGACCGGGGTAAAACAGTACCTCTGCCCGGGGGTCGGCAGCTGGAATCAATGGATGCCCCTTATCAGGAGCTCCTACCAGAATATAGTGAGAATGTGTTCCTATGCACAAAAATACGGTGCAATAGGTGTGCTCAATACAGACTGGGGAGATTTCGGACATATCGCCCATCCGGAATATTCTGTGACAGGAATGATCTATGGAGCCTCTTTTTCCTGGAATCACGAGAACATCCCCTTTGAGGAGATCAACAGACAAATCTCTCAGGTGCAGTTCCATGATGCTTCCGGCAGGATAGTAGACCTGTTGGCTCAAGCAGGGGAGCAGGAAATGTTCAACTGGCGCATGGTGGTGACCAACTATGAGATCCATGCCCTGGGTAACACCTTCGACTGGGAGCCGGACTTTGCGAAGCTTACCGGAGCGGAGGCACAGGCGTCACTTAAGAAAGCACAGGAGACGCTGGAGGGTCTCAAGAAACAGATCAAGGAAACAGTGATCCATATGGACAGCAGTCGCCGGGGAATGACCGGAATCTATGAGCATACCATAGACGGTATTGCAATCTGGAATGAAGTGGGCAGAGTTCTTCTTTCCCGAAGGACCGAAGAGGGCGCCGATGGCATTAAAGCGGAAGGCCCGTTCTCTGAGGCAGAGTATCAGCTGGCGGATCGTCTGGAAACCTGGTTCATGTTCTATAAGGAAATATGGAGACAGGTAAGCCGGGAAGGGGATCTGGCCCATTTGGGAGAGATCGTGTTCTGGTATGCCGACTGCCTGCGGGGAAGGAACAGAGGGAGCAGGATAAGCTGATGCTTCACTTTACGATCTGTGACGATGAGCAGGCTCAGCTTACCTTGCTTAAAAGGTATCTGGAAGAGTGGGCAAAGGACAGAAAATATGAGATAGAGGCAGATCTGTGCGAAAACGCCGGGCAGTTTCTGTTTCGTCAGGGATATGAGAGGGAAACGGACATCCTTCTTCTGGACATTGATATGCCGGGCAAGAGCGGAATCGCTCTTGCCCGTGAATTGCGTCAAAAAGGGGAAAATCTCCAGATCATTTTCATCACCGGCCTGACAGACTATGCACTGGAGGGCTATGATGTGGAGGCGGTATCCTATCTGCTGAAGCCCGTGAAGAAGGAGAAGCTTTTTCTTTGCCTGGATAAAGCAAGGGAGCGGCTGGGAAAAGAGGAGCCGACTCTCGTGCTGGAGACAGCCGGAGGCATGGCGCGGGTAAAACTGAAAGACATCTGTTATCTGGAAAGCGCTGCCCATGACACGCTGGTGCATTGTGTCCGAATGCCGGGAAAAGGATATGGTGGGATGGAAAGCAACGTCTTTGCTGCAGGGGCTCAAAGCACGGCTTTTGGGGCGGCAGAGGTGATCCGCAGCAAAACCGGGATTCATGAGCTGGAAGAGTATCTTGGAAAATACAGCAGTGCCTTCTTCAAGATCCACCGCTCCTATCTGGTGAACCTTTCCAGTGTCAGCCGGATCACCCGTAAAGAGGTGGTTATGGATACCGGGGAAGCGCTTCCTGTTGCCAGGGGCAGGTGGGAGGCGCTGAATAAGGCTTATCTGGAGTATTATCGGCAGCAGGCTTCCTGCTGAGGGCGGGAGTAAAGGAAAACAAAATGGAAACAGGAATCTTTCGCGTCCTGTGGCTGATCCTATACTGGTACTATGTGGAACAGGCAGGGGACATAGAAAAGGGAACAGGAAAACGAGTGTTAGGATTTCTTCTCACAGCCGGTCTTTTGGTTCTTTCTTTTTGGTTGCCGGTCTCTCTGGTATGGGTTTTGATCTGTGCAGTGATGGTGCTGTATGATCTGTTTTTTGATCAGGAGCCCATCAAACGCCGTCACGCTTCGCAAGCCGGCTTATTGATCAAACGCCAGTGGTCGGAGATTTTGCTGCCGGGGATCATTCTGGTAGCAGGCTCTCTTTTGGTGGAAGCCGGAATCTTTCCGGAGCTGAATGTGTATGTACTCCACACATTCGTAGTCTTGGTGTTTTTGCTGTTTCTGGCAAAAAAAAGAGAAAGCTTAAGCCTGGTAAGCGGAAGTCTTACCGTGCTGATCTATCTGATGGTTGCTGTCTTTTTGCAACTGACAGGAAGCAGGGAGCATATGTTCATGGAGGAAGGCTTAAGGAAGGCCTTGCAGTGGGGCGGTGTTTTGCTTACCATTCTTCTGTTCCTGGTGACGGAGGGAGCCCTTTTTGTATACAAAAGAGGATTTGAGTTTCAGACAGAGCAGTTCCGTCAGGAGCTGATGGAACACCAATATAAGGAGATCAAGGATGTCTATATGGATATGCGGGGCTGGCGGCATGACTACCATAACCATATACAGGTGATGAAGGCCCAGCTTGCCATGGGAAACCTGACAGAGATCCACGATTATCTGGATAAACTGGAAAAGGAGCTTGACCATGTGGATACACTGGTGAAATCCGGGAATATGATGGTGGATGCGATCTTAAACAGCAAGCTGACTCTGGCAAGGCGGCAGGGAATCGCTGTTAACTGCAAGGTAAAGGTTCCGGAGAGGATTTCTGTGGAGGACGTGGATCTGTGTGTGATCCTGGGAAACCTGATGGACAATGCACTGGAAGCCTGTCAGCTGATCGGGGAAAAGGATCGTTTCTTAAGAATATATATGACAGTAAATAAGAGCCAGCTTTACCTCTCCATTCAAAACTCTGCCAAACAGGATCCGGATTTTAACGAGAGAAATTACATTTCCAGGAAGCGGGGGAATCATGGCCTTGGCATGAAGCGGGTTCAGGCAGCGGTGGACAAATATCAGGGCTATCTGAATCTGGCCAATGAGCCGGGGATTTTTGCGGCGGAGGTGACGATGCCCATCGGAGAATTTCCGGATGTTGTGATTCCAGAGGTATATAAAAAAAATACTTTGTGATATTCTTTTGAGGCAATCTATGTCTATGGGAGTGACCGGGTGGAGATTGTTTTTAAATTTAAGAATGAGATGGAGGGGATTCTTGAGTTGATAAATGGTAATGCCATAGGATATAATAAAATTAAAGGTGGTGCTTTATTATGACATCAGTTGAACAAGGTTGTATTGATATATGGATAGATGACATAGTTTCGTGTTTAAAAGATACACAGACTGGTGAAATCAAGGGTATATCTCCATTGGGCATGTACTGCACCGCATAATAATAAGCATGAGTATGGAAGTCAAAAGTATGTTGGTGTTGGGGGACATCTCTTTGCTATAGCAGCAGATAAATCTATTGAATGGGGATATGAAGGGGCAGCACATGGATTTGCTGCTAATGAAGAACTACTGAAGCATTATATTGATGTTTTTCATGCAGAATATTTGGGAATGCTTCATCAGTATCAATTTTTTATTGATGAAGAAGAGGCAAAAAAGTTATTGGAGGTGTATCATTATGAATGGAACGAAACCTAAATTTATGGAAAATTTGGTCATTGCCCCAAGCTATTATGAACAGCCTGATCCATATGTTAATGCACCATCTTGTCATGTGAATTTACTTGAGCTTTCAAGATATGCAAAGCAATGCGGAAAAAAGCTGGTTGAGCTTACGCAGGAAGAAGTGAGAAATTTTTCAATCTGATATGTTAAATACTGTAGTTGTTATTAAAAGTGGAAAAAACCTTTACAGGATAGAATGATCATGGCAATTATACTGATTTAATATGCAAAAGCGGATATACAGACCGCAAGGGCTGCGTTAGGAGGTAATCATTTATTACCCTTCGTGAAAAAAATAAAACATTTCGTGCAGGAATCCCCTCAAAAGGGGATTCTTGTTTTATACTCAATAAGCTGACTCGCGAAGCGCGGCAGCGTTTGATAAGAATCAATATACCACAGGCAAAGGAGCACGGAAAATGGAAAAGAAAAAGCGGTACTCTGTATGGAGTAACTTCAGGTACACATTTTATCATCTGAGGCGTTTGGAAGGAATGGGAGGCATGGCTGCCTGCGGCGGAGATGTGGTCATGAGCATTCTGCTTCCTTTTCTGGAGGCGGCTTTTGCCGGAGCAGTGGCGGCTGTTTTGGTGAGCGGGAAGAAGCCGGAGGCGATCCTGCTTTTGGTGACGGGATATGTGGTGCTTTTGCAGGCAGCCAGGCTTTTGCAGAGTCATCTGCGGCAAAGGCGGATAGAGGCCTTGTTCATGTACAGGGGAGGGATGATGACAGAGTTTTACCGTAAGATCCTGGAGATGGACGGCCAGAGCCTGGAGAGCTCCGAAGGGCAGGGCAAAAGGGAGGCGGCCCACAGAAATCTTTTTTCGGGGAATGACCGGGGGATTGAAAAATACGCTCAGAGCTATCTGGAGGCGTTTTTCAATCTGGGAGGCCTTGTGCTGTACGGGATGATCGTGGGAAGAAGGAGTCTTTTTCTGCTTGCCATTCTGACAGCCGAGACATTGTTGTCTTCCTGGTTTAATTACCTGGCGGGAAAGCGGGCTTATAAGACCAGCGAGGAGGCCAATAAGTACTGGCGGGATTTTCAGTATCTGAGAAGGGAGACGATCCTGCCCGAAAACGGAAAGGATATCCGGCTTTACCGGATGGATAAATGGTTTCTTCGCAGGTTTTATGAGTGGATCGGGAAGATCGAGGTGATATGCCATAAGGAAAGGACCGGATTTATGGCGGCAGGTATCCTGGGAGCCCTGCTGTCCTTTGGCAGGAATGTGCTGGTTTATGGATATCTGATCCTGCAAATGGTGCAGGGGGCCCTGACGCTTCCGGAATTTCTTTTGTATGTGGGGATCGCCGCAGGGTTTGAGGCCTGGATGAACGGCCTGTTCGAGGCCTTCAGAGAGATCCTCGAAAACGAAAAGCTGATGGATGACTATCGGGACTTTATGGATTACGGAGAGGCGTCGGAGGAAGGAAAGCAGGCGCCCTCTGGGCCGGGGAAGGCCCATGAGATCCGGCTGGAAAATGTGTGCTTCCGTTATGAGGGAAGCGATTCGGATACGCTCTGTAATATTGACCTGACTATCCGGCCTGGGGAAAGGATTGCCCTTGTGGGATTAAACGGAGCAGGAAAGACCACCCTGATCAAGCTCTTATGCGGGTTTTTCCGTCCCACAGGCGGCAAAATCTATCTGGACGGACAGGATATGGGAGAGCTTTCCGGGAAGGAGGTTTTCAAGGAGTTTTCTGTGGTTTTTCAGGAAGTATTTGCCTTTTCCTTCCCCCTTGCCGCCAATGTGTGCTGCTGTGGGGAGGCACAGGAGGATCGGCAGCGGCTTGTGGAAAGTCTGAAGAAGGCCGGGATCTGGGAAAAGGTAAAGGGGCTGCCCGGAGGCGTCCGTACCGCTATGAATAAGGATCTGGACGAGGAGGGCGTCACTTTTTCCGGCGGAGAGCTACAGAAGCTGATGCTGGCAAGAGCCCTTTACAAGAACGCTCCTGTGGTGATCCTGGACGAGCCTACGGCGGCTCTTGACCCCATCGCGGAAAGCGAGATGTATGAGAAATATGACGAGATGCTACAGGGCAGGACAGGGATCTTTATTTCCCACAGATTAAGCTCCACCCGGTTTTGCGACAGGATCCTTTTTATGGAAAAGGGCCGCATCACAGAGGAGGGCAGTCATGAGAGCCTGATGGAAAGGGGCGGTGCCTATGCGGAGCTGTTTACCCTTCAGGCCAGATATTACCGGCAGAAGAAACAGGAGGAAGAAAGCTATGCATAAATTGATCAAAATCCACAAAATCGGTTTCCGGCTCCTTCAGAGGATCCATCAGGTAGATTCCGCCATTATTCCTCTGCATATGCTGGAGATCTGTCTTTCCATGGGGCAGATTTACGGGAGTCTGTTTTTGACGGCAGAGCTGATCGACGGGCTGCTTGCCGGGGATTTCGGGCAGGCGGCAAAGCTGGCGGCCGGTCTTTTGGCGCTGAATCTGTTTTTGGGGGTGACGATCCAGCTTATAAAACGAAAATTTCGGGGAATGAAAAATAAGATATGGCTGATTTTTTATGTGTGGCTCAGGGAGAAGGCCTTTTCTCTGGACTATGAGACCATGGAGGATCCCAGAGCGGCGGAGAGGATCCTTTATTCAGAGAGAACCTCGGATATGTACGGCGGATTGGGGATTCTGCTGTATCATTATTGTGAGATTCTTCGGTCCGTGCTTCATCTGATCCTTTCCTCTGTGATGGTGGTTTATTTATGTCTGGCAAGGCCGGAGAGGACAGAGGGAATCTTAGGGATGCTTACTGATCCGGTGTGGTCCCTTATCCTTTTTGCCCTGGTGCTGGCAGGAATGATGGTAAGCGCGTCCCGGGTTTTTCAGAGTTTTGCCGGTAAACAGCTTCAGATCTTCAGTGACCATGCCGGAGTGGAGAATAAGCTGATGTATTTTTTGAATCAGATCTACGGAAATGCCGGGGCGGCTAAGATGATCCGGATCTATGGCATGGAGGAAATGATCCTGGAAAACACCCAGATCAATCAGGATAAGTCCATGGACTATTTCAGACAAATGTGTGCCGTGGAAAGGCAGGAGGGGGACGCCAATAAGCTGGTGAGCAGCTTTTTTACCATAGCATCCTATCTGCTTGTGGCGGCCAAGACAGTGGCGGGAGCCATTAGTGTGGGAGCCTTTACCCGATATGCGGGGGCGCTCAGTCAGTTCGGAAACGCCTGCTTTACCATCATAGCCAGCAATGGGGAGCTGCGCAAGATCTCTGTTTATATGGAAGAATTCCTTGGATTCCTGGACATGGAAAGCATTCATGCAAAGGGCTCCATACCGGTAGAAAAGCGGGAGGACGGGGAGTATGAGCTGGCCTTTGAAAATGTGAGCTTTCATTATCCGGGAAGCAGGGAGCTGGTGCTTAAGGATGTGAGCTGTAAGCTCCGCATTAAGGGAAAGCTGGCAGTGGTGGGAAGGAACGGCGCAGGCAAGACCACCTTTATCAAGCTTTTGTGCCGGCTCTATGAACCAACCAAAGGGCGGATCACGTTAAATGGCATAGATATCAGAAAGTATGACGAGGAGGAGTACCGCAGGCTTTTTGGTGTGGTATTTCAGGATTTCAAGCTGTTTGCCTTTCCGGTATGGGAAAATATCACCGCCGGTTTTGAACGGAAGCAGGAGCGGATAGAGGAAGCCTTAAGGCAGGCCGATGCGGAAAAGCTGGTGGAGCATATGCCGGAGGGGACGGATACCTGGCTTTACAAAAATCTGGAGGATGGCGTGGAAATAAGCGGCGGGGAGGCGCAGAAGCTGGCTCTGGCAAGAGCGCTTTATAAGGATGCCCCTGTGGTGATCTTAGACGAGCCCACGGCGGCCCTTGACCCCAAAGCGGAGGCGGAAGTTTACGCCAGGTTTAACGAGATGGTGGAGGGAAGGACCAGCATTTATATTTCCCACCGTATGAGCAGCTGCCGGTTCTGCGATGATATCATAGTTTTTGAGAACGGAAGGATTGCAGAGCGAGGGAGCCATGAGGAGCTCTTAGCCGCCGGGGGAAGCTATGCCGGAATGTGGAATGCCCAGGCCAGGTATTACGGATAAAATTGAATAGTCAGGAAGAGGATTTTGGCTTTCTTAAAGCGCTCGTTTGGTGTATAATTATACCTGCACTGTCAACGGGCGCTTTTGTGGCGCATATAGAATGAAAAAGAAGAATTGATCATAAAGGAGTATCGGTAAGTGAGTGAGGATTTGAATAACGAGGAGGAAAGAAGGCAGCGTCACAGACAGCGGATCGAGGAGATGCAGCGGAGCAAAAGAAGACAGATGCTTTTTCGCAGATGCGTTTCCAGATACGTTCCGGCTGCGGCGGGGCTTTTGATTTTGTCTGCGCTGGTGTTCGGTACCATAAAGAACTTTCACGGCAGAGGGGAAGGACCGGGTGGAACCGGAGGACAGGCAGAAGCTTTGGATAAAGAAACGGAAGGCGCCGGAGGGGAAAAGGAGCAGGAGGAGATCCTCTGGCGGGAGGATACGCCGGGGAATACAGGAGACGGCACAGAGAAAGACGGACAAGGGTCCGGATCGGAAGTAAATCCGGGATCGGAAGGCCCGGGCGGCAGGCCCGGGACGGGGGATCAGTCGGAAAACCCGGGAGAGGATAGTAAGGACAAGGCAGACGGGAAATATTCCGCCAAAAAGACCACAGCCACAAAGCAGCTGGGAGATGAGATCTTAAGCGAATACGCCATTTTTATTGACAGGGATGATCAAAGCGTTCTTGCAGAAAAAGGCGGATTTGAGATCATTAACCCGGCTTCCATGACGAAGATCCTGACGGTACTGGTGGCTGCGGAGCATATCGCGGAGGAGGACCTTGAGGATACCATTATCATAACGCCGGAGATCACGGATTATGGCTATATCCATAAGTGTAGCGCCGCAGGCTTTGCCAAGGGAGAGGAAGTGAGCATCCGGGATCTGTTTTACGGAACCATTCTGCCCTCCGGCGCCGATGCGGCAGTGGGGCTTGCAGTTTATGTGTCGGGAGACCAGGATTCTTTTGTGGAGCTGATGAATGAAAAGCTGAAGGAGTTAGGGCTCTCCGGTACGGCTCATTTTACCAACTGTGTGGGCGTTTACGACGAGGATCATTACTGCAGCGCCTATGACATGGCAATGATCCTGGAGGCGGCTCTGGACAATGCGCTGTGTAGGGAGATCCTTTCCACCCGTATCTATACCATTCCCGAAAAGGAGGAGCATCCCGAAGGGCTGGAGATGAGCAACTGGTTTCTGCGCAGGATCGAGGATAAGGAGTACGAGGGGAAGGTCTTAGGTGGCAAAACCGGCTACGTGGAGCAATCCGGAAGCTGTGCCGCCAGCTTTGGGGAAAACGGTGAAAGAAACTATATCTGCGTGACGGTAAAGGCGGGAAGCCCCTTCCAGTGCGTGAACGACCACGCCCTGCTTTACCAGACATATGGGTAACTGTGAAGGTATTGAACAGCTGTAAAAGAAATAAGAAGTGAGGTCAGAATGGATTTATTTGAATATATGCGTAATACCAATATGGAAAAGGAGTCTCCTTTGGCCGCAAGGCTCCGTCCCACTACCTTGGAGGAGGTGGTGGGGCAGCAGCACATCATAGGGAGGGACAAGCTTTTGTATCGCGCCATCAAGGCGGACAAGCTCAGCTCCCTCATTTTTTACGGACCTCCCGGAACGGGGAAGACCACGTTGGCAAAGGTCATCGCGGGCACTACCAGCGCGGAATTTACCCAGATCAACGCCACCGCGGCAGGGAAGAAGGACATGGAAGAGGTGGTAAAGAGGGCCAAGGATACTCTGGGGATGTACGGAAAGAAGACCATCCTTTTTATCGATGAGATCCATCGGTTTAATAAAGGGCAGCAGGATTATCTTCTTCCTTTTGTGGAGGACGGAACTTTGATCCTGATCGGAGCGACTACGGAAAATCCTTATTTCGAGGTAAACAGCGCGCTGATCTCACGCTCTATTATTTTTGAGCTTCGCCCTCTTGGCATGGAGGATATCAAAGAGCTCATAAGGAGAGCTGTTTATGATAAAGAAAAGGGTATGGGCGTCTACGATGCAGTGATCGAGGAGGACGCCATGGAATTTCTGGCAGATATGTCGGGAGGAGACGCCAGATCCGTTTTAAACGCGGTGGAGCTGGGCATCATGACTACGGACCGCTCCGAGGACGGAAAGATCCATATTACCCTTGCGGTGGCGGAGGAGTGTATTCAGAAGCGGGCGGTACGCTATGATAAATCCGGGGACAATCACTATGACACGGTTTCGGCTTTTATCAAAAGTATGAGAGGATCGGATCCGGACGCCGCAGTCTACTACCTTGCCCGCATGCTTTATGCAGGAGAGAGCGTTACCTTTATCGCCAGGCGGATCATGATCTGCGCTGCCGAGGACGTGGGGATCGCAGATCCCCAGGCGATTTCCGTTGCGGTAAACGCTTCCCTGGCAGTGGAAAGGGTGGGAATGCCGGAGGCTCAGATCATCCTTTCGGAGGCCGCCGTTTATGTGGCCTGCGCCCCCAAGAGCAATGCCTGTGTAAGCGCCATCGGGGAGGCCTTCCGGTCGGTGGAGGAGCGGGGAAACCTGCCGATCCCGGTGCATCTTCAGGACGCCCACTATAAGGGAGCGGCCAGGCTGGGCCATGGCCAGGGCTATCTTTACGCCCATGATTATCCGGATCACTATGTGCGGCAGCAATATCTGCCCTATGAGCTTAGCGGAAAGGAATTTTATCATCCTTCGGGAAACGGATACGAGGTAAAGGTGAAGGAGCATATGAAGCGGTTAAAGGAAAGATCGGTAGAAGGAAAATAAACTTATGAGCATAAAAAAAGAAACAGAGGCGAAGAAAAAAATAAAAAATAAAACAGTACGAAAAAGAAAAGTATTAAAGCGCTCGGACAGGGAAAGAACCAGGAGACTGGTCAAAAAGCTTTCTGTTGTATTGGGCGTTGCTTTTGCTGCGGCAGGCGTTGCGGCGGTTTTTCTCTTTCTTTCCATGCGGGATACAGGAGGGGAGCTTCCAGAGATCACGCTTCCCCAGATCACTGAAAAGATACAGCCCCGGCCGGAGGAGGAGACGGATATAGGAAGTGATGTGTTAAACCATATCATCACAGCGGGAAACGCCGTGTGGGATTCCTTCCACAGACGGCCGGAAACCGTGGAGATCACTGAGGCGGATGCGGCGGATTTTGCAGACGTTACAGAATGCCTCATAGACCCTGAGACCCGAAGGGTTTCTGTGACCGCCAAAGGAGAGGGAATTCCCAAAAGCGATGACAAGTTTTATTATCTCTTTGCCCTCAATACCTATGAAAACAGTATTCCAGAGGATGCAGAGTATCTTGCAAGGGATTATAAGAATGAGGAGGTGCAGATGAGCACCGCCCTGAATTATAACCATGCGGGAACCCGTCTTTTTAAGAAGTTTGTGGTTGCCGTCAAAAAGGATGATAAATATTTGCCGGTGACAACGCCCAGATATATCACCAACCCGGAGGCTATCGCCAGATACTCTTCCGTTTACCAGCAGCCCAAATCTATAAAAGGCCTTCTGGTGGATCCCGCCAGGCTTTCAGGCAGTGAGTTAGACGACCTGGGGGTCAAGCAGGCTGCCTACAATATTCCGGTGGCAAGGCTCCTTGGCCCAACCACCAATCCCTCTTACCCTTCCATCCAATATACCTATGACGGAAGGACCTATACCTTCAACGGGCAGGTGGTAAAGGAGTATGACATTATTTTTGGTACTCTTACTGCCAAGGGGATCACCACCACAGCCATCATCCTGAACAATTATTCCTCTGCCTATCAGCAGCTGATCCATCCCCAGGCCAGGGGCGGAGGCTCCGCGCCTTACTATATGTTCAATGGAGCTGAGGAGTCAGGGGTAGAGTATATGGCCGCCATCGCCACCTTCCTGGCAGAGCGGTATTCCGACAACAGCCACGGGCGTATTTCCAACTGGGTGATCGCCAATGAGATCAACGCCCGGAAAGAGTGGAATCACATGGCTTATACCGATGTGGAGACCTATGTGGAGGAGTATGCCAGGGCATTCCGTGTTTTTTATAACGCCATCAAGAGCGTGAGCAGCAGCGCCAGGGTCTATATTTCCATAGACCAACAATGGGACAGGAATATCAAGAATAATACCAATTATGACGGCCGGGATATTCTGGATGTCTTTAACAGAAATATTTCCTCCAAGGGAAATCTTGACTGGGGAGTAGCCCAGCATCCCTACAATGTACCCCTTACAGAGCCCAGGATCTGGAAGGCCTCCAAATATGTGGAGCACAATGCAGGCACCTCCATGCTCACGATGGAAAACATTGAGGTGCTGGTAAATTACCTGAGACAGGAGCAGTTCCTGAAGGAGGACGGAAGCACCCGAAGCATCCTGATCAGCGAGCTTGGCTACACCTCCAGCGCAGGACAGGCCCTTCAGGCGGCGGCCTTTGCCTACGCCTATTACAAAATGGAGGCCTACAGTGAGATTGACGGATTTTTACTGAACCGGGAAACCGATGCAGGAGAAGAGGTGGCTCAGGGGCTGGCCTTTGGGCTGACGGATGCAGGCGGCGGCCGGAAGCAGATCTACAACGTGTTTAAATACATAGATACGCCGGAGCATGAGACTTACACAAATTTTGCCAAGGAGATCATCGGGATCTCAAGCTGGCGGGAGATCGTGCGGTAGAAGGGAAGACCCTATGGAGTTGTTGGCACATATAAAAAATGATTCCGGTATACGAAGGGAACAGAGCTTAAAGGAACATTGCCTTCATACTGCAGAGTATGCGGCGGAAAGTATAGGGAGCGCCAGACTCTATTCTGTAGTCTGGCTTGCTGCAATCCTCCACGATGCAGGGAAAGCAAAAGCAGAATTTACGGAATATCTGGAGAGAGCGTATCAGGGGGAGGATGTCAAAAGGGGGTCTGTAAATCATACCTTTGCAGGCGTCATCTGGCTGCTTGAAAAATTCCATGGCGATACGGCAGGAAAATGGGAAAGATTGACCTGCGAGACCATTGCCTATGCAGTGGGAGCCCACCATGGAATGTTTGACTGTATGGATCTGGACGGCAAGAATGGCTTTTTGTACCGCCTGCATAAGAACAGGGATGAGATCTGCTATGAAGAGGCGATGAGAAATTATTTTGCGCAGGTAGCGGAAGAATCTGTGATAGAGGAACATTTCTGCAAGGCTGTGGAGGAAGTGAAGGAATTTTTCAATACTGCGAAAATCGCTTATGGAGGCAATGGAAGAAAAGTATTTTTTCAGATCAGCATGCTGGTGCGTCTGGTGCTTTCGGCAGTGATCTACGGAGACCGAAGAGATACCGGCGAGTTTATGAGCCGGCGAAATTATCAGCAGATTGAGATGGCGGACTGGAAAAGAAGACGGGCCTGTTATGAGGATAGAATCACAGGATTTGACACGTCTTCTTTTCTGAACCGTGTCAGAAGCGATATTTCCAGACAGTGTCTGGAGGCCGCAGGGAGGCCTTCGGGGATCTACAGGCTCAATGTTCCCACAGGGGCCGGGAAGACTTTGTGCACCCTGCGATACGCATTGGCTCATGCTGAAAAATACGGCAAAAAAAGGATCATATTTATCATTCCCCTTTTGAGTGTTCTGGATCAGAATGTGGAGGTAATACGAGATTTTGTCCCTGATAAATCTGAGGTGCTGGAGCATCATTCTAATGTGGTCAGGGAAAAGGAGAGCATTCCGGGAGCAGATGAAGAAGATCTGGCGGAGGTCTGTGAATTTGCAAGGGAAAGCTGGAACTACCCTATCATTGTCTCTACCCTGGTCCAGCTGTTGGACATTCTTTTTTCTCACAGTACCTCTGCCGCAGGAAGAATGCAGGCTCTGTGTGACAGTGTCATTGTGATCGATGAGATACAGTCGCTGCCCAAGAAGACAACCATTATGTTCAATATGGCAATGAATTTTCTGCAACAGTACTGTAATGCGTCTGTCCTTCTTTCATCGGCTACCCAGCCCTGTTTTGACGAGCTGAAGTGGCCCATACTTTTTGCGGAAGACCCGGATATGGTCAGGTTAAATGAGGAACAGCTTCAGGCGTTTCGCCGGACGAAGATCCACAATGAGCTGGGCGCCTTTGGCGGTCATGGAATGGATTTTGACCAGTGTGCTTCCTTTTGCCTGGAAAAGCTGGAACCATATTCCTCCCTTCTGGTCATATGTAATACCAAGGGGGAGGCAAGAATATTATATGAAAAAATCCGGGAGCAGGCAGAGGAGTGGGATGTGTATCACTTATCAACAGCCATGTGCCAGAAGCACCGGATGGAAACCTTAGAGAGTCTTAAGGGACGGCTTACAGAAGTGCAGCAGGCCTGGGGAGCAGGCAAAAAAGTCCGAAAAACAGTTTGTATTTCAACACAGCTGATAGAGGCGGGAGTAGATCTTTCCTTTCAGTGTGTTATCCGTGTCCTGGCAGGGATCGATAATCTGGCCCAGGCTGCCGGAAGATGCAACCGCAGCAATGAATACGGGTCAACAGGAGATGTATATCTGATCAAGCTGAAAAATGAAAATCTCAGTATGCTCCGGGAGATAAAAAACGCCCAGGACAGTACCCGAAGGGTAGTGGAGGACTGGAATGAGGAGAAGGGTTCTCTGATCGAAGGGCGGGCAGCCACACAATTTTACAGATATTTGTTTGGAGAGATTGAGGGGGAGATCCGGTATCCGGTCTATGATCGGACGCGCAGAGAAACTATTTACCTGACAGATTTGTTATCGAATTCCAATAATACCCAGAAGGATGATGCAGAAAATAAAAGCTACATGTTACGTCAGCCTTTTAAGAGTGTAGGGCTGGAATTTAAGGTATTTGATGAAAGTACCATAGATATTGTTGTTCCTTATAAAGAGGGACAGCATTATATTGACAGTTTGAGAAAGCTGCAGGGAAGAGGATTTGAATGGGATAGCTTCGATGAGATCATGGGGCAGGTCAAGAGGTATACGGTGAGTATCTATGAATGGCAGAGAAAAAAGTTAGATGAGACAGGGATGCTGGAAAGCCTGCTTGAGGGGCGGATCCTGGCATTGAACGGGAAGGCCTATGACGACCGTTTTGGTCTTACCATACCGGAGGAACAGCCGGTTGAGAATTTCATCTTGTAGGAAAAGTTTGGGATATAAAGATGTAAAAAGCCAGGAGGTAGGCAGATGAAGCACAGAAATTCAGTGGAATTTGAGGTGAAAGGGGAATACGGATTATTTTCTGATCCGGTGACCCGTATCGGGGGAGAAAAATTTACTTATCAGGTTCCCACCTATGAGGCATTAAAGGGGATCCTTCACAGTATTTACTGGAAACCGACTTTGATCTGGATCATTGATGAGGTACGCGTCATGAATCAGATCCAGACAGAGACAAAGGGAATACGACCCATCAAGTATTACAATGACAAAAATGATCTCTCCTATTATACCTATCTGAAGGACTGCAGGTATCGGGTCAGGGCACATTTTATCTGGAACGAGAATCGTCCGGAGCTTGCGGAGGACCGTAATGAAAACAAGCATCATAATATAGCCAGAAGAATGATCGAGCGGGGCGGAAGAAGGGATATTTTTCTTGGAACAAGAGAGTGTCAGGGGTATGTGGGACCTTGCGATTTTGACGGAGAGAAAGGATTTTATGGCGATACTCCGGAGCTTGACTTTGGCATGATGTATCATGGGATCACTTATGCGGATGAGGCTTACTCAGAGGAAACAAAGGGAAGGATGAGTGTGCGGCTGTGGAGAGCGGTTATGAGAAACGGCGTCATCTCCTTTTTGCCGCCGTGGGAATGCATCCACAGACCGGTGAGGGAAATGAATATAAAGAAATTTGATGAAGCCTTGGGAAACTTTTCGGTTATTGACGGGGAGGAGGGAATGCAGCGATGTCCTGGATGAGCCAGTTGGTCAAAACCTATGAAAATAACATAGAAAAGGATAAGCAGTCAGAAATCCGGCTTATGCCGATCGCCCATATGAGCGCCAATGCCCAGATTGAGATCACGCTGAGCCGTACGGGAGAGTTTCGGGATGCACAGAGAGTGGAAAGAGAAAGTGCAGTTACATTGATCCCGGTGACGGAAACCTCTGCCGGAAGGAGCTCGGGGATAGCGCCTCATGCCTTGAGCGATACCCTTTCCTATATTGCAGGAGACTTTTCTCTTTACTGTAAAGGAGAGAAGGACAAAAAAACTGCAGGGGACAAATTTGAGGCCTACCTTGCCAATCTGAAGGGCTGGGCAGAGTCAGAGCACTCTCATCCAAAGGTCTGGGCCATATATGGATATCTTTCAAAAAGCCGGTTGATCTCTGATCTGATCAGCTCAGATCTGGCAGGGCTGGAGGAGGATGGAACCTTTGACGGCAAAAAGATCAGCGGACAGCCTTATGAAAAAGCGATGGTCAGATTCCGGGTTCTGGAGGAAGGGCAGGAGAAGACGGGAACATGGGAGGATGAGTCGCTGATCAGATGTTATACCGGGTATTATCTGACGAAACAACAGGGAAAAAAGGATATCTGCTATTTTAGCGGGGAAACCCGGACAGTCTCAGAGAACCACCCCAAAGGGATCGTGGCGTCAGACTATGGGGCGAAGCTGGTATCCGCAAATGATAATCAGGGGTACACCTACAGAGGCAGGTTTCAGAGCGCGGAGCAGGCATGCGCACTCAGCTATGAAGCGTCCCAGAAGCTCCACAGCGCCCTGACATGGCTTGCCCGGACGCAGGGAACGGCTATTGGCAGCCAGGACAAGAGAACATTTATCTGTTGGAATCCCGGCGGTAAAAAGACGCCTGATTTATTTGATGAGTTTGGCCTGACAGAAGATGAGGAAACCGTAAGCCAGGAGATTTCCTGGAGGAAAAAACTGATAAAAGCATTTCAGGGATACAGGGATCAGTTTGATAAGAATGATCCGATCATTATTATAGGATTGGATGCTGCAACAACGGGCCGCCTTTCGGTTACCTATTATCATGAGCTTCCGGCGTCAGATTTTCTGGACAGGATCCTGTACTGGGGAGAAACCTGCAGCTGGGAATATATAAGGTTTAATGCACAGAAACAGCCATATTACATCGAGGAAACACCAGTGTTTAGAAGGATCGTGGAATGTGCGTTTGGTCGTGAAAGAGGAAATTTTATAGAGGCAGATGACCGTGTGCTGAAGGAACAGACCCAGCGTCTTGTCAAATGTATGATTGAAAAACAGCCGATCCCTTTTGATATTGTACATGCACTTACACTGCGGGCCTCCACGCCGCTGGCTTATTCGAGAGGAAACAGGGAAAAGGTGCTGTCCACAGCATGTGCTTTGATCAGTAAGTATTATCAGGATAAAAATATGGAAAGACAGGAGGAAAGAGACCATATGAAACTGGATCTTGAAAATCATGACAGAAGCTATCTGTTCGGAAGACTGCTTGCTGTCTGTGAGTCCGTAGAGAGGGCAACCTATGACAGAGGGGAAGCACGGGAACCCAATGCGATCCGGCTGCAGTCTGCTTATGTCAATCATCCCATGCAGACCTGGAAAATTCTGGATGGATTGTTGAACCCCTATTTTCAGAAGCTGAAGCCAGGGATGCGGGAGTATTTCAGGAATCTGATCACAGAGATCGTCGCCGCACTGGAAGAGGAGGATGCGAAAATATTGAATCAGGAGCTGAGGGAGAGCTACCTTTTAGGTTACTATCTGCAAAGAGCAGAATTTGGTAAGAAAAAAGAAACAAAAAAGGAGGAACAGGACAATGAGTAATTTACAGAATAAGATAGATTTTACGGTACTGATCAAGGTGGCGAACGCCAATCCGAATGGGGATCCCTTAAACGGGAACCGCCCGCGCACTTCCTATGCAGGACAGGGTGAGATTTCAGACGTATGCCTTAAGAGAAAGATCAGGAATCGTCTGCAGGATATGGGAGAAGCTGTTTTTGTACAGTCATCGGACCGGAGCAACGACGGCTTCACATCATTAAGCGAAAGGGCTTCCGGGAATATTGTTGACTATAAGTCAAATGAAGAGTATGCAAAGAAGGCCTGCGAGAAATGGATCGATGTTCGTACCTTTGGGCAGGTATTTGCATTTAAGGGGAAGGACAAAAAAGACGGTGTTTCTGTACCGGTAAGAGGCCCGGTATCCATCCATCAGGCGCTTAGCTGTTCCCCGGTTGACATTAACACGATGCAGATCACCAAAAGTGTGAACAGCGAGCCGGGAGAGAAAAAGGGATCCGATACAATGGGGACAAAGCATTTTGTGGAATTTGGTCTGTACAGGATGAAGGGTTCTATTAATGTCCAGCTGGCAGAAAAGACCGGATTTTCAGAAGAGGACGCGGAGCTTTTGAAGGAGGCGCTCAGAACCCTCTTTATCAATGATGCTTCCTCCGCAAGACCGGACGGAAGTATGGAGGTGGTTTCCGTATATTGGTGGCGGCATAACAATAAGATCGGGCAATACTCTGCGGCAAAGGTGCATGATTCTATAAAGATCACTTTGAAAGAAGGAGTTCTGATCCCGGCATCAGTGGAGGACTATGAAATCCGGATTGAGAATCTTCCGGGACTTGAGCCCGAGATCATTGCAGGTATATAAGAGTATGTACAGTGAAGATGATTATCTGATGCTTTCGGGACTGCAGCATTTTGTGTATTGCAGGAGACAGTGGGCGCTCATACATATCGAACAGCAATGGGCAGAAAATGAGAGAACAGTGGACGGACATTTGTTCCATACAGTGGCTCATAACAGTGAAAAGACGGAAAAGAGAGGCAATCTGCTTATAACAAGAGGGCTTGGCATCAAGTCGTCACGTCTTGGACTGTCGGGAATCTGTGATGTGGTGGAGTTTCACAGATCAGAGGATGGGATTACTCTGTTTGCCTATGAAGGGCTATGGCAGCCTTATCCGGTGGAGTACAAAAAGGGACTGCCCAAAACAAATGAAGCAGATGAGCTGCAATTATGCGCGCAGGCCATGTGTCTTGAGGAAATGCTGGTATGCCATATTCCCGCAGGCAGTCTCTTTTATGGGGAGAATCGCAGAAGGAAGACGGTAGAATTCACAGAGCAGATGCGGTCAAAGGTATGCCGTATGGCAGAAGAAATGCATGATTTGTGGAATAAAGGGCATACGCCTGCGGTAAAGCCTCAGAAAGGCTGTAACGCCTGTTCATTAAAGGAGATCTGCATGCCCGGATTAAGTAAAGTAAAAGCAGTTTCCGACTATATTGAGGACAGGCTTATGGAAGAGAAGAGCAACGAATAAGCGAAAGGGGGCCGCCTAAGATGCGAAAGTTACTGAATACCCTGTATATCACAACGGAAAATGCTTTTTTGTCCCTGGAAGGGGAAACGGTATGTGTGGAGATTAACCGGAGAAAGGTTGGACAATTCCCTCTTCATACCCTGGAGAGCATTGTCTGTTTTACCTATAATGGAGCAACGCCGGCCTTTATGGGGGTATGTGCGGCAAAAGGAATCAATCTCGCATTTTACAGTCCTTTCGGCAGGTTTTTATGCAGGGTAAGCGGCGCCAGCCAGGGAAATGTACTTTTAAGGAAGGCGCAATACCGGATATCCGATCGTCCGGAACAAAGCTGCCTGATCGCCAGAAATTTTATTCTTGGAAAGGTGTTCAATTGCCGGTGGAGTGTAGACAGGACTCTGCGAGACCACGCCCTCAGAGTGGATCAGGAAAAATGCCAAAAAGCAATCCGGTATTTATCAAATGCCCTTGAGAAGATAAAGCAGGAAGAAAATCTGGATTCGCTCCGTGGGCTGGAGGGCGAATGTGCTTCTGTTTATTTCGGTATTTTTAATGAGCTGATATTGAACCAGAAGGAAGATTTCAGTTTTAATGGGAGAAACAAACGACCGCCCTTAGATAGAATCAACGCGATGCTTTCTTTCGGCTACAGTCTCCTTGCAAATGATTGCGCCGGCACCCTGGAAGGCGCAGGTTTGGATTCTTATGTGGGATTTTTACATCGGGATCGCCCAGGCAGAAGGTCACTGGCTCTTGACCTCATGGAAGAAATGAGAGCGCCATTGGTGGATAGATTTGTATTAACGATGGTTAATAACCGTCAGATAAAGAAAGAGCATTTTCAAATCTCAGAGAGCGGAGCCGTAGAGTTTACAGAGGATGGCAAAAAGAAGTTTATTGCTGCTTGGCAGGAGCGTAAACGGGAGCAGATGACGCATCCCTATCTCCAGGAAAAAATATGCTGGGGATTGGTACCGCATGTCCAGGCTATGCTGCTTGCCAGACACCTTCGGGGAGATATTGACGGTTATCCGCCGTTTTTGTGGAAGTGAGGAAGCTATGCTTGTTTTGATCACATATGATGTCAGTACAGAAGATTCAAAAGGAAAAGCGCGTTTGCGCAAGGTGGCGAAGCAATGTGTGAACTATGGACAGAGAGTACAAAATTCCGTATTTGAATGTGTTTTGGATCCGGGGCAATGCAAATTATTAAAGGCCAGTCTGTTGGAGATCATTGATATAGAAAAAGACAGTCTGAGGTTTTATTATCTGGGAAATCAATATAAGGATAAAATTGAGCATTACGGTGTAAAGGAAACTTTTGAACAGGAAGGAGTACTCATTTTGTAATGCGAACCGGAAGCAAACATAAAATTCCGGAAAGCTTCGCACCGGATAAATGTAAAAACAAATGCATTGGCGTGATAAAATATGTTTTTTTTAGTTGCAATAAGTTGATAGAAGTATTTTGTTACAAATAAAGACAGAATATGTAAAAGTATTTTGGCTATATTTGCTGTCACTCCCCTTGCGGGAGTGTGGATTGAAATCTTTCTTATTTGTAATCTCAAGTTTACTTCCTCGTCACTCCCCTTGCGGGAGTGTGGATTGAAATCGTACAGCATAGAGCTGCACGACTCATCAGACGGCGTCACTCCCCTTGCGGGAGTGTGGATTGAAATCTTGTAAAGGGGCATCCAATCCTATGCTGTCACAGTCACTCCCCTTGCGGGAGTGTGGATTGAAATTGTAGGTTTTGATCTCTCTGTTTTTAACGGTAAGTCACTCCCCTTGCGGGAGTGTGGATTGAAATATTTTAAATTGTTCCTGATCGCCTGCGCCATAGCGTCACTCCCCTTGCGGGAGTGTGGATTGAAATTTTGGATTCTTCGGCTCTGGATCAGATCAAGGACGTCACTCCCCTTGCGGGAGTGTGGATTGAAATCTATGTAGTTTGTTTTTTATTGATAACTGCTAGAGTCACTCCCCTTGCGGGAGTGTGGATTGAAATTACGGTATCTGTTGGGATGTCCTCGAAATAGAACGTCACTCCCCTTGCGGGAGTGTGGATTGAAATAGACATACTCGTCCTCCCTTCCTACAAAAAAGGGTCACTCCCCTTGCGGGAGTGTGGATTGAAATCTTCCTGGGAACCACCGTGAAGAATTATTGAGATGTCACTCCCCTTGCGGGAGTGTGGATTGAAATATCGATGCGAAACGTGCAGTAGAGTTTTTGAATGGTCACTCCCCTTGCGGGAGTGTGGATTGAAATGCTCCGTACCTGCGGAACGATATCTTACAGCTGGCGTCACTCCCCTTGCGGGAGTGTGGATTGAAATGCTCCGTACCTGCGGAACGATATCTTACAGCTGGGTCACTCCCCTTGCGGGAGTGTGGATTGAAATGATGAACTGGGAAGCTCGGTAGTTGCCTTAGGAAAGTCACTCCCCTTGCGGGAGTGTGGATTGAAATTTGTTGGGGCAGTAGCTGGACAGGAAATTGAGTTGTCACTCCCCTTGCGGGAGTGTGGATTGAAATAAATATAAACAGGCTAAAGAGAATCCGGAAAGGAGTCACTCCTCTTGCGGGAGTGTGGATTGAAATTATTATTATTAAGACAGCTCTTCAATTTTATGTGTCACTCCCCTTGCGGGAGTGTGGATTGAAATCATATTTACATGGCAGCATTTACTCCGGCAGAGGTCACTCCCCTTGCGGGAGTGTGGATTGAAATTTTGAGTGGGCATACCGCAAGCATCATATCGATCGTCACTCCCCTTGCGGGAGTGTGGATTGAAATGTAAAAAAGCAGTACGGGATTGATGACTACAGATGGTCACTCCCTTTGCGGGAGTATGGATTGAAATCTGGGTGTATTGCTACACAGGAGCAGGTGGCAGAGGTCACTCCCCTTGCGGGAGTGTGGATTGAAATGTTACTATGGCAAAAAAGGCCGGCGTTGAGGAAGTCACTCCCCATGCGGGGTGTGGATTGAAATAACTGTCAACGTCTACTTCTTTCAGAATGCCTTGTCACTCCCCTTGTGGGAGTGTAGATTAAAATTTGCCAGGTATATCATCTCAAATGTAAGCAATGTAGCTTCCCCTATAGGGCATAGGCTAAAACTAAGAAGAAAGCACAAAGTAAACAGTAAATCGAGATTATAAATACGAAAATTAGTGCGGAAATTGAAGCCTTTGAAATGGTCTTATGTGTACATGGTAAAAGGGCGGATTTGCAGATGTTGTTTTCAGAGGGAGGAAAAATTGTGATCATGGAAGGAATAGTTGGATTGGTTTGTTGTATTTTATGTGCATTCCCTTTATTTGTAATGGGGCATTACAACAATAATAGCAGAGAACCTATTACTTTTTGGGCCGGAGATAAGAGTTTAAAAGAAAAAGTGAAGGATATTCAGGGATATAATAAAGAAATATCAAAGTTATATTTGATGTGTGCTTTGGTGTTTGCGGCAACAGGGATACTTTGCCTGATATATTTTTGGCTGGGAATGATTTGCGTTTTACTTGAAAGCACATTGGGAATATATGTTGTATGGAAGATATATAAAAATATTCTTTTGAGAAATTTATAAATTCATAAACGGAACGACAAAAAGACGAACAATAAGATTAATGGATTCAAAAGCCGGCTTTTATTAACATAGGGATGACTCGCAGGGCCTGTCATCCGTTGTTTGGGCTGGCTTTTGATCATCAGAACATATATTTAGCAAATCTTTTATCTATATCATCCCGGAATTTCATTCCCTTAAGCAGACTGAAGTCAGGATTTATAAGTCGGTCTCTGTTGTCTCTCAAAAACCGGAAAAGCAGGGCGTGGCAGTCCTGGTCATACAAAAGATCCAAAACAGACATGAACTGGGCCTGGGTAGCTTCTTCCGGGTGGAGAAAAAAATAGAAATCTTCATCACTTGCATAATTGCAAAGGCATACATATTCAATATATAATGATTTATCATATGGCGTACATTCTTCCCATCTTTTGTAGGCATCTTCTAATGTCATTTCTTTGTCCTCCCGATTCAATAAACAGATAATCTTGTATTTACAAGACTGTTTACAGAATTATTATACCCTTATAATAGAACGGTAGCAATAGAAAAGACGCCGCAAGGATACGGTTTTTTTGTTTTTTATAATTTTTTGATTTGTAAGAAAATGATAAGATACGATAAGCTGTGGGATACAATGAAAGAAAAGGGAATAAGTGAATATAAGCTTTATACATATCATGGAGTCAGCAGGCAGACAATATATAAACTCAGGCACAATGAACTGGTATCTTTGCATACGATCAATAAGCTTTGCAATATTCTTGATACAAGGATTGAGGATGTCTGTACTTTTTATAAGGATGAGGAAATATAAAAAAGATGGGAACCTTGCGAACTAATTCATATGCTGACTTTGCCATACCTCATAACCTCCTAAAATAAAAAAGTGCAAAGCCCTTGATAATTCAATAGACTTTACACTATGGGTTATGTGATAGTTATAGAGTTCTTATGCTAACTTTTGAAGTTTTTCACTATGTTCTGTTACAACCTTTTTAAGTAATTCTATATCGGCAAAAGCAGCATCCATTTTGTCGGCATAATCTTTATAGCGATCATATGTATCAGTATAGCAAGATTCGATTGTATTAAGCCTGGGAAGAATCACATTTTCCTGATACAATTTTATATGATGGACTTCATCTTTTATAGATTGTAAATCGTTTTTCAATGGCTGCAATTCTGATTTTAATTTTGTGTCCATCATATCTGAAATTGCTAATAATAATTCATTATCCGTCATATGCTTGTACCTCTTGTATGAATAAGTATATCACAGCCATAGTGCAAAGTCTATTCAATTATCAAGGGAAATAAGTGAATACAGGCTTTGCAATATTCTTGATACTGGAAGATAAATTTCGTCATTTTTTTTAGCAATAAAATTTTCCCATCACCATCCGCCATGCTCTATGGGA
>CANDAG010000040.1 GCA_947382625.1 uncultured Lachnospiraceae bacterium
CTTCTCTTCTTGAATTTTCAGGGTCGCATTGCTGTTTAGTTGTCAAGGTGCTTTTTGGTTGCATCTGTGTTGTTCAAATGCAACTCTGACATATTACCACGACTTTCCAACCGCGTCAAGACATTTTTTAAAAATTTTTTACATTTTTTTCAGCTGTCCATCAGCCTTCCATGCCGTGGGTTTATATAATAACATCATTTTCATTTTTTTGTCAACACTAAAAATAAAAAAATTAAAATTAAAAGATAACATTGACAAATATCCTTTGCTTATGTATAATAACACTTGCGTTTAACGCATATAATATTGATAGCTTATAATTCAGAGTCATGGAGAAATACTCAAGAGGCTGAAGAGGCGCCCCTGCTAAGGGTGTAGGTCGTTCACGCGGCGCGAGGGTTCAAATCCCTCTTTCTCCGTTTTGCTATCACCGATCAAGAAGCATCGAAGAGATGCTTCTTTTTATTTTTTGCTTTTCTATGAGATTACTATCTTCTTATTGAAAAACCCCACTTCATTTGCTAAACTTTACTTGACTGATGTATCAAACGCCGCCACGCTCCGCGAGTCGGCTTATTGATTAAAAATCATGTTTTTAATAACAAAAGGAGAGTGCATCATTATGAACAAAGTTACATTTGATTATTCCAAAGCAGCCTCTTTCATCCAGGAGCATGAAGTAGACTCCATGAAGAAGCTGGCACTGGATGCCAAAAGCGTATTAGTTTCCAAGACAGGGGCAGGCAATGACTTCCTTGGCTGGATCGATCTGCCGGAAGATTATGACAAGGAAGAATTTGCCCGGATCAAAAAGGCCGCAGCCAAGATCCAAAACGATTCCGAGGTCCTTCTGGTCATTGGCATCGGCGGTTCTTATCTTGGCGCAAGGGCAGCCATTGAATTTTTAAGGCACAGCTTTTACAACACAGTAAGCAAAGAAATAAGAAAGACGCCCGAAATTTATTTTGTTGGAAATTCCATTAGTTCTACCTATATTAAACATCTGATGGATGTTATAGGCGAAAGAGATTTCTCCATCAACATGATCAGCAAGTCCGGCACCACCACAGAGCCCGCCATTGCCTTCCGCGTATTCAAGGGAATGCTGGAAAAGAAATACGGCAAGGAAGAAGCCGCCAGAAGAATCTACGCTACCACCGATAAGGCAAGGGGTTCTCTGAAAAACCTTGCCACGGAAGAAGGATATGAAAGCTTCGTTGTTCCTGACGATGTGGGCGGACGTTTCTCCGTGCTCACCGCAGTAGGTTTACTTCCTATCGCTGTCAGCGGCGCAGATATTGACAAATTGATGGAAGGCGCACAGGCCGGACGCAAAGCCGCCCTGGAAGCTCCTTTTGAAGATAATGATGCACTTAAGTATGCCGCTGTGCGGAATATCCTTTTAAGAAAAGGAAAAGCCATCGAAATCCTTGCCAATTATGAACCCAGTGTACATTATGTTTCTGAATGGTGGAAGCAGCTCTACGGCGAAAGCGAAGGCAAAGATCAAAAGGGAATATTCCCGGCAAGTGTTGACCTGACCACAGACCTGCATTCCATGGGACAGTTTATCCAGGACGGTTCCAGAAATCTGTTTGAAACCGTGATCAATATTGAAACCAGCAGGGAAGAAATTCTCCTTGAAGAAGAACCTGTAGATCTGGACGGATTAAATTATCTGGCCGGAAAGAGCGTTGATTTTGTCAACAAGAGTGCAATGAACGGCACGATTCTTGCCCATACCGATGGCCAGGTTCCCAATTTAATGGTAACTGTGCCGGAAGTAAATGAGTATTATCTGGGCCAGCTCTTTTACTTCTTTGAGTTTGCCTGCGGCGTGAGCGGCTATCTTTTGGGTGTAAATCCCTTTAATCAGCCCGGAGTTGAAAGCTATAAGAAGAATATGTTTGCGCTTCTTGGCAAACCCGGTTACGAAGCCCAGAGAGAAGAGCTTCTGAAACGGCTGTAGTCTCTGAAACCCAAATTTGATTCAAGCCCCCGGAAAGAGAGATCCCCGAAAAGATCTTCTTTCCGGGGATTTTTATCAATAAGACGACTCGCGAAGCATGTCGGCGTTTGATCTGCGGCGGCAGATCCTTCTGCCCTTTACGATTGCCCATCAGGCATGACATTCCTTCATTAATTTTTCCTTCAGCTCATCCACATCTACCGTCTCCCCGGTCAGTCTTGACTGCTCTGCCGCATATGCCATGATATGGCTTTCAATAGAATTCTTGATGGCAGTTCTGCTCTCTGCGGAATCATTTTCAAAATTCCCGATAAAATCTTCCATCAGCAACGCATCTCCGCCGCCATGTCCGGCTCTGGGCACTGCGGTACGGATCACTTTCTTTTCTACCGGATCAACGGCATTAGAGGAAAACTTCGTAATCTCTACTATATTTCCATCATCCTCTGCCCGGATCTCTCCCTGTTCGCACATGATCTTCATGGTGCGGCATACCCTGTCGGTAAATCCGCTTAATGTAAAGCTGGCATGAACGCCGTTTTTAAACTCAATGATCGTTACCTGGTGGTCGCATACTGTATTGTCGCAGCGGTATACACATCTGCCGTAAGGGCCTGTCTTCAGCGCCTCCATGATCCCCTCTTCTGTCTGATCCGGGGTCAGGACACTGGCCGGCCAAGAGCCCCGTACCGGCAGATAAGCACGGACAGCATTATAATGGCATTGCTCAGCCACCGCACAATCCAGACATCTGGCAGCACTTCCGGCAGGCGCATTCTCCTCCTTGAAATGCGAAAGGCTCCCAAAGGAAGAAACCTTTTTGGCCTCGCTTCCTGCAAACCACGCCAGAATATCCATATCATGACAGGACTTCTGTATGATGATAGGACTGCTGGTGTCGCTCCTTCTCCAGTTTCCGCGCACAAAAGAATGGGCAATGTGATAATTTCCTACATTTTCATTGTGCTGGATGGCAACAATACGTCCCAGTTCTCCCGAATCCAGTATCCTTTTGATGGTACTGAAAAAATCCGTATAGCGCAGCACATGACAAACCGTAATGCTTCTGCCCCGCTTTTCCGCTTCTTCACAAATGTGAAGACATTCCTTCGGATCCGGTGATATGGGTTTTTCCAGTAAAATGTCATACCCCTTCTCCAAAGCCGCCATGGCCTGCCGGAAATGATCTTTATCCATAGTGGAAATAATAACGGCATCGCAAAGCTTTTCTTCCCCGAAAAACGCCTCTGCGTCCGGATACTGCCGTTCCTCCTTTATGGAAAATTTTTCTGCGGCGATCTGTCTTCTCTTCTCATCCGGCTCCGCCACTGCCATGATTTCAATTCCTTTTTTGAAGCAGGCATACTCCGAATAGATCATTCCTCTCTGCCCTGCTCCAATTAATGCAAGCTTCATTTCCTTTTCCTCCGAATTTCTTTTGATTTTGTACAATGTTCCGGTTCCGATACATGATACCCTTATTTAATCATATTCCTTCGGAAAAGTCTATATCCAGGCACAGCACAACTGCATTATAGACAACTCCGCTGTTACAGTGCATCTTTCATTTTCTTTACGTATTCCCCTACCGGCTCTGCCGCCTCTCTTCCATATTTCTCCACCAGTCTGACAATGGCCGAACCGACAATGGCGCCGTCCGAAACTGCGGCCATCCTTGCCGCCTGTTCGGGAGTTGAAATGCCAAAGCCGACCGCACAGGGAACTGAAGCGTTCTCCCGTACTACTCTGACCAGAGCCGAAAGATCGGTGGTGATCTCACTTCGGACGCCTGTCACACCCAGGCTGGAAACAATATAGATAAAGCCCCTGGCTTTACTGGCGATCATGGCGATCCGGTCCGCGGATGTAGGCGCTATGAGAGAAATAAGATCTACTTCATGCGCCAGACAGATTTCTTCAAATTCTCCCTTTTCCTCAAAGGGCAAATCCGGAAGGATCAATCCGTCTATCCCAATTTCCTCACAGGTGCCGATAAACCTTTCCGCACCATAGGAAAACACCACATTTGCATAGGTCATAAACACCATGGGAATGGCTACATCCCTCCGAAGCTGCCTTACCATATCAAAAATTTTGTCAGTGGTAACGCCTCCTGTTAACGCCCGCAGATTGGCCCCCTGTATTACAGGGCCTTCCGCCGTGGGATCGGAAAAGGGAATCCCCAACTCTATCAGGTCGGCTCCGTTTGCCGCCATGCTGCGGACAATCCTTTGGGTTGTCTCAAGATCTGGATCACCGCATGTAATAAAAGGTATAAAAGCTTTACCACCGGCAAAAGCCTGAGAAATTTTACTCATGGATATCCTCCCCTCTGTAACGGGCAATCGCGGCACAATCCTTATCGCCACGCCCCGAAATCGTAATCACTATGATCTTATCCTTCTCATATGCAGCCGCTATCTTCATTGCATGGGCTACGGCATGAGCGCTCTCAATGGCCGGAATAATACCCTCCGTGCGGGAAAGATATTCAAAGGCCTTCACCGCCTCTTCGTCTGTGACCGGAACATACTCCGCCCTTCCCGTGTCGTGAAGCCATGCATGCTCCGGACCGATCCCCGGATAATCAAGTCCTGCGGAAATGGAGTAAACCGGCGCGATCTGCCCGTAATCATCCTGACAGAAATAGGATTTCATTCCATGGAATATTCCCAACCGTCCGGTACTGATGGTTGCTGCCGTCTCAAAGGTATCGATTCCCCGTCCTGCCGCCTCACACCCGATCAGCTTCACGTTTTCTTCCTCTATAAAATGGTAAAAGGTGCCCATGGCGTTGCTGCCGCCGCCCACACAGGCCATCACCACATCCGGCAGACGGCCCTCCTTTTCCATCATCTGCTGCCTGATCTCCCGGGAGATCACCGCCTGAAAATCACGTACGATCGTGGGAAAAGGATGCGGTCCCATAACGGAGCCAAGACAGTAATGGGTATCGTCGATCCGGCTGGTCCATTCCCGCATGGCCTCTGATACGGCATCCTTCAAGGTTGCAGTCCCGGTCTTTACAGATATGACATCTGCTCCCAAAAGCCGCATCCTGTAAACATTAAGAGCCTGACGCCTGGTATCCTCCTCCCCCATAAAAACCACACATTCCATGCCAAGCAGCGCTGCCGCAGTGGCGGTGGCAACCCCATGCTGTCCCGCCCCGGTCTCAGCGATCAGCCGGGTCTTCCCCATCTTCTTTGCAAGGAGAGCCTGACCCAAAACATTATTGATCTTGTGGGAACCAGTATGATTCAGATCCTCCCTTTTCAGATAGATTTTTGCACCTCCTAAATCCTTTGTCATCTTTGAGGCATAGTATAGCCGACTTGGCCGTCCTGCATATTCATTAAATAATGTTGTAAGCTCCCGGTTAAATTCCGGGTCCTCCTTATAAAAATTATAAGCATTTTCCAGCTCTATCACGGCGTTCATAAGCGTCTCGGGAATATACTGCCCGCCGTGGACCCCGAAACGTCCCTTTGAATTTGTCATAATCCTTCCTTCTCCTGTTTTAATCTTCAGCTTTTACTGCGCACCATTTCTATAAACGCCTTCATCTTATCATAATCCTTCCGGCCATCCGTTTCCACCCCGGAGCTGACATCCACGCCATAGGGATGGACGTCGGAAATCGCACGTATTACATTGTCCGGGTTTAACCCTCCCGCCAGAAAAAAGGGTCTGTTCATACCCTTAAGCAGCGACCAGTCAAAGGTCTCTCCTGTTCCCTGACCACTATCCAGCAACAGATAATCTGCAGGAAATGTACGGGCTTTTTCCACATCGGCAGAGGTCCTGATGACAAAAGCTTTAATCACAGGCCTGTCACACAGCTGCTTTAATCTCTTCACATAATCTTCATCCTCACAGCCATGAAGCTGGATCATCTGTACCGTTCCTTTCTCTAAAAGCCCGGCTACCTCCTTAATCGGCGCATCCACAAACACACCCACGCTTTGAATTTTTTCATCCAGCTTTGTTCTGAGCAGATCGGCATCCCTGGGAGAAATATAGCGGCGTCTTCCCTTTACAAATACGAATCCGATATAATCCGGCTTCAGCTCATTTACCCGGGAAATATCCTCTTCTGAACGCAGGCCGCAAATTTTGATCTTTGTCACAGCATTCCTCCTTCTTTGCTCCACTGTCTTCAACCCTGCACTTTCTGCACATGCCTCTGACCCTTCAATTCTTCCAACGCGGCCTTCTTATCCTTCGCCCGCATAAGAGCCTCTCCTACCAACACCGCATCCACCCGGGCCTTTTCCAGGGCTTCCACATCCGTCCTGCTGTGAATACCGCTTTCCGCCACAAAAAGAATATTCTCAGGCACAAGGCTGCGCAGTCTTTTGCTGTTATTCACATCTACCGTAAAATTCTTCAGATTCCGGTTATTCACTCCAATGATATGGGCACCTGCTTCTACGGCATCCATAATTTCATTCTCATCATGGGCTTCCACCAACGCAGATAGTCCCAGCTCACGGCTGATCGCAAGATATTCACCCAGTTCCTCCCGGGACAACAGAGAGCAGATCAGCAGAACAGCACTTGTCCCCAACAGCTTTGCCTCATAGATCATATATTCATCTACTGTAAAATCCTTTCGAAGGCAGGGGATGGACACCTCCGCCGTAATCTCCTTTAAATATTCATCTTTTCCAAGAAACCATTTGGGCTCCGTAAGCACGGAAATACATGCCGCACCCGCCGCCTCATATTCCTTTGCTATGGAAAGATACGGAAATTCTTCCGCAATAAGCCCCTTAGAAGGGGAGGCTTTTTTACACTCACAGATGAAGCTCATCCCATCCACCGCCAGAGCCTTCTCAAACGGAAAGCCTGTATGGCAGTTTTTTTCCAAAGCCATCTGTCTCAGTTCGTTCAGAGAACGGATTTCCTTTGCTTTCGCTACTCTTTCCCTGGCATATTCCGCTATTGTATTCAAAATCGCCGCCATAGTTATACGTTGCTCTCCTTCCGAAATGTCTCTAACGCTTCAAATGCTTTTCCTGAATCAATCAGCTCTCCGGCTAACGCCACCCCTTCAGCCATAGAGCCTGCCTTATCCGCAATATAAAGAGCCGCACCGGCATTTAAAAGCACCGCATTTCTCTTAGGTCCCTTTTCTCCCTTTAATATAGAAACTGTGATCGCTGCATTTTCCGCTGGCGTTCCACCCACCAGCTCCTCCTTCCTGCATCTTTCCAGTCCGAAATCCTCCGGGGAAACAGTGTAAGTGTTGTATTTTCCCTGACGAAATTCGCAGATAAGCGTAGGTGCACTGGCTGAAATCTCATCCATTTTATCCATACCATAAACTACCATACCGTTTTTCACCCCCAGACTGGTAAGCACCTTCGCAAGGGGCTCCACCAGGGATTCATCATAGACTCCAAGAAGCTGCCTTTCCGGAGATGCAGGGTTGGTAAGAGGCCCCAAAATATTGAATACCGTACGGATCCCCAGTTCCTTCCTGATAGAACCAACATATTTCATGGAGGTGTGATATTTCTGGGCAAAGAAAAAACAAATGCCGGCCCTCTTCAGCAGCTCCACACATTTTTCGGGAGACTGGTCTATATTGACTCCCAGAGCCTCAAGGCAATCCGCGGTTCCGCATTTGGAGGAAGCCGCCCGGTTGCCATGCTTGGCCACTTTAACGCCGCCGGCTGCCGCCACCAGCGCCGAGGTTGTGGAAATATTAAAGCTCTGCGCACCATCTCCCCCGGTTCCCACAATTTCGAGAACCTCCATATCGTGAGGCACCTTTATAGCATGATCCCGCATAGCGGCAGCACAACCTGCGATCCCCTGAATCGTTTCCGCCTTTGTGCTCTTGGTGGAGAGCGCTGCCAGAAAAGCGGCGTTCTGTGTAGGAGTGGTTTCGCCGCTCATAATTTCGTTGATCACAGCATAAGCCTCATCGTAAGTCAGGTCCTGTTTGTCTACAATTTTGACGATTGCTTCTTTTATCATCTCTCTATCCTCTCCTTTATGTGTTTAAAATCAATTAACTGTTCATTTACACTTACACGGGTCTGCGCATAAAAAAAGTCCCTGACAGAAAAATCTGTCAAGGACGAATAATAGCTTTATCCGCGGTGCCACCTTGATTTACAGCCTGCGCTGTACACTTAACGAGATACCTGCATATCCCCGGCAACTGACGTATGCCCTACGTTGCAGGATACTTGGCAGAACTTATGATCTGCCTTTCACTGCACCCTCAGCGGTCCATTTGATGACTTGTTTTCCACCCGTTCTCAGCAATCCGGGCTCTCTGTGGGAGCATCATCACCTTTATCTCCGCCTCAACGGTTTAGATGATATAAATAATTTTTAACATCATACCCCCTGAAAAAAGAATTGTCAATTAATATCTGTTCAAACCCCGATTTTTTTTATATAATGATAAAAGATTGTACGATATTTTTAAGGAGGAATCTGATGAAAATAGTTGTTTTGGAACGAAACAGCGTAGGACTGGATGTTTCTGTCGACGGGATTGCCGCACTTGGCGACGTTACAATATATCCGAATACCACCGCCGCCGATGTAAAAGAAAAGATCACCGATGCGGACATTATTGTCGCCAACAAAGCCCCCCTGAATGAGGAAACCCTGAAGGATGCTCCTAATGTAAAGCTGATCTGTGAATTTGCCACAGGCTATGACAACATTGACCTTTCCTATTGCCAAAGCCGTGGGATCAAGGTTGCCAATGTAGTCAACTATTCTACAGATGCGGTAGCACAGCATACCTTTGCCCTCTGTTTTTATGTTCTCGAAAAGCTCCGTCACTACGACGAATATGTGAAATCCGGCGCCTATGCGGCCCAGGATCGTTTCTCAAATTTTGATATCCCTTTTACAGAGCTTGCAGGAAAAACCTGGGGCATTGTGGGAATGGGGAATATCGGGAGAAAGGTTGCCGCAATTGCCCGGGCCTTTGGCTGCAAGGTTATTTTTTATTCTGCCTCCGGTCAAAGCACCTGTACAGAATACGAGAGGGTAGATTTCGATACTCTCCTTAAGGAGTCCGATTTCCTGTCCCTCCATTGTCCGCTAAGCGACAAAACCAGAAATCTGATCGATCTGGATGCCCTTAAGAAAATGAAAAAAAGTGGAATCCTGATCAATGTGGCGAGAGGACCGGTGGTAAATGAAAATGATCTGTATACTGCCCTGACAGAAAATCTCATTGCAGGTGCCGGTCTTGATGTAATAAGCGCCGAGCCCATCCGCAAGGATAATCCTTTGGGCAGCATTATGGACAGCAATAAACTGATCATTACTCCTCATCTTGCCTGGGCAAGTATTGAAGCCCGAAACCGCTGTGTTTCAGAAACCTGCCTGAATATTGAAGCGTTTCTTAAGGGTGAAGACAGAAATATTGTGAATTAACGAAACAGAAAGGAACTGTTAAATGGGAATCTTATTGCATAATATACTGGCTGTATTGCCGGCAGAGCCGGTATCATCGCGCCCTGCAGACCAGCCTTATCATCAAAAAAACATTGTAAAAGAAACTGACATTTATATTGAAGGCAATCGGATCATCGCCATCGGTAATGCGCCGGAAGGCTTTTCGGCCGATAAGGTGATCGACGGAAAGGACAGGCTTGCCATTCCGGGGCTTATCAATTGCCACACCCATTCTTATATGTCTTTTATGAGAAATGTGGCGGATGACTTAAGCTTTATGGACTGGCTTTTCGGAACCATCGATCCCATTGAACAGAAGATGACGGATGAAGATACCTATTGGGGCGCCTGCCTTGCCATCATTGAGATGATGAAGAGCGGAACCACCTGTTTTAACGATATGCAGATGAACATTCATCAGACCACCCGGGCCGTGAAAGAATCCGGCATGCGTGCCGTTATTTCCCGGGGACTGGTGGGGAGTGGAAACGATGAGGGAGGTCAGGAACGGCTCAGACAGGCTTATGAGGAAAGAGACGCCGCCAAAGACTGTGACCGGCTTACCTTTATGTTAGGCCCCCACGCCCCTTACACCTGTGATGATGCCTATATGCGCATTGTATCTGAGGAAGCCCAAAAGAATCATATGGGAATCCATGTCCATCTTTCGGAAAGTGAAAGTGAGATCCAGCAGATCAAAGAAAAATACGGGATCTCCCCTATCGAAATGGCAGACCGGAACGGTCTGTTTGACGTGCCGGCTATCGCCGCCCACTGTGTACAGATCACCGACAGCGATATGGACATCCTGAAAAGCAAAAATGTCAGCGTTGTGACCAATCCTGCCAGCAACATGAAGCTTGGAAACGGCTTTGCGCCTGTTCCCGCCATGATGGCAAAGGGCATCAATGTCTGCCTTGGCACCGATGGTGCGGCCAGCAATAACAGCCTTAATATGTTCCATGAGCTGAACCTTCTGGCTCTGATCCACAAGGGTGTAAGGAAAACACCCCAGTGCATCAGCGCAGGGGATGTCTTCCGGATCGCAACCATAAACGGCGCAAGAGCATTGGGACTTGAGACTGAAATCGGCTCCTTGGAAGAAGGGAAAAAGGCGGATATCGCTATCCTTAACTTAAATACCCCTTCTCTTACCCCCAGAAATAATCTGATCGCCGGACTTTCTTACTCTGCTAACGGCTCTGAGGTTGAAACCGTTATTATCGATGGGAAGGTAACCATGGAAAACAGAAAGGTCCTGACCATGGACGAGGAACTGGTATATCAAAAGGTAAACGAGATCATAGCCCGCATGGATATTTCCTTTGAGGGTGTTGATGCATAAAATTACGTGAAACAAAATGCTGCCAGAGCAGCGGAATGTGAGGTTAAAAAATGAACAGCGAGATCAGGGACATTAATTTGTCCGAATCAGGAGAAAGAAAAATTGAATGGGTGAAGAGAAATTGTGACCTTCTTCGTACCCTGGAAACAGAATTTGAACAGTCCAAGCCCTTTGCCGGCAAAAAGATTGCCCTTTCTGTTCATCTGGAGGCCAAGACTGCTTATCTTTGCCTTGTGCTGAAGGCTGGCGGTGCGCAGATGTTTGTCACCGGCTCCAATCCTTTATCCACCCAGGATGATGTGGCCGCCGCGCTGGTCAAGGCCGGTCTCGAGGTACATGCATGGTATAACTGTACCCCGGAAGAATATGAATCCCATATCCGTCACGTACTTGAGGCAGGCCCCAACATCATCATTGATGACGGCGGTGACCTGGTAAATATGGTCCACACACAGATGCCCGAATTGATTCCTGCCATTATCGGCGGCTGCGAAGAAACTACTACCGGAATCATCCGTCTGGAAGCCATGAACCGGGCAGGTGAGTTAAAATTCCCTATGGTACGGGTAAACAATGCAGACTGCAAGCATCTCTTTGACAACCGCTACGGCACCGGCCAATCTGTATGGGATGGTATCAACCGTACAACAAATCTGATCGTTGCCGGTAAGATCGTAGTAGTTGCCGGTTATGGATGGTGCGGTAAAGGAACAGCCATGCGTGCCAAAGGACTTGGCGCAAGAGTTATCGTCACAGAGATCGATCCCATTAAGGCCATAGAAGCTGTTATGGACGGATTTGATGTAATGCCCATGAACGAGGCCGCTAAAGTAGGTGATTTCTTTGTAACCGTAACCGGATGCGATAAGGTAATCGATGAAGAAGATTTTAAAGTAATGAAGGATGGAGCAATCCTCTGTAATGCCGGTCATTTTGACTGTGAGATCGATATGGCGCGGCTTCGTGAAATCGCTTTGGAAACCAGGGAGCAAAGAAAAAATATTATGGGTTACAAGCTCCCCAGCGGCCAGTGGATCTTTGTTCTTGCAGAGGGCAGACTCGTAAATCTTGCCGCCGGCGACGGCCATCCGGCAGAGATCATGGATATGAGCTTCGCCATTCAGGCCCTGTCCGCAAAATATCTGGTAGAGCACGGAAGCGAGCTCACAGAAAAACTGATCGACGTTCCCAGGGAAGTAGACCATGATGTAGCCAGGAGAAAGCTGGCCTTCCTTGGCAAAGAAATCGATGTTCTCACCCCCGAGCAGGAAAAGTACTTAAACAGCTATACACTGTAATTACCCATTTCAAAACAACGGATAACACGCCCTGCGAGTTATCCTTATGTTAATCAAAAGGAGGTATTTTCTATGCAAGAAGCTATTAAGATCAGATCCAAACGCCACCCTGATGTAGTTTTGCACACCATTCCGGGGCACTTTGTGACACCCAACTCCCATGTAAATTATTTTCTGGATATGACCACATTAAAGTCCAGACTCAGCGAGGCTTCCGCTGCCGCAAAGGCTCTCAGCGAGCATATATCGGCGACCACCATTGTAGATACTATTGTCTGCATTGAAGGCTGTGAGATCATTGGAGCACTTCTGGCAGAGGAGCTCACCAAAGCAGGAATTTATTCCATGAATTCTCACAAGACTATCTATATCGTGACTCCCGAATATGTAAATTCAGGTCAGCTTGTTATCAGAGAGAATATGCTCCCTATGATCAAGGGTAAGAATGTACTTCTGCTTCTGGCATCTGCTACTACCGGACAGACTATTGTAAAAGCAAGCCGTGCTCTTACCTACTACGGAGCCAAGATCAGCGGTATCAGCGCTGTTTTCAGTGCTGCCAACAGTCTGATGGGTATCCCGATCAATGCCTTGTTTACTATCGCAGACATTCCTGATTACAGGACCTACGAACCGGAAGGATGTACCCTGTGTAAAGAAAACAAGCCAATCGATGCCTTTGCAAACGGATTTGGGTATTCTAAGATCAATTAGAGAAAACGCCGACACGCTTCGCGGATCGGCTTATGAAACAAAGATGGCGAATGTGAAAACACATTCGCCATCTGTTTTTGGCATAAGCTGCAGCCTGCAAAAGTTTAGTTGTAATTATTAATGCAAGGCTGGAACATGCTCTTATTTACACCGCATAAAGGGCAGCACCAGTCATCCGGAAGATCTTCAAAAGCTGTACCCGGAGCGATTCCGTGCTCAGGATCTCCCTTTTCAGGATCATACGTATACCCGCAAGGGTTACAAAAATATTTTTGCATTGTAATACTCTCCTTTCAGTGTTCTTTTTAGCTTAAACCGTCTTTTCTTTAACGGTAAAAACTCTGATAAATTTTAACCGAAATATCTCTTAAGAAGTCCCTCGAAAGCCTTGCCGTGTCTAGCCTCGTCACGAGCCATCTCATGAACGGTGTCATGGATCGCATCAAGGTTGGCAGCCTTAGCTCTCTTGGCAAGGTCAAACTTACCGGCAGTTGCGCCGTTCTCAGCCTCTACTCTCATCTCCAGATTCTTCTTGGTGGAATCGGTAACTACTTCTCCGAGCAATTCTGCAAATTTAGCGGCATGCTCTGCCTCTTCGTAAGCAGCCTTTTCCCAATACAGGCCGATCTCAGGATATCCCTCTCTGTGAGCAACTCTTGCCATTGCAAGGTACATACCAACCTCTGTACACTCCCCGTTAAAGTTAGCTCTTAAGTCTGCCATAATGTCTTCACTTGCACCCTGGGCAACTCCTACCACATGCTCTGCAGCCCATGTCATCTCCGCATCCTGAGCGGTAAACTTCTCAGCGGGCGCATTACAAACGGGACATTTCTCCGGCGCTGCATCTCCCTCGTAAACATAACCACATACCTGACATACAAATTTCATAGCTCTATCTCCTTTTCTTTAATAAAATAATATATCCAATGCGGTCTGATTTTCAGACCGGCATTTGTTCCCCTGTACAATCGGCGCAGCATCCGTAAAAATAAGTCATCTGGCCTTCAATCTCGCCCGAAAAGCACTCCTTCGCCTCTTCTGTAAGCCCTGCATTAAACGGAAGCTTCAGATCCTCAACGCATCCGCACTGAGAACAGACAAAATGATAATGGGGCGAAGTGTCATAATCAAAATGATCCACCCCGTCTCCCACCCGGAGCCGCATGATCTCGCCTATATCCGCCAAGAGAGTCAGATTCCGGTACACGGTACCCAGACTGATATTCGGGAAGCTCTGCCTGACTCCCATATATACAACGTCTGCAGTAGGGTGATCCTTTCTGGTAGCCAGAAATTCTTTTATGGAATCCCGCTGTCTGCTGTGCTTCAGATTCATATAAGTTCCTTCCTGGTTTAAAAATAGTAATTGTTACTGTTTTTATTATATATGGTTCTGCAACAAAGTCAAGGGACAATTTACTTTAATATTTTTTATAAAATTTTTAGAGTTTGTTCTATTCTTTAATACTCCCAGTCTTTTCCTTATGGTATAATTAGGAAGCGCACTGATGTGTGCGTAGGTCATATTTCTTTTTATGTGAGGCTTATCATGAAATTTAAAACCAGACTGGTAATTACATTTCTTACAATCATCCTGCTGCCCCTGGTGCTTGCCTGCACAGCGTTTCTCTGCATCGGCGCTTTTTTGATCCGTGAACAGGAGGAATACGGCTTCCGCAATAATGACTATAATATGCTCATAGATCCTACTCAGGTTTTTCAGATCATCTCAGATGAGATATTCCTGGAAGTTGAGGATATCCTCAACACAGATCCCGCCTCCCTGGAAAATTCAGAGGTCCTTGACAGCATCAACGAAAAGATCGTTAACAGATCTTCTTATATTATGGTGCGGAAGCAGGATACTCTTTACTATGCCGGAAATGAACTGGCTGCCCAGCAGATTTTTAATGTCCTGCCGGCCTTTCAGGAATCCAACGTCAAAAAGGGGCAGGAGCAGAGCATTTACTATAACTCCATGAAAAAGCTGGTACGCCAGATGGATTTCTACTTTCTTGACGGAAGTGAGGGCAGCTTTTTCATCATAACCCGTGCCAACTCTATTTTGTCCCGAAAGCTGTTTGTGGATATGGCCATTGCGATCATGGTGATCCTGATCTTTACAAGTCTCTTTTTAACAAACTGGATCAGCAGAGGGGTTTTTGTCCCTATCAACCAGCTCAATATTGCCATGCAGAATATTGCGGAGGGCAATCTTGAATATATGCTTCCGGATAAAGACGATGGAGAGATCGGCGAGCTTTACCGCAATTATGAAGATATGAGACTCCGCCTTAAAGAATCCACTGACGAAAAGATTTTGGCCGAAAAGCAGAATAAAGAGCTGGTCAGCAACATTTCCCATGACCTGAAAACTCCCATTACCGCCATCAAGGGATATGTGGAGGGTATTATGGACGGTGTCGCAGACACTCCCGAAAAAATGGACAAATATATCAGAACCATATATAATAAGGCCATAGATATGGACAGGCTTATTAATGAGCTGACTGTCTATTCAGGTATTGATTCTAACCGGATCCCCTATCATTTCCACAAAATAAATATTTCCGAATATTTCGGGGATTGTATTGAAGAGGTGGGATTAGATCTGGAATCCAAAAATATCGCGCTGGATTATTCTAATCTGGTTGCTCCGGACACACTGATCATTGCCGACCCGGAGCAGCTCAAAAGAGTGATCAACAACATTATAGGAAACAGCATTAAGTATCTGGACAAGGCCAATGGCCAGATCGATATCCGGATATTGGATGAACTGGATTCCATACGCGTTGAGATAGAAGACAATGGAAAAGGGATTGCCGCCAAAGATCTTCCCAAAATATTTGAGCGTTTTTACCGGACAGACGCTTCCAGGAACTCCGCTCAGGGCGGTAGTGGGATCGGACTTTCCATTGTGAAAAAGATCATTGAAGACCATGGGGGATATATCTGGGCCACCAGCAAAGAAGGGGAAGGAACCTGCATGCATTTTGTAATACGGAAATATCAGGAAGCAGAATAATAAACGGGAGGAATACAGATGAGCAGAATTTTAATTATTGAAGATGAAGAAGCGATCGCCGATTTAGAGAAGGATTATCTGGAGCTGAGCGGATTTGAGGTGACGATCTGCAACGAAGGCGAAACAGGTCTGAAGACAGCTTTATCTGAGGAATTTGACCTCATTGTCCTTGATCTTATGCTGCCGGGAATGGATGGATTCGAGATCTGCAAGCATATCCGGAAAGAAAAAAACATTCCTATTATCATGGTATCCGCCAAAAAAGACGATATCGACAAGATCCGCGGTCTTGGCCTGGGCGCCGATGATTATATGACCAAGCCCTTCAGTCCCAGCGAGCTGGTTGCCCGTGTAAAGGCTCACATGGCAAGATATGACCGCCTGGTAGGCTCTAATCAAAAAAATAACGACATTATAGAGATCCGCGGTATCCGCATAGACAAAACTGCGCGCAGGGTGATCGTTGACGGCACGGAAAAGGCTTTCACCGGCAAGGAATTTGATCTGCTCACCTTCCTGGCCGAGCATCCCAACCACGTATACACCAAGGAAGAGCTTTTCCGGGAAATCTGGGATATGGATTCTATCGGAGACATTGCTACGGTTACTGTACACATCAAGAAAATACGCGAAAAGATAGAATACGATTCCGCCAAACCCCAATATATCGAGACCATCTGGGGTGTGGGCTATCGCTTTAAGGTCTGAAATACGGAAAGCTGGGACATTCAGTGCAAAAAAATATTCTCTTTGAAGATCAACATATCATAGTCGTTTACAAGCCTGCAGGCATCGCCACACAGACAGCCCGGCTCAGCCAGCAGGACATGGTCAGCGAGCTGAAGAATTACCTGTCAGGAAAGACTCCCCACAGGGAGCACACTGCACATCCTGCAGGCCGGATAAAGGAAACTCCCTACCTCGGAATCGTACACCGGCTGGATCAGCCGGTTTCCGGGCTGCTTGTATTCGGAAAGACAAAGGCTGCTTCTGCCGGTCTAAGCCGGCAGATCACCCAGGGCGAAATGCAGAAGTACTATTATGCCGTTATTCTGGGCTGTCCTTCAAATACGCAATGCCGGCTGACGGATCATCTTTACAAGGATCCCAGGACCAATCAGTCCCTGATCGTAAAGGAGGACTTCCCCGGAGCCCAAAAGGCTGTTTTAGATTATCGGCTTCTTCAGACTCTGATCGTATTAGAGGATGAAAATGGTTACAAAGAATACCAAAACTATGCCCGGCGCATTTCCGGGAAATGCCCTGCCGATTTTCCCGCAGATCATGAAATTTCCCTTGTAGAAATTTCACTGATCACCGGACGTCATCATCAGATCCGCGCTCAGATGGCACACGCAGATATGCCTCTTATGGGAGACAACAAATACGGCACTCCGGCCTCCAAAGCCCTCAGCCAGAAAACCGGCTGCCGGAATGTTGCCTTATGTGCAAGCAGGCTGGTCTTTCGCCATCCTGTGACCCGCGAAGAGCTTTCCTTTGAAAGAAAACCGGAAGACGGACTTTTTCTTCCTTTCTTTACCAAAGGGATATAAAAATATTTCATCATATTTTAACTAAAATTACCCATACTACCAATAATACTCCGTATCATTGGCAAAGTGTGGGTGATTTCTATGTTAAAGGTAAATATGACGCAAACCGGCAAAAAATATCTGACAGCAGCAATCGTAAGTCTTCTGGTATATCTATCCATGAAATATATCAGTCCTATTGCTTCCCCTTTTCTTCTTGCCTTTTTGCTTTCCGGTCTTTTAAATCCCTTAGCTTCGATGCTCCATCAGAAAATCAGGATCAAAAAATCTGTTCTTGCAGGCATTATCCTTTTTATTGTCAGCATCCTTTTTGTGGTACTCTTATGGCTTTTGTTTTCTGCTCTTTTTACGGGCGGCGGCAGATTAGCCTGTCATATACCCGACTTCCGGAACGAGCTCTGCCTGCTTCTGGGTAGCTGCTGTGACATGATGGAACAGCAATTTGGCGTGGACGGCGTACAGATCGAACATTTTGTAATGGAGCAGGTAAATATCCTGATTGAAAATCTCGAGGTGAATGTCCTGCCTGCGGTTATGGGTAAATCCATGGACTATGCCAAAAATATTGCCGGCTTCGTAAGCTTTATTGTAGTAATGATCATCGCCGCACTTTTGATCATCAAGGATTACGACCTCCTGCTGCATACACTGAAAACAAAAGAGGATTTCAAAGCCGTCCGCGAGGTGGGAAGGAAGATCATTCTCTACGTCAAAACCTTTATCCGTGCCCAGCTGATCATCCTCTGCATCATCAGCGCTTTATGTGCTTCTGTCCTGACCCTGACCGGAATGAAGGGCGGCATTCTGTACGGGATCATAACAGGCGTTATGGATATGCTTCCCTTTATCGGCACCGGCATTATGCTCATTCCGCTTGCTCTCTACCGGTTGATCAGCGGGTACTATCTGGAGGCCTTTGTGTGCTTTGGTCTCTATGCCATATGCGCTCTGATCCGGGAATTTCTGGAGCCAAAGCTGATCGGGGAGCGGGTAGGGGTATGGCCTGTGGGTATTTTATTTGCTGTTTTTGCTGGCCTGCATCTGTTCGGGATCTGGGGCATCATCAAAGGTCCCCTCTCTCTGGTGATCATTTGTGAAACCTGCAAATATCTCTGGAAAAATCCTGCTGCCGGGCCTTAAGCCGCCTTGCAGGTTTTCCTCCTCCCTGTTATAATCAATTCAAAAAGAAGGCAGGGAAACATATTGATAAAAAAAGCAGGCAATCTGTTCGCAGCTGCATACCTGATACTGATCTTTGGCGTATACCCCTTTTATATGAAAGAGGGGTACGTAGACATTGGCAAAGCAAAATATCTTTTTTTTCTCTGCTGTTCCCTTGCGGCGACAGGAATCCTTACCCTGATCGGCATCATCTGCAAAATCCAGTCCCTTCTTTTACAGTACAAACAAAATAAACTCCATTTCCCGGACTTAAGCGGCCTGTCCTCTACAGACATGTTCGTAATGCTCTTTGCCACAGAGCTTTTTCTTTCCTTTGTATATTCCGATCACCGCCAGGAAGCTCTTTGGGGCACTGAAGGCTGGTATATGGGCCTGGTTCTCTTCCTTTCATTATGCGCCTTATACTTTCTCATTTCCAGATTCTGGAGGGCAGGCTCTCTGGTCTGGTATACAGGGATTGTCGTATCCGGAATCGTATTTTTGCTGGGCATTCTGGATCGCTTTTCCCTTTATCTGATTCCCTTGGAAATACGGCAGTCCGGCTTTATTTCCACCCTGGGAAATATCAACTGGTTCTGCGGATATCTTTCCGTCCTGGCTCCCCTTGGCACCTGCCCTCTTATTTTTCAGGAGTCATCGGATGTTCTCAACCATCAGCCCCAAAGGCTGATCTGTACGGTCTACACTCTGATCGCCTTTACCGCCGGATTCTGTCAGGGCAGCAGCAGCATTTTTCTGTTCTGGGCCGCTTTATTTTTTGGTCTTCTGTGGATAGCCGCCCCCAGAAGGCTCTGGCTCATCAATTGCCTTCTGCCGTTCTCTCTGTGGTGCTTCTCTGCCCAGCTGATGCGGATATTGCTCTTTTTATTTCCCGGCGGCTATAATTACGAAAAGGATAACCTTTGTCTGCGTCTGGCCGGGTCTGACGGCATTCTCCTGATCGGCACAGCCACCCTGATCCTGTTTCTATTTTTGAACAAAAAAAGTAAGACGGCCACAAACAATGCCCTGTCTGGAATCAGCTCCGGAAAAACCACCCGCAGAGTACTGGCAGGTCTTTTACTTGCCGCGCTGTCAGCATGGCTTTGTCTGTCCTGCATTAATACCAGCCATGGAATTTCTTTTCTCTCCGATAACAGCCTGTTTCTGCTTGATCCCTCCTGGGGAAACGGCAGAGGCGCCGCCTTAAAGGCCGGTTATCAGCTGTTTGTCCGGATGCCTCCTCTCAAAAAGGTATTAGGCGCAGGCCCGGACTGCTTTTCCTCCTTAGCCTACTCTATCCCGGAGGTGGCTGCAGAGCTGAACAATGCCTTTGGGGGAAGCAGGCTGACAAATGCCCACAACGAGCTGCTTACCTGTCTGGTAAATACAGGGATCGCCGGCACCTTCTTTTATCTGGGTATTTTCCTGTCCTTTACAGGAAGATGCATAAAAAGGGGGGACAGGCAAAAGGCGCTGTATCTTTTGGCTGTATCTGCATTCTGCTATCTGACCCACAATCTGGTAAGCTTTTCCCAGGTGCTTAATCTTCCCTTTATCTTTCTGCTCATGGGAATGGGTGAGGCCATCCTTCGGCAGGGCAAAAGTAACAGTTGACAAACAGAAAAATTTTATCTACAATCATGGTACAAATAAAGACACATCAAACGTGACGAAGAAAAGGACCAGTACGTACACGGAAGCCATCAGAGAGAGAATCCCGAAAGGAGCTGAAAGATTCTTTGGTGAAAGGTTCGGAACCTGCCTTGGAGTCCTGTATGAAAATACAGCGTAGCGCCGGCGATAACGGTCAGAAGCATCTGGATTTGACTTTTTATCAGTCCTCCTTATGCAAGAGAGAATGTTTATGGCAGTTTTTATTTTGAAGTCTGCTTGTGCATTAATCAGGGTGGTACCGCCGGTTTCCGGTCCCTTATGGGTTGGAAGCAGCGCGCCGCCCTTTTATAATGCCCAGAGGCATCCATCAAAAGCGATCATCAAAACAGTCTGCAGAAATGCAGCGGAAAAGAGGAGAAAATGGCAGAAAAAAAATTAGTGGAAGCGATCACATCCATGAACGAGGATTTTGCACAATGGTATACGGATGTGGTGACGAAGGCGGAGTTGATCGATTACTCCAATGTGAAGGGCTGTATGGTCATCAAGCCTGCCGGATATGCGATCTGGGAAAACATCCAGAAGCGGTTAGACGAACGCTTTAAAGCATCCGGCGTAGAGAATGTCTACATGCCCATGTTCATCCCTGAAAGCTTACTTCAAAAAGAAAAGGACCATGTGGAAGGCTTCGCGCCTGAGGTTGCCTGGGTTACCCATGGAGGCTTAAACCCTCTTCAGGAAAGAATGTGTGTGAGACCCACCTCGGAAACCCTTTTCTGTGATTTCTATAAAGGAGATATCCATTCCTACAGAGATCTGCCCCGGGTCTATAACCAGTGGTGCAGCGTTGTCCGTTGGGAAAAGGAAACAAGACCCTTCCTTCGTTCCCGCGAGTTTTTGTGGCAGGAGGGTCACACTGCCCACGCCACCGCCGAAGAGGCCGAGCAAAGGACTGAGCAGATGCTGAACGTATATGCGGACTTCTGCGAAGAGGTACTTGCCATCCCTGTGGTCAAGGGACGTAAAACCGACAAAGAAAAATTTGCAGGTGCAGAAGCTACTTATACTATAGAAGCATTGATGCATGACGGCAAGGCACTGCAGTCCGGCACAAGCCACAACTTCGGTGACGGCTTTGCGAAGGCCTTCGGCATCCAGTTCACTGACAGAGACAATCAGCTTAAATACGTACATCAGACCTCCTGGGGCGTGTCCACCAGGATCATCGGAGCCATCATCATGGTTCACGGAGATGATTCCGGACTGGTACTGCCTCCCGAAATCGCTCCTACCCAGGTAATGATCATTCCGATCCAGCAGAAAAAAGAAGGCGTTCTTGACAAGGCCTATGAGCTGCGGGATAAGCTGGGGAACTTCCGGGTAAAGGTGGATGACAGCGATAAGAGCCCCGGCTGGAAATTCTCCGAGCAGGAAATGCGCGGAATTCCCGTCCGTGTAGAGATCGGCCCCAAAGATATCGAGGCCGGCAAGTGTGTGATCTGCCGCCGGGATACCAGGGAAAAGATCGAGGTCTCACTGGATCAGCTGGAACAGACCATTGCCGAACTGCTGACAAAGATCCAGAGCGACATGCTCTCTAAGGCCAAACGCCACCTGGAGGAACACACCTATTCGGCAAGCGCGTGGGAAGAATTTGTAAAGGTATTTGAAGAAAAGTCCGGCTTTGTAAAAGCCATGTGGTGTGGGGATCAGGCCTGTGAGGATACCATCAAAGAAAAACTCAGCGTTACCAGCCGCTGCATGCCATTTGAGCAGGAGCACATTGCCGACACCTGCGTATGCTGTGGAAAGCCTGCCAAAAAAATGGTTTACTGGGGAAAAGCTTACTAAGATGTCTGAATCTGTTACGATCTTACTGCCCGAAAAAGTCAGATATATCATAAACAGGATCACGGAAGCCGGCTACGAAGCTTATGCCGTAGGCGGCTGTATCCGTGATTCTATTTTAGGCAATGCTCCGGAGGACTGGGATATCACCACCTCCGCCTCTCCCTATCAGGTCAAAGACCTTTTCCGCCGGACCTTAGACACCGGCCTCCAGCACGGGACCGTAACTGTCATGCTGGACAGGGAGGGCTTTGAGGTGACCACCTATCGGATTGACGGGGATTATGAAGACGGAAGGCATCCCAAGGAGGTTACCTTTACTGCCAATCTCATGGAAGACCTAAAAAGAAGGGACTTTACAGTCAACGCCATGGCCTATAATGATCAGACAGGACTGGTGGATGCCTTTGACGGCATCAGGGATCTGCGGGAAGGGATCATCCGCTGTGTGGGAAGTCCTATGGAACGCTTCTCAGAGGATGCATTGCGTATGCTGAGAGCCGTACGCTTCTCTGCCCGGCTGGGATATGAGATCGAGTCCGGCACCTTAGACGCCATCCAAAGGCTGGCTCCCAATCTGGTGCATATCAGTGCAGAAAGAATCCAGGCCGAGCTCACAAAACTGCTGGTCTCTCCTCATCCCGAAAATCTCCGGATTGCCTACGAGACAGGGATCACCAGGATCATCCTGCCGGAATTCGACACCTGCATGGAAACCGCCCAGAATAATCCACACCACTGTTACAGCGTAGGAGAGCACATCCTGCACTCCATGCAGGAAATAAAGCCTGACAGGCTCCTGCGCCTTGCCATGCTTTTTCACGATATCGGTAAGCCGTCCACACGGACGGTAGACGAGAAGGGGATTGATCATTTTCACGGACACCCTTCCGTTTCTGCTGAAATAGCCTGCTCAGTTTTGAAGCGGCTGAAATTTGACAACCATACGGTCTCTACGGTAACAAGCCTTGTGAAATACCATGACCAGAAGGTCTTACCTGAGCCCAGATATGTAAGACAGGCGATAAACCGGATCGGAGAGGATATTTTCCCCCTTCTGTACGATATAAAGCTGGCCGATCTTAAAGCCCAGAGCACTTATGAGCGTCAGGAAAAGGAGGAGATCCTGGAGGCTGTTTATCAGATCTATCATCAGATCATAGACGAAGCCCAGTGTGTTTCCCTGAAAACTCTGGCCGTCACGGGACGGGATCTGATGGAATATGCCGGCATGAAGCCGGGCCGGGAGGTCGGCGTCCTTCTCCAGCGGCTGCTCGATATGGTGATCGAGGATCCTTCTCTGAATGACCGGGAAACCCTGTTAAAATTGGCTTTCCGCAGCACTTCATAATTTAAGTAATACTTTATAGCGGTTACTCATATGATAGGATATGACACAATTTGGGGGTAATCGCTGTGAACGACAGAAGCGTCAGTCTGCTGGAAAATTATGATATCGAGGTGCTTCGTACCTGGAAGGGGCGGGGCGCTATTCTTTGTGAAACACCGCAGGGAACATTAATATTGAAGGAATACGCCGGGCATAAAGAGAAGGCTTTATTTCAGGATGCTCTGCTTAACATGGTACGGGACAAAGGCTTTGAGAATGTAGAGAATATTCTGAAAAACAAGGATCAGGAGCTTCTGACCCAGGATCAGGACGGAACTTACTATGTCCTTAAGACCTATTTTGAAGGACGGGAATGCAATGTCAGAGATATGAATGAGTGTTCTCTTGCCATGAACACCCTTGCCCGATTTCATAATGCCGCCTGCAGGGACACCCCTCTGCCCGGCGCTTATGCTGCCCGCCCGGCTCATGCGGAATTTGAACGACATAACAAAGAACTTCGCAGAGTCCGGAAATATCTGAAGGATCGAAGCCAGAAAACGGATTTCGAGATCTGCCTGCTTCAGAATTATGATTATTTCTTTAACCTTGCACTGCAGATCACAGAGGAACTCCGGTTTTTCCAAAATGAAGCGCTCCGAAAACAGGAAAAACATTTTATCTGTCATGGAGACTATCAGCATCATAACATCATAGTCTGTGAAGGCGGGATCCATCTGATCAATTTTGAAAAATGCGCTTCCGACAGCCCTGTCAGAGATTTATATTTGTTTATGAGAAAGCTGCTTGAAAAAAACAACTGGGCTGAAAAGATCGGGTTTGAACTGGTAAGCTCCTATGATAAAATAAGACCTATGGAAAAGGAAGAATACAGACAGCTGTACTATCGCCTTGCCTATCCCGAAAAATTCTGGAAAATTGTAAATTTTTATTACAATTCCGGAAAGGCCTGGATCCCGGGGAAGAATCTGGAAAAGCTAAGCAAGGTCACCGGTCAGGAACCGGAAAAACAGGCTTTTCTGGAAAAATTTAAGACCAGATACGGACTATCTTAGTCCTTTCATTATTGCGCTTTACGTGCTATACTTAAGAAACAGATTTTTCTGAAAAAGAGGTATGATAATGAAAATAAAGAAAAATATACCACAGATGACCCGGCTGACTCTTTGCGGCCTGTGCCTCATCCTGACAGGATGCGGCGCTGCCAGCCTGGCCCAGGAGTCAACCTTTGAGAGTGCCTACGAAAACAGCGGGGAGGAAGAACCTGTCAACATTTACACCTCCTCTGCCTCTGTGATCGTGGCCTCTGTTCACGAAGATGTACAATCCATTTCCCTCTTCGGGATCGAGCGCAATGAAGCTATGGAGCTTGGCTATGATGGCGCTACCGTTGTACAGGATAAGTATGGAAGCCCCATGTCCATGGCCCAGCTGAAGGAAGGCGACATTGCCGTGATCACCTACAACCGGGAGCTGGAAAGGCTGGGTACGATCTCTCTCTCAGGAGACGCCTGGCGCTATGAAGGCGTTGCCAGATACAGCCTTAACCAGGGAAACGGCAGCGTTACCATCGGTGAAGAAAGCTTTGGCATGGAAAGCAATCTTTTTGCTTTTTCAAACGGACAGCCCATCGATGTGGGACAGATCATCCATCAGGATGTACTTACCTTTAACGGAATGGGAAATAAAGTTATGAGCATCACCGTGGATCAGGGACACGGCTATCTGGAGCTGATCAACGATGAAGCTCTCCTTGGCGGCTGGATCGAGGTAGGACAAACCCTGATCTCCCAGATCGCACCGGATATGCTCCTCACCATACCGGAAGGCTCCTACACCGTCCGCTTAAGCAGCGATCAGATCGATGAGACCAGGGATATCACCATAGAGCGGGATAAGATCACATCTCTGGATCTGGGAGACATTGAGCTTCCCGCCCCTGAAAACGGCGTTGTGATTTTTGAGGTTACCCCGACTACCGCCAAAATTTCCGTAGATAATGAAAGTGTGACCACTACCTACCCTGTCAGACTTTCTTTAGGGCTTCATATGGTAACTGCGGAGGCTTCCGGATATGACAGCCTCTCTCAGTACATTCAGGTAGACGGCAACGAAACTCTCACTGTCAAAATGGATCTGGCACAGCAGACTACCGTTTCCGCAAACAGCCTTTCCACCTCTGATGAGAGCAGGCAGGCTCAGATCACCATCGAAGCTCCGGAGGGTGCGGATGTTTACCAGGATAACCTTTATATGGGAATTGCTCCTGTAACCTACGCCAAAACTCCCGGCGACCACACCATCACTCTGCGCAAGGCGGGATACATCACCAGAAGCCACAACATCATTGTTGCAGATGACGATAAGGATGTTTCCTATTCCTTCCCCGATCTGGACCAGGATGGCGCTTATGGACAGAATACAGTCAGCGGTAATTCCGTCAAGTCAGATAAGACAAGTACCGTCAGCGGGAATACTGTCAGCGGTAATTCGGTTAGTGATAACTCTCTTACCGATAATTCCAATTAGTATCCTCAAAAGAAAAATGCAGGAGAAAAGAGACTTCCCCCACTTGGAAATCTCTTAAAATGGGCAAATTTACCTTGACAAACATATCCAAAGACGATATATATAGATATAGGCGTTTCAAAAGAGACATCTAAGAAAAAATCACTCATATAAAGAGGAGGAGTTCAATATGAACAAAACAGAATTAGTTGCAGCTATGGCAGAGCAATCTGGTTTATCAAAGAAAGATGCAGAAAAGGCTTTAAAGGCTTTTACTGATGTTGTTTCAGAAGAATTACAGAAGGGCGGAAAGGTTCAGTTGGTTGGATTCGGTACTTTCGAGGTATCCCAGAGAGCAGCCAGAGACGGCAGAAATCCTCAGACCGGCGAGGTTATGCCTATTGCAGCTTCCAAGGCTCCCAAGTTTAAAGCAGGCAAGGCTTTAAAGGATTTAGTTAACGCTTAAGGATCGCAGTCCCTGACAGGGACGCTTCATAAGAATCATTCAAAGGACCTGCCATGGCAGGTTCTTTTTGTCCATAAAAATATAAATACAGAGTATGCGCGTCAGAGCGCGCAGATGGGAGTATCTATGAGATTAGACAAATATTTAAAGGTTTCCCGGCTGATCAAGAGAAGGACGGTGGCAAACGAAGCCTGTGATGCCGGCAGAGTTCTTATCAACGACAAGCCTGCCAAAGCGTCTGCCAATGTAAAGGAGGGGGACATCATCACGATCGCCTTCGGCAACAAGGATGTCAGGGTGGAGGTTTTAAGCGTCCAGGAAACCGTCCGCAAGGAAGAAGCCAAGGAATTGTTCCGCTATTTATAAAAATTCTGAGAATCTGATTCTATAATCCCCTATCCCTTAATATAATCTCTTAGAGGAAAGGGCATGGTGCATTATGGAAGATTTGACCAATATCAATAAACGGGCGCATAAGGTGACTCTCTCCAACAGGAGAACTTGTAATTTAACAGGCGTAAACGACGTCCTGTCCTTTGACGAAAATGAAATCATACTGGAAACCGAACAGGGGATGCTGATGATCAAGGGGGCTGAGCTGCATGTAAACAGGCTTACCTTAGATAAGGGGGAGGTAGATGTTGACGGACGGGTCGACAGCTTTACCTACTCTGAGCAGGCCGGAATGAACGGCAAGGGGGAATCCCTGCTTGCCAGACTGTTTAAGTAGGCGTTTATGAGCCAGAACATTGTCAATGAAGTAACCTTTTTTCTGCATTCCTTTTTTATGGGTATTATCATCACCTTTATGTATGACGGATTTTTGATCCTGCGCCGTTTGATCCGGCACAGCGATCTTCTTATTTCCTTAGAGGATATGGTATTCTGGATCGCCTGTGCCATCGGTGTTTTTTACATGTTATATGAAGAGAACAACGGCATCCTGCGATGGTTTGCCGTGTTTGGCGCCGCCCTTGGGATGATCGCCTACAAAAAAAGTATCAGTACACTGATCATTAATTTTATATCAGGGCTGATCGGGCGCATCTTCCGTATCTTCTTTGATATTCTCCGTTTTATACTGCGTCCGGTCAGATTTTTAGCTCGAAAAATAGTTAAATTTTCAGCGTTTTTCTCAAGAAAGGGAAAGAAAGTCGGAAAATGCGCAAAAAATAAGTTGACGGGGAAAATGAAATTACTTAAAATAACACTATGCAGGCATTCATAGACGGCCATCATGCGGATGGCTATAACAGATAAAGAGGGAACCATGGCAAAAAAAGCAGCATATAGGAAGAGGCGGCAGAACCGTTTTGGTATGTTTCTGGCTTACATCGTAGTCATCATGCTGCTGATCGTGGTAGCCTTCGACAGCATCCAGCTCAAAGCGAAGAAGGACATGTACCGTCAAAAGGAAGCGGCGCTGGAGCAGCAGATCGAAGCGGAAGAAAAACGCACTCTTGAAATTGAAGAATTCGAAAAATATACCCACACCAAGAAATATGTGGAGGAAGTAGCCCGGGATAAATTAGGACTGGTATACGAGGGCGAAATCCTATTTAAAAACGAAAATTAAGCAGGCATTGCGATCAGGCATCGCCTGCTTTTTCTTTGCCAAAAAATTTTGTGTAGGCATCGCGTTTTTTTGACATACTTTCCGGATTTTTCTTTGTATAATGTTCTCCTACAAGAGAATATTTATGAACGGTTCAGCCTTGCCTGAGCTGTTACATATTTTACTGCAGGAGGGCATATGAAAAGACAAATGGCAGGCGAAAGAGAGGAATTTAACAGCATATTACCGGAATACGGCAGACGAAAGCTGCTTACCTACGCGGACTCTATCCGGGAGCTGGCAGAAAGCTTCCGGGATTCCGAAAACAGCAGGGAACGCATGCCGGGGGAATTTGACTCAGACCGGAGGGATTATATCTGGCAGAAGCGTCTGAACGAGAATAAGGGCCTTATGATAGAGCATCTCCGGGAAATGGCTCAGATCATGACTCAGCTTGCAGACGAGTCCAGAAGATGTATCCCTATGGGGGAGAGGCGTTTTAAGCAGATCTCCCATGCACTCCGTGAGGTGGATATCCAACTGAAAAACCTCTATTTGATCGAAAATGAAGCGGGACGAATGGAGGTTTCCCTTACCATGAAAAATCTGAAGAAGAACTCCCTTTCCTCGGAGGAGGTGGGCGATCTTTTATCCGTTCTTCTGAATATGCATCTCGTGAGCGCCCAGGATAACTCCTTCTTTGTGGGGGAGGGCTGGCAGACCTACTTTTATGTGGAGGAGGCCAAATTTCATGTGCTCACCGGTGTGGCAAAGGCTGTGAAGGAGACCGAAAAGATCTCCGGAGATAACTATGCTCTTTTTGAAACAGAAACAGGAAACCTTACCGCCGTTTTATCCGATGGTATGGGATCCGGAGACAAGGCCTGCACTGACAGTACCATGGTGGTGGAGCTGATGCAGAAGTTCCTGGAGGCCGGCTTTCAGATGGATATTGCCATCCAGATGATCAACAGTGCCTTACTGGCAGGAGGCGATACCTCCAATATGTCCACTCTGGATCTGTGCAGTATGGATCTCTACAGCGGGGAATGCCGCTTTGTAAAGGTGGGCAGCGCTGCCTCCTACATCAAAAGGCAGCATCTCGTAGACCGGATCTCCTCCGGGAATCTGCCTCTGGGTATTTTTCAAAAAACCGAGATCGAGGCTGTAGGACGTACCCTTTTGGACGGGGATTATATCGTAATGGTATCTGACGGTATCTTAGACGCCCTCTCCCAGGGCATCGGAGAAGACATGCTCTCCGAGCTCATTGGCAGCACGGATCTGGAAAACCCGGGAGAGATGGCCAATTCCATATTAAATTTCTGCATCCATCAGGCCCGGGGACGTATCCGGGATGATATGACGGTGCTTGTCATCGGGATATGGAAAAAAGAGTGAATCTTTTGTATTTCTCTTCCCTTTTTTTCAAAATTCCGTTATATTATTAAATATGGTCAACAAAGTGCTGGAATATGTCAAAAAGTATCATATGATCGAGCCAGGAGATACCATAGCGGCAGGAATTTCAGGAGGCGCAGATTCTGTTTGCCTCCTTTTTATGCTGTTGGAAATCCGTTCCAAAATCCCCTTCTCCCTTCGGGTATGTCATGTTAACCACGGTATCCGCGCAGACGCCTCCGGGGATGCCTGCTATGTGAAGGAGCTCTGCGAAAAACAGGAAATCCCTTTTTTCCTCGTAGAGGAGGATATCCGCCAGAGGGCTGCGGAGCATGGCCGCTCCGAGGAGGAGGAAGGCCGCATTGTCCGGTATGAGGCCTTTGAAAAGACGCTGGAGGGTCGGAAGGGCAAGATTGCTGTGGCCCATAACAGCAATGACCGGGCGGAAACCATGCTCTTCCATCTGTTCCGCGGAACAGGCCTTAAGGGAATGAGCGGAATTCCCCCGATAAACGGAAAGATCATCCGCCCTCTGCTGTGCCTGGAGCGGAGCGAGATCGAGGACTGGCTGAAAGACAAAAATATCCCCTTCTGCCATGACAGCACCAATGATCTGGACGATTATACCCGAAACCGGATCCGTCATCACATCCTTCCTTACGCGGAAAAGGAAATCTGCCGGGGGACGATTGCCCATATGTCCCAGGCCGCAGACCAGCTTTTGGCGGCAGAGGATTATCTCCGACGCCAGACAGAGGCTGCCATGGAACGATGCCTGCAGACCGACGCTGCTCCCAGGAAGATCCTGATCCATATTCCTGCTTTTTTCGGGGAGGACGAATATCTGCGAAGCCGGATCCTTTTAAACGCCATGGCGTTGGTCTCCGGGAGCAAAAAAGACATTACCTCGGCGCATATCAAAAGCCTGGAAGCATTCCTTAGGGGAACCGGCAGCGGAGAAATCCATCTTCCCTATGGACTTGTGGTTTACAGGAAATATGATCTGGGTATGATACAAAAAAGGAGTTCTCAAAATCCTGCTTCCCCGGAGCCGGAAGAGATCAGGATAAGCCTCCCCTCCAGGCTTCTCCTTCCTTCTTTGGGAAAAGCCGAATTTACAGTATTTCCGCGGGATTATTCACAAATAATTCCACGAAAAACATATACGAAATGGTTTGATTATGATAAAATAGCATCGGTTGTTTCATTTCGCACCAAAAGACCCGGTGATTATCTCACCATTGACCGGAATATGGGACGCAAGTCCCTGCAGGATTATTTTGTCAACGAAAAGGTGCCCCGTCAGGAGCGGGCAAATATTTATTTTCTTGCAGAGGATTCCCATGTGATCTGGATCCCCGGCTTTCGGATCAGCGAATACTACAAGGTAGATGAAAACACCAGCACCATTTTACAGATAAGTTTTCCGGACAAGGAACCATAGATACCATTTTGAGGAAAGGAGTCATTATTATGGCTGAAACAATTAAAGAACTATTTTCAGAGGAGACAGTAGATGCCAGGATCAGAGAACTGGGCGAGCAGATCAGCAAAGATTACGCCGGCAAGGAGGTGCATCTGATCTGTGTTCTCAAGGGCGGCAGCTTTTTTATGTGCGAGCTGGCAAAGAGGATCACCGTACCGGTCTACCTGGACTTTATGTCGGTCTCCAGCTACGGAAGCGAAACCACATCCAGCGGCGTTGTAAAGATCGTCAAGGATCTGGATTCTCCTCTTAAAGGAAAAGACGTGATCGTGGTAGAGGATATTGTAGATACCGGTCATACCTTAAGCTACCTTTTAGGAATGCTTCAGAGCAGAGAACCTGCAAGTCTCAGGCTCTGTACCCTGTTAGACAAACCTGACCGCCGGGTAGCGGAGGTTCCCGTAGACTATATCGGCTTTACCATCCCCGACAAATTTATTGTAGGATACGGTCTGGATTATGATCAAAAATACAGAAATCTTCCCTATATCGGAACGGTAGAATTCGAATAGGCGGTAAACGTCCTGTCCCAGGGACACTTTTAAGTGAAACAACAGACACGAGGTAGCAGCATTGAATAAGAGAAATAGAGGATATAACGCGTATTTTGTATTGGTGTTTCTGTTGCTTGCCCTTTTGGTCATCCCCAGTCTTTTAGACAATAATCAGGTGGAATATACCAGAGGCGAGCTCATAGCAGATCTTGAGGCGGGCAATGTAGTCTATGCCAGCATAGCCCCCAGCCGGGAAACACCTACCGGAGAAGTAAACTTTATATTAAGCAGCGGCCCTGCAAGAACCCTGTATGTGACGGATGTGTCGGAAATAGAACAGCTTCTCATTTCCTACGACATAGACCCGGAGGTCAAAAAGGTGCAGGAGGAAAGCTGGTTCCTTACCAGTGTATTTCCTGTTCTTCTGGCCATCATCGTCATGGTATTCTTCTTTGTGATGATGAACAGCCAGAATGCCGGCGGCAGTAATAAAATGATGAACTTCGGAAAGAGCCGGGCAAAGCTCTCTGTAGGGGATGGCAAGATCACCCTGAAGGATGTGGCCGGCCTGAAGGAAGAAAAGGAAGAATTAGAGGAGATCGTAGAATTCTTAAGAGACCCTGCCAAATTTACAAAGGTAGGCGCCAGGATCCCCAAGGGCGTTCTGTTAGAGGGCGCTCCCGGTACCGGAAAAACTTTGCTTGCCAAGGCCATTGCCGGAGAGGCCGGCGTTCCCTTCTTCAGTATTTCCGGATCGGATTTTGTTGAAATGTTTGTAGGTGTGGGCGCTTCCAGAGTCCGCGACCTGTTCGAGGACGCCAAGAGAAACGCTCCCTGTATTGTATTTATCGATGAGATCGACGCTGTGGCAAGACGCCGGGGAACCGGTATGGGCGGCGGTCACGATGAAAGAGAGCAGACCTTAAACCAGCTCCTGGTGGAAATGGACGGCTTCGGCGTCAATGAGGGCATCATCGTTATGGCCGCCACCAATCGGGTGGATATCCTGGATCCCGCCATTCTCCGTCCCGGACGATTTGACCGTAAGATCAGCGTGAACCGGCCGGATGTGGGCGGACGCGAGGACATTTTGAAGGTGCATGCCAAAAACAAGCCTCTGGCTGAGGATGTGAATCTGAAGCAGATCGCCCAGACCACTGCAGGCTTTACCGGGGCCGATCTTGAAAATCTCTTAAATGAGGCCTCCATCGCAGCTGCCAAAGCAGACAGAAGCTATGTGATCCAGGAGGATATCCAGAAGGCCTTTATTAAGGTTGGGATCGGCGCAGAAAAGAAGAGCCGCATCATCACCGACAAAGAGAAAAAAATTACCGCCTACCACGAAGCCGGGCATGCTATCTTGTTCCATCTGCTTCCGGATGTGGGGCCTGTTTATACCGTATCCATTATCCCTACGGGATTAGGCGCGGCAGGATATACCATGCCTTTGCCTGAAAATGATGAGATGTTTATCACCAAAGGCAAAATGCTCCAGGATATCATGGTATCCCTTGGGGGGCGGATCGCCGAAGAGATCATTTTCAGTGATATCACCACAGGCGCTTCCAGCGATATCAAGAAGGCTACCCAGGCGGCCAGAGACATGGTGACCCGCTACGGAATGTCTAAGAATATCGGCGTTATCAATTACAACAGTGACGATGACGAGGTCTTCATCGGAAGGGATCTTGCCCATACCAAGAGCCACAGTGAACTGATCGCAGGCGAAATCGACAAGGAAGTGCGGAGTATTATCGATGATTGTTATGAGAAGGCCCGGGCGATCATTCTCGAGCACACAGACGTGCTCCATGACTGCGCTGCTCTCCTTCTCGAGAAGGAAAAGATCGGCAGAGAAGAATTTGAATCCCTTTTCCATCAGACAGACAATTCTCCGGAAGCGTTTTTTAAGAATTAATTGGTCAAAATGTACAAAAACAAACGTCCAAATTTGTGATATTTGTTAATCGTGAGTATTTACGCAAAAGGGGGCATATGCTATTATAATACTCGTAACCCCCCAATACATTATATAGTTTTTTGCTATACCCCATAAGAAAGAAATACCTTC
>CANDAG010000041.1 GCA_947382625.1 uncultured Lachnospiraceae bacterium
TCTCAATTATAATCCATTTTTTCCAAATAAGGAAGAATATTTTCAAAAAGCTGTCTCACTACCGGCGCAGCCACCTGGCTGCCGTAGTAATTTCCCTGAGGTGTGTGGACGATGGCAAGGGCAAGCACCTGTGGATCATCTGCCGGTGCAAAGCCAAGAAAGGATGCAATATACCGTCCGCTTCCTCTGGGAAGCGTCTGGCTGGTAGCCGTCTTTCCGCCAACCCTGGCTCCTTCCACATAGCCGTTTTTTCCTGAGCCCTTCTCAACCACCTGTTCTAAGATCATCCGCATGGTGGCAGAGGTTTCCTCTGATACAATATGCTCCGTCACCGGATAAGAGAACCTCTTTATCTCCGTCCCCTCCCTGTCTGCCGTCATCACCGCAAAGTGAGGGGTGATGCGGTTTCCTCCGTTAATAATGGAAGATACGGTTGTCGCAAGCTGTATGGGAGTGATCTGGAAGGACTGGCCAAAGGACACCGTTGCAAGCTCTACCGATTTCATATCCTCCATCTTGTGCATGATCGTTCCTGCCTCCCCGGGCAGATCCACCCCTGTCTTGTTCTTTAAGCCGAACTGAGTAAAGTAGTGATAGTATCTCTCCACCCCAAGCCGCAAGCCTACCGTAATGAACACCGGGTTACAGGAAGCTACATAAATGATTTTTTTATGTATGATAAACCTCCCATCTTCCGCCATGCCCCTGCCTGATATAAGCAAGCCGCCCCTCTTCCTTCAGCTCCCTGACCCTCCCGCTCACATAAGAAACACTCTTTTTCATCTGCTCTGCAAGCTCCTTTAAACGAAGCTCAGGTTCCTTCTGAAGTCTTTGAAGTATGATCTCCCTGTCCGTTTCTCTCCTTTTTTGAGAGTTTGTCCTGTGAAGATACTGCGCCCAAAGCATGCAGGGCTCCTTATGATCCATAAGGATCAGCAGCCTTCCATCACTGTGTACCGTAATCTGCCTGACATGTCCCAAAAGCTCTCGCGTCATCGCCCTTTTGATCAGTTTTTCCTCCTCTACCGCCTCCTTTATCTGCCTGATACGTGTTTCATAGTTATTATATGGTTCATGCTCCGTTCTCATGTCCTTAAGCCTGTCTTCAAGCGCCTTCATTTTTTGTGTAATTTCGTCATTATATTTTTGAAACTCTCCATCTTCTATGACAGAAGAAAGGAGTTTTTCCATAAGAACATCTTTTTTTGCCGACAGCTTATGGTGCTCTCTTTCAAGCCGTTTTTCCTCCTTTTGATCCCTTTTGGGGAAAAGCTCCTCCTTCAGCACCTCCATCAGCGCTTCAAGTATTTTCTCATGTTCTTCACGGCTTTCAAAAAGCACGCCGTAATATTCCTTCTCAAAAGCCTCTTCCAAAGCCTCCATTACCTCCGCTTCCATAAGGGACGGATTTTTGCACCCCCGCTCTCTGCCCCCTTCCAAAAAGCCGGCGCATTTCCAGTACACATCCCTCTCACCGCGTCCTCCCACCCGATAATAATACCTTTCGCAGCAGGCGCACTTAAGCTTCCCGGATAGCTCATATTTGCCGCAAGGCTCCCCGGTTTCCTTTTTCCGGCCTTCTGCGCGGTCCCTCCTGTCCTTTGTGCGTCTCACAGGAGAATGCTCTGCCCGCTTCCTCAAAACAGAAAGCACCTGTTCCTGATATTCCTTTGATACAATGGGAGGAAGGGCATTTTCCATAATGACCCACTCCTGTCTGGGAACCTCTTCATATTTTTTCAGGTCAAAATTATAAGTCCTTTTGTTCAGCACCATAGTCCCATGGGCTCTGGGCGTATAGAGCATTTTCCGCCACTGGCTCTGGGAAATCTTCTGTCCCTGCCGCCCCCTGGCTCCCAGTTCATACAGGGTATTGCTTATGGCATAAAACCCCTTTCCTTCCCCTGCAAGCAAAAAGGCAGTCCTGTAATATTCCGCCTCCTTCTCATTGATCTCATAACTATCCTTTGCCACCTTATTCCATCCAAACATCTCGCAGGTAATGTTACAGCCGCTTTTTTTGTCCTGCCGCCTTCTGTGGGCATTTTTGATCTTCTTGGAAAGCTCCCTGCTGAAATCCTCCGCCAGTATGGCTTTGATCCCCGAGATCAGATTATCGTCCGGGGTATAGAATTTTCCTTCTATATAAATATACAATCTCAGCCTGTTTTCCGTGAGCCGGTTCAAAAACAGATACCAGTCCTTTGCAGAACGCATGAGCCGGTCAATGGACTTGATCATGACAATATCAAAGCGGTCTCTCTCCATATCCATAAGAAGCCTCTGGTACTCCCCCCGCTTATAGGCCACTGTTCCGGTTTCTGATTCTATATATTGCTCTGCGATCTCCCAGCCCTTCCTTTCCGCGATCTCCCTGCTCTCCATCACCTGGGAGGCCAGGGCATTCTTCTGACTCTCCTCCTCCGTGCTGCATCTGTTATAAATTCCTACCCTTTCCACTTAACTCCTCTTTTCGCCGTGTTCCCGGACGATCCTTTTTTTGATGGAAAATCTTTCATCCCTGCTTATAAACCCCTTCTCCCAAAGCAGATCTGCTATATGGAGCAAAAGACGGGAGGTGGTCTGCTCCATAGTCCTTTCTCTGTTTTCCACGGCATGCTCCCTGCTGTCTTTTACTTCAATATATGTAGACATTTCTGAAGACTGAACCTTTGTACGCCAAAATCCCCAAATCCCAGGTTCCGAAGGCTCTGAAATTCTCAAAAAATACGATTGACTTTAGCGCTTTAAACTTGTATAATCTGATACTAGGCGAAACAACGGACAGCACGCTCCGCGGACTGTCCTTATGTTAACAACGGGCAACACCTGTGTTGATCTTTCGCTAAAATATTGTAGGAGGAAATCATTATGAAAAAAGCACTTGCACTACTTTTAACCGTAGTCATGGTGGGTTCTCTTGCTGCCTGTGGAAACACAGACACCCAGCAGACCTCTGCCAATGATGCGGCCTCTGCAGAAGATGCAGAAAACACAGAAACAGAAGGCGATACTGCTGATGTAGCCGGGGACGAGGCTGACAGCGCACAGACAGAAGGCGCTGACGATGCAGCCGCCGATGACGCCTCATACACCGTAGGTATCTGCCAGTTAATGCAGCATGAAGCATTAGATGCAGCCACCCAGGGCTTCAAGGATGCTCTGACAGAAGCATTAGGCGATAAGGTAACCTTCAAGGAGCAGAACGCCCAGGGCGACACCAACACCTGCGCCACCATCATCAACAGCTTCGTATCCGAAAAGGTAGACCTGATCCTGGCAAACGCAACTCCCGCCCTTCAGGCAGCAGCTGCCGGAACCAACGAAATCCCTATCCTGGGCACATCCGTGACCGAATACGGCGTGGCTCTTGATCTTGACGATTTCACCGGTACTGTAGGAAACAACATTTCCGGAACCTCTGACCTTGCTCCCCTTGACGGGCAGGCAGACATGCTGCAGGAGCTGTTCCCGGATGCCAAGACAGTGGGTCTTGTTTACTGCTCTGCTGAGGCAAACTCTCAGTATCAGGTAGATACTGTAAGAGGTTATCTGGAAGAGAAGGGTTACACCTGTGAAGATTATTCCTTCTCTGATTCCAACGACATTGCTGCCGTTGTGACCAACGCTGCCAACTCTGTGGATGTTATTTATGTTCCCACTGACAATACGGCAGCCACCAACGCAGGGATCATCAACAATATCTGTCTGCCTGCAGGTATTCCTGTGGTTGCCGGCGAAGAAGGTATTTGTGCAGGCTGCGGCGTTGCCACTCTTTCCATCAGCTATTATGACTTAGGCGTTGCCACCGGAAAGATGGCTGCAAGGATCCTCTCTGAAGGGGAAGATGTTTCCACCATGCCCATTGAATACGCCCCCAACTTTGTAAAGAAATACAATGCCGCCAACTGTGAGGCATTAAATATTACAATCCCTGACGGCTATGAGGCAATAGCGGCCGAATAACAGCGTATTATCAAAATGGCGGGAGAAAATTTCTATTGCAATTCTCCCGCTATTCTATTACTATTTTGTATGGCAAAGCACACACCTGTGTACTGCCCGACTATAAAATATCTATCCGGAGGAAACTGATCCAATGAATATCCTAACTCTGTTCGGCTCCATGCCCGGCGCCATCGCCCAGGGACTGATCTGGGGAATTACCGCTATCGGAATCTACATAACCTATCGAATCCTGGACTTTGCAGATCTGACCGTGGACGGCTCCATGTGTACAGGCGGAGCTGTGTGTATTATGATGATGCTTTCCGACCATAACGTCTTCGTCTCCATGCTGGTAGCCACAATGGCAGGAATGCTGACAGGACTGGCCACAGGACTCTTTCATACTTTTATGGGCATCCCCCCTATCCTGTCAGGAATTTTGACCCAGCTTGCCCTGTATTCGGTAAACCTTGCCATCATGGGGAAGGCCAATCAGTCCATTAATGTTGACAAATACAACCTTCTGGTTGCTCTCAGATATATTAAGGGTGTTCCCTTTTACAGAAACCCGATCTTTGTAACCGCTGTCTGTATTCTCCTTTTGATCCTGTTTCTCTACTGGTTTTTCGGGACAGAAATCGGATGCGGCCTTCGTGCCACCGGCTGCAATGCGAATATGGCCAGGGCTCAGGGCATCAACACAGACTTTTCCAAGGTATTAGGACTTATGATCTCTAATGGTCTGGTAGGGCTTTCCGGCGCTCTGCTGGCACAATACCAGAACTTTTCGGATGTTTCCATGGGCAGAGGTGCAATCGTGATTGGTCTTGCCGCTGTGATCATCAGCGAAGCGATCTTCGGACGCCTTTTCCACAACTTCGGCTTCAAGCTCTTCGGCGTGGCGCTTGGCTCCATCCTCTACTATATGGTGGTGCAGACCGTCATCTGGATGGGTGTAAAGCCCGACTGGTTAAAGGCCCTCTCCGCTTTAGTGGTTGCTTTCTTCCTGGCTATCCCCTATTGGAAGAACAAATATATCTCCGGAAAAGATCTCGGAAAAAATAAAGTCGCATAGGAGGATCGTCATCATGCTTGAAATGAGAAATGTTACCAAGGTTTTTAATAAGGGAACCGTCAATGAAAAGCTGGCTCTGGACAATTTCTCCCTGACCCTGGAGGAAGGCGATTTTGTCACCGTGATCGGCGGAAACGGCGCCGGGAAATCCACCATGATGAACGCCATCTCCGGCGTATGGCCTGTGGATTCCGGTCAGATCATCGTAGACGGAGTGGACATCACCAGACTTCCGGAGCATAAACGCGCCAGGTTTCTTGGACGCGTCTTCCAGGATCCTATGACCGGTACTGCCGCCACCATGGGGATCGAGGAAAACCTTGCTCTTGCCAAACGGCGCGGACGCACCCGCTCTCTCCGCACAGGAATCTCCAAAAAAGAACGGGAAGAATACAAAGAGCTGTTAAAAATTCTGGGTCTGGGACTGGAAGACCGTATGACCACCAAGGTAGGTCTTTTATCCGGCGGCCAGCGTCAGGCGCTTACCCTGCTGATGGCTTCGCTCCAAAAGCCCAAGCTGCTTTTGTTAGACGAGCATACCGCCGCCCTTGATCCCAAAACCGCCGCAAAGGTTCTGGACACCACCGAATACATTATAAACAGAGATCATCTGACCACCCTCATGATCACCCACAATATGAAGGATGCGATTGCTCACGGCAATCGTCTGTTCATGATGATGGACGGAAAGATCATTCTGGATATCCGGGGAGAGGAAAAGAAGCGTCTGACAGTAGAGGATCTTCTCCACAAATTCGAGGAAGCCAGCGGGGAAGCCTTTGTAAGCGATAAGGCGATACTCGGATGAGATTTATGATCTTTTAAGCCTGCAGTTCCATAACCACCGGGTTACAGCTGTTCATAGTGGCTTCTATAAAGTTCTGTGCGCCGTGACCCGCTGTCTTATGGCAGCGGATCCGCCGATCCTCCACCATGATAAATCCGGGACAGCTGAATCTGTCCTCCGGCGTCACTACCCCCTCCTCTAAGCCTGCCGCAGCAGTGATGATCTTGAAGGTAGATCCCGGCTCATAGGTATCGTTGATACAGCCGTTCCTCCACATCCGGTTCAGCTGCTCCTGCTTTTGTTCCTCGGTAAGGCTTTCAGAGTCAATTCCTTCCGGAAGGGTATAAGGATTATTCAGGTCAAACTCCGGCACATCCACCATGGCCATCAACTCCCCGTTCTGAGGATTCATGACCAGAATAGACACCCTCTCCGCCTCTTTTGTCTCCATCACCTGTTTGGCCAGCTGGGTGGCATAGCTTTGTATGTTCATGTCCAGACTGATGTAAAGATCATTTCCCGGTATGGATTCCACTCTTTTTTCCCCTGCGGCATCAATTTCCACACCTCTTGCATCAGTGACCGTAAGAATCATCCCCTCCTGCCCCTGCAGATATTCCTCATATTTAACCTCCAGGCCAATGATTCCCTGGTTATCGCCGCCTGTGAAGCCCAGCACCTTTGATGCAAGGGTATCATAAGGATAATAACGCTTGTAATCCTCATCCACCTTGACACCTTCCAGATTATAAGCCCGGATGGCATCTCCTTTTTCCTTTCCCACATTGCTCTTGATCCGTTCGATAGATGAATACTTTTCTACCCTTTTGCGAACATAATCTTCTGAAAGCTCCAGCTCTCTGCTCAGGATCTCCACCACTTTGTCCGGCTCCTTGATCTGATTATGTATGACAGAGATCGTACAGACCGTCTTATTATCTGCGATCACCGTGCCGTTGGCATCCAGTATCCTTCCCCGCGCTGCCTTAATGCTCCTTTCCCTCTCGTGAAGGTCATCGGCCTTTTCCGTATAATAATCAGACTGAAAGATCATCAGATATCCCAGCCGCGCTGCAAGAAGCAGTATGATCATCAGCGAACCAAAGAAAATAGTAACGATTTTTTTTCTGTGAAAGGTTTTGCTGTTTTCCATAAAAAACCTCATGAAACAGGTGTTAATACAATCTATTACCTGTTTCATGAGGTTATTCTTTTAATCGATAAGCTTATGGAGAAGGCGATGCAGATGCTTCCGGTGATGGTGATGCACCGGCTCCCGGATCCGTCTGTGATGTCTCCGGGCTAATACCGCCTTCATAGCTGCCGCCTAACACGGCACCGGTCTCTGGATCAACATAGGCGCCGGTCTCCGGATCCTTGGCATAACCTGTCTCCGGATCGATAGGAAAATCCTTCCAGGGCTCTTGTCTCGGTGCGTTTTCCGCCCCCTCGCCTTCTGTCCCTTCTCCGGAACCACCCTCCGGATTTTCACCGGTTCCTGCTCCTTCTGTTCCCTCAGGATTCTCCCCTGCAGAACCCTCCACAGCTCCATCCGCGGAGTCCTCCCCGGTTCCCGCAGGCGGAGTCATGATCTCAATGTGAAGTGCCTCTAATTCCTCTCTTTCCTTATCGGTAAGCTCCTCTGTCATAAAAATTCCCATATAGGGAAGAACCTCTGTCAATATATTTTTGACAATTTTTGTGGCAAACTTTGCATCCGCCTGCAGATCCCCCACAATATTGGGCCTGTCCACTACCACATAAATGGCCACCTGGGGATCGTCTACCGGTGCGTATCCCATAAAGGATACCACATACTCCTTGTTTCCTCTGGGCAATGTCTCCGCTGTTCCGGTCTTGCCGCCGATCATATAGCCTGCCGGTCTGGCGGTTTTTCCGGTTCCGTTTTCACCGGACACTACCAGATTACACATTTCGCGCACTTTGGCAGAGGTGGTTTCTGAAATTACCTGCTTTAGCAGCCTTGGTTCAATATTCTGAACAGTCGCGCCGGAAGGGCTTACGATCTTGCTGACCACATGGGGTTCATAATAATAGCCGCCGTTGATCAGGGAACAGAACCCTGCCATCATCTCGATCATAGTAACGTTAAATCCCTGTCCGAAGCTGCCGGTGGCAAGCTCTGTAGGTCCCATGGGACCTGCAAGGCTCTCATCATTGTACACAAGGTCCGCGGTACGGGATTCCCCTGCCAGATCGATATTGGTCTTCAGTCCCATATTAAAAATATGCTGAAATTCCGTAAAGGTATCGATTCCTGTAGCCTGAGCGATATACATCATATTCACGTTGCAGGAGCTCTCAATTCCCTGCGCAACCGTTAAATAGCCGTCTCCCCATCTGTTATGGCATTTGATGTCATGGCCCCCGATATTCAGCGACCCATTGCAGGTGTAGCCTTCATTTCCCGTAATACTGCCGCTCTCTATCCCTGCCGCTACGGTAAAAGGCTTTGATACGGAGCCCGGTTCATAGGTATCGCTGATACAGAAATTTTTCCATAAGGCATTTAAGTTCTGGTAAAGAGCATCCGCGTCCTGCTCTAAGGCACGGATATTCTCTGCATTGATATATTCCTGAGTCTTTTTTCCTTCGGCATCCAGCATCCGCATACCGATCAGGGCATCCGTATTCCGGGTATCATTCAGATCAAAAACCGGGTATGTGGCCATTGCCAGAACATTTCCGGTATTCACATCCATCATGATACAGCCTATATTATTGGCGCCGTTCCCTTCATGGAAATTATCTTTGTATTCTTCGTCATATTTGGCAAGATATTTTTCTACGATCCTCTGGATATTTATATCTATCGTTGTGATGATATTATTGCCGTCCTCTGCCGGGATCGTGGTTCTCTCCAGATTGGAATCATCATTTAAATATCCATACTCCCTGCCGGCTGTACCGGAGAGCACATCGTTATAATATTCCTCCAGCCCGTAAGAGCCTACATTGTCACTGGTGGTAAAACCGACCACATCGCAGGCAAGGCTTCCGCCGGGATAAACTCTCTTATACTCATTCTCAAACCAGATTCCCTTTACGTTAGACCCTTCCTCATTCATCAGCTCCAAAAAACCGCTGATCTGTTCATATTCCAGCCGTCTTGCAAGAACCTTATAGCGGGATGAATCCTTATTTGCCTCCACATAGCTGCGCACCTCGCCGGTATCGATGCCGAACTGGCTTCTTAAGGCCTCCATGGTGGGCTCCATATATTCTTCCTTTTCCGTAAGAGCCACGGCATCCAGAATAACATTGTAAACCTTTTCACTGGAAGCTAAAACGCTGCCGTTGGCATCTAAAATGGAACCCCTTTTGTAGGGGATCGTGGTGCTGTCATAACGCTGCTGGGAAAGCACCTGTTTTTTGTACTTCTCGCCCCGGTCCCTGGTAATGGCAAACAAACGATAAGATAGTCCTACAAAGGATACCAGGATCACCAGAAACATGACCAGGAGCTTTTTTTGCATTTTTATGGTAAATCTGTTATTTCTCTTTCTTTTTCTCACAACTTCACCTGCTTAGTCCGGAATATTGCCGACCTGTCTCATGTAATCGCTCCCCTCTCCGTTAAACCGGATGATCTGTCCTTCCTCCGCATAACGCATCCCCAGCTCCTGCATGGCAACCCGCTTCACCTCTTCTAAATCCACATTGTTGGTGATACGGCTGTAATTCTCGTCATTTTCCATTTTCAGCTCATTCAGGGTGCTTTCCAGCGAAGCGATATGCTTAATGCTGTTGGTGATATCCGACTGCAAAGTCAGATAAACGGTAAGGATCAGGCCTGCAGCTAACATGGCCACCGCCATAGACAGCACGGAACCGATATTCATATGTAAAGCACGTTCTCTGTTCTTCCGTGTTCTGCTGCTGAGCTTTTTCTGAGGCTGCTGCTCTTCATAAGCAGGAAGAGCCTGCAGCTTTCTGGCAGTACTTCCCTGCACATAAATGCTGTCTCTATATGCAGTTCTTCTTCTGTCATTCCTGTTTACTGCCATAATCTGCGTTCTCCTTTTCCAGGCAACATGTCTATCTTACATGTCATTCCAAATTTCGTCAACTTATTTATTCAGTAATAAGATTCTCATGTGTCTTTTCAAAAATCCGTAATTTTGCACTTTTGGCTCTCGGATTTGCTTTCAGCTCTTCCTCTCCCGGCAAGATGGGCTTTCCGGTGATCACTCTTCCCCTGCTTTTCTTCCCGCATACACAGACCGGGAACTCCGGCGGACAGGTGCATGGGTTTGCCGCCTGTTTGAATGCAGTCTTTACGATCCGATCCTCCAGAGAATGAAATGTGATGATGCAAAGCCGTCCCCGGGGATTCAAAAGCCCGATCAGCTCTTCTAGAGATTCCTTCAATACCTCCAGCTCATGATTGCACTCGATCCTGATGGCCTGAAAGGTCCGTTTGGAGGGATGTCCTCCTTCCGCCCTCATCCTGGCCGGGATCGCCGCCTTAATGATCTCGTTTAGCTCTCCCGTAGTCTCTATGGGCTTAAGGCGTCTGGCCGCCGCAATATGCTTTGCGATATTCCTGGCGAATTTATCTTCTCCGTACTCTCTGATGACCCGGAACAACTCTCTTTCCTCATAGGTATTGACAATCTCCCTGGCTGTGAGACGCTGGCGCTGATCCATGCGCATATCAAGGGGTACGTCAAACCGGTAGGAAAATCCTCTCTCCTCCGTATCCAGCTGATAGGAGGATACTCCCAAATCAAGGAGCATCCCGTCAATCCCTCTGATTCCTAAGGAGGATAACACCTCTTTGGTATCTCGGTAATTACTTCTCACAATAGTTACCCTGTCCCCAAAGTCGGCAAGTCTTTGTCCTGCAGCCTGTATGGCGGCCTCATCCTGATCGATGCCGATCAGCCTTCCTCCTGCCAAAAGGCGGGCTGCAATCTCTCTTGAATGCCCTGCCCCTCCTAAGGTACCGTCTACATAAATGCCTTCCGGTTTTATCTCAAGTCCTTCAATTGTTTCCTTAAGCAATACGGATGTGTGTTCAAATGCCATTTCCGCTCCCTAAAAACCAATTCCAAGATTGATCATATGCCTAGAAATCTCTTCCATATCCTGATAGGTAACCGTACCTTCCCATCTGTCCTTGCTCCAGATCTCCACTCTGCTTCCCACTCCCACAAGCACCACATCCTTTGTGATGTCTGCAAATTCCCGAAGGACTGCGGGTAATAAGATCCTTCCCTGCTTGTCCACCTCAACGCCGGCAGCTCCTGCAAGGAAAAAGCGTGTAAATTGCCTTGCCTCTTTATCGATCATGGGTAATCCCCGTAGCTTGTCAGCAAAAGCCTGCCATTCAGGATTGTCGAACACAAAAAGACATCCGTCCATTCCCTTCGTTACCACAAATTCATCACCTAATGCTTCGCGGAACTTAGAAGGAATGATCAGCCTGCCCTTAGCATCTATGGTATGGTTGTATTCTCCCATAAACATATGCGTTCACCTGCTTTGCCGCCAATCCATCAGACTCATCATACAGCTCTTTTAGAAGAGCTTTTGCTCCCAAAGTGGCCTGCCGCGGAAAATCAGGAAGATATGCGCCACTTTCTACCACTTTATTAACACTATCTACCACTTTCCACCACTTTAGATACAATTTTAACCCAAATCCTCCACCAGTGCAAGCAAAAAAAAGCCCTGCAGTCACCTGCAAGGCTTTCAATCACCAAAATCACTCTACATTCCACAACATGTTGTCTTTCGTCGGGACCAGGTAGGCATATATTGTTGTTTTGCTGTAAAAAAATTATTTATTGCTCTTCTGTCGTACACTTTTTCTTTCGCCACCGCACAACAAGATCGCAGGCTACAGCCCCCACAAACAGCAGTACAGCCAGCACCTGGGATACCGGATAAGAGGTACCGGGAATAAAGAGCTGATCCGTACGGATCCCTTCGATCCAGGCTCTCCCCAGACCATAACCTCCTAAATAGAGAAGAGCGATCTCTCCCTCGAATTTTTTGTGTTTCCAATAAAGGAGCATCAAAACAAGGATTCCCAGGTTCCACAGACTTTCATACAAAAATGTAGGATGCACCTGGATATAATTCACCCCTTCAGCCATATGAGCCATCAGAGATTCCGAAATATCCCGGCTGCGCACCGCCTCCACCGGAAGCCGCATGGCAAGAAGATTGTTGGTGTATTCCCCGAACACCTCCCGGTTGGTGAAGTTCCCCCACCTTCCAATGGCCTGTCCCAGGATCAGTCCTGTCACAGCCGTATCCGCCATCCGCAGAGCGTTTTGCTTTTTGACCGCCGCGTAAACAAATAAAGTAGTAAATCCGGCGATCACACCGCCGTAAATGGCAAGACCTCCCTCTCTGATATTAAAAATCTTCAACAGGTTATCCTTATACATATCCCACTCAAAGATCACATAATAAATCCTTGCCCCTGCCACAGAAAGGAATACTGCATAAATTGAAAAATCCCAGTACAGATCCGGATTCTGACCGGTTACTTTGGCCTGCCTTGCCGCCATCAGGATCCCTGCGATCACACCGATGCCTATGATCACCCCATAAAGAGCGATCTGAAATCCAAAGACCGTAAAGCTTTTGGGTACATTTCTAAGGTAAATCCCAAGATTGGGAAACGCAATATCCATTATATCCATAAATTTCTATCCTCGTATAGCCTTCTGCCTCTTCCTCCGCAAAAGAAGCCTTTACACATTAAAGCGGAAAAGGATCACATCCCCGTCCTTTACCACATAATCCTTTCCTTCCATACCTACCAGGCCTTTTTCTCTGGCCGCTGCAAGAGAGCCTTCCCGGAGCAGATCCTGATAGTTGACCACCTCCGCCTTGATAAAGCCCCGCTCAAAATCGGTATGTATCTTTCCCGCCGCCTGAGGTGCCTTGGTTCCCAGTTTAATGGTCCATGCTCTGGTCTCGTCCTCTCCTGCCGTCAGGAAGCTGTGGAGTCCTAAAAGATGATAGCTGGCCTTGATCAGCTTTTCAAGCCCTGACTGAGACATCCCTAAATCCTCCAGGAACATGGCTCTCTCTTCCTCATCCAGCTCTGCGATCTCCTGCTCGATCTGAGCACAGATCACAAACACCTCGCTGCCGCTTTCTGCAGCAAACTCCCGTACCGCCTTTACTCCCCGATTCTCTGCCCCGTCATCGGCAAGATCATCCTCTCCTACATTGGCTGCAAAGATCACCGGCTTGCTGGTCAGCAGATTAAAGGATGCAAGAAGCGCCACCTCGTCCTCATCCTCCGTCTGATAGCTTCTGGCAGGCTTTCCAGCCTCTAAATGCTCCTTCAACGCCTCTAAAAGAGCTGCCTCCCCGGCCAGGGTCTTGTCCATCCGGGCAGCCTTTCCCGTTTTGGCGATCCTGCGCTCTAACACCTCCAGATCTGAAAAGATCAGCTCCAGGTCTATGGTCTCAATATCTCTTAAGGGATCAATGCTTCCATCCACATGCACCACATTAGAGTCCTCAAAACAGCGTACCACATGCACCACTGCATCAACCTCCCTGATATGGCTTAAAAACTGGTTGCCCAGACCCTCTCCTTTGGAGGCTCCTTTTACCAGCCCGGCTATATCCACAAACTCGATCACTGCAGGGGTTACCTTTTTGGAGTGATACATATCTCCCAGAAGCTTTAACCTCTCGTCCGGCACCACTGCGATCCCCACATTGGGATCAATGGTACAAAAGGGGTAATTGGCGGATTCCGCTCCTGCCCTTGTGAGTGAATTAAATAAGGTGCTTTTTCCTACGTTGGGTAGACCTACGATTCCTAATTTCATTTTCTCTTGCCTTTCTATCATTAATATTTCTTTTTGTTCTTCAGCTCTTCATACAGCGTTACATAATTATGATAGCGCACCTGGCTGATCTGTCCTGCCCTGAGCGCCTCCTTTATGCCGCACACCGGCTCGCTGATATGGGCACAGCCGCCAAAACGGCAGTTCTTTTCGTATTCTGCAAACTCCGGATAATAGCCCTGAAGCTCCTCCTTCTCTATATTCTCCAGATAAAGAGAAGTAAATCCGGGGGTATCCATGATATAAGTGTCCTCCCACAGCGCAAACAGCTCCGCATGCCGGGTGGTGTTTTTTCCCCGCTTGATCTTGCGGCTGATCTCTCCCACCTCCATATTGGCCTGAGGATGGAGGGTGTTGATCAGGGTAGACTTTCCTACGCCGCTAGGGCCTGCCAGCACCGTGGTCTTTCCTGTAAGAGAGGCTTTGATCTCATCTAATCCCTCTCCCTTTCCTCCGCTCACAAACAAAACCTGGTAGCCGCAGCCGCCATAAGCCTCCTTCAGCATAATAAGCTCCCGGGCTGAGGCTATGTCCTTTTTGTTAAAGCAGATGACAACAGGAAGCTTTCTCTGCTCCATGGTGATCAGGAAACGATCCAGCAGGTTATAATTCGGATCCGGACGCAGGATCGCAAAGATCAGGAGCGCCTGATCAATATTAGCTGATGCAGGCCGGATCAGTACGTTTTTTCTGGGAAGGATACGGATGATATTTCCCTCTAAGGGTTCCCCGGCCGTAAGCTCTATTTCCACATCATCGCCTACTAAGGGCTTTATCTGATCCTTCCTGAAAATCCCCCGGGCCTTGCACTCTGCCACTCCCAAAGAGGTATGGACGTAATAAAAACCCGCAATTCCTTTAATGATCTTTCCCTGCATTATTCCTCCATGAACTGGATCGGTCTTCTTACCTCTTTGCTCTCTGAGGTGCCTTCTATGGTAGACGTAGAACCGTCTTCATTGGTAACAGTGGTTGCCTCTGTCACGTTCACATACTGGAACAACAGATAGCCTGTAGGACTCTTGATCCCTGTAATATTCTGCTGCTGGATAGGGAAGGAAGCCGTCTGGGTACTGAGCAGCTGGGTTCCGTCATCTGCCATCAGGGTCACTGTCACGGTTGTGCCCGAACGGTACCCCGGATCTTCTTCCGGTGTAGGCCCTGCAATGGCTTCTATAAACCGGTAGGTTGCCTGTGCCGGTCCGATACTGATATTAACATCCACAACGGTTCCCGCATCCACATAGGTTCCCACGGAATAGCTCTGATAGCATACAAGGCCGGTCAATGCGGGATCCTCATGGTTGACCTCTCCTACCGCACCTAACTGGAGTCCTGCTTCCACCAGGGTTGCCATGGCCTCCTCTTCTCCTTTTGCCATCAGATCAGGCACCTGGACCTTGGAAATCTCCGGTCCTAAGCTGACGGTAATGGTCACTGTGGTCCCTTTGGGCGCTTTGGAGCCTGCTGCAGGAGACTGGGTGATCACGTTTCCCGCTTTGATATAGGGGTCGTGGCTTTCTGTCTTATTGACTACAAAACCGCTTTTGCCTAAGGTAGCCGTAGCCTCTGCCTCAGACATACCCACGGTATCCTTAACCTCTACACCTTCAGATCCTGCACTGACTGTAAGCACTACATTGGATCCCTCATCTATCATAGTTCCCTTTGCCACACTGGATTTCATGACGATCCCCTGGGCAAATTCAACACTTTCTTCATATTCAATCTCAGGCGTAAGGCCAAGGTTAAGAAGGGCTACCTTTACCTCGTCCACATCCTTACCCTCCACCTCGATCATCTCCACCTGCTCTTTTGGTTCTTCCTCTTCCTCCTGTTGCTCTTCCTGAGTCTTTTCACCAAACAGGGTTCCGTCAAAAATCCCTAATGCCTTACCTACCAAAAACAGCACGATACAACCAATGAGAATTGCAGCGATCACCGCAAGGACTGTAGTGATCCTTTCCATTTTCGGATCGTAATCCTCATCGTCCTCGTCATCCTCATCCTCGTATTCGTACTCACTCTCGTCTATTTCATCTTCCTCGTCTTCTTCGTCCTCATCCTCTTCTATCTCATATTTCCTGCGGGCGTTCCGCTTCATGTCCGCTTCTTTACGAAGATGCATGGCCTCCTCCATGCTATCCCTGTTTCTCGTTTGTCTCTTGATCTTCTCCCTCTCACTGCTCCCCATCATTTTGGTGGAGCCCTCCTCATTAGGATCCACCATTTTTACAAAATCCTCGTCCGGTGTCATCAGTGAACGCTTCAGATCCGCAATAAGCTGTCCCATTGACTGGTATCTCCGATCCGGACTCTTCTGGCAGCATTTAAAAACAATCTGCTCCACACTCACCGGAATCTCCGACACATACTCTCTTGGAGAAGGCATTTCCTCCTGGATATGCTTGATCGCAATTGCCACCGTTGTCTCCCCGTTAAAAGGCACACGTCCGGTAAGCATTTCAAACATGGTAACGCCAAGAGAATAAATATCGCTTTTCTCATCGGAATAGCCGCCTCTGGCCTGTTCCGGGGAAGTATAGTGTACAGAACCCATCACATTGGAGGTAATAGTGTTGCTAGTGGCCGCCTTGGCTATGCCGAAATCAGTGACTTTTACCTTGCCCTCCTTGGATATAATGATATTCTGGGGTTTAATGTCTCTATGGATAATATGATTATTGTGGGCGGCCTCGATACCCATGCTCACCTGAATGGCGATACTGACTGCTTCCTTTACGGAAAGCCGGGCCTTCTTTTCGATATATTTTTTGAGGGTAATGCCTTCTACCAGTTCCATGACAATATAGTAGATGCCATTTTCTTCCCCTACGTCATATACATTTACGATATTGGGATGAGCAAGTCCGGCGGCAGCCTGAGCCTCCACTCTGAATTTGGATACAAAATTGGCATTTTCACTGAATTCCTGCTTTAAGACCTTCACCGCCACAAGTCTGTTGAGTTTGTGATCTCTCGCCTTATACACATCGGACATCCCGCCTGTGCCTATTTTCTCCTGAACTTCATATCTGTCTCCGATTATCATTCCTATTTTAACCATATCTACCTCTTAATATCATTCTTTTGCGAATACGTCTATCAGTATTACCGCTATATTATCTTTTCCCCCATGGTCATTGGCCGCTTCTATCAGTCTGGCCGCCTTCTCCTCAATGGAAATACGTTCTCTCACGATCTGCTCGATCTCCCCGTCCTCCAACATGTTTGTAAGTCCGTCGGAGCACATAAGTATCATATCTCCGGCCTTAAGCTCTTCGTTGAAAAAATCAATCTCAACCGTATCAAGCCCACCTATGGCCCGGGTGATGATGTTTTTGTCCGGATGGTGCTTTGCCATCTCCCGGTCAATGCCTCCCATGCGGACCATCTCCTCCACCAGAGAATGGTCACGGGTGATCTGTCTGATCCCGTCATTTATAATGTAAAGCCTGCTGTCACCTACATTGGCGATCTGAAGATAATGCCCCATGCAGGTTGCCACCACTGCGGTAGTTCCCATACCAAAAAGACTGGCATCCTCCCTGGCCTTGCGCCTAATCTGATCGTTGGCCGTGCGGATCGCCTTTCCCATGATCCGTACCGGGTTTTTTTCGAAGCTCCCGCGGATCTCCCTCACTATGGTTTCTGCTGCACATTTGGAAGCATATTCTCCCGCATTGTGCCCGCCCATACCGTCTGCCACAATAAAAAGATTGGGAAGATTCCCTACAGGGTCTTCCGAGACATACACAAAATCCTGATTCAGTTTTCGTTTTTTTCCTATATCTGTTACAGAAAAGGATTTTAACACAGTATTACCTCCTACTGTAATGCCCTTTGTCTTCTTCTCAGCTGCCCGCAGGCACCATCGATATCTCTTCCCATTTCCCTTCTTATAGTAACATTTATTCCATATTTTTCAAGATTATTTTTAAAAGCTGTGACATTTTTCGTATCCGGCTGTACAAAATTCCGCTCACGAACAGGATTTACAGGTATCAGATTCACGTGGCAGTTTAAGTTTTTGACAAGCCCCGCCAGGATATCTGCATCTTCTTTTCCATCGTTGAGCCCCTTCACCAGGGAATATTCAAAGGTGAGCCGTCTGCCTGTCTTTTCAAAATAATAGCCGCAGGCTTCCATCAGCTCTTCTATGGAGTACCTGTTTGCTACAGGCATCAGCTTCCTTCTTTTTTCATCGGTTGGAGCATGAAGGGAGAGCGCCAGGGTAATCTGAAGCCTTTCATCTGCCAGCATCCGCATCTCCCTGACCAGGCCGCAGGTGGATACTGTAATATTCCGCTGACTGATATGTAAGCCCTTTTCATCAGTTAGAAGGGCAATAAATCTAAGGAGATTCTGATAATTATCCAGAGGCTCGCCGATCCCCATGACCACCACATTGGAAATCCTCTCTCCGGTAAGAAGAGTAACCGCATAAACCTGATCCAACATCTCCGAAGGCTCTAAGGAGCGCTCAAGTCCGTCAATCGTGGAAGCGCAGAAAGCACATCCCATCCGGCAGCCCACCTGAGAGGAAATGCACAGACTGTTTCCATGGTGATATTTCATCCATACGCTCTCCACCAGCCTTCCGTCCCCAAGCTCGAACAAATACTTCCTGGTCCCGTCTATGGAGGATTCCTGTACCCGCACCGGCTTTAAGGCAGTAAAGGTATACTCCTCTTCCAGCTTCTCTCTGAGAGCTGCAGAAAGACTGGTCATTTCCTGAAAACCTCTTGCCAGCTTCTGATGCATCCACTGATAGATCTGCCCGGCCCGAAAAGGCTTTTCCCCCAGCCGTTCCATCTCTTTTTTCAGTTCCTCCAAAGTGAAGGATTTGATATCATTCATTTGTTTTTCCATCCTATATCCGTTTCAGCCTGCAAATGAAAAATCCGTCTGTCCTGTGATAGCCCGGAAAAAGCTGGAGCATACCGTTTTTTCCTTCTCCCTTTAATGCCTCCGGAAGATAATCTGTAAGCTCCTCCGTTACAAAAGGATGATTCCGGGTAAACCACTCTATCATCTGTTCGTTTTCTCCGGGATTAATGGTGCAGGTACTGTAAATTAATACCCCGCCCGGCTTCACATACTGCCAGACCACACTAAGGATCTTCCTTTGAAGCTCTGCAAGGTCCTGCAGGCTTTTTTCTGTAACCCGGTACTTAATGTCCCGCTTCCTCCCGATCACCCCAAGCCCGGAACAGGGCAGATCGGCCAGGACCACATCAGCCTTTTCTACCAGGCTCCCGTCCAATACGGCGGCGTCAAAAACCTCGGCTTCTATCTTCTGGTATCCCATCCGTTCATTATTATCTCTCATCAGAGATACCTTATACTCCGATACATCCCTGGAGATCACTTTTCCTCTGCCGGCCATCTTTTCAGCCATATGCATGGATTTCCCCCCAGGAGCTGCACATACATCCACCACCAAAGGCTCCAGCCTGTCATTCTCCAAAACCATACGGCTTATCCCTGAAACCTCCGCCACCAGCATACTGCTCACATCCTGTACCGCAAACCAGCCCTCCTCATATCCCGGCAGGCTGCGTATCCCTTCCGCGCTGCTGATCTGATAAGCATAAGAAAGATAGGGATGCTCCTGTGCCTTAAAGGGATCTCCTTTCATGGCAGTGATCCACTTTCGCCTTTGCTCTGCTGTGAGACTTTCTTTTAAACGGAGTGTCAGGGGCTGAGGCTCTAAAAGTCCCTTCAGGATAAAGTATGTGAGCTCCTCCCCATAGGTCACAAGCCAAAGCTTTACAAGCCACTGGGGCATGGAATATTTGATCGACAGATACTGATATTTTTCTTTTTGAGGATCCGGAATCAGTTTTCCATTCCGGTCCTTCTCCTCTCCAAAGGACAGTCTTTGTTTGTTTCTGGCCAGATTTCTGAGGACGCCGTTTACAAACCCTGAAAGCCCGCGATAGCCTCTCTTTCCGGCCAGCTTTACCGCTTCATTGCACACGGCGCTGTCCGGAATACTGTCCATATACAGAAGCTGATAGACACTCATCCGCATCAGATTCCTGATCAGAGGCTTCATCCTGGTGACAGGAACCTTTGAAAACTGATCCAGATAATAGTCGATCTCTATAAGCCTTTCCAGCGTTCCCTCTGTCACTCTCTTTATAAAAGCCTTATCCCGGCCGTCCATATAATCATATTTGTCAAGCACATCTCTGACCACCAGATGGCTGTAAGCGCCATTTTCCAGAATCTCCACCAGCATATCCAGGATCAGCTCTCTCGTATTTTCCACTGCGGTCTTCCTTCCCTAATCCATCTTCCCCGCCGAGCGCTCTGCCGCGCCCAAAGCCACATTATAAATATCCCTTTTTAATCGTCCCTGCGCCTGTTACCGGCAATGAGTACCAGCCGCAAAAGCTGCAGGATCGAGGACGCCGCTGCCGCCACATAGGTCAGCGCTGCAGCCCCAAGTACCCGTCTGCAGCTCCCTGTCTCATCGCTTCCCATAATACCATAGCTTTCCAGCAGCTTTAAGGCCCTTCCCGAGGCGTTAAACTCTACCGGAAGGGTCACTACCTGAAACAGCACTGCCAGTGAAAACACCCATATTCCGATCTGTGCCAGGGAAAAATAGCCGCCTCCCGGCAAATCAAAGCCGATCCCCAGGATCAGACCCAAGAATACCAGGGGAAGTCCCAGCCTTGAACCGATATTCGCCGCCGGAACCAAGGTAGACCGGAGCTTCAGAGGAAAATATCCTTCCTTGTGCTGCAGGGCATGTCCGCACTCATGCGCCGCCACTCCGATGGCCGCCACGGAACGTGATCCATAAACCGCATCCGAAAGCCGCAGCACCTTCCTTGCAGGATCATAGTGGTCCGTGAGATTTCCCGCAATGTGCTGGATCTGCACATCAAAAATGCCCGACATCTGAAGGATCCGCTGTGCCGCCTCTGCCCCTGTCATGCCGCTTCTGGCTCTCACCCCGGAATACTTCCTGTAAGTGCTGTTCACCCTGGAGCTGGCCCAGATACTTAAGATAGCGCCGATCAGTACCAAAATATAAGTGGGATCATAATAATAACCAAACAAATCAAAAACCTCCTGTTACCTGATTACATTCACTCTAACACCAAACCTGCTGGCAGCTCATAGCCCAAAAGAAATTCCTTTACCTGCATCCGCCTTTTTCCCTCTAACTGCAAAGTTTTCACCCGAAGAAGGCCGTTTCCTGCTGCAACATCAAAGAACTCTTTTTCCACACGGACAATGCTTCCCGGCTTATAAACCGCAGTTTCCTCCAAAGTATCTCTCACTACATCTGCATCCCATATTTTCAACTGTTTTCCTTTATAAAAGGTATAAGCGCTGGGCCACGGGTTTAATCCCCGGACCAGACGTTCAATGGAAGCCGCATCCTTCTGCCAGTCGATCTGTCCCATATTTTTGGTCAGCTTTCCCGCATAGGAAGAGTCCTCATCCCTTTGCGCCTCAGGCGTAAGCTCTCCCTTTTCTATCCCGGGTAACGCCCGGATCAAAAGCCTGGCCCCGGCTTCCATCAGCTTGTCGTGAAGGCTTCCTCCGGTTTCCTTCTCATCGATGGGCACTACGGCTTTACAGAGCATATCTCCCGTATCCAGCCCCTTTGCCATCTGCATGATGGTCACACCGGTTTCCTTCTCTCCGTTTAAGATCACATGCTGGATCGGCGCCGCTCCCCGGTAAGCCGGAAGAAGTGAGGCATGGATATTGATACAACCAAGCCTTGGCATATTTAAAATTTCTTCTGACAAGAGCTGCCCGAAGGCGGCCACCACAAACAGATCCGCCCCAAATTCCGCAAGCTCTTTAACAGGTGCCTCCTCCCTGATCTTCACAGGCTGGAGCACCCTGATCCCATGACGCAGGGCGCATTCCTTCACGGGGGACATCTGCAGGGCCTTTCCCCGCCCCTTTTGCTTATCCGGCTGCGTAACTACCGCGCACACCTCATACCCTGCAGCAAGAAGTGCCTCTAACGGCGCTACAGCAAAATCCGGCGTTCCCATATATATGATCTTCACCTTCTGCCGCTCCTTTTCGCTTTTCTTTTTTCCCGTCTTTTTATTTCCTCTTCGTCTTCCTCTTCTTCCTCGAGCTCTGATACATCCATGAGCCTGCCTTCCACTTTTTCTACATAAAGGTGTCCGTCCAGATGCTCCATCTCGTGACAGATCGCACGGGCCAGCAGATCATCGGCTTCCATCTCAAATGCTTCAAGCTCCATGTCATAAGCCCTGATCCTCACATAGTCCGGCCTTGTCACTGCTCCGGTCTTATTGGGAACGCTAAGGCATCCTTCATTGGCGGTCTGGGAACCGCTGCTCTCAAGGAGGACAGGGTTAATAAGTAAAAGCGGATCCTCTCCTGTTACATCGATCACCGCGATCCTTTTAAGGATTCCTACCTGAGGAGCCGCCAGGCCCACGCCCTCCGCCTCGTACATGGTATCAAACATGTCATCGATCAACTCCCTTGTCCGGTCTGTCATCTCCTTAACCTCTTTGCATACCTTGTTCAAAACCGGATCTCCTATTTCTCTTATGTTCCTGAGTGCCATTTCTTTTCTTTCCTTCCTTTTTTATTATGCTGACTAAAAACTGTTCATGGGATCAAAGTCAAACTGTATACTTTCTTCCTTTGGCCCTAACCCGTTCACATATTCCTCCACCTTGTCCTTGATCCCTGTCAGTATTTTGTATTCTGCTGACTTACAATAAAGCACAAAACGGTAAATATCGTTGATCTTTCCAATAGAGGCCTTAGCCGGTCCGATCAGCGTTATCTCTTCCTCCCTGATCAGATTCGCTATCCCGGCTGCCAAAGCCTCCCCCCGCTTTTCATGGGGAGATGTGATCAGGATCGCTACCATGTGGACCACCGGCGGATAACCGCCCAATCCTCTGTAAAGAATTTCTTCCTCATAAAAAGCTCTGTAATCCTGACTGGCTGACCGCAGGATACTGTAATGCTCCGGGCGGTAGGTCTGGATCAAAACCTCTCCCGGCCTCTGTCCTCTTCCGGCCCTGCCCGCCGCCTGGGTAAGGAGCTGGAATGTCCGCTCCCCGGCCCGGTAATCGCTGTCATTTAAGGACATATCCGCGGCAAGCACCCCCACAAGGGTCACATTCGGGAAGTCATGGCCCTTAACGATCATCTGGGTCCCTACCAGCACATCTGCCTCTCCGGAAGAAAATGCGGCCAGTATCTTCTCATAGCTGTCCTTCTTCCTTGTGGTATCTCCGTCCATCCGAAGCACCCGTATCCCCGGGAAACGAAGCCTTAGCTGCTGCTCGATCTGCTCCGTTCCTGCCTTAAATCCCAGAATATAAGGTGATGTGCATTCCGGACACGTCTTTGGCTGACGGGTCTCGTAGCCACAGTAATGACACACCATCCTTCCGCCCATATGCTGCGACAGGGATACATCGCAATGGGGACATTTCATAACATAGCCGCAGGCCCGGCAGGATACAAAGCCGGCATAGCCTCTGCGGTTTAAAAACAGCATGGTCTGTTCCTTTTTATCCAGTCTCTCTTCCATCAGCTCCTGCAGTCTCCTGCTGAAAATGGAACGGTTTCCTTCCTTCAGCTCCCTGCGCAGATCGATCACCGAGACGGAAGCCAGACTCCCGCCCGTTGGTCTGTGGTTCAGGGTAAACAGCTCGTACTTGCCCTCACTGGCCCGATAGTATGCCTCCAATGAGGGGGTTGCCGAGCCAAGGACAAGAGAAGCGTTTTTTAGTCCGGCCAGGTACTCAGCAGTCTCTCTGGCATGGTATCTGGGCATGGTCTCACTTTTGTAGCTGGACTCATGCTCTTCATCGATCACGATCATACCCAGATTCGGGAAGGGGACAAACAAAGCAGAGCGGGGACCTATGATCACATCCAGCTCTCCCTTTTTGGCCCGCTCACACTGATCAAATTTCTCACCGGCAGATAAGGTGGAATTCATCACTGAAACCCGGTCTCCGAATCTTTTGTAAAAGCGAAGCAGTGTCTGATAGGTAAGAGCAATCTCCGGGATCAGCACAATACATTGCTTTTTTCTCTTTATCATACCCTCAATCAGGGATAAATAGACCTCTGTTTTTCCGCTTCCGGTAATCCCGTGGATAAGATAGGTCTTTCTTTTGCCTTCGTCAAAATCGGAAAGCACCTTCTGCCTCACCTTAGCCTGCTCTTCATTCAGCACCCTGCCGTTCTCCTTTTCTGCCTCAAGCTTTACAGGATTGCGGTAATAGCTTTCACTTTCTATCCTGATAACTCCCTGACTCTCCAGACTCCTTAAGGCGGCAGGAGAAACATTCAGTTTACCGGTCACCAGCTCATAGGGAAGCTCCGGCTCACTGACCAGCTCCTCCAGCACTCTGGCTTTCGCGCTCTGATGCTTTCGCACACATTCAGCCAGGACCGAACGGGTCTCCTCGGCATTTAAAAGCCGGGTAAGCTTCTTTTTTTCTTTGGGCTTCATAGATTGCTTTACCGGAAGCACGGTTCTTAAGGCGACGATCATAGTGGAACCGTAGGTTCGCTTCATCCATGCCGCAAGCCTGATAGAGTCTGCCTCCACCGGAAGGCTTCCGGTCACGATCCCTGCGACCTGCTTTAGCTTTTCCTCCGGAAATTCTGCATGGTCTGTCACCGCAACCACATATCCCTGCCGCAGATGATCCCCTTTTCCAAAAGGCACCTGCACACACATCCCTTCCTCCAGGATCCCCGCAAGAGCTTCCGGTATCTTGTATTGGAAGGTTCTGTCTACCTTTTCGTGGGAAATATCTATGATAATATTTGCATATCTTCCCCTGGTCATGCCCGCTTTGCTCTTTCCTCCAGTATTTCTGCGATCAGCACCCTCTCATCCATAGGGTATTTGACGCCTTCGATCTCCTGATAATCCTCGTGTCCTTTGCCTGCAAGGACGATGATATCTCCCGGCTGCCCATTGTCAATGGCGTAGGCAATGGCTTCCCTCCGGTCGCAGATGGTGATGTACCTGCCCTCTGTCCTGCTGATCCCGGTCCTGATATCCTCTATGATATCCTCCGGCTTTTCAAACCGGGGATTATCCGATGTTATGATGGTAAAATCCGCATAACGGCCGCTGACCTCTCCCATTTCAAAGCGGCGCAGCTTCGACCGGTTTCCTCCGCACCCGAAAAGGCACACCAGCCTTGCAGGATCATATTCCCTTAAGGTTGTCAGCAGACTTTTCAGGCTCATGGCATTATGGGCGTAATCGATCAAAAGGGTAAATTTATCGGATACCGGAACCATCTCGATCCTTCCCTTCACATGAGCACCTAAAAGGGCCTTCTGGATCTGAGAATTTTTGACCTTGAAATGCCTGCACACTGCAATGGCCGCCAATGCATTATAAATGCTGAAACGGCCGGGAGTGGGTACCTCCACCTCAAAGGGAAGCTTCCCGATGCCTCTTTCCATAACCTTGAACGCAATCCCCAGTTCTCCCGGTTTATTTACCAGCTCTATCTGATCTGCATAGAGATCTGCCCCCGGATCAAGGCCATAGGTTTCCACCTGGCAGGTATGACCCTTCAGCACTGCCTGGGTATGGACATCATCTCTGTTAACGATGCCCAGCCAGCATTGCCGGAACAAAAGCCCCTTGCATGCCTGATATTCTTCAAAATCCGCATGCTCGTTGGGTCCGATATGATCCGGCTCCAAATTGGTAAAGATACCGATCTCAAAGGTAAAGCCCTGTGTCCTGTGAAGCTTCAATCCCTGAGATGCCACCTCCATCACCACGATATCGCAACCCTCTTCCTCCATCTCCCTAAAATACTGCTGGAGCACAAAGGATTCCGGTGTGGTATTGCCCGCAGGGATATGCCTGTCACCAATAATGGTTTCAATGGTTCCCACAAGCCCCACCTTGTAGCCTGCCCGCTCTAAAATGGACTTGATCAGGTAGGTGGATGTGGTCTTTCCCTTGGTGCCGGTAATTCCTATTACCTTCAGCCGGTCTGCAGGATGCCCGAAGTAAGCCGCCGAAATAAAGGCCATGGCATACCTGCTGTCCTTCACCCTGATCACCGTTGTATCGCTCTCTGCCGGCAGCTCTACCTCCTCCTGCACTACAAGGGCGGCTGCACCCTTTAAGGCCGCCTCCGGGGCAAACTGATGGCCGTCTACCTGATAACCGCAGATACAGATAAACATGCATCCCGGTTTTATCTTACGGGAGTCATAAACCACCTCTTTGATTTCTCTGTCCACAGTTCCTCTTACGCATTCCCAGTCAAAGCCGCTTAGCAATTCTCTACATTTCATTTTTCACACTATCCTCCCTGCCCTGATCGGCAAAACAGCAACGGGCATTACAGAAATTTTTTCCTTATAATAAAATAACACGATTGCGCGCTTTTTTCAATCTTCTTAAAATCCCACTCCTGCTTGATACTATATGTTTCTAAATATTTTTGTTGTGCTTAATTTTTTGTTTAGAGCTTTTAAGATTTTTATCATAAATCGGACACATTTTATACACAATTTTCTTTTATGATATTAATCAAGATAGTTGAACAACTCACTATCTCCCCCCTCATAAGAATGTGAAAGCCTCCGGCATCCCCGGAGGCTTTTGCATCATAAGGATGTCTGGCGAAGCCTGGCATCCGTTGATTACATATCCCTGTTACAGCCGGATGCTTTCCACCTCCGCCTTCTCCATCAGCTCCCCCGCAAGCGTCATGGGGATCACACCGTTTTCTAATGTGGCGGCGTTGGCCGCTGAAATGCCCACACAAAATTTCAGCATTTCTTCGTCATCCATCCCCTTCTGATATGCCATGGCAAATGCTGCAACCACGCTGTCTCCGCAGCCTACTGTGTTCAATGCATGCACCCCGGGGGCTTTGGCTCTCAGGATCTTTCCCTCCTTTACATACAAAATCCCCTTCGCTCCCATAGATACAAGCACATGGGCAATCCCCTTTTCGTTCACTGATACCGCCGCTTCCGCTGTCTCGCGAAGACCCTGTATTTTTCTGTCTGTCAAAAACTCCAGCTCCTTTATATTAGGCTTGATCATAAAAGGCTTTGCCCCTATACTTTCCCTGAGGAAGATACCGCTGGTATCAAGGAGTACCTTTTTTTCCCGTTTTGCGGCCCTGTGTATCAGATCGCGATAAATCCCGGGGGAAACACTTCCCGGCACACTGCCGGAAAGGATCACCAGCTCACAGTCTGTGATCCCTTTTTCATAGTCTGCCAAAAAGCAACGGATTTCTTCCTCTGTGATCTCCGGTCCCGGCTCCAAAAGCTCTGTCACATAACCGTCCTGAGAAAGAATATTCACGCTGCATCTGGTCTCCCCGGCCACAGGAGTAAACCGGCATTCCGCACCGATATCTGTCACATGATCCCTGATCAGCTCTCCGGAATATCCTCCCAAAAGGCCCAGTGTCCTTACCGGATACTCATACTGGCGCAGCACCTTGGCCACATTGACCCCTTTTCCTCCCGCCAGATTTCTGACGCTGTCCATCCGGTTCACCTGTCCCGGAAGAAATCTTGTGCAGGTATATGTCTTATCCACTGCCGGATTTAATGTTACTGTTGCTATCATATTGCCCTCCTTTCTGTTAACAATAGTGCTGCATGACAAACTGCAGGGTCTGCCTGCCTGCAAAGGAATTGATCTCCGGATAATAGGCTATGCTGACAGACGCTCTCCCCGGCCGGATGCCGCCTTCGTAGATCGTCCGGACCGTGTCCTCCCCGAAACGCTCTGCAAGAAAGCGGTCAAACTCCTCCAGATCACCGAAATAGATCATTTCGTAGCTTTTGCCCTCCTCATCTGCGATCCGGTATTTCCCCACGTTTCTGTTCTTGCCTAATTTTCTGCCCGATATGATGCTGATCCCCTTCCTTGCAAATAAAGGCCTGGGATTTCCTGTCCCGTAGGGGGCCAGAAGGGAAAGCTCCTTCACAAAATCTATGGATGCGTAAGAAAGGGGCATGGGAACATCAATATGTACCACCTCCTGGAAATCCTCTGCGGTGAGCCGGCAGTTCTCATTCAGTCTCCTGCGGAAGATATCGATGGTGTCTTCTCCTGCCATGGAAAGTCCTGCCGCCATCTTGTGACCGCCGTATCTTGTAAAAAGCTCCTTACAGGCGGTAATCTCCTCATACATATGATAAGCCTCTATGGATCGTCCGCTGCCCTTGACCCCTTCCTCGCCCTTCGTGAGCACAAAGGTGGGTTTCCCGTATTTTTCCCTGACTCTCCCGGCAATGATCCCCGCCAGGCTTTCGTGGCAGTCGGGAAGATAGATCACAAGTACCCGATCCTTTCCAATCCCTGTATTTTCCACTGCGGCAATAGCCTGCTCCAGACCTTCCTCCGTCATCTGCTTGCGACTGTCATTTAGGCTTTTCAGATCCCCGGCAGCAGTGACCGCTTCCTTCCAGTCCCTGGAATCGAATAACTCAAGCGCCCGCTTCGCCGTATCCAGCCTCCCTGTGGCATTTAAACAGGGGCCGATCACAAAGCCTGCATGATAGGGGGTAAGCTCCTTCTCCTCAATACCGTTAACCACCAAAAGGGCCTTAAGTCCCTGATTTTTCGTCCTTGCCATAAGCTCCAGTCCCTTTTTCACAAGGATGCGGTTTTCGTCCTTCAGCTCCATCACATCACAGACCGTGGCAAGGGCTCCAAAGGTAAGCATCTGCTCCCAAATCTCCTCCCTGCTCATACCTCCTTCAGGTTCTTTCCGGTCAAGAAGCACCTGGATCAGCTTAAGCGCTACCACTGCGCCACAGATCTGTTTAAATGGATATCCGCATTCCGGCTGCTTGGGATCCACTACCGCATCCGCCTCCGGCAAAAGGTATGTCCTCTCCCCTGTCTCTGACTCTTCGTAAGGAATCTCATGATGGTCTGTTACCACCACTGTCATTCCCATATCCCTGGCCATCTGTATCTGAGCCGCTGCTGCAATCCCGTTATCACAGGTAATGATGGTGTCGATCCCGTCCTTTGCTGCCGCCTCGATCAGATGATCGTTCAGCCCGTACCCGTCCTTCTGCCTGTGCGGAATCACCGTATCCACTCTGCCTCCTATAGCCCGGATCCCCAAAAGCAGGATATAGGTGGAGCAGATCCCATCCACATCATAGTCCCCTATGATCCGAATCGGCTTTTGTTCCTTCACCTTTTGAAGAACGATCTCCGCCGCCCTCTCCATGCCCTTAAGAAGCAACGGGTCGTGGAGATCACTCAGATCCCCATGAAGATATTTTTCAATCTGCTCATCCCCTGTTATATCCCGGTTCCGCATGATACGGGCCAGTACCGGGGAAATATGATATTTCTGTGCAATCCCGTCAAAATCTGCCTTCTTGGCAGCTACCATCCATCGTGCCATTGTCCCTCCTGCTTTCGGATATACCGGAAGAAAGCGTTCCAAGTACAGCCCTGTGCCGCTTTAGAACGCTTTCTTTTTGTCCATTGTTTATTTGCTCTCTTTCCACAGACGGCTGCAGACAGGCTCATGATCCTTCTTTTATGAAGCCTTCTGAGGAAATACCTTTCTTAAGATCAGCCACAATGCTCCCGTAATGCATATGGAGGAGTAGGTTCCGCACAGGATACCGGCCATCAGAGGCAGTGCAAACTCCTTCACGGAAGAAACGCCGAATGCATACAGCGCTGCTACCATAATAAATGTGGTCAGCGATGTAAAGATACTCCTGGTCAGGGTCTGGGTAATACTTCCGTTTACCATATCCTCCAGGGAATCGCCTTTTCCCATACTGTGCATGTTCTCACGGATACGGTCAAAGATAACAATGGTGGCATTGATGGAATAACCCACAATGGTCAGCATACATGCAATAAATGTAGTTCCCACGGATACCTTCACGATCGCATAAAACGCAAGCACCACCAAAACATCGTGGAGCAGGGCGATCACTGAGCTGGCGCCGAAACGGATATCCTTAAACCGGAACCAGATATATACCAGCATACACAGCGTGGCAACGATCACTGCCACCACTGCATCGGATTTCATTTCATTGCTGATGGTAGAGCTGATGGTTTCTGTGGTGATCTTCTCCGCATCCGCTTCAAAATTCTCAACCATTGCATTCTTGAATGCATCTCTCTCATCAGTATTCAGGGACCTGGTCTTAAAGATCACCTCATTAGTCCCCTCGATCTTCTGGGTCTGAACATTACTGTCTCCCGTAATGCCTTCGATCAGCGGTACTGCCTTAGAATCAATATCTGCCAGAGACATATCCTCATTGAAGGTCACATTGGTAGAAGTACCTCCTACAAATTCAAGGCTGTAATTTAAAGCTCCGCCGGTCTGGGACTTATTGATTCCCATGAACACAAAGCCTGCCAGAATTGCCGCAATGGAAATTCCGAAAAAGACGGTTCTCCTGGAAGTAAAGTGCAACGCCTTCCTCTCCTTAGCAGCGCCGTAAAGCTTCTGGCTCTGCAGCCCGATGGCATAGAAGGATTTCATCAGCAGCTTGGTGATGACCATGGCTGTAAACATGGAAAGCACGATACCCAAGGCCAGAGTAGCCGCGAATCCTTTAATGGTACCTGAGCCTAATACACCAAGCACTGCCGCGGCGATCAGGGTTGTCACGTTTCCGTCCACAATTGCAGAAGTTGCCTTCTTATATCCGATATCAATGGCGGACTTCACACTCTTACCCTTCGCGATCTCCTCTCTGATACGTGCAAAGATGATCACGTTGGCGTCTACCGCCATACCAATAGAAAGGATGATACCTGCAATACCGGGCAGAGTCAGGGTGATCTCAAAAGCATCCAGCAGGATAATGATCAGCTCTATATACAGAGCAAGAGCAAGGCTGGCAGCTACCCCTGAAAGATAATAAACCGCTATCATAAATACTACGATCACTGCAAAACCAACGGCAGCGGCTTTGATGCTGGTGGAGATGGCCTCCTCGCCAAGCTGCGCTCCCACGATCTTGGAATGCAATTCTTCAAGCTCTAACTTAAGTCCACCGATACGGATGGTAGATGCAAGCTGCTGTGCCTCCTCAAAGGTAAAGTTACCTGTGATCTGAGCCTGTCCGTCTGTGATGGCGGAATTAACATTAGGAGCACTTATGATGGAGCCGTCATAATAAATACCGATGGACTCGCCATTCTGCAGTGCTTTCGTGGTGGCATCCGCAAATTTAGTGGTTCCTTCCTCTGTCATGGACAGCTCCACTACAAATTCACTGTTCTGCATATCATTGCTGGTGGAGCCTGCCTGTGCATTTTTGACATCGGTACCTACTAATACAATGGAACCCTCTTCTTCTAACTCCTCAATGGTCTTATACATGGTATAGACAGGTCTTCCGTCATTTCCCATGCCAAGGATCTGATAGTTTAAATTTCCTTCCGGATCATGCTCTGCTATAAAGTACAGAGAACCGGGCTTCCCCAATTCCTCAAGGATCGCATTGGCATCCGATACGCCGGGGATCTCGATATTGATCCGGTCACTCCCCTCCTGATACACCACTGCCTCTGTGCTATAGCCCTCTACACGCTTCTGCAGCTTGTAAATAGTATCTGCCATATCCTCACTGCTGGGATTTTCGTCTCCTACTACCTGATAGGTAATGCTTACACCGCCCTCTAAGTCAAGTCCCAGATTGATACTGGACGCTGAACCTGACCCGTCCGGCCCGAATCCCACTGCGGCAGTATATCCAAAACCGCCCAGCAACAGCAAAAATACAAGCAGAGTGATAATTGCCCTATTCTTTTTCATTGCTTTCTTCTCCTTCTGCTTCGGCCAAAGCCGCTTTTATCATGATTGCACATTCAATACGCTTTTTTTGTAATTCACATCCAAGCTCATAGGCGTCATTAATGTGTCCGTGGAACTGATAGGAATTGGCTGCGCAGCCGCCGCTGCAGTAAAACCTTGCAAAACAGCTCCTGCACTTTTCTTTGGCATAGACATTGCAGGTCTTAAACTCATCCCTGATATCTGTCCTGGTAATCCCTTCCTCCACATTTCCCATAAGAAATTCTTCCATACCAACAAACTGATGGCAGGGATAAAAATCTCCCCAGGGCGTTACGGCCAGATACTCTGTTCCTGAGCCGCATCCGGAAAGCCTCTTGGCAACACAAGGCCCACCTTGTAAGTCTATCATAAAATGGAAGAAATTAACACCCCTTCCTTCTTTACTTCTTTTTAGAAGCTCTGCCGCCAGCCTGTCGTATTCCTCAAGGATCACAGGGATGTCCTCCTCCCTGAGCGCGTAGTCTTCCTCAGGGGAGGCTACCACCGGCTCCACAGAGATCTGCTTAAAGCCCAAATCCGCCAGATGCATTACATCTTTAGAAAAATCCAGATTGTTTCTGGTAAAGGTTCCCCTCACATAATAATTCATCTGATCCCGGCTCTCTGCCACCTTTAAAAACTTAGGGACAATGGTGTCGTAGCTTCCCTGGCCTCCTCTGTGAGGGCGCATAAGATCATTGATCTCCTTCCGGCCATCGATGCTCAAAACGATATTAGCCATCTCCCGGTTGGCGAACTCCATGATCTCGTCGTTTAAAAGAATGCCATTGGTGGTTAATGTAAAACGGAATTTTTTGTGGTAGGGTTCTTCAAGGCTTCTGCCGTATGCCACCAGATCCTTGACCACCTGCCAGTTCATAAGCGGCTCTCCGCCAAAAAAGTCCACCTCCAGATTTACCCGGTTTCCGGAATTCCGAACCAGGAAATCCAGTGCCTTCTTTCCTACTTCAAAGCTCATAAGAGCACGTCTGCCATGATACTCCCCTTCCTCTGCAAAGCAATATTTGCAGGCCAGGTTACAGTCGTGGGCAATATGAAGACACAGGGCCTTCACCACCGTCTCCCTCTTCTTAAAGTCCATGATATAGTTTTCGTAGAGATCGGGGGCAAAAAGCATCTCCGCTTCCTTCAGCTCCAGGATCTGTGAAAGAGCATCCCGGATATCCTCTGCAGAATAACGCGCTCCAAGAGCCCGCTCCATCCCGTCCTTCATCTCTCCCTCTGTCTGTCCGGCCTTTAAGGCTTCCTCCACCAAAGGGATCAGATCATATACCACATCATCCACCACATGGACAGAACCGCTGTTCACGTCCAGGACGATGTTATAGCCATTGTTTTTGTACTGATGTATCACTTGTCTTAATCCTTTCGTAACTGTTCAGTGCCTTCACAGTTACATGCAAAAATCCATCTAAAATCGCCTTCGGCGATGGGATTTTTGCACTCTTGAATCATTTTCTCACGGTCTGCGCAGTAGATGCGCAGACCTTCTGAACAGTTGCATCCTTTCAACATATGCTGCAAAGCAGGCTTATCAGCGAATGCCGCAAAGCGGCTTATCGCAGAATAAGCAGCGGCAGAAGCCGCTGCTTACATACACTATCCTGGTTTCCTGCTTTATTTCACCTTTTCGCAGCTCTGGTTTCCTACTGTGCAGGAGGTCTTGCAGGCTGACTG
>CANDAG010000042.1 GCA_947382625.1 uncultured Lachnospiraceae bacterium
CTTCTCTTTAAAGCGCTGGCAATCCTTTTGCTCCTTCTGGTCATCTTTTATATTATGGGATCCTTATTGTCGTCACCCTTTTTTAATGCGGCCAGATATCAGAAGCTGCTCACCATTGAAGAGCGGGAATTTACAGATGATATCAAAGAAGTAGATTATAAGACCATTCCGCTTCTGGACAAGGATTCCGCCTCTTTGCTGGGAAACCGGAAGATGGGAAGCATGGTGGACATGGTCTCCCAGTTTGAAGTATCAGGAGATTACTCCCAGATCAATTATCAGGGAAAGCCTGTGCGGGTAACTCCCCTGACCTATGCAAGCCCCATTAAATGGCTGACCAACCAAAAAAACGGAATTCCGGCCTACATTCTTATCGATATGACTACGCAGAATACGGAATGTGTGAAGCTCACGGAAGGTATCAAATATTCCAAGGGAGAATATTTTAACAGGAACCTCTTCAGACATCTGCGGTTCCGTTATCCTACCTACATTTTTGATGATCAGATCTTCTTTGAGATCGATGAGGAAGGAACCCCCTACTGGGTGTGTCCGGTCAAAAAATTCAATATCGGGCTTTTTGGCGGACAGACCGTAGGCAGAGTTGTCCTGTGCAACGCTCAGACAGGAGAGTGTGTGGACTATGCGGTGGAGGATGTACCATCCTGGATCGATAAGGTATACTCTGCGGATCTGCTGGTAAATCTTTATGATTACTCCGGGCTTTTAAAGCATGGCTACTGGAATTCCATGTTAGGACAGAAAGACTGTCTGCAGTCCACCAATGGCTACAATTACATCGCTTTAGAGGATGATGTGTGGGTTTATACCGGCATCACCAGCGTCAGCGGCGATCAGTCCAATGTAGGCTTTGTGCTGATGAACCAGCGCACTATGGAAACCCGTTCCTACAAGGTAGAAGGCGCTATTGAGGATTCTGCCATGTCTTCCGCAGAAGGACAGGTGCAGAATCTCGGATACCGGGCAACCTTCCCTTTACTCCTTAATATTGCAGATGAGCCCACTTATTTCATGGCTCTGAAGGACGGAGCCGGACTGGTCAAAAAATACGCCATGGTAAATGTCCAGAAATATCAGTGGGTTGCCATTGGCGACACGGTACAGGAATGCGAAAGAAATTATACAGACCTCTTAAGCACCAACGGTATTGTAAGTGTGTCCGCCACCGACGGCAAAAGCATCAGCGGAAAAATAGAAAGCATTTCTCCCGTCGTGTTAGAGGGCAATACCCACTATTATCTGTGTCTGGAAGGGCAGGAGGATATTTATGACATCGACCTGTCAAATGTTTTCCTGATACAGATCATACGCTGTCAGCCGGGGGATAAGATCACATTGGAATACCGGGAAGGCTACGGTTTAAATGAAGTGGTTGACATTTTGCCATAATATAGGTAAAATTTGACTGTTCAGAAGTAATGAGCAGGAGAATCCTGGCAGGAGTTTCCTGCGGAAATGAGAGGAAAAACATGGCGATACCATATAATCACAGAGAAGTAGAAACAAAATGGCAGAAAATCTGGGATGAGGAAAAAGCATTTCAGACCTCTTCCGATTATTCAAAGCCTAAATATTACGCATTGGTAGAATTTCCCTATCCTTCAGGGCAGGGACTTCATGTAGGGCATCCCAGGCCTTACACAGCCCTTGATATTGTTGCCCGCAAAAGAAGGATGCAGGGTTATAATGTGCTCTATCCTATGGGATGGGATGCCTTTGGTCTTCCCACAGAAAATTATGCCATCAAAAACCATATCCATCCCCGGATCGTGACCAAAAACAATGTAGAACGGTTTAAGGGTCAGCTCCATGCATTAGGATATTCCTTTGACTGGGAGAGGGAGATCAATACCACAGATCCGGGTTATTATAAGTGGACGCAGTGGATCTTCCTGAAGCTTTTCAATGCAGGACTTGCCTATAAGGCAGAAATGCCTATTAACTGGTGTACCTCCTGTAAGGTAGGCCTTGCCAATGAAGAAGTGGTAAACGGCGTCTGCGAGCGCTGCGGGGCAGAGGTGATCCGCAAGGTCAAGAGCCAGTGGATGTTGAAGATCACAGATTACGCCGATAAGCTTCTTGAGGGCTTAGATACGGTAGATTATATCGAACGTGTCAAGGTTTCCCAGAAAAACTGGATCGGAAAATCCACAGGAGCAGAGGTGGATTTCCTCTTAAAGGATAAAGAGGACAAAATGACCGTCTATACCACAAGGCCGGACACTCTCTTTGGCGTTACCTATATGGTTATGAGCCCGGAGCATCCTTTTATCGATAAATACAGAGATGAGATCAAAAACTGGGAGGATGTGGTTTCCTATCGGGAAATGGCCGCCAGAAAATCAGATTTTGAGCGTACAGAGCTTGCAAAGGAAAAGACCGGTGTGATGCTCGATGGCCTTACTGCCATTAATCCCGTAAACGGAAAGGAAATCCCGGTGTGGATCTCCGATTATGTCCTTATGAGCTACGGCACCGGTGCGATCATGGCCGTACCTGCCCATGATGAACGTGACTGGGAATTTGCCAAGAAATTCCATATGCCTATCATAGAAGTAGTGGCCGGAAGTCCGGTGGATGTAAATGAAGCCGTTTTCACCGATGTGGAGACAGGCACCCTGGTCAATTCCGATTTTCTGAACGGTCTTTCCGTAGCGAACGCCAAAGAAAGGATCATAGGATTTTTAACTGAAAAAGGAATCGGGCATCCCAAAACAAACTTTAAACTCCGTGACTGGGTATTCTCCAGACAGCGTTACTGGGGTGAGCCTATTCCCATTGTAAAGTGTGAAAAATGCGGCTATGTTCCCCTCCCTGAGAGCGAGCTTCCTTTAGAGCTTCCTGAAGTAGAGAGCTATATGCCTACCGACAACGGAGAATCTCCTCTGGCCAAGATGACCGACTGGGTAAAAACCACCTGTCCCAAGTGCGGCGGTCCCGCTCTTCGTGAAACGGATACCATGCCTCAGTGGGCCGGCTCCTCCTGGTACTTCCTGCGCTACATTGATCCTTTAAATGATAAGGAACTTGCCAGCAAAGAAGCCCTTGACTACTGGATGCCTGTAGACTGGTACAACGGTGGGATGGAGCATACCACCCTGCACCTTCTCTATTCCCGGTTCTGGCACAGATTTTTGTATGATCAAAAGGTAGTTCCCTGTCCGGAGCCCTATGCCAAGAGAACCTCTCACGGTATGATCCTTGGCTCAAACGGAGAGAAGATGAGCAAATCCCGTGGGAATGTGGTGAACCCTGATGATATTGTAAGAGATTACGGTGCAGATACCCTGCGTACCTATGAAATGTTCATAGGAGCCTTTGACTTAAGCGCCGCCTGGTCTGATGAGGGCGTAAAGGGCTGTCGCAGATTCCTTGAAAGAGTCTGGAAGCTGAAGGATCTCCTTATCGATGAGGATGGATATTCCAAAGACTTAGAGGTAAAAGTGCACCAGACCATCAAGAAGGTCAGCAATGATTTTGAAAGCCTGAAGTACAATACGGCAATTGCCGCAATGATGGCTCTGATCAATGAGTTTTACCGAAAAAATGCGGTTACAAAGGGCGAGTTTCGGACACTCCTTACTCTGCTCAATCCGGTAGCTCCTCATATCACCGAGGAACTCTGGCAAGGCTGCGGCTTTGAGGGACGCGTTTATCAGACCTCCTGGCCGGAGTACGACGAAGCCAAAACAGTGGAGTCCACTATTGAAATTGCGGTCCAGATCAACGGTAAGACAAGAGCAACCCTGAACATTGCAAGAGAGGAAGAAAAGGCATCCGTACTTGCCAGGGCAAAAGAAACTGTAGCCGGCAAGCTTACCGGAAATATTGTCAAAGAAATTTACGTTCCCGGAAAAATCGTAAATATTGTTATGAAAGGTTAAATGATATGACACGCGGCTGCCTCGCAATGCGAGACAGCCGTTGTTGACATAAGGATGGCTGGCAAAGCCTGACATCCGTTGTTTATTTACGCGAACGCATGGCCATGATCTTTTCAATCTTTGCAGCCTCCTCGGGAGATGCCTCTTTTCGGAGGACTGCCACGATCCTGCTGATCTCTTCCTCAGAAAAGGACACGCTTTTCTCCCTCCCCTTTTTGGCTACTGCCATCAGGAATGGAAGGAGCTGCTCCTTTTTAAGACCATTACTCTCAAACATCAGTGCCTGTAAAAATTCCAGCTTATAAGGATCGATACCCTTCAGCGCTTCATCCTTCATCCAGTTATTCTGCATGTTGACCTCCAAACATTTCATACATTTGTCTTTGCTCCGGTGTGAGCATATTCATTAGCATATTCATCATATCAAAGCCTCCGGATGCCCCCCTGGCTTTTCCGTTTTCCCTTTCAAAGGAGGAATCATCATCCTCTCCCGGATCGTTAAAGGGGGACTCCATAAAGGAGGCTGCATCCGGCATAAAATCTTTCATCATCTCCATGGTCTGGGACATTTCCTTATACATTTCCATGCTGCGGGAGATATTCTGAATCTGTTCAAGCTGTGCCTTTTCATTTTCCGTGCAGTAGGGAAGCAGCTCCGAGCATATCTGTGACAGATCCGGTGATTCCTCTCTTTCCAGACAACCGCATAAAGGATAGGGATGCTTTTTGAAATATTCCAGTGTATAGTTCAACTCCAGAAATTTAATATAAATTGCCATAGATTTCTGGGTTTGATTGTCCATGTAGGGCAGCATGATCTTCAGCATCTGTATATGATTTGTGCAGAAGAGAGTATCAAATGCAATTACTTTGGAAGTACCTTCTGCGTTGTGTTCATTTGGATCCATGACTGCTCCTTTTGCCTGTTTCCATATTTTATGTTTTCGGATCAGCCTGTATGCATCAAACACCGATACACTCTGCGATCCATCCTTATGCTAACCGGACAGTTCGCAAAGCAAACTGTCCTTATGCAGACAACGGACAGCAGGCTTCGCAAGCTGTCCTTATGTCAAGAAAAGCAGGCTCTTTTCAGAGCCTGCCCTTCAGACATGGTGAAAAGAATCCCTCAGGATCGATCAGCAGCCGCAGCCACAGCTGTTATTGCTGCCGTTTCCGCAGAAGGACAGTAAAATGATAAGCCAGATGAGATCGCAGCATCCATTGTCGGAATTGTTGCCGGACCCGAATCCGAATCCGTTACCGTTCCCACAGCAGCAAAGCAGGATAATAAGCCAGATTATGGAACCACATCCAAATCCGTTATTGTTAGAGCCCACGGAACTGTTTCCGCATCCACATCCAGTAGCTGTTAAATCACTCATATTTGCCTCCAAAAGGTTTTTGATTATGGTTTATCATATGTACTATGGCTTGTTTGTGTTTCAGGGAAATAAAAAATTTTTATATGGACATTTCGCTGTGATTATCTTACAATAAAAAAAGCCGGTAAAACGGCGTTTGATCAACATAAGGATGGCTGGCAAAGCCTGTCATCCGTTGTTTAGCATAAGGATGGCTGGCAAAGCCTGTCATCCGTTGTTTAGCATAAGGATGGCTCGCAAAGCGTGCTGTCTGTTGTTTGAGATGGAGAGGAAGAACAAATGAGCGAAGAAAAGAAATTATATTGTACCCAATGTGGGAATCAAAATGATGCTACATCCAAATTCTGCAGTAATTGCGGTGCAAAATTAGAACGTCCTGATTCCTGGTTTGACTCCGGATCGTCTGATCAGAAGGAAGGACTATTCTCAGGCGGTGAGACCGGTGCCTTTTTTGAAAAGATTACAGAGGCGGAAGAAGAAAAGCCCGCACCGATCCCGGAAATACAGATCAATTATGGCTCTCCCCAGCAAAGCTATGATAATAGCAGAACGACAAATTCCAATACATACTATGATCCCCGTCAGTCCGGGTATTATGGAGAAGATCCCCTTACGGAGAAGCAGAGCGGCGGAAATATCGGCTTTGCCATTGCTTCCTTAGTCTGCGGTATCATCTCCCTGTTATGCTGCTGTCTGGGACTTTTCAGCGCAGTACTGGCCATAGCGGCTATTGTACTGGGTATTATCACTCTTTGCTTTAAATATGACGGAAAGGGGATGGCAATTGCCGGAATCGCAACGGGAGGCGTTGCGATCGTAATTGTGATCGCATCCCTGATCATCAGCGGCACTTCTCTTTACAATGATTTTCTCTATGAATTCGCCGATGAATTTTATTATTGATCCCGGTGAGAGAGAACATTACCCTCACCGGAACAGATACCGGGCCGATTTGATTTTTTATCAATTAGGAAAGATCGTGTGGCTTCCGTTTTGCCTGGCCGGCTTCTGGTTTGCGCAGACAGGTTATGAACGCTATGGGACACTGACCGATTGTGCGATCCGCCAAAGGTGCGGGCTGCCCTGTCCCGGCTGCGGGGGCACCCGGGCTTTTTATTATCTGTTCCGGGGTTCATTTTTTATGAGCCTGAAGCTGCATCCCGCTGTGATCTTCGGGATACTGGCCTATTTCCACTTTATGGCTCTTTGCTTTTATCGAAAGAATATAAGCGGGACAATTGCCAAAAAAGAGATTCATATAGAGTACTATCTATATCTTGCGATCCTTGTGATACTGGTCCAATGGATCATTAAGATCGTAAGGCTTTTGACGTTTGTTTTTTGATCGATAAGCTTGTCCGCAAAGGGTGACAGCTCTTGATCAATGATCTGACGTTTGATTCTAAGGAGGAGATTTACAATGGATACGAGAACCACAAGTATTGTGGCTTATATGACATGGATCGGATTTTTTGTCGCTTTACTGGCAGGAGATAAGGAAGGCGCCAAGTTTCACTTAAACCAGGCGCTGGTTATCCTGATATTTTTTCTCCCGGTATTTCTTCCCTGTATCGGGCAGATTTGGGGGATCTTTATGATCGTATGCTGGATCCTGGGACTGGTTGCTGCTATCAATCAGGAAGAAAAAGAGGTTCCCCTGATAGGAAGGATACGTCTCCTGAAATAGCATACATTAATCTGAAATATCTAAATAGTTTACTTCAATCAAAAACGCCTGACTACTCCTCAGGCGTTTCTGTATTATCATTATTCTCATCAGTATCTTCATATGTAAAAATTTCCTCCGGGATATCACCGTGCAAAATAGAAACGATATACTGGAGTCTCGTATTGGCGATCACATAATTCTGCCGTGCCGCGTCCTCTAAGGAAGCATCAAAATCTCCCCCTTCGTACGCCATATGATAATAGGAGACTGCTTCTGACATATACATACTGGCATCATCGGCAAGCTCATCTACTCCCGGAAAGCAATCAGGAACCTCTAAGGAGGCCATCTGCTGAAAGGAGGTATCCATAGAATCCAGCAGAGCCAAAAGCTCTGTGACTGCCTGATCGGACTCAGGATTCTGGATGGCATTGATGGAGGAATCAAAAACCTTTACATTCTCAAAAAACTGATTCATATTTGCCTTATAATTTTCAAGCTCGGCATTACTTCCGCAGCCTGAGAGCGTACCCGCAAGCAACAGACATGCCGACAGATATAAAAACCCGGATTTTTTGAGCAAGGTGCCTGCCTGAAGGGAAGGACTTTCTTTTCCGGACAATATTTTGAATAAAAAAAACGGATGTTTCAAGAGATCCACCTCATAATTTGTCGTATTTTATAAAATTTTTCAGCTACAACTAAGGTATCATAGATGTTCTTTTAAGTCAATGATCAGTAAAACTGGAAAACACTAATTGTAGTTTTGCAAAAATTATGATACCATTGAAAAAGTAATGCTTTATTAACCTAAAGGAGCTGACTATGACTGTAGAAGAATTCAAACAGTTTTCTCATAATAAGATACTTTATCTGGATGGAGCTACGGGCTCTAATCTGATGCGGAGAGGAATGCCTGCCGGAGTCTGCCCTGAAAAATGGATCCTGGAGCATCCTCATATCCTTAAGGAGCTGCAAAAAGAATATGTACAGGCGGGCAGTAATATCATTTATGCCCCAACATTTACAGCAAACCGGATCAAGCTTAAGGAATACGGTCTGGAAGACCGTATTGCTGAAATCAACAGCCGGCTGATCGGTCTTTCAAGGGAGGCCGCAGAAGGTAAAGCATTGGTCGCCGGAGATATCACCATGACCGGTCGGCAACTTATCCCCATGGGAGATATGGACTTCGAAGAGCTGATCCTGGTTTACAAGGAACAGATCCGGCTGATCGCTGAGGCGGGCGCCGATCTTTTGGTGGTCGAGACCATGATGAGCCTGCAGGAAACCCGGGCGGCTCTTATTGCCGCCAAAGAGGTCTGCAGCCTGCCGGTGATGGCTACCCTTACCTTTGAACCGGATGGCAGGACTCTCTTCGGGACCGATGCAGTGACTGCAGCTGTGACCCTGGAAAAGCTGGGGGCCTGTGCTGTAGGCGCCAACTGCTCTACCGGCCCTGACCAGATGAGGACTTTGATCGAAAAGATTTCTAAGGCCGTATCCATTCCGGTGATTGCCAAACCAAATGCCGGAATGCCTGGCCTGGATGCTGACGGAAATACCGTTTATGATATGGACGCCGATACTTTTGCGGAAGAGATGAAGCAGCTGGTAACGGCCGGCGCAGGAATTCTGGGCGGCTGCTGTGGAACCTCTCCGGAATACATAAAGAAGCTGGTGATCGCTACCAGGGATATGTATCTTCCTCCCAAAGCGCCGTCCACTGTCCGCTATCTTACCAGCGAACGACAGACCCTTGCCTTTGGGCTGGATTCTCCTTTCCAGCTGGTGGGAGAACGCATTAACCCTACGGGCAAAAAAAAGCTACAGGCAGAACTCCGGGAAGGACGGCTGGATATGGTGCTTGCCTTTGCCGAGGAGCAGGAGGAATGCGGCGCCTCGCTGCTTGATATTAATGTAGGGATGAGCGGCATCGATGAAAAGGAAATGATGCTGAAGATCCTGGATGAAGTCACAGTGGCTTCCAATCTGCCCCTTTCTATCGATTCCAGCCATGCCTCAGTAATAGAAGCTGCCCTTCGCAGATATCCCGGAAGAGCCCTGATCAACTCCATATCCGGGGAAACAGAAAAGCTGAAAAGGCTCCTTCCCATTGCAAAGAAATACGGAGCAATGTTTATCCTGCTTCCCTTGTCAGATCAGGGACTTCCGGCCAGCCTCGAGGAAAAGATTTCCATCATTGACAGAATATGCCAGATGGCCCTGGATATGGGAATGACGAAGGAGGATATTGTGGTGGACGGACTTGTCACCACAATAGGCGCCAACAAAAAAGCGGCAGGTGAGGTATTAGAAACGATCCGTTACTGTAAAAAAAGAGGGCTGGCTACCATCTGCGGCCTCTCCAATATTTCCTTTGGTCTTCCCGAAAGAAGCTTCGTAAATACCGCCTTTCTTACTATGGCGATCCAGGAAGGCCTTACCATGGCCATTGCCAATCCCTCCCAGGATCTTCTGGTAAATATGGCCTTCGCCTCTGACCTTCTGATGAATAAGGAGGAAGCGGATATTCGTTACATCGAAAGGATGGCTGCTTATCAACCGCCGGCCCGCTCCGCGAATCGGCTTGTTGATAAAGAAAAGCCCCCGGCTCCGGCAACACCGGTTCCTCTAAAAACAGATTCCGCTCAGAAAAAGGCTGATGAAGAAAACCAACACAATATCAACCCTTACGTGGAACACCAGCTTTATCAGGATGTAATGAAGGGAAACCGGAAACAGATCAAGGATCATACCAGAGAAACCCTTGAAAAAGAAAAGCTAGATGCCTCCGCTATTTTAAATGAAATACTGCTTCCTGCTATCAATCAGGTAGGAGAGCTTTTTGATAAAGGAAAATACTTTTTGCCCCAGCTGATCGCCAGCGCAGAAGCCATGAAGCTTTCCATTGAATATCTGGAGCCTTTCCTTGCCACCGGAACGGAAGACTCGCAAATGCCGGTGGTGGTGATCGCTACCGTAGCAGGAGATATCCATGATATTGGCAAGAATCTGGTGGCGCTGATGCTGAAAAATTACGGATTCCGGGTCATCGACCTAGGCAAGGATGTTCCCAGGGAAACCATTGTGGAGGAAGCCATCAAAAACCATGCGCAGATCATTGCCTTATCTGCCCTTATGACCACCACCATGCAGGAGATGAAGCTTGTGGTGGAATATGCCAGGCAACAGAAGGCTGATGCCAAAATCATGATCGGCGGCGCCGTCATTACCCCCGAATATGCAAAGGAGATTGGCGCAGACGCCTATTCCAGGGATGCCGCCGATGCTGTAAAGGTGGCCAAAAAGCTTCTTGGTATGGAGGAATAAAATGGACCAGACAGGAAATACACAGCTTGCCAAATTGATTGAGAATTCTGAAAAGCAACTTTTTTATGAACGTGTCAGAACCGTAGTTTCTGTCATAACAGCCCTTGCCATGATCTGCTGTCTTGTGACAGTAGTTCCGGCCATACTGAAAACAGCGGCCGACGTTGATACCGCCGTCAGCCAGGTCTCCGAAACCATCCCCCTTGCAGAAGACGCTATAAGAGGGATCACCCAAATGAGCGGCGCTATCACGGAAATGGGTGAAAACATGGATGATTTTATTATGGAAAATGCAGAAACCGTTTCCGGTCTTATGCAACAGATCGAAGCGGTGGATTTTGAAGGACTTAACAGGGCAATCAAAGATTTAGGAGATGCGGTGGAACCCTTCGCCAAATTTTTTAATAAATTCAAGTAATGAAAGGAGTGTATATATAAGAATGATAGGAGCAGAAGCAATTGTAAAATGTTTGGAAGAAGAAGGCGTAGAATATGTTTTCGGCTATCCGGGAGTAGCCATCTGCCCGTTCTACAATAGTATTTTGGAGTCACCTGTCCATACTATTTTGATCAGAACCGAGCAAAATGCTGCCCATGCGGCCAGCGGACTTGCAAGAGTTTCCGGAAAGGTGGGTGTCTGTGCCGTCACCTCCGGACCGGGTGCAACCAATGTGATTACCGGTATCGCTACTGCCTTCGCAGACAGCATCCCCATGGTATGCATCACCGGTCAGGTTAATTCCGAGCTGATCGGAAGCGATGTGTTCCAGGAGGCTGACATTACAGGGGCAGTAGAATCCTTCGTGAAATACAGCTATCTGGTAAAGGATGCCAATGAGATTCCCCGCATTTTTAAGGAAGCGTTCCATATTGCCAATACCGGAAGAAGAGGGCCGGTGCTGATCGATGTCCCCATTGATGTCCAGAACGCGGAGCTTAAGAAATTTGTTTATCCCGAATCGGTTTCTATGCGTACCTATAAGCCCACCGTAAAAGGAAATATGGTACAGATCAAAAAGGTAGCGGCAGAGCTTGCAAAAGCAAAGCGCCCTATCATCTGTACCGGAGGAGGCGTTCTGCTTTCCCATGCGGAAAACGAATTCCGGGCTTTTTGTGAAAAGCATGATATCCCGGTAGTTTCCACCATGATGGGAATCGGCGTGATGCCCACCAGACATCCCCTGTATTTCGGTATGGTGGGAAATAACGGAAAACCCTGCGCCAACCGTGCCATGAATGAATCCGACCTGCTCATCATGGTAGGGGCAAGAGTGGCGGACCGGGCAGTAAACCAGCCGGACCTGATCACAAATAATAAGGTACTGATCCATATAGATGTGGATCCCGCTGAAATCGGCAAGAATGTAGGACCTACCATTCCATTAGTCGGAGATGCCAGACATATCTTTGAAGACCTCCTTGAGCAGGAGATCACCTGTGAACATAAGGAATGGCTGGAGACCCTGAAGGATTACCGTGAATCCATGGCTCCCAAAAGAACCCCCGATCCCGCCTATGTGGATCCGGCAGGATTTATCACCATGCTTTCCGACAAAATGCAGGAGGATGGTATCTATGTTGCCGACGTGGGACAGAACCAGATCTGGTCCTGTGGCTATCACGTTGTAAGGAAGGGCAGATTTTTGACCTCCGGCGGTATGGGAACCATGGGCTACTCTATTCCGGCGGCTATGGGCGCCAAGCTGGCAGATCGATCCAAACAGGTCATTGCAGTCTGTGGAGACGGTTCCTTCCAGATGTCCATGATGGAGCTTGCTACTATGCGCCAGCACGATATTCCGGTTAAGATCATCGTACTTAAGAATAATTATCTGGGAATGGTACGGCAATTTCAGCATTTTACCTACCATGACAATTATTCTGTGGTAGACCTTTCCGGAAGCCCGGATCTTGAAAAGCTGTCCTCTGCCTATGATATGAAATTCCTGCGCCTTGAAAATATGGATAAAGCGAATGAGATCATAGATGAATTTCTGGCGAAGGATGAATCTGTACTGCTGGAGTGCATCATTGATCCCATGGATTTAGTCTGATAAAACTTTGAAAGGAGCATGACAACTATGAAAAGAATTTATTCGGTATTGGTAGAAAATCGTTCCGGTGTGCTCTGCAAAGTGGCCGGGCTGTTTTCAAGACGCAGCTTTAACATTGATTCCCTTGCAGTGGGGGAAACCGATGACTCCGAAGTTTCCTGCATGACTATCGTCAGCAGCGGAGACAAGCGTACCATAGAACAGATAGAAAAGCAGCTTAACAAAAAGCTGGATGTCATTAAGGTAAAAACCTTCGATGAGGCCAGCAGTATCAGCCGGGAGCTGCTTCTTATGAAGGTGAAATACAACCGGAACAACCGTCGGGATATTATGGAGATCTGTGAGATCATGAATGCTGAGATCGTGGATATGTCCAAGAGCATGATGCTGATCCAGATGTGTGACATTCCGGAAAGGATACAGCTCTTTATCGGTATGTTCAAATCCATCAGTATTGTAGAAGTCGCCCGTACCGGCACTCTTGCCCTTCAAAAGTGTATGGAGACCGATTAAAGCGTTGACTTTTGAAAGGGATATTGATAAAATAAATTTCGTGTCAGGAGGATAATTAAGTGCGTAAAAAAGTGTTGCAGCTTTTAGTAGATAATACTTCCGGTGTACTGAGCCGGATTTCCGGCCTTTTTTCGAGAAGAGGCTATAACATAGACAGCATCACTGCAGGTCTTACGGCAGATCCCCGCTTTACAAGGATCACCATTGTGACCTCGGGCGATGATGAGATCCTTGACCAGATTGAGAAGCAGGTGTCCAAGCTGGTGGATGTAAGAGATATCAAGGAACTGAAGCCGGAGAACAGCGTTTACCGCGAGCTTGCCATGATCAAGGTCAGGGCAGGAAGCGAACAGAGGCAGGGAGTCATTTCCATTGCGGATATTTTCCGTGCCAAGATCGTGGACGTAGCTCCTGACAGTCTGATCATCGAGCTTACAGGGGATCAGAACAAGATCGATGCATTTATCAGCCTTTTTGAAGGCTATGAGATCCTGGAGCTTGCAAGGACCGGTATCGCAGGCCTTGGACGTGGTACAGAAAACGTTACTTATCTGTAAAATGCAGTTGAGTATAGACAACGGACAGCATGCTTCGCAAACTGTCCTTATGTCAAACAACGGATGACAGTCTTTTCCAGTCATCCTTATGTAAATGAAACGCGCAGCAAAGCGCAGGAGGGAGAAATAATGGCAAATATTTATTATCAGGAAGACTGTAACCTTTCCTTACTGGAAGGCAAAACAATTGCAGTCATTGGTTATGGCAGCCAGGGACATGCACATGCATTAAACGCAAAGGAATCAGGGTGCCATGTTATCATCGGCTTATATGAAGGATCTAAATCCTGGGCAAGAGCCGAGGCGCAGGGATTTGAGGTATATACTGCGGCAGAGGCAGCCAAAAGAGCAGACATTATCATGATCCTTATCAATGACGAGCTTCAGGCTGCTATGTACAAAAAGGATATCGAACCCAACTTAGAGGAAGGCAACATGCTGATGTTTGCCCACGGCTTCAATATCCATTTCGGCCAGATCGTTCCTCCTAAGAACGTAGACGTTACCATGATCGCCCCCAAGGGCCCCGGCCACACCGTAAGAAGCGAGTATCAGGCGGGCAAGGGAGTTCCCTGTCTGGTAGCCGTTCATCAGGATGCCACCGGCAAGGCTCTTGAGAAGGCACTTGCCTATGCACTTGCAATCGGCGGCGCAAGAGCAGGCGTTTTGGAGACCACCTTCAGGACAGAGACAGAGACCGACCTTTTCGGAGAGCAGGCAGTTCTCTGCGGCGGCGTATGTGCTCTGATGCAGGCAGGCTTTGAGACCCTGACAGAAGCCGGTTATGATCCCAGAAACGCTTACTTTGAGTGTATCCATGAGATGAAGCTGATCGTAGATCTGATCTATCAATCCGGTTTTGAGGGAATGAGATATTCTATCTCCAACACCGCAGAGTACGGCGATTACATCACCGGCCCTAAGATCATCACCGAAGAGACCAAAAAGACCATGAAAAAGATCTTAAAGGATATCCAGGACGGCAGCTTTGCCAAGGACTTCCTGCTTGATATGTCTCCTGCAGGCGGACAGGCTCACTTCAAGGCAATGAGAAAGCTTGCCGCAGAGCATCCCGCAGAGCAGGTTGGCAAGGAAATCCGCAAGCTTTACAGCTGGAATAATGAAAGTGATAAGCTGATCAATAACTAAGATTATTTTGAAAGAAGCCTGAAAGGGCTTCTTTCTTTTCACACAAAGGATTTTACGGAGGTTAATGGATCAAAATGGATTATAAGATTGTGCGGCTGGTGGACAAACCAGATCTTAAGGAGCAGGCAGCTTCCTGGTTTAGCGATAAATGGGGGATTCCTCTGGCGGAATACCAAAAAAGTATAGAAGAATGCTTAACCAAAAAGAACCCTGTCCCGCAGTGGTATGTCGCCATGGAGCATGACAGGATCATTGGCGGAATGGGCGTTATCGAAAATGACTTTCATGACCGGAAGGATCTTACGCCTAATGTCTGTGCGGTTTATACGGAAGAAGATATGCGGCGAAAAGGGGTTGCCGGGGCATTGCTTCATTTTGTATGTGCCGATATGAAAAAGAAAGGGATTGATACCTTATATCTTTTAACAGACCATACTTCATTTTATGAGCGTTACGGATGGAAATTTTTTTGTATGGTACAGGGAGACGGGGAAGAGGAGCTGTCACGGATGTATGTTCATCATGAAAAGTGATTTTATGAGTGATTTCGTTGTAAGAAGTTATGGAAAAATGGTCTGCCAGCAGGCAGCAGAAAGGCTTTTATCTAATGAAGAACGAAGAACCCCCAAAGACAATTGAGGTTGTTTACTCACCTCTTTGCGAATCTACAGGTGCCATGATTGGGAAACTCAGACAATGGCTTGACGGAACCGGCGTTCAGATTCATATTTTCCCGTTCGATTGCTGCCCCCAAGGTCTGAAAAGTATGTTTGGAAGGGGAGAAAACTGCTTTATCGACGTTTTTTATTGTGGTAATAGGATTGATTCCGTACCATTACATCAGGACAAAATTTATGCAAGTTTAGGTATCATGCAACGTCTGTCAGATGAGCCGGCGGAAGATCAAACGCTGTCACGCTCCGAAGGCCAGCTTATTGATGGAAACACAGCGTCATCGGCTATTACCACCAGAGAGTTGCTGATCAACGCACTCAGATCAGGCGATATCTCTTTCCTTCCGATCAGTCCCGATAATTATGTGGACGAGATGTCAATGTGTCTGTGCAACTATCCGTTTGGAAATCCGCCGAAACAATTTCACCGGGAGTGTATGACAATAAAGTCCCGGGTATTTTCCGATGTCTGGGACAGGGAAGACATTGCAGGAATCTATGCGAAATACAAAGGAAATGTCATAGGTTTGTTAGAAGTAATGCCCAGAGAGATTTTAAAGAAATATGGATATATGACCGGTACGCTGGGAAATGACAACGCATATCTGTCAATCGGCTGTTATGAAGTGGGGTATGGCATTCCAAGGATTGATATGATCGATCTGCTCATGCAACATTTGGAAGCAATATTCCCGCTGTTCCATTGCAAACAGATCGAAGGGGTTGGAATCTATGACTGGGACGATGGTTTTAATCCGTATTGGGTTTACAAAAAATATGGTTTTCAGGAGACAGAAAAACTATCAGAAAATGTTGTAGTCATGTCCAGATCTATGACCAACGTTCCAAACCATCAAACGCCGATATGCTCCGCGAATCATCTTATTGACCAAACGTTGCCACACTCCGCAAGGTAGCCTATTGAATGAATCACCCCAAATCCCCATGATCATATCTGCAATAATCTATCAGTATATCTGCCGCCTCAGGCAGGGCAGATTTTGTCATATAAGCAAACCCGATCTGCCTTTTGGGGATCCTGTGGCCTAATTTTATTTCCCGCAGGATTCCTTTTGCGATATCCTGCTCCACAAAATCCCGGATCACGCAGGCAATACCAAGACCGGCTCTGGCGAACTCAATGGCCAGATCCATGTTATTGACCTCCATTACATTCCGAAAAGCTATTTTGTGCTCCGCGAGAAAAGCATCCACATGTTTTCGGGAAATATTTTCACTGTTGAGCATGATAAAGGATGCTTTTTCCTGTATCTTTTCTCTGCGGTCATTTTGAAAAGACGCCAGATAAGAATCGGTAGCTGCAAAAATATCCTCTATTTTTCTGAGAGGCAGATAGGTCATAGCTGTATTGTTCTCCAAAACGGTCTGGGACGGAAGTCCAACCAGACCAATATCAATGGAACCTTCCCGCAAAAGCGCTAAAGTATCATAGGTTGACTGACAGGAAATGGAAATCTTAATATTGGGATTTTCCTCCATAAAACTTTTGAGAACGGGAAGAAGAACATACTTACAAAGCGTTGTACTTACTCCTATGGAAATATGACTGATCTTCTGGGTGGAGGCGGCCAGCAGCTGTTCTTCACCGGATTTCAGGGCATCAAGAGCCTTTTCCACATAACGATATAAAAGCTCTCCTTCGCGAGTCAGACAAACGCCCCTCGAAGAACGGTGAAAGAGAGTGGTATTTAAGCTCTCTTCCAATTTGGAAATCGCTTTGCTGATGGCAGGCTGGCTGATATACATTTTTTTTGCCGCTATGGAGAAATTATGGCAATTGGCCACTTCAAAGAAGACCTGATATAAATTCAGATTTTGTTCCATAAAATAAATACTCCTTTTCAATAACTAAATGTGATTTTATCATATCTATTCCATAACTACAAGTTATAGATGATATGAGCAGATACTATTTTCCTTTTCAGAAAATCTATGCTACACTTTCTTATACGGAAACAGGAAGCAGTTTATCAATAGCTTCAAAGCGGCGGACAGCACGCTTGTATAAACTGTCCCATATAAAAAAAGGAGGTAAGATACCATGGGAATGACAATGACCCAGAAAATACTGGCAGCACATGCCGGACTTCCCACAGTGGAGGCCGGGCAACTGATCGAGGCAGATTTGGATCTTGTGCTGGGAAACGATATCACCAGTCCGGTAGCCATTAAGGAAATGGAAAAAATGAAGGTGGAGGGGGTATTTGACAAAGATAAGATTGCCCTTGTTCCCGATCATTTTGTACCCAACAAGGATATTAAATCAGCAGAACACTGCAAATGCTTGAGAGAATTTGCACACCGCAATCAGATCACCAACTATTTCGAAGTGGGTGAGATGGGAATTGAACACGCCCTTCTCCCCGAAAAAGGCCTGACAGTCGCAGGAGATGTAGTGATCGGAGCCGATTCCCACACCTGTACCTATGGTGCGCTGGGCGCTTTTTCAACCGGAGTGGGCAGCACCGATATGGCCGCAGGAATGGCAACAGGAAAGGCATGGTTCAAGGTACCTGCCGCCATCAAATTTAATTTAACAGGCAAGCCTTCCAAATGGGTAAGCGGCAAAGATGTGATCCTGCATATCATCGGCATGATCGGGGTAGATGGGGCTTTATATAAATCCATGGAATTTGTAGGTGACGGGATTGCAAATCTGACCATGGATGACCGCTTTACCATTGCCAATATGGCTATTGAAGCCGGCGGAAAAAATGGTATCTTCCCTGTGGATGAGCTGGCTATCGCCTATATGAAAGAGCATTCCAAAAAGGAATATACCGTCTATGAGGCAGATGAGGATGCGGTTTATGATGAAGAGTATACCATTGATCTGAGTACCCTTCGCCCCACCATTGCATTCCCTCATCTTCCCGAAAACACCAAAACCATTGATGAGATCACAGAGGAGATCAGGATCGATCAGGTGGTGATCGGCTCCTGCACCAACGGACGTATTGACGATATACGTACTGCCGCAGAGATCCTCAAGGGAAGGCATGTAGCTCCCGGTATACGCTGCATCGTCATCCCGGCAACCCAGTCTGTTTATCTTCAGGCTATGGAAGAAGGGCTCTTAAAGATCTTCATTGAGGCCGGCGCAGTCGTAAGCACCCCTACCTGCGGTCCCTGCCTGGGTGGTTACATGGGGATCCTGGCAGAAGGAGAGCGCTGCGTTTCCACCACAAACCGCAATTTTGTAGGCCGTATGGGTCATGTAAAATCCGAAGTCTATCTTGCAAGCCCGGCGGTTGCTGCTGCAAGCGCCGTTACCGGAAGGATTTCAGATCCTGCCCGGATCTGATCGTACGGCTACCTGAAACATACAGAATATGATAGCAGAAAGGAATGGATAAATATGAAAGCAGCAAAAGGAACTGTATTTAAATACGGGGACAATGTGGATACAGACGTTATCATCCCTGCCAGATACCTGAATTCCTCTGATCCGGCAGAGCTGGCAGTCCACTGCATGGAGGATATTGATAAGGATTTCATCCATAATGTAAAAAAAGGCGATATCATTGTGGCAGACAAAAACTTCGGCTGCGGTTCTTCGAGGGAACATGCCCCCATTGCCATCAAGGCTGCCGGGGTAAGCTGCGTGATCGCGGAAACCTTCGCAAGGATCTTTTACCGGAACGCCATTAACATCGGACTTCCCATCATCGAATGTCCGGAAGCCTCCAGAGGGATCGAGGCCGGTGACGAGGTGGAAGTGGATTTTGACTCCGGTATGATCAGAAATCTCACAAAGGGAACCCAGTTTAAGGGGCAGGCCTTCCCGGAATTTATGCAGAAGATCATTGCGGCAGAAGGTTTGGTAAATTATATCAATCAAAAATAAGGAAGCTCTTTCTTTTACGAGAAAAATGTAGTAGAATAACAAAGGTATTCACAGGAAAAACACAAATTCCTGATAAAATAGGCTTTGTGCCATGGCGCAGTATTTGCCGCCATGGATTTATGCCGCAGTTTTGCGGTACATTGCTACGATTGAACGTGAGGAGGAACTTTTTAAATGGCTAAGAAAACAACGCCTGAAGCAGCAGGATCGAAGGCAGAACCCAAGGTTACAGAGAAGGTTCAGACAAAATATGACCGGAAAATGGAGGCCAGGAGGCAGCAGAAGCTGAAGGAGGCCAAGCAGGAGAAGATCACCAAAATAGCAGGCTCCGCGATCGGTATCCTGATCGCAGCAGCGCTGGTGATCTCCATAGGTGTTTCCATTGCCGGTAAACGTGCCGTAACCCATGGCACCTATGTCAAAGTGGGAGACCATCAGCTTTCACAGCTTGAGTACAATTATTATTTCAACTCAGCTGTCAATACCTACGGCGCATATATGGGCATTGATGCATCCATGGACTTAGAGGCCCAGCCTTATACGGATGATCTGACCCTGAAGGATATGTTTGATGAGATGACCGTAGAGCAGATCCAGCAGATCAAGGCTACCGTAGATGAGGCATCCCGGAATAATTTTGACTATAGCTCTGATGAAGAATATGCAACCTTCCAGGACAGCTTCAAGGAAGCCGCTGCTTCCGCCGGAGTGAATGTGAAAGAATATTATAAACAAAACTTCGGAGATTATGCTACTGAGAAGAATATGGAACCCATCATCAGAGAAAATCTTCTGGCAGGCGCGTACTACAACAAAATGTTAGAGGATAATGCTCCTTCAGAGGATGAAGTTACCGCTTACTACCAGGAGAACCAGCAAAGCTATGACCGGGTAGATTACAGGAGCTTCGTATTCAGTGCCGATCTGGCAGAGGATGCAACAGAAGAAGATCTCGCCGCCGCTATGGATGAGCTCAAGGCCAAAGCGGATACCATGGCAGAAGAACGCAAGGCAGGAGAAGATTTTGAGGAGCTTTGCCTTCAGAATGCTTCTGAAGAAAATAAGGCAAACTATGAAGACCCTGAAACAGAATACAGCCTTGCAGAGGGCAGAAGATATGCCGGAGTTGCGTCTGCAATTTCTGACTGGCTCTTTGAAGAAAGCCGGAAAGAAGGCGATATCACTGTATTGGAGGATGAATCCAGCCATCGCTATTATGTAGTGGAGTTTATCAACAGATATTTTGATGAGGCTGATAACGAGACGATCTCCAATACCATTGCAAGTCAAAGGACCACTGAGTATATGTCCGGTTTAGTAGAAAATTATCCGGTAGAGGATGTAAAGGGCAATTTGAAATACTTAACCGTCAGCACAGAGGATGCTGACAGCAGCGCAGAGGAAAGCACCGATGAGACACAGGAGCCTTCCGAAGATGCCGGGGATACGGAATCCGAAGCTGTCGATACAGAAAACGACGGAGAATGATCTTCAATACCGATATCTATTACAGCACCATAGCTTAAAGGCTATGGTGCTGTTTATATCAAACCTTTATCAAACACTGTCCTGCAAAGCTGGCCAATGGGTCAGCTTTTTATCCTTGAAAGGCCAGTGTAAAAGACCCGGCAGAGGAGACAGGTTCATTGTTTGCCAGCAAATGCTGCACATCCCCGATCGTCTGCACCCTGAAATAAGCCTCATTGCTCCAGCGTTCCTCACTGGAAACCACCGTGATCGATGAAGTCGGAAGAAAGAAGCCATGTACCAGAGCCGGAAAGGAAATATTCAGTAAATAAGAGAGCACCAGACAGGTGATCCCAAGATGGCAGAAGATCACGATCACAGGCTCATCGGCAGAATCCGGAAGCTCGCTTAAGGCATTCGGGCGGGAAGGAGAAACTGTATGAGGGATAAACCGTTCCTCAGCTTCCGGCATACGGTAAAAACAGCCTTCCCTCACATAACCATAAGAAGCCAGAAGATTGTCAAAGCTTTGGCATACTTCCCTGTAATTCACAGCGATCTGAGGATTCGTACTCATAATTTCAGCATCCGGCCATCCCTTAGCGTCCAGCATCAAAGCATCAGAGGTCCAGCAGGACGGGACAAAATCCCAGGGAATCCCCCGTTTTCCGTTCAGCGGATCCTCAATATCATGAGAAAACTCCTTCATCCAGTCTAAGGTAACTGCTGTCCGGTTCATTTTATTAAGTGTACAGGATGCCGTGTCCTTCGCTCTTCCAAGAGGAGAGCAGTAGAAATCCGTTACCCTCCATTTACTGATGCGCTCTGCCAGAAAACGGGCCTCACGCCATCCTTTTTCAGTCAACGAGTCCCGGGTATAATCAGGTTCCCCGTGACGGACAAATATAATCCTCATATGCATATACTCCTTTTAAGTTAATCCTTTTGTCTCTTATCATCTGACGCTTTTATTCTATTATGAACAGGACGATATTGCAATGAAAACAACGAAAAACTCCCCTTGATACATATGTTCGCCTATGATAAAATAATTCCTATGAGCAGATTCAAAAAGGATATCATACTTTTATCGGGAATCTGTGCCGTGGCACTTTTACTCTGGCTGATTCCCTTCTTATTAAATAGAATAAACCAAAGCGCCCCGGCCATTGTCAGTATCTATCAGGACGGACAGAAGCTGGCCGATTATCCTCTTTCTGAGGATCAGACTCTGGTGATCCCCTGGGAGGATAAGGGCTATAATCTGCTCCTGATCGAGGATGGCAGGGCCGCTGTCACAGATGCAGACTGCCCGGATCAGCTCTGTGTCAGACAACGGAGCATTTCCCGAAATGGAGAAAGCATTATCTGCCTGCCCCATAAGCTGGTACTGCAGATTGCCGGGGAGGAGGAAGGCGATTTAGATGCCGTCACTTACTGAAAAAAATTCCAACGGATCTGCACGGATCCAAAACAGGTCCTATGTGGGCCACACTGCCTGCATGGGACTTTTGCTGGCATTCGCCCTTATTTTGTCTTATGTCGAAATGCTGATCCCCTTTCAGCCGGGGGTTCCCGGTATCAAGCTGGGATTGGCCAATCTGGCAGTTCTTTTATGTCTTTACTTATGGGGATGGAAGGATGCGCTTCTTTTGACCATTATAAAGGCTGTTTTCAGTGGATTTCTTTTTGGAAGCCTGTTTATGATCCTTTACTCCCTTGCAGGCGCCATCATAAGCGCCCTTGTGATGATCCTTCTCAAAAGGACCGGAGGCTTTCATCTTCCGGTGGTGAGCGCCGCAGGAGGCGCGGCTCACAATATGGGACAGCTTCTTGTGGCATTTTTTGCAGTGGAAACCTATGGCGTACTTTATTATGCTCCGGTGCTTTTGGCAGCCGGAACGATCACGGGAATCCTGATCGGTATGACATCATCCCTGGTATTGCCCTATATTCAGCGTATCTTGAAAGGATAAAATATGATCGCATTTATAAAAGGAACAATTGAAGACATTTCGGAAGAAAACGTGGTAGTGGATGTGGGAAATATAGGCGTCAATATCAAAATTTCCGCCAGAACCTCCTCCCTTCTTCCCGGAACGGGTGCTTCTGTGAAGCTTTTTACCTATACCCAGGTCAGAGAAGATACCTTCAGCCTTTACGGCTTCTTAAGCCGGGATGATCTGGAAATCTTCAAAAAACTGATCACTGTAAACGGGATCGGCCCCAAAGGCGGATTGGCAATCCTCTCTGTGATGAGTGCAGACGATTTAAGATTTGCAGTGATCTCCGGTGACGGAGCCGCCATCGCCCGTGCGCCGGGTGTCGGCAAAAAGACCGCCGAAAGGGTCATCCTTGACCTGAAGGATAAAATCTCACTTGAAGATACCCTGATCCATAAAGAAATGCAGACTCCCGGCGAGGATAACATCCCTGTAAATGACAAAGCCAGAAATGAAGCCGTGGAAGCGTTAGTGGCTCTTGGCTATTCCTCAGCAGAGGCCCTGCGGGCCGTAAAGAGTGTTCAGGCCGGGGAGGACATGGATGCAGAGGCTTTGCTTAAGCTGGCACTTAAAAATATGTTTTAGAAAGATGGATGAAAGAAAGATCAATGGCGAAACGAACAATCGAAACCAATTTACAGGAAGAAGATGTACGGATCGAGGGCTCTCTGCGGCCTCAGACCTTGAATGACTATATTGGTCAATCCAAGATCAAGGAAAGTCTCAAAATTTATATCGAAGCCGCCAGACAGCGTGAGGACTCCTTAGACCATGTGCTTTTTTACGGGCCTCCCGGCCTTGGCAAAACCACTCTGGCAGGGATCATTGCCAATGAAATGGGCGTAAACATGAAGGTCACCAGCGGACCAGCCATTGAAAAGCCGGGAGAAATGGCGGCTATCCTTAACAATCTCCAGGAAGGGGATCTTCTGTTTGTGGATGAGATCCATCGGCTCAACCGTCAGGTGGAGGAGGTTCTTTATCCTGCAATGGAGGATTTTGCCATTGACATTATGATCGGGAAAGGTCCCACGGCCCGTTCGATCCGGCTTGACCTGCCCCATTTTACTCTGGTAGGCGCTACCACAAGGGCAGGCTTACTGACCGCTCCTCTGCGCGACCGGTTTGGCATCATTCACAGGCTTGAGTTTTATTCTGTGGAGGAGCTGCAGATGATCATCATGCATTCAGCCCGTATTCTGGATGCTCCCGTAGAGCTTTCAGGCGCTATGGAAATGGCCAAAAGAAGCCGCGGTACCCCAAGACTCGCCAACAGGATATTGAAAAGAGTCAGGGACTACGCCCAGGTGAGGCATAACGGTATCATCACGGAGGAGGTTGCCATGACCGCCCTCGACCTGATGGATGTAGACCGGATGGGATTAGACCATATTGACAGGAATATCATCCTTACCATGATACAGAAGTTTGGCGGCGGCCCGGTAGGACTTGACACATTAGCAGCCGCCATCGGGGAGGATTCCGGAACCATAGAGGATGTCTACGAGCCTTATCTTCTCAAAAACGGCTTCATCAACCGAACCCCCCGGGGCCGTACAGTAACAGATTTGGCTTATCAGCATTTAGGGCTTGAAATTCCACGATAATCTGATTATAATATTTCGTAAGGAACTTGGACAAGCTGTATATTTGTACATGGAGGATAAACCGGATGTCAGTTAAAACAGATACGGAAGTGATTATCGGCGGCAAAGTATTTACTCTGAGCGGTTATGAGAGTGAAGAATATCTACAGAAGGTTGCGTCCTACATCAATAACAAGACAGCAGAGTATGCAAAGGTGGAATCCTTTAAGCGTCAGCCTTTAGATACTCAGAGCGTCCTGCTTCAGCTCAACATTGCAGACGACTACTTCAAAGCCAAAAGACAGATCAGCCTTTTGGAAGAAGAGATCCAGAATAAGGACAAAGAGCTTTATAATCTGAAGCACGAGCTGATCGCCTCTCAGATTAAGTTAGAGAACACTGAAAAGAACGTAAAGGCTCTCCAAAAAGAAGCAAACGAAAACGCAAAAAAGATCGTAAGGCTGGAAACAGAACTGAAAAACAACGGATGATCATAAAGCTGTCTTAACCAGACAGCTTTTTATTAACATAAGGATGGTGTGGAACACGACATCCGTTGTTTAACATAAGGATGGTGTGGAACACGACATCCGTTGTTTAACATAAGGAGCAGCTAAAGGAGCAGGCATGGGAAAGGCGGAATTATTATCGCCGGCAGGAAATTTCGATGCTCTGAAAGGAGCGATAAACGCCGGAGCAGATGCGGTTTATTTAGGCGGGGAGCGCTACGGTGCACGTGCCTACGCAGATAATTTTACAACGGACGAAATTTGTGAGGGGATCCATTTTGCTCATGTTTTTGGCAAAAAAATTTATCTTACTGTCAATACTCTTGTAAAAGAAAAGGAATTAGATGACTTGTATTACTTTATCCTTCCTTTTTATGAAAAGGGCCTGGACGGTGTGATCATACAGGATCTGGGCGTCCTTCGTTTCCTGAGGACTTATTTCCCCGGACTCCCCCTTCATGCAAGTACGCAGATGACAATAACCGGCGCAGAGGGTGCCGCGCTGATCCAAAAAGAAGGAATTTCCAGGATCGTTCCTGCCAGAGAGCTTTCGCTTGATGAACTGATTTTCCTGAAACAAACGACCGGAGTAGAGATTGAGACCTTTATCCATGGTGCCATGTGCTATTGCTATTCCGGACAGTGCCTTTTCAGCAGTCTCTTAGGCGGCCGGAGCGGCAACCGTGGCCGATGTGCCCAGCCATGCCGTCTGCCCTATCAGGCAGCCACAGGCGATCCAAAGCCTGCAGGCCCTGTTTTTGGCAAAACCTGTTATCCTTTAAGCATGAAGGATATGTGCATCATCGAATTGCTTCCGATGCTGATAGAGGCAGGGATCGATTCCTTCAAAATAGAAGGAAGAATGAAAAATCCGGCCTATGCTGCAGGCGTTACTGCCATTTACCGCAAATATATAGATCTGTATGAGCAAAACAAAGAAAACTACCATGTTGCCCAAAAGGACAAAGAGCTTCTCAGTTCTCTGTATATCAGAAGCGAGACGGGAGAGGGCTATTACCGGAAAAGAAACGGCAGGGAAATTATCAGCCTTTCCTCTCCTGCCTACTCCCAGACCGACGAGGCTCTGCTTGCCCTGATCCGGCAAAAATATATCGATACCCCTCTTCTTAGCCATAAAGCCAGGGCAGAAGTGCGCTTAAAGGCCGGAGAGAGGGCTGCGCTTACTTTAAAGACAGAGGAAGCAGAGATTTCCTGTCAGGGCGCGGTGGCAGAACAGGCCAAAAAGCAGCCCCTTACCTTGGCCAAAATAGAGGAGCAACTAAAAAAGAGCGGAAACTCTCTCATTTCGATTGAACAGGCTGTCATTGAGGGAGCCGAAAACATCTTTATGCCGATCAGCGCTTTGAACGAGCTGCGAAGAAGCGGGATTTCCGCTTTAGAGGATGAGATCGTCCGGGTTAAATTCCCTGATCATGAGAACCGGAACGCCATTCCCTTTTCACCGTCCCATACCAATACACCTGAAAAGCATTCCTCTGACGCCGATTTTGGCGGTCATGGCTCACTGCATGTTTCCGTAGTCACCAGTGAACAGCTACGGGCTGCTTTAGCCGGTCAGGTGGAACGGATTTACTTAGACTACGGGCTATTAGCGGAATCCAATGAGATTTCCGCAGAGATAATATCCGAAAACGAAGCGGAGCTCTATGCCGCAACCCCTTATATCGTAAGGGAAAAGGACAAAAAATATCTGCAAAGGATACTTACACTTTTCTTATCAGGAAGCATCAAGGGAGTGCTTGTAAGGAATCTGGAGAGCGCCGCCTTTTTTGCCGGAAAAATCCCTAAAAGCAGGATCGTGCTGGATGCCGGCCTTTATATATGGAATCGTGCTTCCCTTGGTTTCGGGGAAACCTGCGGAGAGGAATTTTATCTTCCCACAGAGTGCAACAGCCGCGAATGGCGGGAGCTCTTAAGTGCCTGCCCGGACCGAAAGCTCAAGGCCTCGGCAGTGGTTTACGGGAGACTGCCTATGATGGTAACCGCAAACTGTATCAAAAAAACTACTGGAAAATGCAGTCATGAAAGAGGCCTTACCTTACTGGAAGACCGGTATGGAAAGCAATTTCCCGTATACTCAGACTGCCTGTGCTGCTATAATATCATCTATAACAGCGTTCCTTTATCCCTTCACCGGCAGCTGCGGAGCCAAATACCGGCAGATGGCAATTACCGTCTGGATTTTACCATAGAGAAGGAAGATGCTGTACGGCAGATCATCCGCGATTTCCGACAGCTTATTTTCCACAGCGGCAGTGATAGCGCCCACAGGTCCGGTCACGGCCAGATTCAAGATCCTGCTCTTTTTTATAAGGAATATACAACAGGACATTTTAAAAGGGGAGTTGAATGAGTCATCTGGAAATCTATGTCAGCGAATATTCCCGCTATGTGATTACTCTGCTGATCATATTATATACTTATGAAAGCTTTGCCGTATTCAGGTATGCCAAAGAAGAGCAGCGAAAAGGAATTTATGCAAGGCAGTGCTTTTTGATGTTTGCCTTTCATTTCAGCTGCTTTGTAACCATCTGCTTTGAGACAGGAGATATCACGTATCTGTTTTTTTATGCCTTTCAGCAGATCATGCTATACGCCTTTACGGTTTTGTACCGGATGCTGTATCCAAAGTCAAACCGTCTTGTGAGCAACAATATGTCCATGCTGCTTTGTATCGGATTTGTGATCCTTACAAGACTTGATATGACAAAGGCCATCAAACAGTTTATTATTGTGACAGGTTCCCTGGCCATCGCCCTTGTGATCCCGTTTTTTGTCCATAAATTCAAGCTGCTCAAAAAAATGAAATGGATCTATGCTCTCGCAGGCGTTGCCGCCCTGGGGATCGTAATGATCCTGGGCCAGACAACCTATGGCAGTAAGCTTTCTTATTCCATTGCGGGCATCACCTTTCAGCCCTCGGAATTTGTAAAGATCCTGTTTGTATTTTATATTGCCAGCTCTCTCCACGAGGAATCCGGCTTTTTTGAAGTCTTTACCACCGCGGTAGTGGCTGCCGCTCATGTGATTTCCCTTGTGATCTCCAAGGATCTGGGCAGCGCCCTTATCTTTTTTATAACGTATGTGCTGATGGTTTTTGTGGCAACCCGAAATTATCTGTATGTACTGGCAGGCGCTGTGGGCGGTTCCGGAGCGGCATACGTTGCCTTTCAGGTTTTCCGGCACGTTCAGGTCCGGGTACAGGCCTGGCGGGATCCCTGGAGCGTCATCGATTCTGACGGCTTTCAGATCACGCAGTCCCTGTTTGCCATATCCAGCGGCGGTTGGTTCGGACTGGGTCTGTATAAAGGGACTCCCGGATCCATTCCCTTTGTGGAAACCGACTTTATTTTTTCCGCCATTGCGGAAGAGCTGGGAATCCTGGCCGCTATCAGCCTGATCCTGATCTGTGTCAGCACTTTTCTCATGGTTATGGCTATTGCATCAGGAACCCGCGATAAATTTTATCAGCTCATTGCCTTTGGTCTGGGAGTTACTTATATTTTCCAGGTATTCCTCACCATTGGGGGCGGCACAAAATTTATTCCCCTTACAGGCGTTACCCTTCCTTTTATAAGCTATGGAGGCAGCTCTATCCTCACTACCATCGTTATGTTTGCCGTAGTCCAGGGGCTTCAGATCATACGTCGTGAGGAAGAGGAAGCGCTGGAGCTGGCTCTTAAGAAACGGCGGATGAAAAAACGGCGGCTCCAAAAACAGACACAGGGAAATCAAAAGCTGTCACGCTCCGCGAGTCAGCTTAATGATTTAAAGCATAGGAATGATCTGGCAGGAGATGAGATTGAAGACGAAGAATAAAAAAGACGGCCTGCGGCCTCCAAAAAATAAAGAAATCCTGATCGTAGCCTGGTGCTTTGTTCTGCTTTTTGCGGGAATGTCCGGGTATATCACTCATTACTGTGCAACCCACAGACAGGAGCTGATCAATAACAGCTATAACGGCAGACAGCAGATGCTGATCGCCCAAAACAGAAGAGGGCGGATCCTTTCAGCGAAGGGAGAGGTGCTTGCCCAGACCATAGAAGACGAAGAGGGAAACGAAAAAAGAGAATATCCTTATCAGAATCTTTTTTCCCATGTGGTAGGGTATGCCACCAACGGAAGAATGGGCGTGGAAGCCCAGGCAAACTATTATCTGATCAACTCAAACGCTCCTTTATCCCAAAAGGCGGGGCTGGAGCTGGCCGGGGAAAAATATCCCGGAGATGATGTGTATACCACCCTTGACGTCAATCTTCAGCAGGTGGCGTCCACTGCTCTGGGCGTTTACCAGGGGGCGATCCTGGTGACCGAGCCGGATACCGGCAAGATTCTGGCTATGGTCTCCAAACCTGATTTTAATCCGGAGGAAATTGCAGCCATATGGGAGGACCTGATCGCGGATGAAGACAGCAGCATTCTCCTAAACCGCGCAACCCAGGGACTCTATCCCCCCGGTTCCACATTCAAGATCATGACAGCCTTAGAATATATCAGAGAAAACCCGGATTCCTATTCAGGCTACAGCTACAGCTGTACAGGCGCCCTTACCAGAGGACAGGACAGGATCCAGTGTTATCACGGGACAGTGCACGGCGGCGTGAATTTCACCACCTCCTTTGCCAAGTCCTGTAATACCTCCTTTGCCAACATGGGATTTACCTTAAACAGAGTCTCCTTCGGGGATACCTTAGAAGGCCTTTTGTTCGGGCAGGAGCTGCCTGTAGCCTTTCAGTCCAATATCAGCCGTGTGGATATGTCTGCAGATACTGCTGACTCTGAAATGATGCAGATTTCCATCGGGCAGGGCACCACCTCTATTACGCCGCTTTTGCTCAACATGATCACCTGCGCAATTGCCAACGATGGCGTTTTGATGGAGCCTTATGTGGTAGATCATATAGAAAACAGCGCCGGAAATTCCGTGAAAGCATTCAGTTCTTCCTCCTATGGCAAGCTTATGGAGCCGGAAGAGGCACAGATCCTGAAATCGCTGATGGAGGACGTGGTGGAAGAGGGGACAGCCTCCCGGTTAAAGGGACTTTCCTACACCGCCGCAGGCAAGACCGGTTCTGCAGAATATGGAACCGTAAAAGGCGATTCCCACGCCTGGTTTACAGGCTTTGCCCCTGTGGATGAGCCCCGGATCTGTGTGACCATCATTATCGAGGGGGCAGGAGCCGGAGGGGATTATGCGGTTCCCATTGCCAAAAGGATCTTTGACGCTTATTTCCAAGAGGTAGCAGAATGAAATTTTATAAATACCTTTATATCGGTGATACAGTCAGTAATCCGGCTAAGATCAAACGGAGGCTGAAGCTTCATATGGGAGTATCGGTTTATGTGATCGCGCTTTCCATGGGGCCGGATCAGCTGGAGATTTTTCATGGCGGATATCTGAAGCAGAAATATTACAGATCGCATCCCCCCATAATCGTAGGGATCGCTTCCTGCCATGAAGAGGCAATGGAGATCGTTTTGAAGATCACCCAGGAATGCCTGGACGCCACCGGAGGCTGTGATCTGAAAACGTATCTAAAACAACGGACAGTACGCCCCACGAACTGCCCTTATACTAAACAACAATGCAGCAACAGCGGAGGGTAATATGATCACGATACTTCTAACAATTTTAAAGGTTCTGGGTATCCTTCTCCTTATCCTGCTCTCTGCGTTGATCCTGCTGATCCTTCTGGTACTGTTTGTACCGGTCCGCTACCGCGTCAGACTGTGCAGAAAAGCAGAGGATGGCATTCCGATAACCATAGATCTTAAGGTTACCTGGCTCATGCACCTGATAAATGCATCCTTTTCCTATCCGAAGGCGGCTTTTTTGAAGGTAAGGCTTCTTTGCTTTACGGTTTTCCGGTCTGATAAGAAGAAAACGGCTTCCGCTCCGTCTGAAAAGAAAAAGAAACACAAGGAGATAAAAACGGAAAATCAAACGGATGAGGGGATGACGACGCCCCAGAAGACAGCGCCCGAACCAAAACCCCCAAAATACCGAAGCGGACCTGAAAACACTGAAAGCACTGAAAATGCCGAAAAAGCAAACGCGGCAGAAGATGCGAAAGAGGAAACAAAGAAAGAGACTCAAGGCACTGTCTTTTCAAAAATAAGAAGGGGTCTGGAGCGTTGTAAGGAATTTTTTCAAAAACTCCTGTCTTTGTTTCAAAATATCCGGTACACAATTACCAGGATATGTGATAAGATAAAACATATTGTAAATCATATCCAATATTATATGAAAATCCTGAAAAGCGATACCTTCAGCCGGGCATGGACAGTATGCTCAGGGCAGGCTCTTTCCCTGTTAAAGAGTATTCTTCCGGGGAAGTTTACCGGAAGTCTTGTGATCGGCACAGGAGACCCTGCCGGCACAGGGCAGGTATTGGCCGCTTATGGTATGTTATACCCGCTGCTTGGCAATCATATAAATGTCACGCCGGATTTTGAGCGGCAGATCATCGAGGGTGAGCTTTTTATCAAAGGAAAAATAACCATATTTAAAGGATTAAAAACCGCATGGAAGATTTACTTCAACCGGGATCTGCGGCGTGTGATCCAACTATTTAAAAGGGAGGCAGCATAAATGGCAGAAAACAATTTTGCAGGAGTGATCGATTCTCTGATGAAGGGGATGAGTACTGTTCTATCAACCAAGACAGTGGTAGGAGAGGCCACCAGTATCGGTGACACCATCATCCTTCCTCTGGTAGATGTAACCTTCGGCGTAGGGGCCGGGGCCAGTGTAGGAGACAAGAAGAACGGCGGGGCAGGCGGATTTTCCGGAAAGCTGACTCCCAGCGCAGTATTAGTCATCAAAAACGGCAGCACCAAGCTGGTAAACATCAAAAATCAGGATACCGTCACCAAGGTACTTGACCTGATCCCGGATATCGTTGACAAATTTACCGTACCCAAGGAAGAAATGATAGAGGATGATACGGCAGTAGATATTGCTTTTCCGGAAGAAGATGTGGACACGCAATAAAAGGAACGCAATTGCATAAGATAAAGTAAAGCATAGGCAGAGGACTCCCATGAAAAGACTGATCGGATTTATAGCATTCTGGATTGCAGTGGGAATGCTGCTTATGCTTTTTCTTGCCCATCACTATCTGATCGCGCTGATCATCATTGCCCTTCTTTTACTGCTTGGCTATAATTTTTATCTATAACATCAAACGCTGCCTCGCAAAGCGAAACAGCTTATTGAATCAAACGCCGGCCTGCTTCCGCGAGACAGCTTATTGAATCAAACGTTGCCTCGCCCCGAAAGCGGGCTTATGGACGCAAAACAGCCCGCTTAAGATCTTAAGCGGGCAGCAATTGCTTCATTCGAAGAAAAACAAAATTATGCTCTTTCAACTCTTCCTGATTTTAAACAATTGGTACAAACGTGCATTCTCTTGGCAGCTCCATTTACCTTACATTTAACTCTCTTAATGTTTGAATGCCAAATTCTGTTGGATCTTCTATGAGAATGGCTTACATTATTTCCGAAATGAACGCCCTTACCACAAATATCACACTTAGCCATTGTTACACCTCCTGACATCAGATTATAGATACACACAACAATCATATATTACCAGAAAATATTCCGGATGACAAGCGGAAAATTCATAGTTTTTCAATAAAAATTTTAATTTTCTTTTCATAAAAAAATTATTGTTTCTTTTTTTGCACTTTACGGTTATAATACAATATATATGTTCTTAAATAAGGAGGCAGCCTATGAAAAATTCTTCCATGAGAGAAACTTCCATGAACACGCATATGGGTAATGTCGGTACTTTGACAGTTGAATAAAGCTAAATTCCCTAGAAACCGCCAAATGGCGG
>CANDAG010000043.1 GCA_947382625.1 uncultured Lachnospiraceae bacterium
CGAAGGTTTGTCCATAATTAAGCCATGTATCCGGAAAAAGATTTCCAATAAAGCCTCCAAGAACAATTCCGGCCAATATCAGCAGAAAACAGGCCCAGTTATTTTTGCGCATCTCGTACCTCCGGCTTTTCATCAATACCATAACCATCATTTATATTAACACAGTTGGAAATTTATGTATACCGATTTCATGGATTTTTTATAAGTTTTGTGTGTCAAAATCTTTCAGGATAACCCCTTTTTCCACTAATTTCTGTAATGTTTTCATAATTCCGAACTTTCCATGCTGCCATGTCAGGCCTCCCTGGAAATAGACTGCATAAGGGGGCTTGATAGGGCCGTCCGCACTGAGCTCAATAGAGGAACCCGATACAAAGGCGCCTGCCGCCATGATCACCGGGCTGTCATACCCCGGCATATCCCATGGCTCCGGTGTTACATGGCCGTCCACCGGCGCCGCCTGCTGGATCCCCTCGCAGAAAGCGATCACTCCCTCAGGAGCTCCAAAGGTCACTGCCTGGATAATATCATGCCGCTGCTCCGTCCCATTTGGAACCACTGCAAATCCCAGCCTCTCATAGATATTGGCGGCAAAGATCGCTGACTTCATGGCGTTTGCCGTCACAGAAGGTGCAAGGAACAGTCCCTGGTAAAAAGAACCCAATGCCTGCAGGGAAGCCCCAACCTCCCGTCCAAGTCCCGGGGAAGTCAAACGACAGGCAGCATTTTCAATACATTCCTTTTTTCCTGCCAGATACCCGCCGATAGGCGCTAATCCGCCCCCCGGATTTTTGATCAGAGATCCTACCACCAGATCAGCTCCTACATCAGAGGGCTCTATCTCCTCTGTAAACTCTCCATAGCAGTTATCCACCATACAGATCACATCCGGCTTGACTTCTTTAATAAACGATATCAGCTCTCCGATTTTATTGACTGAGAGAGTCGGTCTGGTCTGATAGCCCTTAGAGCGCTGGATCGTCACCAGTTTGGTCTTTTCATGAATGGCCTTACGGATCTCTTCATAATTAAAGCTGCCGTCAGGATGCAGATCCACCTGTCTGTATGTAATGCCATATTCTTTCAAAGATCCCCTGGAGGGACGAATGCCGATCACCTCCTCTAACGTATCATAAGGCTTCCCTACAGGAGAAAGCAGTTCGTCTCCCGGACGCAGATTACTCATCAGAGCCAGCGCCAGCGCATGGGTTCCGCAGGTGATCTGAGGCCTGACCAATGCATCCTCTGTATGAAAGATATCTGCATATACCTTTTCCAGGGTTTCCCGTCCCAGATCATTATATCCGTAACCTGTAGTTCCCAAAAGGCAGGCCTCGCTTACCCGGTTCTTCTGCATAGCGCCGATCACCTTCAGCTGATTATACTCTGAAATGGCATCAATCTCCTGCCATCTGTCCTTTAAGGACTCCCAAAGCCGCTCCCCAAAGTCGTAAACCTCCCGGCTGATCCCCATATTTTCATAAATCTGCCTTAAAGCTTCCTTCATTTTTGCCTATCCTTTCTCTTCCTATTATATATCTTATTATAAATATCCCTGCCCGGGGTAAATTTTATAATATGCCGCTGCATCCGGTCAGTATATGATCCAATATTTCTTCCTTTATTTCATTCTTATTCACCCAGATAACCCCTCGCTCCCTGCGGAACCAGGTAAGCTGCCGCTTTGCAAAATGACGGGTGTTTTGCTTGATCGCTGCCACCGCCTCCTCAAGAGATCCTCCCTCTCCTTCCAGATAAGCCAAAAGCTCCTTATATCCCAATCCCTGCATGGATACCATCTGTCTTTGGCAGCCCATATCCCTAAGGGTCTTTACTTCCTCCAGAAGGCCTTTTTCCATCATAATATCCACCCGGCGGTCTATTCCTTCATAGAGTCTCTCCCTGCTGTCATTCAGCACAAAATAACGGAAATCATAGGCAGCTTCTTTCTCCCGCTCCCGACTGTTATGCACAGAGATCGGCTCTCCATTTATCTCATAATATTCCAATGCCCGGATCATACGCTTTTTGTTGTTAGGATGAATGGCTGCAGCAGACTTTGGATCCACCTTCGAGAGCTGCATATGCAGATATCCACAGCCCTTTTCCTCAGCCAGCTTCTCCAGCCGCTCCCGGATCTCTCCGCCTGTCTCCTGGGCCGAAAAATCAATATCGTAGAGCAGCGCCTGGATATAAAAACCGGTTCCTCCCGTCACAACAGGGATTTTTCCTCTCTCATAAATCCCCTTCATGGCCTCCTTAGCCAGTTTCTGGAAGCAATAGACATTAAAGTCCTCCCAGGGCTCCAGCACATCGATGAGATGATGGGGGATCCCTCTCATTTCTGCTCTGGTGATCTTGGCCGAACCGATATCCATATGCTTATAAATCTGCATGGAGTCCGCCGATATGATCTCTCCTCCTATCCTCTCGGCAAGCGCAATAGACAGGGCAGTTTTTCCCACGGCCGTAGGACCTGCAAGAATAACCAGTTTATTCATACTTTTATACTATCCTCTTAAATTTCTTTTCGATCTCGTATTTGCTCATGGAGATAATGGTAGGACGTCCATGAGGACAATGATAAGGGTTCTCAAGGGTAAGAAGCTCATCGATCAGTGCCTGCGCCTCATGAACGGTCAGCTTATGATTCCCCTTCACTGCCGCCTTACAGGCCATGGATGCCAGCTTGTGCAAAACTACCGATGGCGTCCCCTGCAAAGGCGTCTGGGAAAGCTCATCCAGAATCTCGGTAAACAGCTCCTTCTCATTGCAGCCGTACAAATCCATGGGCATACTCCGGCAGGCAAAGGAGCTTCCGCCAAAGTCTTCCAGCTCAAATCCCAGCTCCCGGAAAAAGCTTTTATACTTCCTCAGAACCTCTTCCTCCCGCCCTGTCAGGCTGATGATGACCGGAGGATTCAGCATCTGGGAAGAAACGTTCTTCCTTGCCTCAAGTTCTTTTACAAGCCGCTCATATTTCACCTTTTCATGGGCAGCATGCTGATCAATGATAAAAAGTCTGTCTTTAAAGGCAACCAGCCAATAGGTTTCAAAAATCTGCCCCAGAATCTCATATTCCTCCTTTGCCTTTTGGGTTAAGAACTTTTCTTCAAACAGATCCAGCTGGATGGGCTTTTCCACGATCACATGCTCGGCAGCCTTGATGACATTTGAATGAATTCCTGCATTTTCATGGGAACCGCCACAAATTTCGCCTCCGATGATCTTATTTCCCCTTATTTTTTGCAACAGATCCTGAACCTCAGTCCCTGCAGGTTCTTCCTGAACCCTGCTTTCTCCATAGGGGACGCTCTCCTCCTGCAGCATGGTCATCCGCCTGACCTCAAAGGGCTCCGGCAGTTTTCTTGCCAATGCCCGCTCTCTGTCCGGCCCGTCCTCCTGCTTCTGCCCGGAAGCCTTTCCCTGTGCACGATCTCCTCCGGCGGCTGCTCTCCCGTCTTCCAGCTTCACCTGGGGGATCAGCTCCCGCATATGAAGAAACTCCTGCACCGCCTTTGAAAGCTGGCCGTAAAGCTCACTGCCATAGATCAGACGGATCTCCATCTTGGCTGGATGGACATTTACATCGATGGTTCCCGGCTCCATGGTAAAATGCAGCACATAAAAAGGAAATTTGTGCTGCATCATATAAGCCCTGTATCCCTCTTCCATTGCCTTTGTGATAATATCATTCCGCACGTAGCGCCCATTTACAAAGCAGGTCTCAAAATTCCGGTTGGAACGGTTAAACTCCGGCTTACCCAAAAACCCCTTCACCGAAAACCCTCTTCCTTCCGCCTCAAAGGGAAGCACCGCCTCCGCCATATCTCTGCCGTAAATACGGTAAATGATCTCCTTTAGATTGCCGTTGCCGGAGGTATGGAATTTCAGTTGATTATTCTGGATAAACTTCACGGATATTTCCGGATGGGATAAGGCCAGACGTTCCATGAGATCCGCCACATATCCCCCTTCCGTCTGGGGCTGTTTCAAAAACTTTTTTCTTACGGGGGTGTTAAAAAAAAGATTGCGGATAAGAAAGGTGGTCCCCGCAGGAGCACCGATCTCCTCCAGTTCCTCTTCTATGCCTCCTGCAATGGCAAAACGAACACCTGTCAGCTCCTTTTCGGTTTTGGTGATCACCTCCACCTGAGCCACTGCCGCAATGCTCGAGAGAGCCTCCCCCCTAAATCCCAGGCTCTCCACGATATTCAGATCCTCTATGGATGTGATCTTACTGGTGGCATGCCGGAGAAAGGCTTTTTTTACCTCTCCTTTTTCAATCCCGCTGCCATTATCCGTCACACGGATCAAGGAAATGCCGCCTTCCCTGATTTCCACTGTAATGGCGCTGGCCCCTGCATCAATGGCGTTTTCCGTAAGCTCCTTCACCACGCTTAAGGGACGCTCCACCACCTCACCGGCAGCGATCTTATCTATGGTACTTTGACTTAATACATTAATAACCGGCACGTTCATCCTCCCGCCTGTTAAACAGGGCTTATCCCTGCCATCTGTTCTTTAACTTATTCTGCAACCGATACAGGGTATTTAAGGCATCTAAGGGCGTCAGATTGGAAATATCCACTTCCTCCAGCTCCTTCAGCACATCCTCATCCTTCACCGTATCAAACAAAGACATCTGGCTTAAGTCCACTTCATCATAGATCACAGGCTTTTGTCTGCTTTCTTTGACAGGTGCGGCAATCCTCTGCACCTTTTCCAGAATATCGTTATCGCAGAGCTGGGTCACGATCTCCTTTGCTCTGTCGATCACAATATCCGGAACACCTGCCAGCTTTGCCACCTGGATCCCGTAGCTCTTATCTGCGCCGCCTTTGATGATCTTGCGTAAGAAAACAATATCATCCCCCTTTTCCTTGACGGCAATACAGTAATTATTTACATTGGACATTTTTCCTTCCAGCTCAGTCAGCTCATGATAGTGGGTGGCAAAAAGAGTTTTGGCTCCCAACAGCTTTTTGTTGCTGATATGCTCGATCACCGCCCAGGCAATACTGAGTCCGTCAAAGGTGGAGGTTCCCCGCCCGATCTCGTCCAGGATCAAAAGGCTCTCGGAGGTAGCATTCCTCAAAATATTGGCCACCTCATTCATCTCCACCATAAAGGTACTCTGCCCGCTGGCCAGATCATCAGAAGCCCCCACCCGGGTAAAGATCCGGTCCACGATCCCGATGCTGGCGCTGGCGGCCGGAACAAAGCTGCCGATCTGAGCCATCAGCACGATCAGGGCCACCTGACGCATATAGGTGGATTTTCCTGCCATATTCGGGCCTGTGATCACAGAAACACAATATTTCTTATTATCCAGATGAGTGTCATTGGCAATAAACATATCACCTGTAAGCATCTGTTCCACTACAGGATGTCTTCCCTCTTTGATATCAATGACGCCCTTTTCGTTGATAACAGGACGTACATAGTGATTTCTTTCGGCAACAAGGGAAAGAGAACAAAGCACATCCAGCCTGGCTACGGCCTTAGCCGTTCTTTGGATACGCTCCATCTCCCCGGCCACAGCATCCCTGATCCGGCAGAACATATCATATTCCAGATTGATCAGCTTGTCCTCCGCATTTAAGATCGTATCCTCCAGCTCCTTAAGGCGGGAATTGGTATAACGTTCCGCATTGGCAAGGGTCTGCTTGCGGATATAGTCCTCCGGCACCATGTTTTTAAAAGAATTGGTCACTTCATAATAGTAGCCGAACACCTTATTGAAGCGGATTTTCAGGTTTTTGATCCCTGTCCGCTCCCGGTCTTCTTCTTCCAACTTTGCCAGCCAGTCCTTCCCTTCCGTCTTGGCATGACGCAGCCGGTCAATGTCTTCATCAAAGCCTTCTCTGATGATGCCTCCTTCCCTGACGGCAATGGGCGGTTCCTCGCAGACCGCCTTTTCGATCAAGGTGCAGATATCAGAAAGAGCATCTATATCCCCGTTGATCCCTTTCAGCAGCTCCTTGTCAAAATCCTCCAAAAGCAGCTTGATATGAGGCAGCATCCTGAGAGAATTTCTGAAGGCGATCAAGTCCCTGGGATTGGCTGTCCGATAGCTGACCTTCCCCAAAAGCCGTTCAAGATCGTAAATGGAATTTAAGTATTCCCGCAGCTCGTCCCTTGTAATAGCCTGCTGTCCCAAAGCCTCAATACTGTCAAGCCGCCTTTCGATCTCCTCCTTATCAAGCAGGGGCTGCTCTATAAACTGACGGAGCGCTCTGGCTCCCATAGCTGTCCTGGTCTTATCCAGCACCCATAAAAGAGAGCCTCTTTTTTGTTTTTCCCGCAGAGTCTCCGTAAGCTCTAAATTTCTTCTGGTAGAGCTGTCAAGCAGCATATATTTGCTGGTAAGATAAGGGTATAAATGGGTAAAATGATCCAGGGAAGTCTTCTGTGTATCAACCAGATACAGCATAAGGCTTCCGGCCGCAATAAGTCCGGAGGGAAAGTCCTCAATCCCCATCCCCTGCAGGGTATTCACATGAAAATGCTTAAGGAGACTCTTTCTGCACCTGTCCTCATCAAAAAAATGGGCTTCTAAGGCATAAAGGGCGATATGAAGCCTTCCCTTCAAGTCCTCTATATCAACGCCGCTGACCAAAAAAGCGTCATTACAGACAATTTCCCTTGGCGCATATTTGTTGATCTCGTCCAGCAGCTTCTTGTTGTCCTCTACCTCCGTGAGATAATAATCCCCTGTGGTCACATCTGCAATGGAAATACCGATCTTTCCCTGGAAATAAGCAATACTCATGATAAAGTGGTTGCGTTCTTCATCGCTGCCCTGCACATTTAAATTGGTGCCGGGAGTGACGATCCGGGTCACCTCTCTTTTGACCAGTCCCTTGGCAAGCTTCGGGTCTTCCACCTGTTCACAGATCGCCACCTTATATCCCTTGGAAACCAGCTTATTCAAATAGCCGTCCACCGCATGGTAAGGCACCCCGCACATAGGTGCCCGCTCTTTCAGCCCACAGCTTTTGCCGGTCAAAGTAATCTCCAGTTCCTTTGACGCCGTCAGGGCATCCTCAAAAAACATCTCATAGAAATCCCCCAACCGGTAAAAAAGGATACAATCCGGGTGCTCCTGTTTGGTCTCCAGGTATTTCTGCATCATTGGTGTCAGTTCTTCCATGTGTCCTCACTTCTGTCTTGCGACAAACACGCTTTAGGCGTACTTAATTGCTGCATTACTGCATTTCTCCTATATAGTAAAATCCGTGGCATTCCTTAAGGCAAACAGGAACAATGGTTCCGATCAGGCTTTTATCCCCCCGAAAATGCACAATAGTATTGTTGGAAAGGCGTCCTGTCAAAAAGTCCGGATCCTGTTCGTTCACTTCCTCCACCAGTGCATCCATTGTTTGTCCTTCAAGCCTTGCCACCCTTTCCCTGGCGGTATCCTGAACCACCTTAAGAAGACGGTCAAAGCCCTCCTTCACCACTTCATCCCGTACCTGACCCTCCATGGCGGCCGCCGGTGTCCCCGTCCGTTTGGAATAAATAAAGGTAAATGCGTTGTCATACGCTACCTTCTTTACCACATCAATGGTCTCGTCTACATCCTCTGGAGTCTCACCCGGAAAGCCTACAATAATATCCGTAGTAATGGAAATATCCGGTATCTCCCTTCTGATCCTGTCTGCAAGGGCAAGGTACTGCTCCTTTGTGTATCTTCTGTTCATAGCCTCAAGTATCCTGGTGGAACCGGACTGCAGCGGCAGATGAAGATGCCTGCATATTTTGGATGACTCCTTCATCACCTGGATCAGTTCATCTGACAGATCCTTGGGATGAGATGTCATAAATCGGATTCTCTGAATGCCTTCTATCTTTTCACACTCCTGAAGGAGTCTGGCAAAGCTTATGGGATTTTTCAGATTCTTTCCATAGGAATTCACATTCTGCCCCAAAAGCATGATCTCCACTACGCCATCTGCTGCAAGCCTTCTGATCTCCTGAAGGATATCCTCCGGCTCCCGGCTGCGTTCCCGCCCTCTTACATAAGGAACGATACAGTAGCTGCAGAAATTGTTGCAGCCGAACATGATGTTGATACCGGATTTAAAAGCGTATTTTCGTTGGGAGGGTAATTCCTCTACAATCCGGTCGGTATCCTGCCAGATATCCACGATCATTCCTTCAGCTTCATACATATTTGCCAAAAGCTCTGCAAACTTAAAAATATTATGGGTACCAAAGATCAGATCCACGAAGCGATAGCTCTTTTGGATCTTCTCGATGACAGACTGCTCCTGCATCATACAGCCGCAGAGAGCAACCTTCATATGGGGATTTTTCTTTTTCAGTGAATTGATATGTCCCAGCCGTCCATAAACCTTCTGGTTAGCGTTATCCCGCACCGTACAGGTGTTATAGATCACAAAATCCGCTTCCTCATTATCTGTAAGCTCATAGCCTGCAGATTCCAAAATCCCTGAGAGCTTTTCGGAATCCCTGGCGTTCATCTGGCACCCAAAGGTTATGACTGCCGCAGTCAATACCCTTCCTAAGCGTTCGCTTTCTGCCTTCACATACCGACGGCATTTGGCCATAAAATAATACTGCCGCTCTGGTTCCTGCAGCGGCGGATCCTGGCCTGCCTCTATTGTACTTAGATCGATTTCGTTATACATTTGCCCTTGATTTTTCCTTTTCAAAATTTATGCCTTAATATTTTACTTCAAATTTCCTGCTTTTTCAACCAAAAAAGGCATATGGAATCCGTTCCGCTATCTATTACACAGCTCATACAAGGTCATCACACCAACCCCCGTGGCCCTCTTCTCCTGATAAGCAAATACCGGCGTTTCAACATCAGCTGTTCCTGCGATATCTAAATGGATCCAGGGTTTTCCCGCCGCAAAATGCCGAATAAAAAGCCCTGCCGTGATCGCGGGACAGGAAGGGCTGGTATTTTTGATATCGGCTATCTCGCTCTCGATCATCTTCTCATGCTCTTTGTACCATGATACACGGCAGAAACGCTCTCCCGAACGATCCGCTGCCGCTAAAAGCTCCCGGCAAAACCCTTCCCCGTCAGCCATCAGGCCTGTGATACTGCTTCCAAACATCCGGGCCATAGCCCCGGTCAATGTAGCAATGTCCACGATCCGGTCGGCATGCTCCTTCCGGACAGCATAGCTTACCGCATCTGCCAGGATCAGACGCCCCTCTGCATCTGTATTTAAAATCTCGATCATTGTGCCGTCTCCGGCTCTCACAACATCTCCCGGGATCATGCTTCCCGGAGCGATCCGGTTTTCGCACATGGGGATTACCCCGATCACATTATCAGAAGCGCCGTTTTGGGCCAGTGCATATATGGCAGCCGCCACAGCCGCTCCCCCTGCCATATCCCCTTTGATACCGGCCATGCTCTGGCTGCTCTTTAAGCAGTAGCCGCCGGTGTCACACATCACACCTTTTCCTACCAGTGCGGTAATATTTCCTTCCTCAGGATCATTTTGCCCTTTCTTTGGTAAATAACGGAGTACCAGCATACAGGGCGGGTAAGCGCTGCTCTCCCCTACTGCCAGAAATGCTCCCATTTTTTCTTCACGGAGCTTCTTAAGAGGCAGCACCTCAACCTCTACCGGAAGTCCTTCCATCAAAGCAGTTATTTCAGCGGCAAAATCCTCCGGACGAAGAATATTGGCCGGGCGGTTAACCATATCTCTTGCAAAGATCACTGCTCCTGCCAGTACCTGTCCTTCCCGGATCAGAGCCTTTGCGGCTTCATTCTCCGCTACTCCTGTAAAGGCAACCATCCAGCCCTTTTCCTTTTTATCAGAGAAACGCTCCATGGCATACAGGCCAAGTACAATTCCCTCTGCCGCTTCTTTTAAAGCCTCTTCTCCCCATAAACCAACGATCGAGCCCATATCACAGGAAAATTCCCGGATCTCTCTCTCCTTCATTTCCTTTGCGGCAGCGGCACAGATCTCACGCACCGTTCCGCTTTCCTTCTCACAGGCGTTTCCCATTCCCATCAGGAGGTGAAAGCCGCCTTCCGCAGACAGTTCTGCCCATTTTTCAAGGAACTTTCCACCAAATACCTTTGTTTCCTTTTCGCCCTCCGGATAAAAATCCACATGATCTTCCTTCGGCATCTCCTGCAAGCTGATTGTTACCGCGCTCATTCTGGCACGATCATAAACAGTCTCTTTTTTTCTTTCCATAATGAATCCCTCTCCTGCTTTCATATATATTCTCCTATTTTGCAGCCACCCTGTATGTATAAGCTCTTCCCCTGTTTTCACAGCGTTCTATCACCTTCAGATAATGGAGGATGTGCAGCACGATCCCGGCAATTTTTGTTTTCTCCTTCACAGCCCTTGCAAATTCTGCGGCCGTAAAGGGTTCCGGCAGATCCTCAGGGATCAGCTTCCGATAATCCTCCGCATCCTTCAGAGAAATCTCATCCAGCAGGGCCACAGGAATCCTGTCATAGCGGACAGAGCCTTTCTTTTTGTCCCTGCTCCAACCGTTTAAAAGCCGGTACTCCTCCACCTCAAGCAGTGGAAAGCACAGGCTTAAGTTAGGATCGGCAAGAAAGCCCTTGATCTTATATAACTCCACAAAAGCCCTGTAAACAGAGCCCTTTACCGGGCTTTTTCTTGGCCTGGAGCATTCCCCTGTCTCCTCATCGATCCAGCTTAAATATTTGATCCTGGGAACAGGATAAACGATCGTTACCGGATATTCTGCAAGAAACCGTTTCAGCTTCTCCCGCATTTTATTCATGTTTGCAGTCTGGATCTCAATGATCTGCTCTCCGGTATAGATATCCGCCACATATCCCTCAACAGAAATCTCCTGCATACTTTTATCAGGGGCATAATAATCCTTCAGTATCGCGTGCAGGGTCTTTTCTTTATAAGTCCCGATACCGCTTTTCTGCCGTTTGGAACCCACAGCCGCATTCTTAATGGCTTCAAACCGTTTTACGTCCATAGCCATGCTTACTTTCTTTCCAGAAAGAGCTTTCTTGAGATAAAGTTATATACCATAACAATACCTGTGGCCACTACAGAGCTGATGGCCACCATATTGCCATCGCTGATAAGCGCCTTAAGCTCGTTGCTGTGCGCATAAATACCGTCAATACAGATATACATCACGATCTCATTGATCAGAAGGCCAAAGGCGGATAAGATCAGAAAAACCGTAAACTCCTTCTTCTTATCCATCTCTTTCTTCTGGGTGAACACGAATTTGATACTCAGCAGGTAATTAACAACTGCCGATACCACAAATCCAAGGAACTTGGAGATCAGATAATGAATCCCCAGCAGATTGGTAAAGCCCGTAGTGATCCCAAAATCGATCAGAAAGCAGAATGCGCCTACAATGCCGAACTTCAGGATCTGGTTTATCAGGTTTTTCATGGTTTTCTTTTGCCTCCGTTAAAAATACAATGTACTTTTTTTCATATGGAGTTATTTCCCTGTACAAAAAAGTCATGTTATACTCTACAGGTCATAACCCTTCTGTATAGTATAACATGACATTTCTAAATATAAATATTAAATTTCAAAAATTACCAAGCAGCTTACCTGTCACAGCCACAGCCATTATTCTGAGCTTCCTCACAGCCGCAGTCTGCGCCCTGGTTAAAGAGAAAAGGTCTCTGCTCGAACCTTGGCTCCGGCCCGAAATCCGGCCTGCAGCCGCAGCTGTCGTTATCCTGACGTTCTCTTCCTCTGCCGCTGTTTCCACAGCCGCAGTCATCGTCTCTGCTGCCGCAGCCATTGCCGCCGAAGTTCCCGCCCGGCCAGCCGCCGTTATTACGATTTCCGCTGCAATTGCCGCCAAGGCCAAAGCCGCTGCCGTTTCCGCAGCACAAAAGTAACACTACTAAAATCAGACAATTCATACTCTTATTCACTCCTTTTTCATATGCTTTATCATATGCAAAAGAAGCGGCAATTGTCACTGCCTATACCTTATGAAGAAGCTCCCTTCTGACATAGGCAAAGGTCTCCTTCTCCCCCTTTTCTGCCAGCATCTTAAGAAGCCTTTCAAGCAGCGCGCTGGTTTCCGGATGGATGGGTGCTTTCTCAATACCACCCAAAAAATATTCAAGTGGGGAAGCATCCGTATATTCATCCCCTTTATAGACCTTGCTGGCAGCAATACGATCCATGAGCATTTCCGCCACATATTTTTCGGGCATGGGGACCGGAACCATGCCTCCGGCTCTGGAGCTGTAATCGATCCAATACTCATAATGATGCTTGTTTCGTCCCTTATGATGAAGCCAGGCGGTGGAATAACCTATAGCATCCCTCTCTGCATTATTGGGACTCCTGTTTCCCTGGAAATATTTCGCCCCTACCAGGAATTCACCGGGGCTGTACTTGGAGAGATCGTGAAGCAGTCCCTGTTTATATAATCCCACCTGAAAGCAGCCCTTCATTACAAGATACTTGTGGCGGGTCACCGTCTTAAAATGCTTCCACGCTTTCATGATAATAACACTTGCCTTTCCAAAATGTTCTGTTTCTTTTTCAGAGCGTATGCCTGGCAGAGGCCTTTTTTCCTCCCTGCACTTTTCCTTTTCGTGCCCCGGCGCCGGAGCTTCTTCTTACGCCCACTGTCTTAAAGATCGCGATGCACCTGCTGTTGATAGAAAAGCCCAATCCCTCTTTCCGGTTCTCTTCTATCTCCTTTATCCTCCAATTTTCGGAAAATTGCCCGATCGGCAGCGAAGTGTCTGCAATTTTGATCCAACTTTTGTTTTTGGCAAGCTTCGGCAGCGCCAGATCATGGCTTTCCCAATGCATATTACAGGCAATATAAAAGGATTCCCCCTTCTCCGGAGAATATTTTCCGCACTCCAAAATACCCACGATCCGGCTGATAAAGCTTAAATCCGGCCGCCACGCCTCTATCCCGTGATAGGAAATATCCGGATAGCCGCAGCCGATCGGATCCATCGCCAAAAGCTCCTCCTTCATATGTAAAATACCGTTGGACTTCCGAAGACCTGTCAAAAAGCGGGTATAGGAAAGGATTTCCTTTGCCAATCCTGTCTTCCGCCATTTCACCCATCCGGTCTCATTATCCTGGCAATAGCAGTTATTATTTCCAGAACGGGAGCAGGCGAATTCGTCCCCACTGAAAAGATAAGGGATTCCCTGAGAGAGGATCACAAAGGACAGAGCGTTTTTTATCTGTCTTTCTCTGAGCTCCTTAATGGTTTTTCTGCGACTCTCCCCCTCTATGCCACAATTCCAGGTAAAATTCACATCAGTTCCGTCGCGATTATCCTCCCCGTTTGCCTCATTATGCTTTCTCTCATAGCATACGCTGTCATAAAGGGAAAATCCGTCATAATCAGCCATATAATTGACAACGCCATGCTCCTTTGGATTACGCCTTTGATAAAAGAGCACCTGACCTATCAGGCCTTCATCCCCTTTCAGAAACCGCCTCATATCATTTCTGAAGTTCCCGTTATCCGTGATGAAATTCTTGAAGGAAGAATTACAGACCACAGATAAATCCTCCTCCGGAACATAACTGCACCTGATCTTGGTATTTTTAAGTACAGGATCCTCCGCGATCAGGCGGAAAGGGATATGGAAACCGCTTAGCCGCACTCCGTCAATATGATATTCCGTCACCCAGTATCTGATCACCTCAAGCATCTGCATCTGCCGGATCTCCGGCGGAAAATAAAACTGCATGATCACCTCGATCTGATTCTGGTGAAGCTTCCTTACAAGCTTTTTAAAGGAAGTTACCGGTGACCTTCCGGCGCTGTAGGCTGCTTTGGGCGCAAAATAAAACCCCTTTTGATACCCCCAGCAGTTCAGACGGATAACATCCTCTTTCTCATCCCCATCCTCCCGGGATATCTGCTCTGTTTCCTTAACCTGCTCTTCCGCCTGCAGAGCCGCTGCAGAAAGCACCGGCCCTGCCAAAAGCTCTTCCTTTTCCATACATTCGTCATACTCATAGCATGGCATAAGCTCCACTGCCGTAATACCAAGAGACTTAAAATAGGGGATTTTTTCTGTAATTCCTTCAAAGGTTCCTTTATTTCTTACTCCTGAGCTTTTATGCATGGTAAAGGACCGCACATTAAGCCCATAAAAAATACTCTCATGGACAGGAATCGCCAGGGGCTCATCCCCCTGCCAGTCAAACTCCCTTTTCCCGAGAAATCCTCTGGTTTCCCGTCCTCTCGCCTCTCCCCATATCTCCAGCCCCTGAACCTCACGGGCATAAGGATCCGTAATGACCTGATCCCCTGAATAATAATTATAAGAACAGCTATGAAGTCCTTCCCCTTCAATCTTAAGACCGTAAAGATTCCCTCTTTTTCCTTCCTTCTGAAAGGGAAAGCGTTTACTGCCCCCTCTATCATCATATAAAATAACTCCGCATTCCTTGTCCGCCGGCAACTCTGCGGCAAAGCTCACACTTCTCCCTGTACAGGATATTCCCTGTGCTGTCGGCTTAAAATAAGTCGTCCTCCATTGTTTTTCCATGCGCCCTCCCAAGTAAGTATACAACAGCTTCCAGTACGCTTTGGTCCCTTACGCGTGCATTTTTCACAAATTAAGTCAATTGCGCCATTTATATCATAGCATAAAAATTGCAGGATGTGCATAAAAATATAATATTTTGTTGCATCTGTGCGGATTAATTAGTAAAATGAAATCACAAGAGGAGGTGCGCCATGAGTAAAAATAAACAAAATGATCCCTTAAATGATATGATCAGCCAGCCGGAGGGCAGCGAAGAGGAAATGACCGTCACCCTTGACTTAGAGGACGGAACCACCGTGACCTGCTCCGTTGTTACCATCCTTACGGTCAGAGACAAGGATTACATCGTACTGCTCCCCCTTGAGGAGGACGGAGAAAATCATGACGGTAATGTCTGGTTTTACGGATATCATGAGAATGAAAATGATCCTAATGAAGAACCTGAGCTTACTTATATTGAAGATGATGAAGAGTATGAGATCGTTTCCGATGCCTTTGATGAATTTCTTGACAATGCGGAATTTGATGAGCTTGTAGGAGAAGGTGAATAAATCCGGCTGTGGCTTTATTTGGGTCTGCCGGATATGACCAGTCCCTCCAGATAACGGGAGGGCTTTCTCCCTCGCTCTTTGCTACAATAAAGATACAGCTCTTTTTTGGCTCTTGTAACGGCTACGTACAGGAGCCTTCTTTCTTCTTCTATATCCTTCAGGGTCAGGCAGTCCTTTCCGGGGATCACGCCTTCATTCAGGTCCGGAAGAAAAACTCTGTCAAATTCCAGTCCCTTAGAACCGTGCATTGTCAGGATGCGGACTCCGGCTTCCTCTACGGTTCCTGAGCCTTCTGAACCTGCCTCCTCAGAAGCCTTTTGTGCAATATACTCCTTTAAAGGGCTGCCGCCCGGCTTATAGCCTTCAAAGCACCGCTGTACCCGGTCTGCCAGATTTAAGAGGCGCTGATGATCCCTTTCTCCCCCTAATCTGCTTCGCAGATAGTCGTTATAGCCAAGGGTTTTTCGAAAAAGGGATACCGCCAGATAAGGCGAAAGTCCTTCCGCGATCTGAAGCTGTCTGAAAAGCCTTCTCAGCATTCCCAGCATCTCCGGATTTTTGTCATAATACTGCTCTAAGGTTTTTATCCTGACCTTTTCCTCCGGCAGCGCCATGCGGGTCAGGAAGCGGCCCGGCTTATTCATAAAGCATATGAAATCCCTGCGATGGTGTCCCTCATACAGATAAGTCAGAAAAGCCAGCACATCCTGCATGATAAATCCATGGTAAATGTCCTCATCCTTAAGGCGGCTTCCCTTCACTGCAATCCCTGCCTCCTTCAGCGCCCCGGCATACAGGGCCGCCTCCCGGTTTGTCCGCAGTATGATCGCCGTATCCATAAGCTCATCTCTGCTTAAAGCCGAAAGTTCTCTGATCATGGCCATCTCCTCCTCTCTGCGGGAATCAAAGCATTGAAAGAAAAGCTGTCCTGACGGATTCTGGGGATAAAATTCTTTGACAAAGCGCTCCTTATTATGCCGGATCATTTCTCCTGCTAGCGTTACAATATTAGAGGCACAGCGATAATTTTCTGTAAGCATGATCTGCTCTGCAGTCCCGAAATCCCTGGAAAACTGTTGCATGATCCCCGGCGTTGCTCCGCGAAAGCCATAAATTGCCTGATCATCATCCCCAACCACGAAAAGGTTGTCTAAAGGGTGTGCCAATCGCTTTAATATTTCATACTGGGGAGGATTGATATCCTGAAATTCATCCACCAGAATAAACCCAAAAAGCCTCCGGTATCTGGCAAGACTCCTTTCATCGGTATCAAAAAGCTGCAGGCACAGAAGGATCATATCATCAAAGTCGATCAGCCCCTGCTCTCTCAAATGCCTGTCATATTCTCTCAAAACAGCCGCAAGCTCCTCCTCGGAAAATACGGCGGAAGACTTTGTCTGATGCTCTTCTGTTTCCTGAGGCTGCGATATATTCTGTTTACAGGAAAAATTCTTTCTCCTGCTGATCTCATTGACAAGACCGGTGATCTCATCATAGCCGGATCTTGCCAAAAGTCCCAAATTACCAAGAATTACCTGCAGGAGCTTTCGCTTATCGATTTCGTTTATCAGGGAATTTTCTTTTATAATTCCGGACTGTTTTAGGATATGATAACAGATACTGTGAAAGGTTCCGAAATTTACTGCTCCCGCAGCCGCCTCCTGTGCCTTCAGGTCACCGGATGAGCTAAGGGATATATAGGCCTTCTCAAAACGTTCCTTCATTTCGCTGGCAGCAGCTTTGGTATAGGTGATCACCAGAATATTTTGGGGTGGGATATGATGATTACGGATAAGATAAAGAATGCGTTCAATGATCGTAAAGGTTTTGCCGCTGCCGGGGCCTGCAATAACCATGGCAGGCCCTGACAGATGGGTGATCGCCCGTTGCTGTGATCTACTGGGTATTCTCAAGCAGTTCTATTCCTTTCTTAATACGAAGAAGCGATTCTTCCTTGCCAAGAAGCTCCATAATTTCCGTGGCTCCTGCAGGAGTCATCTGTTTCCCTGAAACCGCTGTACGGACAGGCCAGAGCACATATCCGTTCTTACAGCCCTTCTGCTCCACATAGGCCAAAAGCCGCTCATAAAGTGCGTCATTGGAATAATCCTCCTGATCCTCCAGAACAGGAAGAAGCTCCTTAAGAACCTCCAGGGAAGACTCTTTGGTAGTCTTCATCTTTTTGTGCTGGTACATGGAAGGATCATACTCCGGCAGCTCCTGCAAAAAGTCCACAAGCTCCGGAATATCCGGAAAGATCTCAATCCTGGTCTTAACCATAGCCGCCAGCTTATGAAGATCTATTTCTCTTGTGAGAGCCTTCTTCAGATAAGGCTCTGCCATCTCATAGAAGACATCCTCGTCCATAGCCTTGATGTATTCGCCGTTCATCCATTTCAGCTTGGTATAATCAAATACCGCCGGAGATTTGGACATATGACGGTAATCAAAAACCTCTGCCAGCTCCTTTAAGGAAAAAATCTCCTCATTACTCTCAGAAGGACTCCAGCCAAGAAGAGCCACAAAGTTCACCACCGCCTCCGTCACGAATCCCTGTTCGATGAGATCCTCATAGGAGGAATGACCACAGCGTTTACTGAGCTTCTGATGGTTTTCATCGGTGATCAGAGGACAATGTACATATACCGGAACCTCCCAGCCAAAGGCCTCATAAAGTCTGTTATATTTCGGGGATGAGGAAAGATATTCATTCCCTCTCACCACATGGGTGATCCCCATGAGATGATCGTCCACCACGTTTGCGAAATTGTAGGTGGGATAGCCGTCGGACTTGATCAGAATCATATCATCTAATTCCGCATTATCCACAGAAATATCCCCATAGATCTCATCATGAAAGGTGGTCCTGCCCTCTCTCGGATTATTCTGCCTGATCACATAAGGAAGCCCGGCCTTTAATTTCTCTTCCACCTCTTCTTTGGACAGGGAAAGGCAATGCTTGTCATATACTGTGATCTCCTTCCCCTCCACTACCTGGGTTTTCAGTCCGGCAAGGCGTTCTTTATCGCAGAAGCAATAATAGGCTTCTCCCTTTTCAATCAGCTTTTTGGCATATTCCAGATAAATCCCCTGTTTTTGCCGCTCCGACTGCACATAGGGGCCTACGCCGCCGTCCTTATCCGGTCCTTCATCATGAGTAAGACCTGTTTCCTCCAGAGTATGGTAGATGATCTCCACCGCTCCTTCCACAAAGCGTTCCTGGTCTGTATCCTCGATCCTTAAGATAAAATCCCCGCCCTCATGCTTTGCGATCAGATAAGCATAAAGCGCTGTCCTTAAATTTCCCACATGCATCCGTCCTGTGGGGCTCGGCGCATATCTCGTTCTTATTTTCATTATAGTTTATACTCCTTTCAAAGCTCCAGTGTTATTTCTTGTCCGGAATCTTCTGTCCGGCAGCAGCCTTAAACCCGGCCACCTCTTTCATGGCCTGGGGAATGGCAATGTTCGTCCCCGCTCCGGCCACGCAGCCTCCGGGGCAGGCCATGCCTTCGATCAGACAGCCGTTTTTCTTTCCGGCCTTGGCAAGCATCAGGATCTTCTTGCATTCCGTAAGGCTTTCTGCGTGCTCGATATTAACCTCCACATCCGGATAATATTCCCGGATACATTCCTCTATAGCGCTGGCAACCCCTCCGGCCACGCCATAGCCCCGGCCGGCTCCGGTAGCATCGTTCATTGCTTCCCCGTTAACCTCTTCTTCCGGCAAAAGCCCCCTGGCCTCAAACATTCCTGCCAGTTCCTCAAAGGTAATGACAAAATCCACATCCGAACGGATCGTCCTGCGGGAAGCCTCCAGCTTCTTGGAAGCACAGGGACCGATAAACACCACGGAGGCGTCGGGATGATCTTCCTTGATCTTCCGGGCCGTAGCCACCATGGGTGTTAATGCATTGGAAATCTTGTCAATGGTTTCCGGGAAAAACTTTTTGGCAAGCACCGACCATGAAGGGCAGCAGGAGGTGAGAAGGAAAGGCAGCTCTCCTGTGGAAACCTCCTTCACATAATGCTCCGCCTCCGCCATAGCTCCCATATCCGCGCCGATGGCCGTCTCATATACGTCATAAAAACCCAGCTCCTTAAGAGCCCCCTTGATCTTGTCAGGAGTAGCCCCCTTTCCGAACTGTCCCACAAAGGACGGGGCCACCTGGGCGATGATCTTCTTTCCGGACTGCATGGCACGGATCAGCTGGAATATCTGGGATTTATCCGCAATGGCGCCAAAGGGGCAGCTTACCATACACTGACCGCAGGAGACGCACAACTCCGTGTCGATATAAGCCCGGCCCTTTTTATCGCTTTTGATGGCATTTACCCCGCAATGGGCAAGGCAGGGGCGGACCTGATGGGAAATCGCATCATAAGGGCAGATCGATTTACATTTACCGCACTTGATGCATTTTTCCTGATCGATCACGGATTTGCCGTTTTTCATACTGATGGCCCCTCTCGGACACACCTCCCGGCAGGGATGGGCCACACACCCCATACATCTGTCAGTGATCTCATACCGGTTCTCCGGACAGGCATTACAGGCAGAGGGAATCACCTGCATCAGCGGCGGTTCGTAGTATTTTTCGTCAATATTGCTTTCCTCAAGCCCCTGGGTCACATGGACCGGCGCATTTTCCGGACGGAGTGATAAGCCCATAGCCAGACGGATCCTCTCCCTTACGATCGCCCGTTCCCGGTAAATACTCTCATACTCTGATTCATCATAATCTACGATCTTATAAGGCAGCGCCTCCACATCATCCTTCAGATTATCGGAAGTATAAGCCAGATTTGCCACCTCTTTAAAAATACGTCTTCTGATCTTGCGTACCTGTGTATCTATTCCTCTCATAATACATCCTCCCCCTGGAACAGACTTCCTTTTTCTGTCTGAACTCTTCCTTTATTCTTACATAAACCCATCGGGAAATCAAGCTCAAATCCTGACCTGTCCGTTCCCCATGATCTTATATTTGTAAGAGGTCAGCTCCTTCAGTCCCATAGGCCCCCTGGCATGAAGCTTTTGGGTACTGATCCCGATCTCCGCACCGAACCCGAATTCAAAGCCGTCCGTAAACCTGGTAGAAGCATTTACATAGACACAGGCGGCATCGATCCCCTGCAGAAATTTCTCTCCGCTTTCACTGTTTTCGGTAATGATAGATTCCGAATGCCTGGTGCTGTATTGATTGATATGTGCGATCGCTTCCTCCAATGACGATACTGTCTTCATGGAAATAATATAATCCAGATATTCTCTTCCGTAGTCCTCTTCCCGGGCAGGCAGGCACTCGATCACCTCCTGCACCTTCTCATCCCCTCTGATCTCCACTCCATGCTCCTTCAACGCCATGGCAAGCCGGGGCAGCAGCGCATCCTTTATCTTCTCATGGATCACAAGGGATTCACAGGCGTTACATACCCCGATCCTCTGGGTCTTGGCATTGATGATAATGGGAACGGCTTTCTCCAGATCCGCATCCTTATCCACATAAATGTGGCAGTTTCCCGTCCCTGTCTCGATCACCGGTATGGTACTGTTCTCCACCACGCTCCTTATCAGCCCTGCACCGCCTCTGGGGATCAAAAGATCCACATATTCCTTCATCCTCATAAACTGCCGGGTGATCTCTCTGTCCGTAGACTCGATCAGCTGCAGTGCATCCCTGGAGACTCCTGCTGCGTTAAGGGCATCCCGGATCACTCTGGCAATGGCCATATTGGAGAAGATGGCATCGCTCCCTCCCTTTAAGATCACAGCGCTCCCACTCTTAAAGCACAGTCCGAAGGCATCCGCGGTAACATTTGGACGGGACTCATAGATAATTCCGATCACCCCCATGGGAACCCGGCATTTCTCTATACGCAGGCCGTTAGGACGGGTAAAGGTTTCCATTACCTCCCCCACGGGATCGGGGAGCTCTGCTACCTCCTTAAGCCCGTCTGCCATCCCCCTAATCCGCTCTTCGGTAAGACGCAGCCGGTCAAGAAGACCGGCAGACATTCCCTTTTCTTCTCCTGCAGCCACATCTCTGGCATTTTCTGCAAGTATTACGGCGCTCTGCGCCTCAAGCGCATCCGCCACCGCATATAATGCCTGATTCTTCTGCTCAGCCGAAAGAAGCTGAAGCCCGTATTTCGCCGAAACCGCATTTTTCCCCAATTCGGTCAGTCTCTCATCCATTATCCTCTCTCCTATCTGATCACTCCGGTTTCTGTTACGATCATATCCACTCTTCTGTCATGATCCTCCATCAACACTCTTTTGGCAATCTGGCAGTCAAAGGCAAGTGCCACGCTGCAGACCCATGTTTCCGGATCGTTCTCTCTTTCTTTCTCACAGGCAGCATCCAGCCTTTTGAGGAAGCGGTCATAAAATCCTTTTCCGTAGCCCATCCGTCCCCTTTCCCTGTCAAAAACAGCCCCCGGGACCAGAACCAGAGTATTCTTCCCTTTCAGCTGCTCTATCTTAAGACGTCTGTCATCACTCCCGGAAGGCTCCCGTATCCCCTGATACCCTTCCGAGAAGTCCTCCATGGAGCTTACCTCATAAAAAACGATATCCATTCCCTCTACCTTAGGGGCAAACACCTGCCTGGCCCCCTCGGCCAAAAGTCCTTCTGTCAGCTCAGTGGTGATCACCTCGCTCCGGTAATCCATATATACCAGGATCACCTGTGCCTGCCTGTAGGCTTCTTCTCTGGTGAGCACTTCCCGGATACGACTGCTTTTTTCTCTTCGTTCCTTCAAAGAAAGCTCATTTCTGTAAGCAAGATATTTATTCCTCAGCTCCTGCTTCCCTTTCAACAGATTATGATCCATAAGCGCCTCCTTCCATTAACATAAGGTTAGTTTGCAGAGCGTGTTATCTGTTGTCTGTCTTCTCCCGCGATACAGATTGCGATCTCCTCTGCCACCCGTATCCCATCCATGGCGGCCGATGTGATCCCTCCTGCATAGCCGGCTCCTTCCCCGCAGGGATACAGGCCCTTTAGCGAGGACTGGAGGGAATCATCCCTCAGGATCCTGACGGGAGAGGATGTTCTGCTTTCGATTCCCTCTACCAGTACGTTTCTGTCATTAAATCCGCGGATCATCCCGCCAAAGCGTTCCATTCCCTCCACAAACGCCTTCCCGAGAGGCGGCGGAAGGATCTCATGGACGGGTGCAAACTCCCATGCACCTTTGATGCAGGGAGAAAACTCCTCTGCTATAAACAGCTCCCCCTTCTCCTGCCAGGCCATTCCTGTAACGGCCTGCCTGTAATCACCATACCTCTCTACAGGAACCCTTCCCTCTGCGATCTGAAAGGCTTTCTTTTCCAGCCTCCGCTGAAACTCTATCCCTGCCAGAGGATGATTGCTTCCGTAATCCTCGGGTGTGACTGCCACCACAATAGCACTGTTGGCATTTTTCCCGCTTCTTCCACTGTAGCTCATTCCGTTTACCGCAAGATGCCTGGCTTCTGAAGAGGCGTTGACCACATAGCCTCCGGGACACATACAAAAGGAATAAACGCCTCTCTGATCAGAGGCTCTGGCAGTCACCTTATAAGGGGCATTTCCCAGGACAGTCACCTCACCCTTTCCATATTGGGAGAGATTGATCAGCTCCTGGGGATGCTCTACCCGCATTCCCACTGCAAAGGGCTTTGCCTCCATCCTTATGCCTTTTTCCCAGAGCATGGCAAAGGTATCTCTGGCGCTGTGCCCGGGTGCCAGCACTACATACTCCGCCGGTAAATGCTCCTTTTTGTTGATAACGACTCCTGTCACATGTCCCTTTTCATATGTAAAGTCCGTTGCTTTGGCTCCAAACCGCACCTCTCCACCCATATGCAGGATGGCATTCCGCAGATTCACAACCACTCCCCGCAGCACATCTGTACCGATATGGGGCTTATGATCATACAGGATTTCCGGCGGTGCTCCCGCCTCCACAAAGATCGAAAGTACCTCCCGGTTCCTTCCATGGGTATCCTTTACCAGTGTATTCAGCTTCCCATCGGAAAAGGTTCCCGCACCTCCTTCCCCAAACTGTACGTTAGACTCCGGATCCAGGTTTCCTTTTTCCCAAAAGGTCTCTACATCGCTGACCCGGTTCTCCATGGGGTTCCCCCTCTCCAGCAGTATGGGACAAAGTCCGGCCTTGGCAAGCATATAGCCGCAGAACAGCCCTGCCGGTCCCGTTCCGATGATCACAGGCCTTGTTTTCCCCTCAGCCAGATAATCCGCCGGGGATGAGACCCTTAAATCCCCCCTGGAGACCGGAAACCTGTAAGGTTTCTCTTCCCATAGCTGAACCTGCTTTTTATCGCACCTGCGGTATACCCCGGTCTCATCCTTTACCTCAACATTCAGAACATAATTGAAATAAAGCGCCGGCTTTTTCCTTGCGTCAATAGAACGCCTGACCACAGTGATCCTGGGCGAATCCTTACATCTTAAAAGTTTTTTTACCCGTTCTGTCAGCTCTTCCCGGGAATGTCCCACCGGAAGCCGCAATTGAGGAATTCTCAGCATCTCTGACATCCTTTCACATCCTCTGCCAGGCCGTCTGCCGCACTTATGCCTGCCGCATAACCGCTGGTGAAGGCCCATTGCAGATTATAGCCTCCGCACTTTCCGTCCACATCCAAAAGCTCTCCGGCAAAATAAAGTCCCTTTCTGGATACGGACTCAAGCTCCGTAGTCACTTCCTCCAATCTCACGCCGCCGGCACAGATCTGGGCATTTTCCATGGGATTGGGGCTGCTGATATGTATGGAAAAATTCCGGCAGCTCTTCATCAGCTCCCAGATTCCTTTCCATCCGATCTCCCTCACCTTCATCCCCGGCTTCAGGCCAAGACGCTTTAGCAATACCATATTGATCTTCTTGTTCAGCAATCCGATCATATACTCCTCTGCCGTCTTATCCTGCCCGGTCTCAAACCGCAGCTTCGCCATATAAGCATAAGCGTTTTCTTCCTGATCCGGGAAAAAATCCACCACGATCTCCACATCTCTTTTTTCATCCGCGGCATAGGCTGCCATGCGGCTCAGCTGAAAAACGGGAATTCCCGAGACCCCATAATCGGTAAACTGAAGCTCTCCTGTTTCGGAAGCCCTTTCTTCTCCATCGATCAACAGCTTTACCTTTGCCTGACACCTGACACCCCCAAGGGCTTTCAGAAAGGTTTCATCGCTCCTTAGCTGTACCAGCCCGGGAACAAGCCTCCCTATCTTATGTCCAAAGCTCTCCGCCAGCCGATAGCCGCTCATCCCTTCTCCCTTTTTCAGAGAAGCCGGGCTTCCGCAGGCTATGATCAGCTTCTGAAAAGTATGTACTCTCCCGTCAGAATCCGTCAGCTCAAATAATTTTTCTCCGTCTCTGTATCCGGCGGATTTTATACCTTTTCCGGTCTGTGTCCTGATCTGTCTTCGGGTAAGCTCCATACGCAGAACATCAAGGACTGCGGAGGCCTGCTCACAGTAAGGATAAAGATAACCGTTTTTACTTTTGATCATCAGTCCAATGCTCTCAAAAAAAGCTATGGTATCCCACACGGAAAACATCTTGAAAATGCTCTCTAATTTATCCTTATCCCTGCAATAATACTGTTCCATGGAAAAATCCAGATTGCCAAGGTTACATTTCCCGTTTCCGGTGGAAAGGATCTTCTTCCCCACCCGGTCTTCCTTTTCAAACAAAGTGACATCCGCTCCATATCGGGATGCTGTGATTGCCGCCATCATTCCCGATGCACCTGCTCCCACTACTGCCACCTTCACTTTATCGTTCATCTTTCCTCCCCCTTTGCACTGCCTGACTTAACTGGTATATGTCTCCAAAAACTGGTATAGCTCCTTTTCATCCTCCACAAATTTCATATTTAAAATTTCTTCCTGTAAGCTTTCCGGCAGACTTTCCACCAAAATCTCCGTGTCCATATAGACGTGAGAGAGACTGTGGTCATAGACAACCACATAATGATTTTCATTTAAGAGAAAAAACCCTTTCTCCTCTTCTGACTCATAGCTTTTCCTGACTACCACTCTTTCAGAGGAAAAGGAAACAAGCTCCATATAAGTAAAGCCCTGCTCAAAATCCGTCAGGGACGGATTTTTGTTGTATTCTTCAATTTCATCTGCCAGCCTTTCCCTGCTTAAGCCGATAAATTTATCAGGCATAACAGCTTCCTCTTCCCGGCTTTCACCGCTGATGGCATCATAATGCTGAAGCACATAGCGGGTATTGGCGTTCACTAAAGGCTCCTCGCTCATGGCAACCTCAACGGGTTCTTCTTCAGCCGATGTCAAAAAAAGCTCTCCTTCTGCCCCTGGCAATGGCATGTCCGCTTCCTGAAATCCTTCATTCTCCCGTTCTGCCAGATAATTCCCGTCGGCGGAATCTCCCGGATAAAAAAATTCCATGATCGCCATATTAGAAGCAAATCCCAGTGCAAACATAGTAAGAGGATAAATAAAAAACAAGCTGATACGTTTTACAAATTTCATAGCAAGCACACCTTTACGATTTATAAGGCCGGAAACTTTTCACTGCCCTACAAACAGTATCGGCAAAAAGCCTGAAATTATACTTTTTTTATGTATAACGCAAAAGCTCGGAAAGAAGGATCAAAATTCTTCCGCCCACCATTTCATCCAGCTCATCTCTCCGGAATGCCCTTGTGACTACCAAAAGAAGCATGTACACTATGATTCCTGCCGCCAAAGAGATCACCAGCGAAGGAAGCGCCCCCAGGAAGGTATGAAGCAATCGGTTCAACCCAAGCGCCAGAAGGCCGGAAACCGCAGAAACCACAATGGTAAGCGCAAAGCACTTGATCCACTCCTGCTCATACTGGAACAGTCGGCTCACCAGGAAAAATCCTGCAAGTGTCACCGTTATATAAAACACGATTTCTGCAATGATCACTCCCATGATCCCCATTCCGGCTATATTAACCAATAGCACCGCCATGCCGGTATGGAGCAACAGTCCTGCCGCTCCGATACAGACTACATAAATAAGCTTTCGGTTACGCATAAGAACCTCGATAAGCATAACGGCAAATACCTGAAAGACCACCACAAGACTTCCTGCCCGAAGCCATGATACGATCTGGTCATTATTTCCCCTGAATAACAAGGCCGTCAGATCTCCGGCCAGTACGCCAAGAAAGACCGCCGCCGGTATGGCGATGGCGGCACATTGGTGGATCCAGATCCCAAGCTTTTCTCTTGCTGCACGATTCGCCTCCCGTTCTAAGGTGGTAACGATCCTCCTGATCGGCAAAAGGCAGACCATACTCACAAATCCGCCAGTAATACCAATTGCCGCCGCGCATTTCCCATAGTATGCCCCCCACTGGACCGTCAGCTCTCTCATATGATCTGCAAGCAGCATTCCCTCTTCCACAGGCGTTTTGGAACCTGCCAGAAAGAACAGATACTGATCCAGCAAAGTCATTCCATGAAAGACAAGCCAGTAAAGACCATACATAAGTCCGGTTCCGGCTAACCCGCTGAGCACCATCGGCATGGTATCCTGATTTCTGGGCTGCTCTCTGCCCGGCTGTTCTCTGAGGCTTCTTTTCATTACAAAATACAGGACAAGCATATGCAAAAGCCCAAATACAGAGGCCGTCACCAGCCCGATGGACGCGCCTATGGCCCCGTACGCTCCGGCAAAGTCGTCATTCTGCAGAAGAGCTGCAACCTTTTCTCCATACCCATGCAGCAGTACTGCGCCTATGAGTCCCCCAAGATACAAAAAAAGAACATTTACCACCTGGGAATGCATGGCTGCCTTCTTTATCCCGTTCCCCTGAAAGTAACCTCTGAAAATTCCTGTCAGGATACTGAAAAACATTGCCGGCGCCATCCACGCAATGGCCATGCCTGCCGGCGCCATATGCAGAGCCTTATCAGCTATGGTATGTCCCAAAAATATAAAAAGCAGGGTTAATATAAGCCCGATCCCGCCTCCTATGAGGATCCCGCCCTTTAAAACCTTTCTGGCGCTCCTTAGCTGTCCTCTTTTGGCCCGGTATCTCACCTGTATTGCAGCCGCCTCCGACAATCCGTAGGCAAAAATTCCTGCCCCTACAGCAAAAATTTCATTGGCGGCTCCGAAATAGGCCATACCCTTATCTCCTATTACAGCTCCTAAGGGAATGCGGAAGATCAGAACTGCTATTAACGTGATCTGTACAATAATTGTTAAGTAATCTTTTCCCAAAGAGGACATACCCGTCTTTTTTCTTGCCGTTCTTTTCATAAGCTCTCCTGCACTTTTGTTCTCCTGCACTTCTTCTATTGTTTCGTAGCTATTTTCATCCGTGTTCTCTGGTAATGCCCAGCACTGTCAGCGTATTTTCCTGCTTTTGCTCCATCACCTTTGCCTCTTCCTCTGTCATGTGATCATAGCCGCAAAGGTGGAACATACTGTGAGCGGCCAGAAAAGCCAGTTCTCTTCTCTCAGAATGACCATATTTCACCGCCTGCTCCCTCACCCTGTCTGCTGAAATGATAATATCTCCCAGCAAAAGCTCTCCGCTGTCCGGGTCAAAATACTCGGCTTCCTCCTCCTCCACAATAGAAAAGTCCGCCTCCTTTTCAAAAGCGATCATGGGAAAAGACAAGACATCTGTAGGGGAATCCACATTTCTTAATCGTCTGTTGAATTCCCGAATCCCTTCATCATCCGTGATCAGAAGGTTTACCTGGGCCTCAAAAGGACAGCCTTCTTCTTCTAAAACCTCCTCCATCACCGCATCCATGATTTCCTTAATGTCAAATCCAAAATCTGCACCAACTTCATTTTCAACGTAAGAATTCATAATATAGCTGTTCCTCCACCAAAATTCTTCTGATCACCTGTATTTCTCCAAAGGAAATATCACTGACATTGATCATACCGCTTTCGATTTTTTTCTTCAGTATCATATTAATGATCGGGAGATATTCCAATTGTGCCTGTGCATCCCTGGAAAAAAGGTAACTGATGGAGGAGATAACGGCATCACAGAACATGAGCACCACCGCCTCTTTTGAGATGACTCTCTCCTTCGGACTTACATATTCTCTCAGCACATCCTTCACTTCCTGGGGAAATCCATGCTCCTCCAAAACCAGCTGGACATTTTCCCAATTGTTTTCTCCTTTAAGGACGCCTATCCTGTGATAATACCCGCATGCCTTGATCACACCCTCCCGAAGCCCTAATCTTTTGCCGATCCTGTCACAGAGATACGCTGTATGGACAGCGTGATAATATTCTTCCCTGGAAAAGGACTTAAGCTCTACCAAAAGAGGATATTCCGGATCATTGATCTCCATATACAGCTCACGGTTTCGGTAGATCAAAGAAGAACTGAAATATTTCAGCAGCAAAAGGAGCAGAATAAGACAGATTGAAAGATTTAACGCCGGGGCCAGCAGCATCTCTGCAGATAGCGGACCATCTGCGAACAAAAACTCTCCTGCAAACAGGCACACTCCCTGGATAAGCAGGGAAATCATCAGCGGAAGCCATATCTTAAAGGTTTCATATACGTAGGAAAACACCAAAATCCCCACCAGCCCGCCGATCAAATAAACAAGAAAGGAGGTAACCCCATCCCCCCTGATCATAACCGTGATCATAAGAAGTACACACCCGGATAAGAAGCCTATCATCCTGTTGCTGAAAAACATCAGTCCCACAAAGACTGCCAGATAGGGCCATCCTCCCACGGGAAGCATGGGAAAAAGAACGCTCCCGCCAAAAGCCAGAAGATATATGATCACAAACCGCCACAGGTGTTCATCGTTATCATACAAAAAGGTTTCATTTTCAAGGCTCTGCTCCAGTGCAAACAAAACGCAGCCAAAGCCCGCCCCGGCTAAGATCGCAATCCCTGCGATCGTGGCTTTTGTCTTTTCGTACAGATAGGCAGCCAGCGCACTGTATATAATTGTCAGAAGGAACATAAGTATTTCCTGGAAGGATACCAGCCATCTGTCCGGACTGATATTAAAGGAAATACTTTCAGTTTCCTTCAGTTTTCTTTTGTCAATGTTTTTTTCCATAGTCTGCGTTCCTGTTTTTTCGTTGAGGATAAGAAGCGCCGGAGGCGCGGGGAATTCTCTGCCTGATGCCGCTTTCCTTTGCCTCATAGCTTTCATATGCCTTAACGATCTTTTGTACCAGCGGATGCCTGACCACATCTTTGCTTGTCAGCTTGCAGAAGGCGATCCCCTCAATATTGGAAAGTACCTTTCCGGCTACATCGAGTCCGGAAACCGTACCGGGAGACAGATCCTTCTGAGAGGCGTCCCCTGTCACTATAACCTTAGAACCAAACCCTATCCTGGTTAAAAACATTTTCATCTGGGCCGACGTGGTATTCTGAGCCTCATCCAGAATAATATAGGCATTATCCAAAGTACGCCCTCTCATATAGGCTAAAGGCGCCACCTCGATCAATCCCTTCTCCATATTCTTCTGAAAGGTCTCCGCCCCCATGATCTGATAGAGGGCATCATATAAAGGCCGCAGATAAGGATCCACCTTGCTCTGCAGATCCCCGGGAAGGAACCCCAGCTTCTCCCCTGCTTCGATCGCCGGACGGGTCAGAATGATCCGTTCCACCTCCTGGCTTTTAAAAGCAGTGATGGCCATCGCCATGGCAAGATAAGTCTTGCCGGTACCTGCCGGTCCGAGCCCGAACACGATCATATTATTCCTGATGGCGTCCACATACTGCTTCTGCCCAAGGGTCTTGGGCTTTACCGGCTTACCGGAAACAGTATGGCAGATACAGTCTTTATCTATCTCGAGTAAAACATCTTCATTTTCTTCCATGCTCATAGTAATTGCATAATCCACATTCTGTTCCTGGATCACATTTCCTCTCTTTGATAATTCTGTGAGCTCCCGGATCACCGCCCCGGCTCTTCTTACTCCCGCAGGGTTGCCACTGATCCTGACTTCTCCGTTCCGGTCAACAATGGATACCCGAAGCTGTCTTTCCAGCTTTTTGATATGGCTGTCAAATGCTCCGAATACATTAGCCTGGTCACCGGCCGCAACATGCACCACCTCTGAAATTTCTTCCATCGATACTCCTCTTAAATCTGAGCCTTGCTCATTCCTGACTTTCTTCTTCCATTATCTCATCAGACGCCGGAATCTGAGTCTTTCTTGCCATGCCGGTCTTCTCAAGCGCCAAAAAATCCACTTTCATTTTCCAAACTCCGGCATTCTTATCTATTGTAACATTTTTTTCTATAATTTGAACCCCTTTTTCCTGTAAACTTTCTATAAATTTTTGGATTTTTTCTTCGAAAAGCTCCTTTACCTCCTCTTTGGTATATACTCTTTCCTCCGATATATATTCTCTTACCATATCCCGTCCAAAATAAACCGGCAGATAATAATTTCCAAACAGCTTCACCTGCTTTTTCTCTTCTACGCTATCCCACTGGCTGTAGCTTTTGCCGAATTCCGGCAGTGACAGCTTTTTCGTACCGAACATAAGAAAAGGAATCCTCTTTTCGTTTCCGGTATAGATCTTCTGCTCATATTTTTCCGGCAGCTCCTCCTTCAGATCATAGACACAGCGGAGCATGATATCCGCATCCGCCCGGCAGTAATCGTATCTTCTTATTGTACCGTCCTCATTCAAAATAGGGATACTGCCTTCCACAAGCACATCTCCCTTTGCAACCCTTACTCCGGCTGTCACCTTCGGTACGCCGCTGCGGGTCACAATACTGATAATCTCCCCTTCCTTTTCAGCCACCAGATCCAGGCCCTCCCCTTCCGCCGCCAAAGGCTCTGTTTTTTGTTCTGCCATGATCAGGTCGTTTTCCTTGATCTGGATCAGCAGTCTGGTTCCATCGATCCGTGCGGAGGTCCATGTGACTATATTGAACTGGGCTCTGATGGCCTTCTCTAAGGCTTCTATCTCCACATCCTGCTTTTTCATCCCCACAGCCACACCGCTCCGGGTCAGAAAATCCTGAAACACATCAGTTGTCACATAATAATTCCCCTCCACCTCCACAGCCCATATAAACCGGGACATCCAGATCCAAAATACCAGACTGCCCAAAAGTCCTAACATAAATATCCTGCGTTTCCACATTTTCACAGAAAGAAAGGGCAGTCCATAACGCCTTGTTATGACTACCCTCGTCCCTGTTTTTCT
>CANDAG010000044.1 GCA_947382625.1 uncultured Lachnospiraceae bacterium
GTAATTTTGTAAACTTCTCCTAATTGTGCAGGATATGACTCCATTATTTCTCCATTATAGTCAATCTCTATCAAGTCACCAGCCTGTAATCCAAGATTTTTCTCATTTGATACACTAAACTGATCTGCTGAATTCAATTCCGAAGAACCATCTACCGGTTTAACTAAAATAGTATCATTATTTACTTCAATCACTGTCGCCTGAAAGGTTACAGTCATTTCATTATTCCATTCATATTCTGATTCTAAGCCATCTGGTATATTAGATACATTAATTTCCTTGTATAACATATAGCCATCCATCAGCCCAGAAATGTAAGAATTGACAATCCATTCATCCAAAGAGTAATCCTTATACTCATATATTCTATTATCTTTGTCGCCATCTACAATGCCTATTTGTTCACCACAGTCCTTCTTCGATACGGCACAATACGGAACATAAGTTTTATCTTCCCAAACAATTGAAGCATATTCATCATTAACCTCTGTCATCATATCTGCCAGTTCTCTATTTCCACAAGCGGTAAACACAAACATCATTATTAACACCAACGTCATATTTATATACTTTTTCATTCCTGACTTCTCCTGTCATATCTTTTATCTATCATTGTAAAATCTCTATTATCCCCGAAGGTCTGGTTAATCTGCCTGTGGGCGGAAGCGATATTTTCCTTTTCCATGGCCGGACACCGGCTCAATGATTTCGCGCTCTGTCATTTCCCTTAAAAGCTCAGAGGCTCTGGATGCTTTAATATCAATCACCTTCATCACATCTGACCGACCAAAGATTGTCTGTCCCTGAAATACCTCACGCAGCCTTAAAATATGACTTGCCGTTTTCGGCTGGAAAACATTTTCAATGTCCGCTTTGAAAGCATCAATATCCGGTTTCGAAGTTCCAATGTCCGGTTTTTCTGTTTTATTGAACGCTCCGCTGATGTGCAATGTCCAGTTTTGAAGAGGATGATCCTCATTTAATATAAGATTGCGAAGGAACGCCTCGAGAAACTCTGTCGTTTCATGAATTCCGTTTTTCAGGTCATTGTAATTTGCCCTGACCAGCGAATTCCGAAAATACCATACATTCTCTGCAAAAATATCATTTGTCACATCGAAGCCTAAAGTACGCAGATACTTGATAAAGAACACCGCCGTTGTTCTGGTATTGCCCTCGCCAAACGCATGAATCTGCCACAGTCTGGCTACGAATACCGCAAGGTGGTGAATGATCTCGTCCATAGAGAGATTCCTATAGGAAAACTTATTCTCTTCGGAAAAATCATATTCCAATGTTGCCCGAAGCTCCGTGGCGCTGCCGTAAAACACGGTCGCTCCATCCAATACCCACTCCCTTTTCGTAATGTTGTAATCTCGAATGCCCCCTGCATGAGAATAGATACCGGTGAACAGCTTCCTGTGGATGGAGAGATACTCGTTCGGCGTAAAGCTGAAAGCACGCTCGGAAAGAAGCGCGGCAATCCGTGCGGAAACCTTGTCAGCCTCCTCGGTGCGATCTGAAGCATCACGAATAGGATTTTCTTCGTAATAGGTCTGTAAAAGCGCATTTGCTTCTTCTAAGGTAATCTCACCCTCAATATTCCTGATGGCAGTATGCCCCAAATATTCTGATGTCTTCAGCCCGTCAACCGCCTGCAGGCCAATGGCCGTATGCCATGCATAGCCCTTGTCCCGCTTTGCCGGTTCGGATTCTTTGATATATTCCTTAAATGGATCATTGTTCACTCCATACCACCTCACTGTTGTATATTCTTTCAATGTATCAGATTTATCCCCCTGCCAACCTCACAATCATAATTCACTGAAAAGTTAAAGTTTATCTGTTCCAGCATGCGTCCATTATCCATCTTTTCCGGATAAATTTCAACGCTTTCCATGAAGCTGCCGCCCGTATTTTTTTATCATGCGGGCCAAAAATTCCGCACAGCGCTCCATTTTCAGCATCACACCTCGATCAAGCAGTCTGTCATTTTGCTCTATCCCCTTCAATCCATCCATTCCGGCACCTCCAGCTTTCTTTCCGGAGGTCTATGTACCTCGAATGCAATTTTTCCGAATTTCTCATATAACTTTTTTCAAAACCAATTCTTCTGACATATTCCGACAGAAGCACTTGCTATTTTCATATTTACTTTTTATAATGGAAAAATGCCGTATAAGCAAAGGGGGAATCAAATGAGAATTGATTATAAAAAACTCGGACAGATTGCTGTAAACCCAGCCTATCGAAACCAACCGGCAAAGGACACAAGTGACGTTCTCGCCAATTATCTGTATCTGATGTCAAATCTTAATGCAGATGTGGATGCCTGGTCCGCTTCTGAAATGGCAATGATCACAAACAGCTTAAACAGATGGCAGGACAAGAAGACACATATGTACGGTCAGAATATTTCCGTCGGGGATATTCTGATGGTTGATTTCGGATTATGCTATGCCCCGGAACTTTCATACGGACATCCGGCTCTTGTCCTGGAAACCTGGAACAACCTCATGTTTGTCGTTCCCGCCACAAGCTCATCATCCAAACTGGCGCAGGCATACCACCCGGCAGACCATCCGGACGGGAAATGGTATTATCGGAAAGTTGGCGTTTCAGATGGTTTTGCCCATGACTGCGTACTCATCATCAATAACGCAAAAATCATATCCAAAACTTCCATACTCTCGCCCATGGGAAAACTGACCTGCAGCCTGCAGGATGAAACACAGTTGTTCCGTGAAGTAAAAAATACCCTTTTGGAACATCTGTTTCACAGGGAATGGTCTGCGAACCAAAATCTTATTCAGGCATATGATAAATTGCAGACTGATTTTGACGCCTTAAAAAAGGACAAAGACAAGGCAGAAGCTAAAATCCATGAGTTAGCACAGCAGATAAAGATTTTACAGGAAAAATCCATTGACAATCAACCGGAATGATTGTAGAATTTACTTAGTAGAAAGCAAATAAGATATTACGTCTGAGGACATAATATAGATTGTACGCCGAAGGGCACGGGCACCTATCATGGTGTCCATTTTTTTGCGTATATTCAACGTAAAACAACGGCACAGCACACCCAGGATTCTCATCCACACACTTCTTCGCATTTTCCAGAACCGTGAATGCCTCTTTCTGGGAACCGGCATCTGCCCATGCCTTCCGCACACAGTGATATTTCTTTTCCGCATCTCCACCAGCCACTGTCCTTTCAGAATGACAGTCTGTGCAGGCTTGTAATTTCGTCCGTTCTGCAAGATTACCTTAATATCCCTAAAGTCGTCATATACTTTAACCACTCCAGACAGTCCGCAGACAAGGTAGCTTTCCAAACTGACCTGTCCGAACTCAGGACGCTGCTCGAAGTTGGTATACCTGTTGATGGATTATCAGATCCAGCACAGGCAAAGGTAAAGAAGTACTTCACCATTAAAAAGCGGGGCGGCAGGGTAACCGTGGTTCCCAATAACAAAGCCATCGCAGAAGCCGATCAGTATCATGGATACTTTGTCCTGATATCCAATAAGGAAAAGGACCCCTTTGAGTATCTGTGCAAATACCGGAAGAGGGAGACGGTCGAGGCTTTCTTCGAAGCCGGAAAGCAGCATGCAGACGGTACCAGGGCAAGGGTATGGAATACTGACACTCTGCGGGGCATATGTTCGTCCAGTTCGTATCGCTTTGTTCTTATGAGTATCTGAATGAGGAGATCAGGAAACTCAAGGATACTCTGGGAAAAGAAAATGGCGATGCCGCCCATGATACCAGGGCCATACTGGAGAGTGAACAAAAGCTGAGATCATGGTTATGTGATACCCCGTTATATCTTCAGCTGCAATGGTTTGATACAGTCGAAAGTGTTGACGTATCAACAAAGCTGAAGCACCGCAGATGGACTACGGAGATCACCGCCCGCGATGAGCTTTATCTGCAAAAACTCGGGGTAAATATCAGGTGAGGTTTTGAGTATATATTTCACGACTTTTAGGTTCAAAAGCGACATGCTCTTCATCCAGCTTCCTTCTGGATGCAGGCTTGCATATGTGAAGCCCCGGATTGGAACCAATCAGTTCGGCGGAGAATCTGTCACTTATGAAGGTGTTTGCTCCACAAGGAAATGGGAACGCATTGAATCCTTCGAACCAAAGTTTGTAGAGAATATCGACCAAGCCATCAGCCGCGATATCCTCTGCTATGCCATGAAAACTCTCTGGCATTATTTCATAGTCGGACACGTCTATGATGAACTGATCATCGAATGCGACCCCAGTGTTGACCTGAAAGCCGTTTGTGAGCAGATGAGCCGCTCCCCGGACTGGAGGCCGAATATCATGCTTCGGGCAGATAGGTATGAAACAGAGTATTATAAAAAAGACTGACAATAAAATCGCGGCTCCCGGATTATTGCCGGTGACCGCTACTCCATTCAATTATCTTTACCTACTCCAGGATGTGATGCTTTATATCGTTCATCCATACAGAGTTTTAAACATTCATTTTCACTACTGAAGAAATCTCAATCCCATCATTATTTAACCGAAGCGAAAACCCTCTGAACTTCATTCCTTTATTTACGCATTCAGCAAACAGCCTATAAAAATCCTCTATCTCTCGATTGATAGAAATCTCCTTTACAGTTGTGCTTAAAGAAATCATCATAAAGCACACAGGATATCCCTGATCCAACAATGCTGATAGCTGCTCCAGTTGCTTGACCGCCCGCTCAGAATATACAGTAGGAAACACTGCCTGCTTCTCAAATGCCAGCAAGCTTTTTATTTCCACTATGGTATTTGTGTCATTTATAAACAAATCGCATTTATAATCACCGATTTTCATCTCCCTGGTTACGTTTTTCCTCTTTCCCAAAAAAGAAAAGTATCTGCGGTAAATTTGCTGCTCTACGGCTCGATTGCTGTTTGCCAAATTAATTGGCACATAGCTTCTTCCGTACTTAACTGCATATAACGCAAGTCTGGTTCTCGCTTTAGGATTTGTAACTGGCGTAAGCATCACGCTTCTGTCTGTCATATCAAGGAAATTGCTAAGCCTGCAGGATGAAGGGACATAACAAGTGACAGTCTCGCCATCAATCTCTACGCTACACAAAAAGCGGTTCTTAATTTCCTGCTTGAATACACCGTATATAAATTCTGGCTCCTCTGTCACCTATAACACCTCAATCCCATTAATACTTACCGGCAATAACGTCTTCCACTATCTGATCTAATTCCGGTATTTCAATCAGATATCCCTGCGCACGCTCCTTAGTATCTCCAAATTTGAAGATCATATCTCCATGCTTCTGCAGATACTGGGCATCAGATTCAGAATCGCCAAGGATCATCCTTGATGACATAGAATCATTCACGCGCAAAGCTACTCTCGCATTTAATTGTGCTTTTGTAGTAGAGTCTACAAGCTTGGCCTCTGGCCGCTGAGTGCAGATGATCAAATGAATACCCCGGCTTCTTCCCGCTTGTGCAATTCTTCTGACCGGTTTATAGAATGCATTCTTTTCCTTTGTAGTTTCTAACTGATCAGCAAGATCAGCGAACTCATCAATTACAACAACGATTGGCGCAAGTTTTTCCTCAGCCTTCTTGTTATATTCAACAATATTTGCCACTCGAGCCTCTACCAGCAGTTTGCCTCTTCGTTCCGACTCTTTGAAGATTACATTCTTAATTACCTCCGTTGCTTCAGTGGCATCAGAAATAATCTTTCCAGCATAAAGATGTGGAAGCTTTTCAAAGTGAATAAAATCCTCTAACTTTGATGACGACAATACTAATTGCATATCCTCTTTTTTAGGATGTGTCATCAGCAATGATGCAAGCAAAGTAAATAAAAATACTGACTTTCCGGAGCCTGTACTTCCACCCACAAGCATATGTGGCATCTCAGCAAGATTCTCTATAAGGTCCTTACCATTCGGCGTACGCCCAAGCGGGAAATATAACTGCTCAGGAGATGTTACCTTAGGTAATTTTTCAATAACATCCTTAAACAATACCTGGTCTCGCTGAAGCCTCGGTACGTCCAGAAGAAGTTCATCAGAATTGAGTACCGGTTGTACAATGACTCCGCTACGCTTCATCTCACGGCCAATATCCTCTAAATGACTTGATAAACCAGATAAAGCCTGACCTCTTCCCAGCTTAAATTTTAACCTGATTACACTCGGGCCGATGACAGTGTCCTTAGCTTCACATTCTCTCAGGTTAATATGGTAATCTCCACAGGATCTCTTAAAATCTCTTACCAGTTGCTCTATTTCTTCTTCTGAAACCACCGCTGCGACACTTTTTGACTCCTTAGGATCCTTCTTTACCCCATATTCAGTCTGCTCAGCAACCATCATGACATCTTTACTATTTGGGGTGAAATCATAAACTAATGTTTTTTTCTCCTCTGGTGTATCAACATCAATGATCGCCTCTTCTTCCGCCCCCAGTTCTTCTAGCATCTCATCAAAATCCGGCTCCCACATTTCCTTGATGATAGTGCCTTCCCCAAGAACCTCCTCTTGGATCTCCTTTGCTGTAAATTGCCTATATTCAATCGGGCAATCATCAAAATCTGGATTGATACACTGAATAACCTTTCCTCCAGCAGCCTGACTGAGCTTAATATGCATTAGCATACCGGAAACATTAATACTAATATTCTCGCTCTTACCGTTTCCGAATGCCTTTTTAAGAACGTCGCACCATTCCTTCTGCCAATCGCAATCATGAATGCTTTTAAAACATTCAGAAACGATCTGATATTTCAGCACCTCTCTTCTGGCTGAGACAAACATATCAGCTGTTGTATCTTCACCACTAAAAATCTCACGGAGCATGCCCACAACTGCTGCTATCTGTCCCGGTGCGTGACCGGTAATGTGCATTTTCCCGGATTCATCATCCTTTGAAATCACAGCATCTGGAGATTCGTCACGTGTTTTTACCTCTATCGGCTGGATGAACAGATTATTGCTTTCAAGATCATATCTTAGCCCGATAAGATCAGCCCTTTCGCTTCCAAATCGGCTATCATGAAGCCATAACCGTGCCTTGTCATCGTCCAAAGATGCCACAAGGGATTTATCATAATGCTTTGTATACCATGAGGCAGCAAAAAGCGTTCCAAGCAGTCCCTTCTTCTTATTGTCAATAGCCTGTACGTCAGCACCAAATTTCGGTATGCTAATCAGTCCATTAGAAGATATGTGACCAAATTTCTTCAGGATATCAATAAGTGTTTCCTTTTCCGGATAAAGATTATATGCTCTGAGCATGGTCAGATACTGGCTTATAATCCTCGATTCACTAGAAGCCCATACATTAACCATTCGTTTCTCATATTGCATTTCCCCGATTGGAATAGCTCCCTTAGGATCATAATTATTCGTGTCTCTGTCCGCCACTACTAGCCATTGGGTTTGACCATCTTCAATGGTCGAAACAACCGCTGTCATATCAGCACTACCATTATAGGTAGTTCTCGGATTCATGCTGTTATTGATGAGATCCGCTGACCGAAGCATCTTATGATAATCACCAATCAGACCAGAATCCATTTCTGATGACGGATATATGCTTCCTCTATGCTTCATCTCGTCAAATGAATAGTCATAGGTTATTACCAGCGGATTGATATACAGGTTCTTCGTATTTGGTCCAAATTCTATAACGTAGGATGATTGATCAAAATAGAAGGCAATATGCACTGGCTTCTTTGCAAGCTCAGACTTCACCTCCAATGCTGACTCGACATTTTTGATGCTGATAGAGATTCGGTCCTTCTTGATGAACTCTCCAACTTCATAATCCTTTCCCGAATAATCAAGTTTGGAAAGTTCTGTGTTTCCGTTCTGTCCATGGGTCAAATAAACATCATAAACGACTCTCTGGCAGGAATTAGCATCCATAAAGCGTTTGATTGCTCGAAGATTTTCAATAAGATCCGGAGCATCTACTGAGCAAATACGAATTTCATTTCTTGTATATGGAGCAAAGCCCACCCATCTGGAAAGGATTTCACCTAAAGCTTCTGTTCCATCGCTTCCAGAATATCTATTTGTCTTATTCTCAAAGGTTGGAAGCATTTCAATACTTCCTGAGCATGGTAATACCTTGTCTTCACCATTATCCGTAATAAGACTATTTGCAATCACAAAGCTTAATATCTGGGGCAGTTGCATCAATACCTTTGTTAGTGCCTGTGCATCATCGTCATCCAGAGTCCCCTTCTGCGACGGGAGCTTCTTGAAGATTTCATAATATCTCCAAAGATATATAGGATTCAGCGGAAGTAATACTCCCTTATACTCCTTCTTAGCTGTCTTAACATATAATACGTCAAGGAGCAGCAAGGCCCTTGCGATGAAGCTGGTACTGCCAGCACTAATCTCCCGCATCACTGGTTCATTTTTACAAAAGGCACTGTAAAGCCTTGCCCAGGCATCCAGATAATCCAGCATATCCTTGCGTATTTCTTCATCCGCACCAAAGGTAAGCACCGGATAATATATAATAAGGTCCAGATTTTTAAGCAAACGCTTTCTAAGCTCAACCAACGAATCTATAATTGGCTTGAACCTTTCTGCCGTTTCTATTCTCTTGCTGTCAAATTTTCCGTCAAACTGGATAATGAAATCAAATAAGGTTATGTTTCCGTCTATGCCGCCCTTAAAGCTAACCAAGGAATCAGCACCTATAGGATCAAAAGCAACAAAGCTTTTTATATCAGCAGAAATGGCATCCTTCAGAACCGTCTCCTCAGTCTCTAAAAGACCACCCCATGCGGTTTCATTGCACACTCTTCCAACAATCTTTCTTAAATCGGATTGATGATTGTCTATAACAATATTTCTGTCCTCAAAAATACCGCCTATTGTTGGAATGGAATCATCATTTTCCTCTGTTTCCGGATCAAAATGCTTTTTAATCTCCCTTAATAATTCCTTTACATTCCCTAAGCTTTCATCATCTCCCGAAACAATAGCATCGGAAACAAGCATCCCCAACTCCTTAGATCTTATTGGTGTAGAATCGTTAGAATCCCCTTCATTGCCTTCTGGATCCGGATTGGTTTCATCCTTCTTCTTTTTATTTTCTGTAGCTTTAGAAGCAGAAAACAGTTCCTGCACAGTGTCATAATCCAACTCCTGAAGTGTGCTTTTCTTTCCATACTTATAAAGATTCTGCAGGGTTGTATATGCATTCTGAAGGCGATCCTTATCTTTTCCCTTAGTTCGCGCCAGCGACCTACTGAGCTTCTTTCTGGAATCCTCACTCAGCTGTCCAATTGCAAATATCAGCTCACGGTTCTTAGCCAGGTGCTCCTCCGGCTTGCTCTTCGTTCCAAGGATATTCTTATCGCAAAGAAGATTTAATCGCCACATATTAACTGGTATGGCGTCTGAAACCTTTGCGCTCGCAGTCACAGCTTCTACGAATTCATAAACCACATCAAAGGAATAGTAGTCAGCTGTTTGCTGCAAAGCCTTCCAAAAGTTCAATGTTGGTGTATTGCTCTCATTCTTTATCTGCAGTTCGATCAAAAAGCGCGTAAGATCCCTGGCTGAGAGATTTTCGAACTCTGCTAGTGAATGCAACTTGTCTGTGTCATTTAAAATGAAGACAATTATGCTTCCTGCATATTCTGGAATACTTCTCCAAAGTACAGCCTTCTCTACGTATGGAGTGATAGAATAATCCTCCTCATCCTTTTCTGTTATTCCGTCATAGCCAACGGCTGCCATATATAGATGCTCTCCGCTGTCCTGTGAAAGTTTACGAACAACATCCTCAGGTGAGATACCCGCAATCCCCTTAAAAATAATGCCAACCTTTGCTTCAGAAAGGCGCTCAGAGAGTAATTGAACAACCAGCTCTTGCTTATCTATCATTATTCAGCACCTCCTAATCTGATCTGTAAAATACCATCAGCCATAATTTCTGCGAAGTCCATCGCTTCAAGATTATCAGCAAATGCTACAAAGTTGTTCTCCAAAGAATCTTCATCTACCTGCAGGATCATGCCGCTTTTCTGAAGCTTATCCATCTCAAATCCGCTGCCGCCAATAATAATTCCAAAACGATTCCATAAACGATTTCTCATCTCCGAACCACTAAGAATTTCCCCCGGCTCCACACAACAGCGAAGAAGCATCTCTAACAAATCCTGAGATAAAACGAATCGTTTATTAGGATGCATTTTGTCAGGTGGATAAAGTATGCTTGAAGCCGTTCCCAAGGTCTTTAAGCAATTTACAGGATGAGAAGACGCCTCCAATGCAAGCATGTCATACATAGTTTCACCAAAAATCAATCGGGTCTCATCATCAGTTTTAGCCTTTTCTGCTCTTTCCTTTGCAAGTCCCCAAAGGGCATCCAGTTCCTCCTTGCCGGCCTTTGACAGCTTTTTATTCTGCTCATAAGCCGGTGTTTCGGATTTTAATAGCTCCTTCTTGTTAAGGCCCGCTTCCTCTAATTGCTTTGCATAGCCCCATGCATAAAAACGATTTATTGATTTGTGCATTTGCGTATAAGACATTTCCGATGCTCTCGCCACGCTACTTTGACTAGGGCTAAGGCCTGTAAAGTCAAGCAAAATGGGACGAATTGCTTCTCCACAATAAAAGGCCTCAAGCATAGCCATATATCTAATCAACTGGAATATACAATAAAAGTTGAAGAGGCGCAATTGTGTAAGAGTATTCGGATGCTTTTCGAAACTCTTCCTTAGGCAACTTCCACTTTCATGAATGCCGTTTAAAAACCACTTGACTGATTCATTCTGGTCCTTAAAGGCCGGAATATCCTCATGTCTCATCTTCTCAAAGGTTTCCATAGAATCCTCGAGAATTGGTTTAAACAGCAGAGATATCGGATCACTACCTTCCTCCAGAGTATTCTTAATATAATCAGAAAGTTCTGGACAATACTCTCTGAGTAACCCGCCGATAAACTCACCCGTATCTTCATACATTGCAGGCTTTGTTAAAAAATGTTTAGAGCCTGCAGAATATGAAATCATTCCGTCCTTCAAGCCTTTAACAACATATACACCTTTGTCTGCTGACAAAAGCTTCTGCATTACATTTCTCAACGAATCCAAGGAGCCTTCAGAAATTCCATCCTCAATAGCCTCCTTCTCCAGAAGGCTATCATATATTGTTGAAAGCTCATTACCAGCAGGAATATTACCCTTAGAATCAGAAACCAATGCCATACGCTTGATATTCATAGTTGTATTATAACCACCATAAATACAGCGAAATGTACCACAGGCAATATGTACCGGCTTTATGGAGCCTCCGTTAGGTGTAAAGCCAACATATTTTTTATCTACATTTGTTCGATATTCTCTTAAAAAAATCTGATCAGACATATAATGCCTCCTGACTCTTTGATCCGTCGATTGAAGAATACTTATTCTCCTCCTGATCAAGCTTTACCACAATTTTCCTTTTGTTCTGTACATCCAACAATGATATGTTCACTGGATCATCCTCATCAATTTCCGATACAGATTGAAGTTGCTCTATAAATCTCCAAACTTTCTTTACTAAATCAGATTCCATAAAAAGGACTGGTACTCCACGATCCGCTTCTGTCAAGAGCACATACATATCGAAGTCAATTTTCAGGAAGATATTCGGTGCATTTTTCTTTTCCAGCCTTATGTAATTTGATGTCATCTCTATGCCCGTTTGCATAACATTAGACAAGGTCGGATGCCCGATTTTCAATCCGCTTTTCTTTATTGATCCAACTGAAATCAATACCTTTCTTGGCTCGTTATCATATCTGTGGCCTGACCAAATCTGAAGCTCCGAGTTTGACGGCTTTTCTGCACCAAAGAATTTGTTTAGTTTTAAAATCAGCTCCTTAATTGTCTTAGAATCATCCTGTTCAATAAGTTCTTGGAAATGCTTTACTTCATCATCTAAGATTTCTAACAGGGCATCACCGTTTGCGTTGAAAAAGAAGAACTGTCTTTTTCGTAACTGAAAGAATTCCTCATTATCATAGGCAATTGTCTCTGCCGGAACTTCATAATCCTTCACCCATGTGTCCGGAGCAATGTCATTGCTTAACAGCTTCTCGTCCCAGGTTGGATGAGAAATATTGACTGGATCAATTGCATTCTGAATAGCCTTAAAAAGTCCGCCCTTTCCTGAATAAATAAGGTTAACCAGGTTATACTCCTTATTTCCCGTTGTTTTGGTTATTGCCTTACACGTTCTATTTCCGAATATTAGGTAAGATATAAAACTCTGAAGTTCACGTAGGGTTGCATGATAGCCTTTCAATACTACACGCTGAAGGATAACAAATAATCTACTCTGGAACAGCTCATTCTTCAAAAGCTTGCAATTTCTATGAACCTCGCAGCTTGAATTAAGAGGACATTTTTTACATTCCTCATAGTGCTTATCATCTGTCAGCTTAATAATAGCCTGACTAAGAAGCTCTTTTGTAAGGACTTCTCTCTTACTCAGATCATATACAACGATATCTGTAGCTTTTTCATTTTCGTTATGAAAAACCACAGCGTGACTAATTTGCTCATATGCTTTTCTGACCGGCTCAAAGTCCTTGCAATACTGATACAGGGAATAGAGCACAGCCGCATTAATCGCAATGACATAAGGCATATTATTATCTCTAGCATTTTTCCAATTCTTATAGATTTCTTCGTTTGGCAAGGTGCTGGCATCGATCTCAATTACCACTGATTTTCCTAATGCTTCCAACTTATCTCTAAGCATTCTGATGACGTGTGTCTTTCCATCTCCAGGATTACCTGTTAAAACTATGTCCTTACCGTCCATAGCCGCATCCAGAATAGCTTGATCTAATCTTGTGACCAGATGGATATTAGACAAAAGTCTTGAATCAATATGATCAGCGTATGCACTTGAACCTCTGTAAAAATCTCTTACAAACTGTAAGCCAGTTTGATTTCCATCTACTGCAGGCATATGTGATTCCTCCTTAAGCTTTGTAAAGCTCCATTTTTCGTCCTCATTAATCTGATTACTTACCAAAAATGCTCGCTTATTGAAGCACCGGACTCTCTCGTATATCGGTTCATAATTCAGTCTGCTTCCTAACCACCTGCTCTGCCAGAAGCTAATGATTGCATCTGTACCCTTCTTATAATCTGACATATCGGTATAATATACAGGCTCCGGATCAGTTCCCATCAGGTATTCAAATGTATTCTTCGCCAAGCAAGCACCATAAACGATTCTGGACATCGCATGTTTAGAAAAATCCTTTGAATCTTCATTTGTGGATTCGAGCAATTCTCTAATAGACATTGTCAACAAACGCATTTTAGGACTTGCTCCCTCACCGAAAACATGATTGATTCTGTTGAAATCATCTGTGGTAGCTTCAGTAAGGCTCATAGTCGTTGCTTTACTGATGTGCATGGTGCCAAAGCCAATAGTCATTCCCAGCTGTTTCCACACAACATCGAAATCTGATTCAAAAATACTTCCAGGAAGCTTTAAACGGTTATATTGACTGGATCCGACATAGTAAAGAGAAGTCGTACCAACATATACCAAATCGGCCGGTCTGCAAACAGGCTCTCCCTTTAATCTGCTAGCGATTTCACTACTCTTGTTGGCATAACGTCCCTTATAGTCACATACAACCTGCGGTGATGTCGCCAACAAAGCAACCAGCTTACCTCCAAGAACCTCATTATATGGTGGGATTGCTCCGCAAACATTTAATTCCATCATGCTGGAGCCAATGTGCTTCGTTTTCTGGGCCACGAGAGCTGTACGAATCACTGAGTTGCCGACCTCTCCTTTACAGAAATCCTTCCATAACTCATCAAAGAACTCCGAGTTACACAAATCTGTAATTACCTTTTTTGCGCTTAACAGCTTTGCAAGCTGCTCTGCCCTTTTTCTATTGTAAAGTGCCTTTTCGGTATCCTTTGAGATACTTCCCAACTCGCTCTTTTCTTCTCCCTCGATTTCACTCTCAAGAGAATCCTTCAAAAGCTGCTGCCTTCTTTGCTCTGCGTCCGCCGCAATATCTTGCAGTGCCTGTATATCCTCATCTGTAGGATTATCAATGGTCGCCTGTGTGCAGAGCTCCGAATAATCAATCCCAGATATTCCATCAGAAATATACCCTAGCAACGTCGAAAAGCTCTGCCTTGCAGCGGTAGAATCATTCTTCAACATTTTCTCTATATATGCCTTCTGATTCCAACCAATAAAATCATCTCTGCAGGTTATTTGAACGGCACAATTTTCCAATGAGGCAATACCCATAACTGCATGCATTGGATGCGCCGCATCTCTTATCAGGTATTGCATAGTTCTTCCAGGTGTCGTTTCCGCCGGTGTGGACCAGGTTAATCTAAAATATCTCCATATTTCTGACAACTTCAGGCCGGTAAACTCATCTCGGTCATTTTCCTTTACCAACTGCAAATAAGGTTTAATAGTATCTGTAACGGATAATTCTCCATTTTTTGCCGCTTCTAATCTGCCAACAAGCTCATTCCCATCCGCGATTAAGCTGTCAATCCCAAGCTTATTGGCCCCTGGACTTTCCATACGATTGATGAAATCTGTATATGTAACAAGCCGCTCATGTCTGCTTTCGCTCATCCAGCTTCTTAATAAAGCCTTAACCTCTGGCGAGGTTGTGTCTCTCATATCAGCTCCATTGAGGCTTGGAAGACTCATATACAGAACGCCCTCTCTATAGCAGGCCTTCCATGATGCTCTGATCAAATCTCGAAAGAGTAACCAAACAGCTCTGTATTTTTTCCTCTGGTCTAGATTAAAACGGCATTCATCTTCTACCCATTTAATTTCCTTGTTTGCGATTTTTTCGATATCTACTACCGACACCGTATCTGTAATTTCAGATGCAGCATTATAGAACCGCACCCTAAATTCGCCTTCCAGTTTTGGGCGAAAAGGTATTTCTCTGTTTAGCATAGATGATGCCTCATTTCCTATGAATTTCTTATCGTCATAATGACTCATTTTTCTAAAATCACACATATCTGCGATAGAAAGCGCAGAAAGCCATTTTCAATATAGTCTTCATGCTGTCCAATAATCAGGACTTAATATTTTTGTCATCAACTTTAATATTGGGTACTCTTTCCATAATGTCTTCCACATTACAGTCCAGCGCCTCACAAATACGGAGCAACACATCTGTAGTGACATTCTCGCCTCTTCCCATCTTTGCGATAGATGCGGCACTGACATCACTCTTTTTCTGCAGCTCCTGTTTCTGGATTCCCCGATCAATCAACAGCTTCCATAAACGGTTATAGTTAAAATGCGTCTTTGTTTCTTTCTTATTCGCCATCTTCTTTTATCTCCGTTTCTTTATTCCACGCACGTCCAAATAATTCGTTTCCTCCAGGTGACAATTCCAGAACACAATTCATGTTCATCGTATCTTTCGTTTCTGCATCATATGTATCAAGCCTGTCAAATGCTATAAATACCTGTTTCCCTAAGTTCTTCTGCTCATCATAAGCCTTGATGATTTCCGCCAGAACCTTCTTTTCTATATGCAACAGCATCTGCATATCATGAATGATAAAAGGCAACGGAGACAAGTCCATATTTGCAAGGTCAAAGGTGATTACACCTCTGTATTGAGCTCCGGTACCTCCGTCATTCGGCGTATTGAATGTATACTTGTTTAGTTTCTCCATCCTAAGAACCGGTGGCATATGCTGTTCATCCTTAAGCAGCTGTACACTGATCTCCCTCATTTTCTGATTGAGCATGGTTTCAATGGCAAAAAGCTGATTCTGAATAACCCGGTCTCTTGTTTCCGCATACTCTGCCACAAGGTCATTAAGCTCATTCATCCGATCATAGTTTTTATTTGCATCTATAAGGTTGTTCAATTCTGTCGTGATCTTTGCATATTCCTTCAGAATTGCCTCTGATACATTCGGAATCTTCTTAATCTCTTCGACCTCTTTAAGAATCCGTGCGATCTCATTTCCCAGCATCACGTAGGCTGTAGCCAGATCCTTCTCTGTCTCCTTGAACTCATCACTCAAAACTTTTGCCAACTGTTGATGAAAGCTCTCTATGCTTTCTATTGTCTGGAAGTCAACACTAGGGAAGAACTTTTCAAGATCGCTGTATGTTTTCTTGAAGCTCTTCTTTCCTTCAGTCATCTCCCTGCGAATAGCATTAAGCTGTATTTGAACACGGGCTCTTTCTCTTCTGTATCTGAGAAGCTGATCGTCCAGTTCTGACAAATGCCGTGCTTGGAAACTGTCCAGATCCAGCAATCCCTTGTTGCTTTGTTCTGCCAGCTCCTGCTCTTGTGTTCTCAGCACATCAATTCGTTTTTCGTTATGTTCGTATTCAGGCTTATTCTTTGCAGCGCGGATATGTTTATAGTCTGACGACTTCTTAAATGCGTCTCTTTCGTCCTCAGCAGCTTTAGCCTGCTTAATCTGCGCTTCCACAGAGGCATATTTTCCATATAACTGCATATACCGCTTAATCGCATATTCAGCCTTCTCATCCTTAGCAGCCTTAAGCGGCCGCTCTTCATCCAGAGTGTCTCTTTTCCAAACACGGATAAACCGAGACACTACGCCTCGCCACGTCAGATCCTCTTCCACCTGCGTCCCATACTTCTCCGCAAGAAACGCACAGTACTGATCAAGCGCCATCTGACTGTCTTCCGGCAACGGCTCATAATTTTTATCGCATCGGAATACGTGCTTGTAATCAATATTGCTTCTTGAAAAATGATATAGCTTCCCGTCAAACTCAAACGTGAAATTGATGGTATGTTCCCCGACGTTTTCCTGAACATCCAGGCATTTATTCACGTAATCCTTTCCACCAAACACAAAGTCCAGAATCATAAGAAATGTGGACTTTCCTACAGAGTTAGACCCATTATCATCACCGATAACCGTGTTTAATCCGGCATGAAACTGAATAGGTTTTCTAATCTCACCATGCTTTATAAACTTGTCGCATTGTATCTCAACCAACATAATGAATCACCTCCCCTTTCAGTTCGACTTTCTTTAATGCATACAGGCAATCCATGATATCCATGAACTCCCTTATATCCGTCACCTGGCGCTTCACACTCTTATAAAGTTCTGACGGGGACATATCCTTTTTCTCCAATTTACCAAGCACTACCGGAAACTTTGCGATAATGCTTTCTTTGTATGGAGTTACTTTACTTGGAAACTTCATCTTTATGAAACACCTCGCAGTTCTGAATAAAGAACGCAACAACAGCATTACATGCCGGTCTGCTCTCCGTTCCTAAATTTGTTTTATTCCTGATCCAGTCGGAAAGATATTCAATTACATCCGGCTGGGACATACCACTCTTCTCCAGTTTCTGAGAACTCATCTTAACCTCCGAAGCAATCAAGTCAAAATCTGTCTCAGATTCAGAAAAGATAGATTCGATATATCTGTAATACTGAAGAACCCTTATCTGTGTCTCATTCTTAAGCATATAGTTCTTAGCTTCAAACTTCTCATCAATATGCAGTGCCTCGTATTCCAGTGGAACAAGCTGTACCGAATCATCAACATTGGCAAGCGCATCCAGTACAACCCGGATATCCTCTTCCAGATCGACTGCGTTCACAGACTCTTTTGCTTTATAGTTCCTTGCCAATACTCTCTTCAAGTCATAGATTCTTTGGTACTCTTCCGCTGTCGGATCTGACAAATAGTCTTCTTCACAATGATCGCAAAGAGCAACCAGATTATCCGTCTGCTCCAGGTCCTTCGGTTTCGGATACACAGCGGACAGTTCCGCTGCTTTATCTTTTGAAAGTCCTTCAGGGAATATATGTGTGATCACATATCTCTTGATGGGCTTATTTTTGACTGTATCTACAAGCTTTTTATGGCATATCGGACATTCATAATTAGCTTCCGCAATCAATGGAGCATCCTCAAACCCAACAAAATCCTCACCCGGCTTATTAGGTCGGTTTACAACATACAAAAAAACCTCTCCAAGGAATCTGCCTTCCTGTCCTTTATCGTAAAAATCCAACAGTTCATCCCGTTTCTTATCGCTGACTTCCTTGTCTTCCTTAATAACCTTCACCAGCTGATTCAGCACATCATCCTTGCGGAATGGATTCATATCCTTCAGTACCTTATTTTCGTAGTAGTCACATGCTGCCTGAGCCAGTTCAGGAACTAACGATGCCTGCTTTAATCCATCCGGGACAGGTCTCTGTCTACTGACCAACAGGCTGATCTTCTTGTCACTCAGATCTTCCCGATAAATATCAAATCTTTCATCATCCGATTGGTTCAATGCTTCCAGAAGGAATGTACCTGCTGCAAATTGTGTGTCGTGTTCTTTCAACCCAATCTGCATGACTTGGATAAAGGTTGAAATATTCAGTTCTCTCATCATTATCCTCCTTCCTATCATGCAGGGAAAAAGAGTGCCAAAACGGTGGCAAATACTTTTCAGATCCTTTTTTCTAAAATGATTATGTGCTTTAGAAAACAGCAACCACCTGAAATACTGCAGATTTCAACAGGTTACTCCCTAAAGGGTACAAAAAGCCTTTTATAGTATAGCGCAGCACGGCTTAAAAATCTATCTCTTTTGCGATTTTTTTAAGCAAACGCACATTTTTTCGAGAAAGACGATATTTTTTAAGCAATATTTCCGGAGAATCGCCTCCCTTAGCTAAGGAGAACCTCATCGGCTCCGGAAGTATAACAAGTAGCAGACCAGCCTCATGAGGTAGCTGGACATTCAGACAAACAGGAGGAAACTCTGATGAATGGCCAAATAAGACTAAAACTTAACAAATGCCATGCGGATTTCCTCCGCGCCAATCCAAGGAGGAAATTAACATGGCACGTAAAGCAGATTATTCAAACACACAGAAGTACAGCAACCGTAAATCATTTGACGGACAGCCCGTCCCTGATGGCAAGGTCTTGGTTCCCTTCCTTAAAGAGAAGTTCGGCTTGCAAAAGGGTGACTACATCCAGGACAACTTTACCACCATGCATCTCGGGGAGTTTTCCTTTGAAATCGGATTCATGGTCATCAGCAAAGACCACTATGATTCTTACATGAAAGAATTCTGGAGCGAGCTTAACAAGGATATGGCGATCCGCCGTGAAGGCCGCTGTATTATCGTGAAAAATCCAGACGGTACGGACAAGCCCTGCCCTTACACCAGACGCTGTAAGGGTTGCCCGAACAAAGGTCTTCTTGAACGCTTCAATCCGAAGCGTGTAGAGATCCTGTCTCTCGATTATGAATATGACGGCGAAACCTTTGACATCGAAGATACATCACAGCCGTCCGTAGATAATCAGGTTCTGGACAAACTCTGCCCGGAACCTACCGAAGAGGAACTGAAGATCAAACTTCTCGCTCACTTCGACAAAGAGAATCCACGCTACGCGAAGATTATCCGTCTCAGCCTGCAGGGAATGTCCATTGACGACATCTGCATCGAGATCAATCTGAAGGCCAGCCGTGGCCGTCAGGAAATTAACAACGCTCATGATGCCGTCTGCGAGTACCTGAGACTTCGCTACTGTAAGAAGAACCGTAAGTAAGACAACAGCATAAGCCAAAACTCAAGAAAGAGCGGTAACATCCATCATCAGGTGCTACCGCTCTGCTTTTAATGCTTATAGACTGGCTTCCTGCCGTTTAATTGAAATTGATCATGGGTCTTGATATCCCTGATTGCCCTCCAAAGTGTCCCACACTGGGAATGGCTGTGATATGGATGACTGATTCTGTGTTTATGATAGACCAGACATAAATTCCGATCAGTAAGCTCCACATTGCGGATATACCAGACATGCCGGGTGTTGTTACTGATCAGCGTCACGTCATAAGCATCCGCCCCAATCACCGTGAAATACTTCCTATCGATTGACTGCAACTCTTTCGTGGTAAACATACTCACCACCTCGCTCCCGCTTCCTTCAACCAGTTTCCTTTGAGCACGATCGTCGTCGTCTGCTGATACTTGTAACCACTCATTCCATAAACCTTAACGCTTCTCTTCTTTGCCATAATGATTTCCTCCGTTTCTGTGATTGTCTTTGGTTGTCAGTTTCAACTCAAATCTATTGGAGCCAGATCATAGGCACCACCTCCCTTCGGCGAGGTCTCAGAGACAATCTCTGAGACTGTCGCGGCGCTCGTCAAATCTCCCCATAATGCCGTCTTTTCGTGTAAACACGAAAGCCGTCACTATGGCTCGATTTTCCTGGCTACTCGCGCAAAAAAATAAGCTGCCAATGCTTTACGCATCAGCAGCTAATCGCTTCTGTTCGGTATTTTTTTAGTTCTGTGTTTTCTTTGCACCCTTGATACGATAGTAATCTTCCAGATCCACATCGATCCGTACTTTCGTATCAGGTTTTCAGTTGCTCAAAAGGCACACAGTCTCCACATGCCTCGTCATCGGAAACATATCCACCGCCACAGCCCGTTTCATCCGATAGCCCTTCCCACACAAAAGCTTCAGATCCCTTGCCAGGGTCTCCGGATTGCAGGACACATACACCACCCGCTCCGGCTTAAGTCTTGCAAGAGAGTTGAGGAACTGCTTGCTGCTCCCGGTCCGGGGCGGATCCATAAGCACTACATCCACCTTCTCCTTTGCTTTGGCCATCTCCTCCATAAACGCTCCGGCATCTCCCTGATAAAAACGGATATTGGCAACCCGGTTTCTTTTGGCACCTGCTATGGCATCTCTTACCGCATCCTTGTTCAGCTCCACGCCAATACACCTGGCCGCCTTCTCCGCGGCAATCATGCCCATGGTGCCGGTGCCGCAGTAGGCGTCAAGCACGGTTTCTTTTCCTGAAAGTCCTGCAAACTCCATAGCCTTTTGGTACAGAATCTCTGTCTGGGCAGGGTTCACCTGGTAGAAGGATCTGGGAGAAATTTTAAAGGTTTTGCCGCAAAGCTCATCCTCAATATAGCCGGGTCCATAAATCACCTGTTCCTTATCCCCCAGAACCATACTGGTTCTCTTATCGTTTACATTCACTACCACGGTAGTGATCTCCGGATGCTCCTTCCTGAGTGCCTCCACAAAATGATTCTTGGATGGTAAGATGGGGGAACGCAAAACCAACACCACCATAATCCGCCCCGTCCGGTATCCAACCCGTACAAGCACATGACGCAACAGCCCATAGTCTGTATCCTCATCATAGACCCTGATCTTAAAGGATTTAAGCAGAGTTCTTACCGTGCGGATAATGGCATCCGCCTTTTGATGCTCCAGAAGACAGGTATCCACCGGAACAATCTGGTGAGTGCCCTCCTGATATACCCCTGAAACATAACGCCCTCTGCTGTCCATACCAAATACAGCATGCACTTTATGACGATAATATTTCGGTTTCTCCATGCCAATGATATCTTCCAGCTTTCCATAGGGCTTTAAAAGCTCGGAAACCTCTCTTCGCTTCAGATCCAACTGCTTCTTATAATCCATGTGCAAGTACTGACATCCGCCGCATTTTTTATAAACCGGGCATTCACAGGATTTTTTTTGCCGCGCCCCTTCCGGTTCCTGCTCTTTCACCCGCGCCTTTTCCTGCCCCGGTTTCTTTTCCCAAATCGCCTCTTGCTCACGCTTCGGCTTCTTTTCCCAAATCGCCTTTTGCTCACGCTTCGGTTTCTTTTCCCAATCTGCTTTTTGCTCACGCTTCGGCTTCTTTTCCCAATCTACCTTTTGCTCGCGCTTCGGCTTCTTTTCCCAGCCTGCCTTTTGCCCGCGCTTCAGTTCCTTTTCCCCAAACGCCTTTTTCTCACGCTTCGGCTCTTGTTTCCGATTGCCCGTTTTTCTCCCAACTGCCATTTTTTTCTCCACTGTTATTTTCCTCTCCAACGATCCCTCTCATTTTATCAAACGCTGTCACGCTACGCGAGCCAGCTTATCAATCAACGGATGCCAGGCTTCGCCAGACATCCTTATGATACAAAAACCCCATGCTTCCATACATGGGGTTTGATTAACGTATAGATTGTTCCCAAAGCATGCTGTCATAGCTTCATCCTGCGTCCCGCAGCCTGATATCCTCAAGCCCCCGGGCAAGCTCTGTGGCCCGTTCCACATCCGCTTCGTTGATGCGGACGGTAAAAACATTTTTTTCTTTCTGGCCGTCACCGCCAAACAGCCTGGAAAACAGGGATCTTTCCTGCCATTCAATAAAATAGGAAATCCTGTTCTGTAAAAAAAGCTTCTCTAATTTTTTCTTGCTGTCCTGGCTGTACACCTTGCAAAAGCTTACTTCTCTGTTAAATGCCTGATCGTCAAAAATTAAAGATGCCACCCTCTCATCTCCCCCATCCATTCTTTGTAGCAGTTCTGTTCTGGGCTGAACTGTTACATTCTTTCTTATGACAACTGCATTTATTATAAATAGAATAACGGAAGATTTCAATATCAAATTGAAGATATTAGGACAATAATATGGCTTATTGCGGCTTATAGTAAGCTCACATCCTCTTCGCCTGCTCCCAGACAGGCTTTTGCTCCTGATACACCGCATTCAGGTGATCCGCCGCTTCCATGACTCCATCGGAGGTAAACGGGAACTCTCTGCGTTGTTTTTTTTCTTCAGATGTCTTTGCATAGCAGTAAGGCTCCGGCCAGATGATAACCTCCAGCACAGAGCCGTCCTCTTTTTCCTTTTTTTTCAGCATGTATCTCATACCGTCCATACTGCCTGTGTATTCTTCCTTTTTGACATAATTCAGGACGTGAAATTTTTCCTTATCGATCATATGCTCTCCCTTTTATTTATCATGGCTGTGAAAGTAATCCACAAGGCTTCCTAAAGACTTCATAAGGATCCCCGTCTCGGTCTCGCTGAAATCCGCCAGGGCTGAGCGCACCATTTCTCTGTGGAAATTCTGGTGGTGGAGATAGGCTCTGTCTCCCTTTTCGGTAAGGGAAAGCAATACAAGCCGCTTATCCTCCTCGCTCCTCTCCCTGAGTACATAGCTGTTTCTGGTCAGTCTGTCGATGGCCTTGGTAAGGGTTCCCACCGTAATGGAAAGCCTTTTGGCCACTGCCGAGCTGGTCTGGGGCTCATCCACCCCGATGGCCTCTATCACATGCATGTCGTTTATGGTAATATCCTTAAATTCTCCGGTGATCAGAGCCTTTTGCTCTATATCCATGATCTCCTGAAACAAAGTGACCAATAAGGTATTTAGTGTCTGATTCATCTCCATGTCTGATCTGTCCTATTCTGTTACTTGCAGCGCATTACCATACAAGCACTGCCGCTCCCCAGGTAAGTCCGGCCCCAAAGCCTGCCAAAACAATCTTATCGCCCTTCTTAAGCATCCCGCTCCGGCTCACATGGTCCAACAGGATTGGAACGCTCCCTGCTGATATATTACCACATTTTTGTAAGTTTGTCGGGAATTTTTCCATGGGCTGGCCGATTTTTTTGGCTACGGATTCAATGATACGCAGATTCGCCTGGTGAAGGAGAAAATATTTGATCTCCCCCGGCTCAGTTCCTGCCTTTTCCATCGCCTCCTCGATGGCCTGAGGCACCGTCTTTACCGCAAAACGATATACCTCCCGGCCGTCCATCTGGGTATGATCTGGCATCGGGTCATTTTTGACCAGGGGATTGTTCACCGGACGGTTCCGACATGTCAGAGCCGATCCCCTTTTGCCATCCGATCCCTGCACCAGACCGAGAATCCCTGTCTCATCCTTTTGCACGACGGCGGCTCCTGCCCCGTCCCCAAAAAGGACGCAGGTACTCCGATCCTGCCAATCCATCATTTTGGAAAGGGTTTCCCCTCCAATGATCAGAGCCGTTCGGGCCATGTCGGCCTGCATATAGGCCTCCGCAATAGATAAACCAAAAAGGAAGCCTGCACAGGCGGCGTTGATGTCAAAGGCTACCGCATTCTCTGCACCGATCTGGCTCTGCACCTGACAGGCAGTGGAGGGAAAGCACATATCCCCGGATACTGTTCCTACAATGATCAGATCTATCTCATCCGCCGAGACGCCGGCGTTTTCCATGGCGGCCTTAGCTGCCTCTACCGCCATTGACGTAGTGGTTTCCTCCACAGCCAGATGCCTTTGTTCAATTCCTGTTCGCTCCCGTATCCATTCGTCTGTGGTATCTACCCACTCTTCAAGCTCCTGATTGCTGACTGTCCGTCCGGGCAGACAGCTTCCGGTTCCTATGATCCTTGCCGGCATAATTCTCCTCCGATTTCATTTTCGTACATCTGCTGATTCCGGTTCCGCTGATGTCAAATGCTGCTGCGCTCCGTGAGGCAGCTTATTGATCAAACTCTACCACTCTCTGCAAGTTGGCTTATCGATCAAACTCTACCACTCTCTGCGAGCCGGCTTATCGATCAAACTCTACCACTCTCTGCAAGTCGGCTTATCGATCAAACTCTACCACTCTCTGCGAGTCGGCTTATTATCTAAAATTTCCGGAACCGCTCATAGCGGTGACGTGCAATGGCCTCTCCGTCCATACCTTCAAATTTCTGCAGAAACATCTGCATATGGGTCTTCATAAATCCTGCAATGTCCTGAACGGTGCTGGTATCCGCACCGCCGTATTCCGGAACGATGGTCTCGATCACCTGCATACGCTTCAGATCCTCTGCGGTGATCCCCATCACCCCTGCCGCTTCTTTGGCACGCTTTCCATCCTTCCAGAGAATGGAAGCAAAGCCCTCAGGAGACAGGATCGAATAGGTGGAATTTTCCAGCATCCATACCTCATTGCCTAAGGCAAGCCCTAAAGCTCCACCGCTTCCGCCCTCCCCTATTATAATAGAAAGAATAGGTGTTTTGAGGCCGGACATTTCAAACAGATTCCTTGCAATGGCCTCCCCCTGGCCTCTCTGTTCTGCCTCCATACCGGGATAGGCCCCGGAAGTATTCACAAAGCAGATCACAGGACGATGGAATTTTTCCGCCTGCTTCATCAGTCGGAGCGCCTTTCGATAGCCCTCGGGGGAAGGCATTCCGTAGTTCCTTAAGGCACATTCCTTTCCGTCATTCCCCTTCTGAACTCCGATCACGGTCACCGGCTTGCCTGAAAGCCGGGCAATTCCCCCTACGATAGCAGGATCATCTCCAAAGCTTCTGTCTCCGTGAAATTCCATGAACTCCTCAAAGATCAGATTGATATATGTAAGGGCTGTGGGCCTTGTAAGGCTTCTGGATTCCTTAACCTTCTGCCAGGAGGTTCTTTCAGGCGCTTTTGCCTGTTTTTCTCTTGAGGTTTCAGAGGGCATATATTCCTTCTGAACCTCCTTTTCTGCAGATCTGACGCCTGCTTCCTTGTGAACCTCTCCGGAAATCCGATGAGAATTTAAGATCTGGTACAGCACCTTCTTCAGCTCATGGCGCTCCACGATCCTGTCAGCAAAGCCATGGGCCACCTGAAATTCCGCGCTCTGGAACCCTTCCGGAAGCTTTTGGCCGATGGTCTGTTCAATGACTCGTGGACCGGCAAAACCGATCAGTGCCCCCGGCTCTGCCAGGATAATATCTCCCAGCATGGCAAAGCTGGCAGTAACGCCTCCTGTGGTGGGATCCGTGAGCACCGGCACATACAAAAGACCGGCGTCCGAATGCTTTTTTAGTGCCGCAGAGGTTTTGGCCATCTGCATCAGGGAAAGGATCCCCTCCTGCATCCTGGCGCCTCCGGAGCAGCAAAACAGCACTACCGGCAGCTTTCTTTCCGTGGCACGCTCCACAGCAAGGGCAATCCTTTCTCCTACTCCCTGTCCCATGCTTCCCATGAGGAAACGGGCATCACAGATACCAAGACACACTCTTTCTCCGAATATGGTTCCCTCTCCCACGGTAACGCCTTCTCTAAGCCCGGTCTTTTCCCTTACCTCCGAAAGCTTTTCTTCATATCCCGGAAACTGCAGTGGATTGCCGGACTCGATCTCCTCAAACCAGGGAAGGAAGCTTCCCTTATCGCAGACCATACGGATCCGGTTTTTGGTCCTGATGCGGAAATAGCTTCCACAGGCCATGCAGACATAATTATTTTCAACTACCTCCGCCCGGTCCAGCTCCTTTTGACAGCGGGGACAGACGATGGTCTGCTTCTCCTCCTGCTGAACATAAGGATAGTCCGCGGAGCGTGCTGTCCGTTGTTTTTCTTCCTGCCTTCCCTTTAACGGAAAATATTTTTTTACTCGCAACATTCCTGACATTTTCTGCCTCCCAGATAATACTTGCTTGAGCGCACAGCTCATGATCAGAGCCTCACGCCTATTCACCTATGGCAAAGGTCAGCTCTGCCTGTACTGCTATCTTTCCATCCACAGACGCCGTTGCCCTTCCGATCCCAATGCTTCCCTTTTGCTTCACGATCTCAGTTTCCAAAACCAGCACATCCCCAGGCACCACCTTTTTTTTGAACTTTGCCGACTGGATCGCCGCGAAATATGCGGTCTTTCCTTTGTTTTCCTCAAGGCTCAAAATAGCGATAGCGCCTGTCTGCGCCAGGGCTTCTATGATCAATACGCCGGGCATTACGGGCTCGGAGGGAAAATGTCCCTGAAAAAAGGGTTCGTTATAGGAAACACATTTTCTGGCAACCGCCCTGGTGCCGGGGATAAGCTCCTCCACAGTATCCACCAGCATAAAGGGCTGTCTGTGAGGAATGATTTCCATGATTTCTTTTGCCGATAATAGAGACATTGCTTCCTCCTTCTATGATTCCTTATATTTCCCGATCAAAATACTTGTATTGTGCCCGCCGAATCCCAGAGAATTGCTCAAAGCATAAGGAATTTCCTCCTCATAGGCTTCCTTGCAGTAATTTAAATCCATCTCCTCATCAGGCGTTTCATAGCCAAGGGTCTTATGGATAAAGCCTGCTTCCATCTGCTTGACGCAGGCTACAAGCTCCAAGGCCCCTGCCGCACCCAGAAGATGGCCAACCATGGACTTGGTGGAGTTGATGCGCAGCTCCTTTGCATGGTCGCCAAAGGCTTTCTTGATGGCCCGGGTCTCAAAAAGATCATTGTGGTGGGTTCCTGTCCCATGAGCATTGATATAGGTCAGCGCCTCAGGCGAAACTCCTCCGTCCTTTAAGGCATAAAGCATGGCGTTAGCCGCCCCTTCTCCGTCCTCCGCCGGGGATGTGATATGGTAGGCGTCGCTGGTACAGCCATATCCCAACACCTCTGCATAGATATGAGCGCCTCTCTTTTTTGCATGCTCTAATTCCTCAAGAACGACAATACCTGCCCCTTCTCCCATTACAAAGCCGCTGCGGTTTTTGTCAAAAGGAAGGCTGCAGCGATCCGGATCGTCTACACCTGAAAGCGCCGTCAGCGCACAAAAGCCTGCGATCCCCAAAGGAGTAATAGAGCTTTCCGTTCCTCCTGCTACCATCACCTCCGCCTCTCCATATTGAATGCTGCGGAAGGCCTCGCCTATGGAATTGGTTCCTGTGGCACAGGCTGTGACCACATTCAGGCTTTTACCCTTTAATCCAAACTGGATGGAAATATTTCCGGCTGCCATATTTGAGATCATAAGCGGCACAAATATAGGATTTACCCGGGAAGGCCCCTTGCCGGTCAGCTTCTCATGCTCCTTCTCCATGGTCTGCAGTCCCCCGATGCCGGAGCCAACTGCACACCCTACCCGGTAGGGATCCTCTTCTTCCATACAGATCCCTGCGTCTGCAAGGGCTTCCCTGGCCGCCGCTACTCCGTATTGAGAAAAAAGCTCCATCCGCCTGGCAGCTCTGGCATCCATATATTCCTTTGCATCAAAGCCTTTTACCTCCGCTGCCACATGACATTTATAGTCCGCGGCATCAAACCGGGTAATGGTCCCGAAGCCGTGCTTTCCCTCCTTCAGAGACCTGAAAAAATCCTCTGTATTAAGGCCTACAGGGGTAATGGCCCCCATCCCCGTTATCACTACTCTTCTGCTCATATCTGCTCCTATCTGTGTCACAGCAGTCCGCGCAAGCTGGACTGCCGCCTGAATTCAATCTGCCATTTAAATTGCCATTCCGCCATCTACGGATATGACCTGTCCCGTAATATAGTCCGCCGCTTCCGATGCAAGAAAAGTTACCACCCCTGCTACCTCTTCCGGACTTCCGGATCTTCCCAGGGGGATCTGCTCTTTCATGGCTTCCCTTGCGGATTCCGGAAGCTTTTCTGTCATCTCTGTCTCGATCAGTCCGGGTGCTACGGCGTTCACCGTAATTCCCCGGCTTCCCAGCTCCTTTGCCGCGCTTTTGGTCAGTCCGATGATACCCGCTTTGGACGCACAATAATTGGCCTGACCTGGATTACCTATAATCCCGGTCACCGAAGAAAGGTTAATGATCTTTCCGCCCCGCTGCTTCAGCATCTGCCTGGAAATGTGACGCATGGTGTTAAAGCAGCCCTTCAGGTTCACATCCACCACCCGGTCAAAATCCTCCTCACTCATTCTGGCCAGCAGCCCGTCTCTTGTGATGCCGGCGTTGTTTATCAGGATATCAATATGTCCGTGCTTAGCCACAAGATCCTTTACCATCTCTCCGCAGGCCGTAAAATCCGCCACATTGCAGCCGCAGATTTCCCCGACGCCGCCTGCCTCCTGGATCAATTCCAGAGTTTCCTTTGCTTTTTCCATGGAACCGTTGTAATTGACGATCACGAAGGCTCCCTGCTTGGCCAGTGCAATGGCAATGGCGCGGCCGATCCCTCTGCTGGCTCCAGTCACAAGAGCAACTTTTTCATTCAGCATCAGACAATACCTCCACCGCTTTCTCCAAATCTTCATATTTATCAATATTAACAGCCTTGACCTCTTTGTTGATCTTTTTCATAAAGCCGGTCAGGGTTCTGCCGGGCCCAATCTCCACAAAGGTAGTCACTCCATCTGCGATCATCCGCTCCACTGACTGCTGCCACTTGACGGAAGAGGTGATCTGCTTCTGCAAAAACTCCTTAATATTTTCGGGAGAAGAAACATAGTCCGCTGTGAGATTGGCAACATAAGGAATGGAAAATTCCTTCAGATGCACCTTTTCCAGATCTCTGCCCAGCCTTTCCGCAGCAGGCAGCAGCATCTGGGAATGGAAGGGACCGCTGACCTTAAGGGGGAGTACACGCTTTGCCCCTTTTTCCTTAAGGGTTTCTCCTGCCCTTCTCACGGCATCCGCCTCTCCTGTGATCACCAGCTGGCCAGGGCAGTTATAATTTGCCACTGTAACAATACCCTCTGTCCGGCTGCAGACCTCCTCTATGACGCTGTTTTCCATACCAAGGACCGCCGCCATAGCGCCGCCCTCCGGTACGGCCTCCTGCATATAAATCCCTCTTCTTCTCACAATAGCAAAGGCTTCCTCCATCTCCATGGCACCGGCGGCTACCACTGCTCCGTATTCCCCAAGGCTTAAGCCCGCCGTCACATCCGGCGTAAAGCCCCGCTCTGTCAAAGCCCCCAGAATGGCAAGCTCTGTTGTCAGCATGGCAATCTGGGTGTATTCGGTTATATCCAGCTTGTCATTTTCCTGAAAACAGATGGCGGGAAGATCAATCCCTGTCACCCTGCTTGCTTTTTCAAAAACCTCCCTGGAAACCGTCTCTTTTTCATAGAAGTCTTTTCCCATTCCTACGTACTGTGCTCCCTGTCCAGGGAACACAAATGCTGTTTTTCCCATAGTTAACCTCATTTCTCAACGCGCATCGGCGTTTAACGGTGAAGAAGCCTTTCCGCCTCCTCCATGATCTCCTCTATCATTTCACGGCAGGTCTGCTCCTTACGTACGAGTCCCGCGATCTGACCTGCCATCAGGGTTCCGTTTACGGTATCTCCTTCTATCACGGCTCTGCGCAGAGAGCCTAAGGTAAGATGCTCAAGCTCCTCAAGACCGGCTCCTTCCTTTTCCAGACGCAGATATTCTCTGGACATCTGATTACGGATCTGGCGGATCGGATGGCCTGTGCTGCGGCCGGTAACCTCGGAATCAATATCCTTGGCTTTCAATACCTTTTCCTTATAATTCTCATGTACAATGGATTCCCTGGCCACCACGAACCGGGTTCCCAGCTGCACGCCCTCTGCCCCCAGCATGAAGGAGGCTGCAACTCCTCTGCCGTCTGCAATACCGCCTGCTGCGATCACCGGGATCTTCACGGCATCTGCCACCTGGGGAACCAGACACATGGTAGTGGTGGAACCGATATGGCCTCCGGACTCCGTCCCTTCTGCGATCACAGCGTCAGCGCCGCTGCGCTCCATCAGCTTTGCCATGGCCACACTTGCCACTACGGGGATCACCTTCACTCCGGCTGCCTTAAAGTCCTGCATGAATCTGGCCGGATTGCCTGCGCCGGTGGTTACGACCTTAACGCCTTCCTCCAGCACCACCTTAGCCACCTCCGGCGCATTGGGATTCATCAGCATCAGGTTAACCCCTATGGGCTTATCGGTCAGCTCCTTCGCCTTCCTGATCTCGCTTCTGACCACCTCTGCCGGTGCGCTGGCTGCCGCAATGATCCCAAGACCTCCTGCCTCTGAGACCGCCGCCGCCAGATTATGCTCCGCCACCCAGGCCATGCCGCCCTGAAAAATGGGATATGTAATCCCCAGAAGCTCCGTTATTCTGGTCTTCATTCCTCTACCCCTTTTTCCTTCAGATAATCTATTACCGCACCTACTGTAGTAAGTTTCTCAAGATCCTCGGAAGGAATCTCAACATCATACTCCTCCTCAAGAGCCATCACCAGCTCAAACAGATCCAGGGAATCTACCTCAAGATCCTTCTCAAAGGAAGTCTCCATACGGATATCCACATCCTGCATATTCAGCTGCTCTCTGATAATCTCCACTACTTTCTCAAACATAATCTTCCTCTTTTCTCCTGTCAGGTTAATATTCTTGGCTTTAAATACTTTGACCGTCAAATAATTTGATAATCAAACTGTTTGACGGTCAAAGTATATAACGGCAAAATATATTTGTCAACCCATATCCTGGAATTTTTTTTAATAAAACAAAAACCTCAAAAGCCATGCTTTCAAGGTTTTTCAAAATCGGAGTGACAAGACTTGAACTTGCGGCCTCTACTTCCCTAAAGTAGCGCTCTA
>CANDAG010000045.1 GCA_947382625.1 uncultured Lachnospiraceae bacterium
CCGGATGCTCCAGCACGCCGCTGGGCTGTGCGCCGTTGGCAAAGAACTTCGCCCCGTACTCCTCACAGGCAATCGCCATCCCGATGGCATTCTTCGCCATAGCAATAGGCGAATACCCCACCAGCCCGTCAAACCCCAGCCCGGGGATATGCAGAACCTCCGAAGGCGGCAACACCACCGTGCTGCCCTTCACCGTAGGCGCGTCATCCACACCTAACGTATACTCATAATAAAGCTGCCCGCTGCCGTCCCGCTCCACACTCATCCTGTCCGGCATCAGCGGGTACAGCGCAATGACCTCCCCCCTGCCGTTGCGGATGATCTGCGCATAGGCATTCCCCCACAGAAGCAGATGCGTCATCAGCGTCTCCCGAAACACAAAAGAAGTCATCTCCGGGTTGGGCTCATCATGGAGCAGAAAATACAGCGGATGCCCCGCCGCCTTCTCCTTCCCGCCGTCCTCCGTATAACGGTAGAAATGCAGTGGCAGCCCCGCCACCGCCTCTGAAAGGATCCGAACGCAGGAGTACACCGCCGTCATCTGCATGGAAGAGCGCTCATTCACCCGCTTCCCGCTCGTGCTGTTCCCCAGGAAAAAACTGTAAGCGCTTCCTGATGTCCTGTTTTGCGGTGCATCCCGCCCCCTGAATAAACTGCCGAAAAGTCCCATTTCCACCTCCTTATCCAAAATCCACCCATAAGAAAAGCACCTGCCTGTCCTGACAGATGCTTTCCGTAATAAGTCTAAGTCCTAATCATCATTTTCACCATCCTGTCCCCAAGATGATGTGCAATGTAATTCACCTGAATCCATTTCCATAGCCATATTGTCTGAAATCCTCATCATCCAATTCCCTTCGGAATCCACTGCCATATTTCCGGTAACATCCACTGCAAAATCCCCGTCATCATAATCCATAATCATTCTTCCCATTTATCCGCTCCTTTTCTCAAACCAGCCTGACAATCTTATAACCGCCTATACCCCGGATTCTTTTGACCTGATATAAGGCTTCATCAATCCAGTAAGTAATCCTGTCACCCGCAGCATCATTTGTAATAATATTCGTGCAGATAAGATTATTTTCAGCATCCGTTCCGCCACGGCTAAGAGGAAGAATATGATGGATATTCCACCCGCAGTATATTTTTTCCCCGTTTTTCCAGATAAAGAAATCCCTTTCGCCGTAAGCCTCCCTGTACATAAGACCACCGTCGAAATCCTCCGCATATGCGGTAAATCCATAATTCTGGAACCACAGTCGCATGGCATATTCCCGTGTGATTCTCATTTTACCACCTCCAATCCGGATCAAAATAAAAAGCCCATACACTGCCGTGTGTACAGACTCAACTGATCCGCATCGGGTGCTTTACACACAGCATTACTAAAGACAACCCATTAAGATTGCCCTTTCGTAAAGATGGTGTAAAGCGCTATGGAACGACAATTTACCTACCGAGAGTTTATCATCGCTTTCTCAGGATGAACCGGAATCATTTTATCCCTGATAGTCCCAAAGAGGTTTACCAAACACAATAGACAGCACAGTAAGCCCTGCCGCTCCAGCCCTGCTTATCCGATATCACATCCAGAGGTTCATGACCTATACTTTTTGTCGGCTGCCTGTTTACAATAAGAATAATACCACTTTATAACCAAAACCTCAATAAATATTTTACACAAAGAGCAAACCGCGGGAGTCATACACACTTTCCGAAACCTCATTCCCGCACCGTATCGCCCTGTCCAAACCCATAACCGTGGCAATGGCACCGTCAATCTTCTCCGTGGACTTCTCCTTATCCGCCTTGATGTTCCCCGCCGGATCCGTCCGGATGTAAATGTTATCCATCATCCACCGAAGGACCGGATGCCCGCCGTGTGCCAGTTTCTGTTCCAGCGTCAGCTTCATCAGCTCCTTTGTCGGCGGCGACATATCCTTGAACCCCTGCCCGAACGGGACAACCGTAAAACCCATCCCCTCCAGGTTCTGTACCATCTGCACGGCGCCCCACCGGTCAAAGGCAATCTCCCGGATGTTGTACCGCTCCCCCAGACGCTCAATAAATTTCTCAATATACCCATAATGCACCACGTTCCCTTCCGTGGTCTGCAAATATCCCTGACGCTCCCACACATCATAAGGCACGTGGTCACGCCTCACCCTCAAATCCAAAGTCTCCTCCGGAATCCAGAAATAAGGAAGCACACAGAACTTATCCTCTTCATCCACCGGCGGGAACACCAGCACGAATGCCGTGATATCCGTTGTGGAAGACAGATCCAGACCTCCATAGCACACACGCCCTTCCAGTTCTTCCGCGTCAACCGGAAATGCACAACCATCCCATTTCTCCATCGGCATCCACCTGACCGCCTGCTTCACCCATTGGTTCAGCCTCAGCTGCCGGAAGGAATTCTCTTCCCCCGGATTCTGCTTCGCAGACTCACAAGCTGCTTTCACCTTGTCAATCCCCACCGTGATATCCAGGGAAGGATTCGCCTTCTTCCAGACCTTCGGATCCGTCCAGTCATCCGCCTCGTCCGCACCATAGATCACTGGGTAGAATGTCGGATCAACCTTCCTCCCCGCCAGAATATCCTTTGCCTTCTGATGTGTCTCATAACAGATACTGTTCGTGTCCGTTCCTGCAGTCGTAATCAGGAAATACAATGGCTGCATCCTGGCATCTCCGGAGCCTTTTGTCATTACATCGAACAATTTCCGGTTCGGCTGGGTATGCAGTTCATCAAACACAACCCCATGGATATTGAACCCATGCTTAGAATAAGCCTCCGCCGACAGCACCTGATAAAAGCTGTTGGTCGGCTGAAAAATGATCCGTTTCTGTGAAGCCAGAATCTTCACCCTCTTATTCAGAGCCGGACACATCCGCACCATATCCGCCGCAACCTCAAAGACAATAGAAGCCTGCTGCCTGTCCGCAGCACATCCATAGACCTCAGCCCTCTCTTCGCCGTCCCCACAGCATAAGAGCAGTGCCACCGCCGCCGCAAGTTCACTCTTCCCCTGCTTCTTTGGTATCTCAATATAGGCCGTGTTAAACTGTCGGTATCCATTCGGCTTCATCGTCCCGAACACATCCCTGATGATCTGCTCCTGCCAGTCAATCAGTTCAAAGGGCTTCCCCGCCCAGGTTCCCTTCGTATGGCACAGGCACTCAATAAAGCTGACCGCGTAATCCGCAGCCGCCTTATCATAGACAGAGCCCTTCGCCCGGAACTTTGTCGGCTTATACTTCTTCAGCTTCCGCATTGCCACCGGCTTCACCCTCTCTCCAAATTACCATTCCAGACCGGTAATTTCACAAAAACTCTTTTCACCTCTGTACCGTCAAATATGTTTTGCATTTCCAACTATGCTGTGTCATTTCAGCCACTGCTCATACACCGCACTGGCAATCTGCGCCATCATCACCGGCGGCACGCTCATCCCACAGATATACTGCGCCGCCTGATCCAGGAAATCATAATCCTGCGGAAAAGTCTGCGTTGCCAGATAATCATGGACAGAATACCGCTCCCCATCCACGAACCTCACCGCTATACCGCTGGCCGTATTGGTCGGTGCAATCTTCCCGTCTGCCACAATCCTGTCCGTGAACATGGAGCGCTTCCCCCTCTCCCTCTCGGAAATATCAGAAAAACAGGTATCTCCCTTTTTCCTCTTCCCGATAAGTTCCGCCATCATGCAGTCCTTCAGGATAACACCATGCTCGCTCCGCACCTCCCCGAACGGAATCGGCTTCTCATGGAATTCCAGTTTCAGCTTCGGGAAATCCAAATCCATTCTATGGGCGATAAAAAATACCCTCTGCCGTCTCTGCGGCACGCCCATCGTCTGGGCATCCAGCAAAAATATCTGCGTCAAATATCCTGCCGCCCGAAACGCTTTTAGGATTTCATTCACATATCCCTTCGCATTTCCACGCACCAACCCCTTCACATTCTCAGCAATTACAACCTTCGGCCGCAGAATCCCAGCCGTATGGATGAAATGCAGAAACAAATCATCCAGCCTCTGCTTCTTCTGCCCTTCCCGAAACTGCTTCTCCTTCCCCCAGCCTTTCTCCCTGTCTCCTGCATCCGAAAACACGGAACACGGCGGCGACCCATCCAAGATATCCAGGCTTTTCAAATCATCTGGGAATGTCTTCTGCTCGTTGAATTCCCTTATGTCCATCAGGTAAGTATGCTTCGGATGATGGTTCGCCTGATAGACCGTCTCCATTTCCGGATCAATCTCACAGTTCCCCAGCACCGTGTATCCTGCCAGCTTATACCCCATGCTGGAACCCCCGCCGCAGGAAAAGCAGGAGAAAACCGTCTTCCCATTCTTCTCTAATTTTTCCAGATCGGCCAGCCTCCAATTCCATGGAAACTTATGTCCTGCATCCACATTATTTTTCACTGCCGCTATCGGTTCCCCAACAGCCTTCGTCGTTCGCTCATCTGCGTTCTTCCCTTTACTCTTCGCCGTCATTGTCTGCCTCCCTGCCGACTCCGCTGCTGTTTCTTCCGCTCCCGTTGAAATGAAATCCGCATCTCGGGCATTCATGCTCAAACTCTTCATCGCCAAACTCTTCCTCACCGAATTCCTTATTGTTCCCCGTCGGGTCATCCACCCCATCATCCTTCAGGGCAAATAAGTCCGTAATTTCATCATCCCTGAAACCCGTCAGAGACACATCGAAATCCATGCCTTGCAGGCCCTCAATCTCAATCCGCAGCATCTCCTCATCCCAGCCCGCATCCTGCGCATACCGGTTGTCCGCCAGGATGTACGCCTTCTTCTGTGCCTCCGTCAGGTGGTCCACCAGCACACACGGCACTTCTGCCAGTCCCTCTTCCTGAGCCGCTACGACCCTGCCATGTCCCGCAATAATACCATAATCCCCATCAATAATAACCGGGTTGATAAACCCGAACTCACGGATGGATGCCCGCAGTTTGCTGATCTGCGCCGCCGAATGTGTCCTCGCATTATTCACATAAGGCACCAGCTTCTCAATTCCCACCATCTGCATCCTGTTATCCATATCCATCCCCTCCAGTCTTTTTCTGAAATTAAAAAAGAATGCCTTCCCTTTCACCGGCATCCCTTTCTCCCTGCATTCATCCTCAAAATCAAAACGGACCTCCAGTTCCCGCACACTATAATCCTTGCGGAATTTCCTCCAGGTCCGTCCATCCCATTCCCTCAGCTTCTGCCACAGGGACGGGAAATGCCTATATAACTGTCTCAGTTCATCCAGCGACTGAAGCGGGCAGCACCAACAGGACACACGCTTAAAATGCTGGTACAGCCCACCCCAATCATACCCCTTCTCATAACAGTACGCCAGGCAGTCCGCCTCCATCATACCCCATTCCATCAGCGGATGCCTGCAGCACTCCCTCTGGTTCTGCCTGCGCTGCATCCGATATTCCTCATCCGCAGCAAGCCCCACATATTCAATGACCTCATACTCTTCCCTGAGCCTGGAAAGATATCTCTCCCTGGGAATATCCTTGAGCATCTTCGTACACCACCGAAGCTTCGGCCCCGGCCAGCCGTACCCCTGAATATCCGCCCCATACTTCTGCACTATCAGGGAACCCTCTTTCCGCTTTTTGACGCCCTCCAGCATCAGGTGCTCAAAGGTGGCATCCGCCTTCACCGTCGTGACCGGTATCCCAACGTCCAGCCCCACTTTTTCAATATGCCTGTACATCTCCGGGAATTCCAGCCCGGTATCACAAAAGAGGATACAGTCAACCTGCATCCCCTTCTCCAGCATCTTCAAAAGCATCGCCGTGGAGTCCTTGCCCCCGGAAAACGACACCACATTATATAATTTCTTCTCCCCCATCCGTCAGTTTATCCACCTGATTACCGGATTCCCAGTAAACCCTTTCTCCCATACAAACCATGCATAAGCTACCGCGCTGGACGGCATTTTTTCAAAATCGCCGTTCTTTGCACACCCCAGTCTTGATGAACTCACATAGACCGTCCTCGGCGGGTTCTCCAGAAAGAACCGCTTCCTGCCCTTCCCTTCCAGGAACTGCAGCTTCAGAAACATGGCCACCTTCCTTCCAAGCCCCACCATGTCCAGCGCCTTCTCCACGAACTCCAGCGCATATTTATAGGGCGGATTCGTGATGATGTCACCCTCGAACCCACCCTTTGCATTCAGAATTATGCCTTCCGCGTCCAGGAAGCCGTCATCAAAATTCAGGAAATCCACTGCCTCAGGTTCCCCATAACCACGGTAGACCAAATCCGTACTGACCACCTTATACCCATGTGTCTCCAGCACCCTTGACAGATGCCCTTCCCCACAGGCACATTCCCAGATAACCGGCGCAAACTCTTCTTCAGCAAGAAGAAGCTCCATTGCCCTCGGCTCCGTCGCATAATAATCATCCTGTGCCCTTGTATCTGCACTATGGCTGGATGCCCCCAGAACCGCATATACACTTGTTTCATTCCCAATCCAGTCTTTTCTTTCCATCTGTCACGCCCCATTTCTTGTCCTGAGCAGCCGCTCCATCACATCATCCTGCGGGGTGGCCCCTTGCCATTCAACGGAACAGTTCTCTTTCACTACCTGATATATCTGAAACCATATCTGATTTACCTGCTTAATATATTGCTGTGCCATGGCAACATACGGGGAAGCAATGGCATTCCCAGTTGTCGGATGTTTCGCAAGAAACCCATATTCAGAAATGCTCTCCTCACACTGAATCCATCTGGATACCGACATGGCATACTGCTCCAGAAGCTGGCTGCTCACAAGCCTCTCACATCCCCTGTCCTTCAGCCACTTCCATGTTTCTTCATAAACTTCAGCCGCACATAAATCTCTGCCGCCCTTCTGTTTTGCCTTCAGGTAATCCTTGACTGGCGGCATGTCCGCACCGTCAATCTCTGACGGTTCCGGCAGATCAATCACTTCCGCAGAAATACCCGCAGAAATCTTCTCCGTCAGGGCTTTCTTTTTAGGACCGCTGCCCAACCTGGCACCACCTCTTGCCGTTCCATCCTTTGCCGTTTCCCTCACCCCTTTCGCTGCAGGGGGTAATACCCTGTTTGAATATATTTTGTTGTGCGTGTGCTCTCCGCCTCGTTCCCCTGGGGCTAACCTATAGAGGTTGTACCACCCCTACCCCTCTTCGTGATACGCATGGGGCCTGCTCTCAAATCTGCCACCACTCGCGTGAATACTCGAATGACACGACTTACAAAGCCCGATCAGGTTACTTTCTTCATGTGTTCCACCCTCGCCTAGCGGAATCTTATGATGCACTTCCTCGGTCTCCACAATAATCCCACGCTCAAAGCACATTTCACACACTGGATGCATCTGCACATACCGCTTCCTGATCTTCTCCCAGGTCTTCCCATACCTTTTCTTCACAGAAGAATTCCGCTCATATTTTTCATATCTCTGATTCATCAACTTCTCATGTTCCTCACAATACCGCCGACCTGTCAATTTAGGACAGCCCGGATAAGAGCATGGATGCTTAGGTTTCATAGGCATACAATCAACTCCAATACAAAAGCCCGGCAAGGATTTCTCCCTCCGGGCTTCTACCATTTTCACTTTCGCCAGTATAACAATAACATGAACCCTATATGAAAATCTGCGAAAAAATACGCAAAGCTTATTTTTTGTCCAAAATCTCCTGCACAGCTTCAAGTGCTTTTCCATGCAACAGCTGCGCACTCCTTACGGATCTGTTGATATCACAAGCAATATCTTCCCATGTCAGCATCTCAAAATATCTTTCCTGAAGTATCAGCTGATATTCCGGATCCGGAATCTCTGCTACGACACCCATCATTTCTTTGCGTAATATCTTAAGCCTTTCTGCCTGTCCCTTGATCTCATCTGTAAGATCCACAATGTCAACCATCCTGTCTTCCAGTTTAGATGTTGATTTGCTCGGATTGTGCGGCATATCACTCATAACCTGTGATACGCTTGTAGCCTGATCCCAGAGATTGCTCACCTGCCTTACAAGCGAATTGATCCTCTTATCAAGGAAAAAAGCCTGCTGCATATATTCCTTGGCTTTCATCGAAACACCCCCTTCTCAAGGTTTGCTTTAACCGCAGCTATCAGATTTTCCTGTGTGGTGCTTTTTCTCTTAAGCGCCTCCACAACATCCAAATCTACGGTATCTTTACAGATAATATGATGAATAGTGACTGTATCCGCTGTAACTCCCTGCCTCCACAACCTGGCAACAGTCTGAGAGTAGTAATCATATGACCACGGAAGCGTTACCCATATTTCTATATGGCCGCCTCTCTGAAGGTTCAGACCATGCCCTGCAGACACAGGACTTATCATTCCGACCTGTATTTTCCCAGCGTTCCAATCATCAATATCATCATCTGTCTTAATATCCCTTGGCTCATACGCCAGTTCCTTCAGATAGTTCCGTATCCTGTCATGGTCAAAACGGAAGTGATATACTACAAGAACATTCTGACCGTTTGCCTGCTCTATCAAGTCTGAAAGCATTTCAAGCTTCCGATCGTGGATATGTACGATTCCGCCATCTTCTGTATACAGACAGCCGGAAGCCATCTGCATAAGTTTATTGGAAAGCACCGCCGCATTCTGCGAAGTAATTGTCTCTCCATTCAGCTCCACAACCAGATCCTTTTGCATTTCCTCATATATTTCACTTTCACCAGCATCCATCTCAACCGCATGATCGACATATACACATTCCGGCATATCCAGATAATCAACACTTTTCATGCTGATTGCCATATCAGAAATCTTGTCATATATCCTCTTCTCAGCATCGGGCAGCGGAATATAGCTGTATACCACACCGGTATAGGGATTGAACGCACCTTTTCTGAAATAAGCATCTCTAAATCTTCCTACAAATCTCCCGAATCTCTGAAATCCATCTATTATACCAACCTCCGCAAAAAGGTCTTCCAGCCCCTGCGGCGTTGGCGTTCCGGTCAATCCAATCATTCTTTTCACATGCGGCCTCACCTTTTTTATAGCCTTAAACCGTTTACTCTTAAAGTTTTTGAATGAACTAAGCTCATCCAGGACCACCATGTCAAACGGCCACTCCATCCCGTTATCTTCAAAGAACTCAACCAGCCACACCAGGTTTTCTCTGTTAATTACATAAATATCCGCTTTCTTCTGCAAAGCTGCTTTTCTCTCCCGCACCGTTCCCGTTATCCTCGACAGCCGCAGGTTCTGGGTATGAGACCAGCCCGCAGCCTCATCACACCACACTTTAGTAACCCTCAGCGGCGACACTACAAGGCATTTACCAATCTCAAACCTGTCGTACATCAGGATCAATATTGCTGTCAGCGTTATTATCGTCTTCCCCAAGCCCATTTCCAGTATCAGAAGAGCTTCCGGATGATCCAAAAGGAACTTCACGCAGAACTCCTGATATTTATGAAGATCTTCTCTTCTCAGCATTTATCTTTTCCTCCACTTCGTCTTTTAGCTTCCTGACAAGGAACCCACCGTCCACCGATGTCAGCGACTTATAATAGTCGCTTGTAAAGAATCTGACCAATGAAGCCACCTCGCCTGCTGCCGCTTTACTGTTGGGATTTCTCAGCAATTTCTTGTATTCTGTCCTAAAATCCCGAACCGCTGACAGCACAACAGCGTTTGCCAGATTTTCCCAGCTTGTATTTGTACTGTCATCATCCATAATTCAATTCCCCTTTATCTCTTCAATAATCTTTGGGATATAATCCAGATCATCCAGGATAAAAACCTTAAACCCCAAATCCCTCAGCTGCTTATGTCTGACCATCTGCAGCCTCCTCGCCCTGCCGCCGGGCGCCTTCACTTCTATGAAACCAATCTGCCCTTCACAGCCATCCCCGAATAAAGCGATTCTGTCCGGGCAGCCGTCCCATCCAGGCGATACCCATTTCAGGCACAACCCGCCTGCACTCTTCACCGCTTTTACAAGCGCCCGTTCTATCTGCTTTTCAAGCATTTCTACCTCCATAAGTGAAGGAGGATGAAGCCCAATACAAAACCTTTTGTAAATGAATAACCTAAAAATTATTCTTAACGCGATTTAATGGATTTTGGGCTTCACTGTCCTTCACTTTTTGCTTCAAACCCGCATGTATCAAGGCTTTCACAGCCACTCCATAAAACAGCCGCAGCACTAATTCAGAAACAGCATCACGTCTCCGGCTCCTTCTCCTGCACATACAGCCATTTGTCATCCCTCCTCAAAGGCAGGCTTCAGCCTGACTCCGCTGAAAATCACACCCTTGTTCGTCTTGCGCCTGTCAAATCCAAGAGTCTCCAATGTGTTGGAAAACTCAGCGTTGCTTCTCGTAAATTCACCTACCCTGTCGCAATAGGACCTGTATTCCTGATAAAGTTCCCCGGCCTTTTCCTTGTATGTGCTGTCAACCTCACAGCAATCATTCATAAACGCCGACATCCAGTCATTTTCTTCCTTGTAAGCATCAATGGCATCCTGGACGACTTTCGGACGCTTGATATGATAATTACAGGCAATAACCTTCTCCGCACCTTCGATAATCCAGGACAAAACAGCCGGCCCCGCTGTTTCGACAAGATAATCAGCATAATTCTTTGTGTCACCCGTATCCTGGAACACGGCATTAAAAGGAATTACAATCAACCTTCTCCACGTCCCAGGATCCATCGCCCCTACTTTCGGCAAATGGTTAGTAAACAGGATGGTTGTATGCGACGGCGTAAAAGGGCTCGGATCCTTGAACTTCTTTTCACCCTGTATGTCATCTGTAGACGTAATCTGCTTCAGCATGGAAGTTGAAAGGCGTGTCCCTTCTTCAAGCTCAGCGGCAATAACAAAGCGCCTGCCTTTAAGTTCTGTAATCTCCCATTTGACATTCCTTCTGCACCCCACCACCAAGGCGTCGGCGGAAAGGGACCAGCTGTATGAACCCAGAACCCTCGCCACAGTATTGAAGAAAGTAGATTTCCCGTTCCGTCCTTCCCCATATGCGATAATCAGAGCTTCAACAAACACCTTGCCAATCGCCGCAAGCCCGCATACCATCTGTACATATTCTTCCAGTTCAGCATCATTGCAGAATGTCTTGCGCAGGGCATCCTCCCAGATGTCCCTGCCCTTATCGCCAGGCTCGCATAAAGTGACTTTGGTACAAAAGTCAGCGCTTCTATGCTTCATTTTTCCCATGAGTCCCAACCTGAGATCATAAGTTGATTCTGCAGTGTTAAGAAGGAACCCGTCCTTATCAAGATCTCCATACTTCACATGAAGCATGGGCTTCGCTGCCTCCATAGCCGAATTTACATATCTCATATCCCTGCGCTTCATCACAAACGCCTGAAAAGACTGGGCTCCAATATATTCCATAAAGAGCCTTATCTGTACCGGCGTCGCATCGTTAGGCGGCTTCTTTCCTGAAATGTCAGCTTCGCCAAGCCCGGAATTCAGAAGAGCCTGCTTTGCTAAGAAAACCGTCTTCTGTGCAGACGCAAGCTGAAGGTCAAGGAAACGCTCCACGGCACCCACGGCTGCCGGTATGGACTCTTCCCAGTTCACGCCGTTATAATAGAGATAGCCTGTCGCCTGGTTATACTTAAGCTCATCAGCTTCCTCAGCCGATATAACCTTAGCCTGGCCGATATCAGAGAAATCGGAAGGCTTCAGCGAACCCGGATCTGCCGCCTGTGCCCCGTTATATATGCCCGGCGGCACATATCCGGGAGTCTGCGCCACCATCTTTCCGAACTTACAGGCACTCCCCCAGATTTTCTCCATCTCATTACCGGAGAGCGGCGGATCACATTTTTCGTTCTCATCCATAAAAATCTTCTTTGCATCATCACCTATGCCGAATCTCTTAACCACATTGCCGGCAAAACGGCTCATTGTTGCATTTCTTCTGCCCTGCGGTATTGTGTAGTGGCTATTGGTCATGGCATCAAGCTTCCTGATATAACCATCAATATCCATCTTCCCATCGTGCCAGACAATATCCTCAGGCTTTACAGCGCTTCCATAAAGAAAACGGGCACCGTCAAGACAGTTGCTGTCAAAGAAAGGAAACGCTGCATTAACAGCCCTTTTAAGCTCCTCGACTACAGAAAGCTCCGCCATCTTTTTATGAGGAAAGAACACGTGAAATCTCGGTCTTGCCGACTTCCCGTCCTTTTCCTTGTTATGATGACGGCTGAACACAATGGCAAAATCCACATCAGCAAATTCTTCAGCAAATACCTCCGGCGTAATCCATTCATCCGGCGCTTCTGAATGGTCATTATCAATATCCAGCGCCTCAACATCCGATCCAAGAAAATTAGCCTTGCTTCTTCTGCATCCCTTGAACTCCCCGCAGGTATGGTCCTTTGCAACCACACCCGCCAAATCATCCGCAGTCCTGACCGTCACCGCATGTGGATAAAGCGTGTTCTTAGCCTGTCCACAGCAGTCTGCATGATATAAGGTAAACTCCATCATTCTTCCTCCCCCGCCGTCATGGTATTGATCAGCATTTCCGACATTGCCGCCAGAACATAGGCAATCGACATCAGCTCAGCATCCCCTGAAGCTGCAATCTCAAAACCCGTACCATTTCCATTCTTATCCTTTACTAAGTTCACTATCATGTCAGTCGCACCTGCGTTCTCAAGAGAGACATATGTACGCCCGCCTGCCCTGCGGTCGCCGCCGCAAAAACCTGTGGATCCCGCAAATACTGTTAATGCGGCTTTACCGTTCCTGACATTCTCTTTTTCCGCCATGACCGGAATCCCGTTAATCTGAACGATCTTCTTTTCCTTCTTCATATAAATTCATCCTCCTTCAGATACCTTTTCTTCCTGCTACGTTTCCCAGTCCTTTTCATCTATACCTTCACCACCTCGATTCTGCTGACGAACAGGACTCATCCCCGCTCTAAAAGTCTTGGGATATTTTTTTACAAAACCAACTGAAACGGATTCTTTCCTTATTTTAGAAAAATCAGCACGACCCCTTTTTTGACATTTCCGGCACATAGATTTCACGGCCAATCCCCATAAGCAGAAAAATATCCCAAGACTTTTAAAGACGGAAGAGAGCTGCTTCAGGAAGCCAGAAAAAATATCCCAAGACTTCTGAAGCAGGAAAACATCCTCTTCATCGGAACCAGAAATTTATATCCCAAGACATATGAAGGCAAAGAAAGCATACAGGAGGACAACACATGAGAAACAGGTCATATCAGCATCGGATGACAAGATGTCAGATCTCCTGGCCAAATGCAAGGCCCAGAGACCAAAACAAAGACCATCAGGTACAATTCATCTATTTAAGAAGGGAGAATCGCAATGAAAAAGAAAGATAATGCGGCGCTGGTCGACGCTTTCAGAAAACTCAGTTCAGCCGCAGCCGAAATAGCAGAAGCGCTGGACAGTACAGTAAAAAAGAGCGAAACGGCTGAAACCCCTGCAGCGGAAAACACTGCGGAACCCGCAGCCAGGCCCGCTTCAAAACCTGTAAAGGGAGAAGCCGCCGCACCAACGGATGAGATTAAGTTTACGGATATCAGAACCATTCTCGCGGCAAAAGCCGGCGATGGATACAGAGCAGAAGTCAAAGGAATCCTCAGCAGGCACAACGCATCCTGCCTGTCAGATCTTGAGTCGCATCCTGAGGATTTTGCAGAAATCTTAAAGGAAGCAGAGGCGATAGGGAATGAGTAAACATGCACCTTGCTCCCCTTCATCCAGCTTTCGCTGGACGAAATGCACTAAGTCCGCACGAATCAATGCGGAAGCCGATGACCGGGGGAGCCCTTATGCACAGCAGGGCACCGATGCCCATAGTCTGTGCGAGCACCTTGTAAAAAAAGCTCTTAAATGGAAGTCAAGAGATCCAACTGAAGACCTTGCCTGGTACGATCAGGAAATGCGGGAATGCGCTGAAGGATACCGTGACTTCGTTATGGAATCCATCAAGGACATAAAGAAAAGCTGTCCAGATCCATATATCGGGATCGAACAGCATCTGGATTTCTCAGAGTGGGTTCCGGAAGGATACGGAACCGGAGACTGCACCATTGTCGCTGACGGCACAGCCCATATCATAGACTTCAAATATGGTATCGGAGTCCCCGTTAAAGCAGCAGAGAATACACAGCTCATGTGTTACGGCCTCGGAGTCCTTGAGACATTCGGAAACCTCTACAGCATCCAGCGCATCAGGCTGAGCATCTTTCAGCCCAGGCGTGAAAACGTCGATACCTGGGAGATTTCAACGGAAAATCTCCTGAAATGGGCGGAAGAGGTCCTGAAGCCTGCTGCCAAACTGGCATACGCCGGCGAGGGCGAATACAAAGCAGGCGACCACTGCATCTTCTGCAGGATCAAAGATACCTGCAGGGAAAGGGCAGATTACTACATGGAGCTCATGAAACACGAACTTGAAGACCCGGCGGAACTTACAGACGATGAAATCTCACTGATTCTTCCCAGGGTTGAAGGTCTTGCGGGATGGGCGGCTGATCTTAAGGAATATGTCCTTCAGCAGGCGCTGAGCGGCAGAAAGTATAAAGGCTTCAAGGTAGTCGAAGGCCGCGCGACAAGGAAGTATACAGACGAAGCAAAAGTAGCGGATGTCGTGGAAAAAGCCGGCTATGATCCTTACGAAAGGAAGGTTCTCGGTATCACGGCGATGTCAAAGGAACTCGGAAAGAAGAAATTTGATGAACTTCTCGGAGGGCTGGTCTACAAGCCCAAAGGAAAGCCGGTGCTTGTTGCAGACGATGACAAGCGCCCGGAATACAGCAACGTTACAATCGACGATCTTAATGACAAACAGGAGGTAAAATCATGTTAAGACCGACAGAAGTAGTTACAGGTAAAAACACGCGGTTCAGCTATCTGAACGCAAATGAGCCGAAGCCTACACAGGACGGCACAAGGCTGAAGTACAGCGCATCCCTCATCATCCCGAAGAGCGATGCCATCACCAAGGCCAAGATCGAAGCTGCCGTCAAGGCCGCATACGAGGAAGGACAGAGCAAGCTCAAGGGCAACGGCAAGACCGTACCCCCGCTTTCTTCGCTGAAGACACCCCTTCGCGACGGCGATACGGACCGTCCCGATGACCCGGTGTATGCAAACAGCTGGTTCATGAATGCGAACAGCGACAAGAAACCCAAGGCGTGGGATGCCAACGGCAATGAGATTATAGATTCCTCTGAACTTTACAGCGGAATCTACGGCAAGGCAGTCGTCAATTTCTATGCCTACAATACACATGGTTCCAAAGGCATTGCCTGCGGATTCGAGGGGCTTCAGAAGCTTCGCGATGGCGAGCATCTTGGGGGAGCTAACATCACAGCCGATATCTTCTCAGAAGGCAACGATGACGATGATGACAGCTTTCTGCAGTAACCATTAATCAAACGGGAAGGAGCGGCAGGTAGACATGCCGCTCCCTCTTTCATTTCTATAGGAAAGGGCAAAATATGACAAATATTATAACTCTTGAGCTGGATATAGAGACATACAGCGACAGAGACATTAAAAACGGAGTCTACCGTTACGCAGAATCACCTGTCTTTGAAATCCTTCTCATAACAGTTTTCGTAAACGGAGAACCGTATACAGTATATGATATAGCATCCGGCGATACAGTCCCTGATGAAATCATACAAGCCATCGTATCAGAGAATGTAATAAAATGGGCACACAATGCTGCCTTCGAGCGCATATGCCTGTCAGTCTGGATCAGGAAAAAATATCCCCAGTATTTCCGCTCATATGGATCCCCGGACGATACCGTCGGCAATTACTTCAATCCAATATCCTGGAGATGCTCCATGACGCTTGCCGCCTACAACGGACTTCCTCTTTCCCTTGAATCCATCGGACAGGTCCTCGGCTTCAAGCAGCAGAAGCTCAAGTCCGGCAAGGAAGGAATAAGGCTCTTCTGCAAGCCGGTAAAGCCTACAAAGTCCAACGGAATGCGCACAAGAAATCTCCCTCAGGATTATCCCGAAAAATGGGAGGAATTCAAGCGATATAACTACATTGATGTAGATGTGGAACTGTCAATCATCAAGCGGCTGAAAAACTATCCTGTCCCGGATTTTGTCTGGGAAGAATACCACATGAATGAAAAAATAAATGACAGGGGCATCCTTGTAGATCCGGCAGTCGTCACCAACGCCATTGAATTAGACCAGATTTCACATAATACCCTTGCCCAGGAAATCATTGATAAGACAGGTCTGGAAAACCCCAACAGCCCTGCACAGCTGAAAGCATGGCTGAAAAACAAGGGACTAAATGTCGAGAGCCTGGGGAAGAAAGAAGTAAAAGCCCTCATCGAAGAAGTGTCTGGGGATATAGCAGATGTCCTCAGGCTCAGGCAGAAGATAGCAAAATCCAGCGTCAAAAAGTATCAGGCCATGCAGAATTCCATCTGCAATGATGGCCGGTGCCGCGGGCTCTTCCAATTCTATGGGGCTTCCAGAACAGGCCGTTTCGCCGGGCGCAATATACAACTACAGAACCTTCCACAGAACCATCTTCCAGATCTCAAAGAAGCACGTAATCTGGTCAAAGCCGGTGACTATGAGATGCTTCACCTCCTATACGGTAATGTTCCTGGTGTGCTGTCAGAGCTTATCCGCACCGCCCTGATTCCAAAGCCGGGCTACAAGTATATTGTTTCGGATTTCAGTGCTATAGAAGCCAGAATCCTATCTTACCTTGCAGGCGAGCAGTGGCGTATCAAGGTTTTTGCTGATAACGGCGATATTTATTGTGCATCCGCATCTCAGATGTTCCATGTTCCAGTCAAAAAAAATGGCAGAAACTCTCATTTAAGACAGAAGGGAAAGGTTGCAGAACTCGCTCTCGGATACGGCGGCGGAGTCGGTGCGATGAAAGCTATGGGTGCTCTGGATCAGGGACTGACAGAAGAAGAGCTTCAGCCAATCGTTGATAAATGGCGCGAATCCAACCCCAAAATCACCAAGTACTGGTGGGATGTGGATGCCGCCGTAAAAAAAGCTGTCAAGCTGCACCTGAAGTCATCCATAGGCTGCGTCTCCTTCGAGTGGGTATCCGGCATGCTCTTCATATGGCTCCCCTCCGGACGCAGGCTCTCTTATGTGAAGCCTCAGATGTGCATAAACCAGTTCGGCGGCGAATCCGTCAGCTACATGGGCACAGACAGGCAGAAACATTGGTGCCGCATCGAAAGCTACGGTCCTAAATTTGTGGAGAATATCGTCCAGGCCATCGCCCGCGACCTTCTTTGCCACGCCATCCGGAACCTCTCGGATATGTTCATCGTCGGCCATGTCCACGATGAAGTAATCATAGAGTGCCCGCTGGACATAAACCACCAGGACATCTGCACCCTCATGGGACAGGCTCCCCCATGGCTCCCCGGTATCAACTTAAAAGCCGATGGCTACAGTACAGAATTTTATCGCAAAGACTGAAAAACAAGCAAAAGTGCTGGGATACTACACCTCCCAGCACTTTTACTATTCCCGTTCATGTGATCCGAGTAAAGGGATAGGTTTTTTAAGCTGCAAATCCATACTTGTCTTCTGAAGCAATGCATTACAGCTTTCAATATCTTTACCTCTGTATCCAGTAAACAGAAAGCTATAAGCCAAATCAACCGGATCAGACTTGCTAAATGACAACCCTGCCCTATCAAGAACTTCCTCCATTTCATGAAGTTCTATCTGTAAGCCCACACCCATTGAAATCAGCTGTTCCTTTTTGAACCTATAATCTTTCTTTTTCAGCCTTGAAAAGGCCATATCATTCAATCCTGTCCGATGGCTAAATTTTACCTTATCCCATCCTTCCACATTCATATAGGCTGTCAATAATTCATTTGCTGTTTGGTGAGTGCGGACGGATCTGCCGATGATTTTCTCCAATTCTTTCGCCTTATTAAACAGCTCAGTATTTTGAGTGTTAGCATCCAACGTTGTCTTTTTTTCATATTCAGTATCTTTACGATACATCATATGAGAATCAGATCCGTGCATCAAATACGTAACGCCAACAAACTTAGTTGTAAAGTCTAAAACGCTTTCATGAAGATGGGCTTTCGCATACTCTGTCAAATGTGCTTCCGGCTCATCAATAAGCCGGACTGTACTACTTTTTAATGCGAAGAAGCCATCTGCATAACGAAATTCTCCAGTATCTAAAGCCTGCCTGAAGAAGTCATCTTCCATGTATATCTTTAGAGCCTCTTCCAGAGATATAATCTGTTGATGCTGTACTGCCCTTGACTCACGTCTCTCAATCCTTTGTTGCGGCTCTGTTTTGTAAAAAACATCCTGTGTTACAGAAAACTCAGCTACACTTACATCCAGATATCCTATCTCTCGTATCCTGATTCCCGCCGATTCAGCCGATACATCAAAAAAATCCGCAAACTCTTTTATGACGCTGCCAAGAGCCATTGTTCTGCTGATTCCTTGATTCTCATATTTTAGAAACAGCTCCTCAACTTTTTTGATTGCAGCCTTGAGCGGCATTAATATCCTCGGAGCCATCTTCCGAGCCTGCCACTCCATCCTTTCCATGTCCGACCAGTTTTTATAATCTGATCCACTTATAGTACGAGCATCACATTTTATACCAAACTGTGCACCATTGTTATGGGCACGTTCAAAGATAAAATACTTTCTATGCTTATACCAATGAAAGCATTCATGCGCTATTGTATTGTTGATTCTGCCTTCATTATTGATTCCAGAATCTACAAAAATGGCTGGCTCCGTAACCTCATACCCCATAAACTCTTTCGTATCAACATCATAAACCTCAATCATACCTCCCGAAAATGTTATAGCACCTTGCACACTGTCATCGCAAGACAAACACTCAGTCTGTATGACTTCCAAGGACATGAGTTTTGTAGCGATTTCATAAATAGGTATTCTTCTTGGGGTATCAATTGCATCCTCAAAACCGTATTTCGCAAGAAATATTTCCGCTTCTCTATCAAAATCATCTATATAAGGCAGAAACGGGTTTGCATTCTTCGTTAAAATCACTTATTCCACCTCTGTCAATCTCCATCTTTCTCTTCTTTTAAAATCTTATAAATCTCTTGCAAAAACACATTTGTAAACTTTGAGCGTACCTCCTCATTATTCAGCAGCAAAGTATAAAAATCTACATTCAGGTCATACCCCTCAACAAGAGCATCCTGGACACAATCATCATATGTAAACCTGAATTCGTCTATGGTATTATTTTTTGCGCTCTTCTTTAAGCGTTCCTTAAGTTCTTCATTTTTGAGAAGCAGATCCCTTATTTGCATTGCCGCCTTTGTCGTAAAATCCGGCTCATAATCTTTATCATAAAGAGCATTAACCTCATCGATTATTTCAGAAAGTTTCTTCTTTTGCTGCTCTTCAACTGTTATGGCAACAGGCTTCTTAATTTTTACCTCCGGCTTGGATTCAATCTCTTCCCCTTTATGCTCTTCCATTTTTTTCTGACGGAATCCGCTTACTGTTATCTTATCTGCGATATCAAAATTGTTACCGCCCCCGCCAGGATTGATCTCTTTAACCAAATAAGACAGGAAATTGTACCTCTTATGTAGCTCTACATTTTCATACGCCGTAGCCTGAATTAAGAAACAGTACCCCTTTAAAAACTTATGCACATTTCTCTTTATTTCAAGCTGTTCAACATCCGGACGCTTATTTATCAATTTTAAAGACTTGTCCAGCAGTGACCACATGCGCTGCTTATCCCTTGACGAGCGTTTTGGCTGATAAAGATACCCGTTAAATTCATCAATATCATCTGCATCAAGGAATTCATATTCATCAATTTCCTTATCCAGCTCCCGGATATCTGAAGGTGAAATTGTCTGAAACAAAATCGTATCCTTATAGTAAGGCTCAAACGCCTTTTTTATATCCTCATATTTATTCTTGAAATCCAACACGAACGTAGTCTTATCATACGGCGGGCACACACGATTGAGCCGAGACAACGTCTGCACAGCTGCTACACCCTTAAGTCTCTTATCCACATACATGGCAACCAACTTAGGTTGGTCAAACCCTGTCTGGTACTTATCAGCCACTATTAGTACCTGGTAGCAGCTCCGATCAAACTCATACCGCAACTCGTCTTCCTTAATGCCGTTCATGCTGACTTCTGTATAGTCCTGATCGCCCACTTTCACTTTCCCAGAGAAAGCAACCAGAGCCTTTATTCCCTCGTAACCCTTAGCTTTTATGTAATGTTCAAACTCTTGACGGTATTTAACCGCAGCATCGCGGGATGATGTGATAACCATAGCCTTTGCCCTTCCGCCCAGGCATCCTGCGACATTTGCGCGAAAATGTTCTATTATGATTTCCACCTTCTGCGCAATATTAGTGTCATGAAGATCTATAAAGCGAGCCATTTTTCTTTTAGCTGTAATCGACTGAAGCTCAGGATCATCTTCAATAGCTTTATTGATATGGCAGTATGTCTTCCATGTCACATAATTATCCAGCACATTAAGAATATACCCCTCCTCTATCGCCTGCTTCATTGAATAAAGATCAAACGACTCCTTTTTCCCTTGGGAATTAAGCGTGCCGAACAGCTGGATAGTATCAGGTTTAGGCGTTGCAGTAAAAGCAATCATCGAAACATTAACCTGCTTTCCGCTCTTCTGAATTTCTTCAATCATCTTATCTTCTTCAGTTTTATCTGCCTCTTCAGGATCCTCTTCTCCCTCAGCCGTTAGTACTGTAGTAACGGACTGCATATAAGTTCCCTCCGTAGAGGAATGTGCCTCATCTATAAGAACTGCAAATTTCTTGTTCTTAAGATCCCCAAGCAGATTATTCCCAAGGATATAGTAAAACTTATGGATTGTAGTGACAATAATCTTTGTATTGCCACCGAGTGCTATAGCAAGATCCTCCGAATCGCATTTATCATCCATCACTTTAACCTGACCACTCTTATGCTCAATCCCCAGGATTGCTTCTTGGAGCTGCCGGTCAACAACAATACGATCCGTAATAACAAGGATTGTATCAAAAATATTGACATTCCCTTCATCATGAACAGTCGCCAAAATATGAGCTAACCATGATATTGTTTCCGTCTTTCCACTTCCTGCTGAGTGCTCAATAAGATAATTACATGATGTATGATTGATAATGACATCATCCATTACTCGTTCAACAGCACGCAACTGGTGGAACCGCGGGAATATTAGTTCCTTCGACTTTGTGGTCTTGCCGGTATCAGCATTCTTGCGCTCTTTTTTCTTGATGTAGATGAACCTTTCGATCAAGAAAAGAATATTGTCTTTTTTCCAGATTTTTTCCCACATATAGGAAACATTGATTCCTGATTCCTTATTATGTGGATTTCCCTTTCCAAAATTTTCCCCAATGTTGAAAGGATTAAAGAATGTATCCAGCCCTTTAAGCTCTGTCGTAAAATATACTTCGTTCAAATCCATTGCAAAGGCGGCAAAAACCCCCACCCTTGTCTTAAACAATCTTGTAGACGGATCTCTTTGCTCTTTATATTGCTTTAATGCATCTTCATAGCTCTGCCCGGAAGTATTACACTTAAGCTCAACGGCAAAAATTGCCAACCCATTCAAAAACAGAACCAGATCAACTCTTTCATCTGCCTTGTGGTTAACTTCTTCCATGACTGAAAAAATGTTTTTCCCATAATTCTCCACCGCCTGCGTATTAATAGTACTGTCCGGCTTCCTGTACATAAGTTTTAAACTGACACCATTATCAAATTCAACACCATGCTTGATAACATCAATCAAACCACGGCTTTCCTTATTAATTTCTGAGTTGACATAATTGATGATGGTTTCTTCAGTATGGTCTTTATACATACGGCGGAGCTGCTCCATCATATCGTGCTGGGTATCTTCCAAAAATTCAAGCAGAATCTCTGTGTCCATAGCAAGACCAGGCTTATACTCCGTGTTTGGGCGAATACGGAATCCGTTATCATCGCTCAGGCGTTCCAGTATAAGCTTTTGATAGTCCTCCTTTTCCTTTAACTGACTTGCTCTAATTGGCATTTCCACTAACCTCCTTTACCCGTTTCTTTCCGGTGACATACTCAAATATCACCGAAGATTTATAGGCCGTAATTTTTTCCAATTGCTTTTGTTTATCTTTCAAAATATGATTCACTTCTTCTACACGGTCATCTAAATAGGATGCGATTTTCTGCTGTTCTTTCAGCGGAGGAACCATCACATAAAGATTTTTAAGCCCCTCAATTCCAAGCTCTGGCCGTGTACTCTGCATGGCTGACAAATCCTGGATCTGAGATTGAATCACAGATGATGTCAGCACATAATAGAAATAATCCGGATGTCGAGTATTCGGCAAAGTAATTTTTCCTACGTGAGATGTAGTATTACTAATCGGTATACAATCGGGAACAATCGCAGTTTTACCAATTGTTGCCCCAGTTTTAGCAATCAATAAATCATCAGGTCTTAATTCACTGTTTTTGATTAAGCTGTTCATTTCGTCTGAAATATAGACAACCTTGTCCATATTAAGCCCATACCCCCATGTAAGATTTAACACGCGAATATATGGAATCCCCTCTGTTAAATAATCATCTGCCTTAATCATTCCGTGATCGCCATCCCCAATTGGGTATGGATGGTTTTGGTCAACCAAATATTTCACCCTGCTCACGCTCCATGTGTTCGGGATATATCCTATCGCAGGCACACCGCTGTCCTTAAATTGGACAGATTTATCCAGACCCTTAGTAACAGATTCTGTTATGAGTGACATTCTATACTTCTCAAGCACTTCAATCTGACTTTCAAGATCCTCAATAATACTGTCACATTTGGCACAGTATTCATCCAGATAATCGGCAATAGTCTCCTGATGTGTAAAATTTGGAAATGCATAAACAAACTCTGCAAAATCTCCCTGGTATAAATGGATTATCGTACTATTTCCAGAATTCTTATAATTAAACCAATTCCAGAATTCCTCCGACTGAAGAACCCAATAAAGGAATCGGCTACTATATCCATTAATTGGCATAATCCTGAGAACACCACTATTCAAAGAAGTCTCACCCGGCATATCAGATACAATCGCCACTTTTCCAATAGTGCCATCCTTTGTAATAAGCAGATCCCCGTTTTGAATTTGAATATCTTTAGCTTCTCCCCAACGCTTCATGGGTACGTGGACACAGTTTTCCCAATCAATGCCTCCTTTCAGGAAATCAATTCCTGTTATCAAATAGGCTCCGTCATCTTGATATTCATCAGAGGTTAATCCTTGCCAGCCAATTCTCCCTTTAAGGTTTGCCATATACTTTATACGTTTAGTATTCCAACTGTCCGGTATTTCACCAATCCATTGCATACCACTATCTTTCATTTTCTCCATCACTTTGCTCACCTCGCTGCAAACTTTTGACCTTTATGGTTAACATTTTTTCAATTTCCATAAATTGCGCCAATAAGTCATCTGCTTTCTCCGGTTCGTGATACTCATAGAAATAACGAGTAAATGGAAATTCGGCACCGAGTTTTTCTTTGTTAGCGGCACTCTCTGCCTTATTCTCGTCAAATTCATACATATATACTGCATCTGGAATATGCGGAAGCACTTCGGCTTGCATATACTCCTCGGCACTTTGATTTAGCTTGATAATCTCTGTATCTTTTGTAGTTGGATCAAGTAATACATTACCCTTTTTATCCTTTTGAACAACAGCCGTCTTATCCATTATCGAAAGTTCCATAGCAATACCGTTTAAACGAGATACTGACATACCATCAATATCGGCAAGTATCTTTTTCAAGGCCTCCGTAAATTTTGAGAAGTCCTTATAAATCTTGTCTGACTTCTGCTTCTTCAATGCAGCAATTACATCCTCTGTGAACTTCTTCCCCTTAATTTGCTTCTTATATGCTTTATCGTCTTTTGCACTGCGAGGCTCTATCCGCTCCAACTCTTCAAACTTAGCTTCATTGAATACATTTGTATTGGCTGTAAAATATGCACTCGTGCGAAGAGATTCTATAGATTCATCGTTTATAACGCCCTTTCGCTGCAGAGGCTGATAAACAGACCACTCTTTATACAGGAATTCTTCACGGTCAAAGATTCTGCTTTCTATTGTACATTCCTGTTTACGCTTTTCACACCACAGCATTTTCTTGCATGGAACAAAGTCTGCATAAACCTCAGTGATAAGTTTTATCTGGCCCTTAGAAATTTCACGCCTTTTTTTACCAAGGCTTCTTTTCAGAGGAGTCCACATATCTGTAGCATTGATAAACTGAACCTTCCCTTTCCGTTCCCTGCGCTTCCCTTTGGACAGAATAAACGCATAAATGGCAATATCGGTGTTATAAAAAAGCTGAGAAGGCAGTCCGACAATTGCTTCTATCAAATCATTCTCCAATAGGTATCTTCTGATCTGACTTTCACCGCTTGTTGTGTTTCCGGAAAACAACGGGGATCCGTTAGAAATAATAGCGGCACGGCCCACGCCATCTTGCAACTTGTAGACAGCATGCTGCATAAACAGAAGCTGCATATCACCTGTAGCCGGAAGACCTGCCATAAATCTGCTTGGATGCTCTTTGGCCTTATGCTCATCTCTAACAGCCTTCTCTACGCCGTCTCCTGCATCCTTCCCTCCCCAAGCCTGACCAAAAGGCGGATTGGCGATAACAAATCTCATGCTTGTATCATCAAAGCAGTCTGTTTTCATCGTGTCTGCCAACCTGATATTATCTGCCGGCTGCCCTTTTATGAGCATATCCGCCAAGCATATAGCATGAGATTCCGGATTGTTTTCCTGCCCAAACAGCCTTACATTTGCATCAGGATTCATTCGCACAATAAAATCATTTGCAGAGGAAAGCATCCCTCCGGTTCCGCAAGCCATATCAAGCACAGTCACTTCCCTACCTTCGGAGAAAACATCACTACAGCCTTCAGCAAGAAGGATACTTGTTAATAGTCTTATGACCTCCCGCGGTGTATAGTGATCACCAGCCTCAGCATTTTCAGAGAATTTCCTGATAATCTCTTCAAACATATAACCCATTTTATGGTTATCAACCGTATCAGGATCAAGATTTAACTCTGAAAACTTCTTTACAACTCCCAGCAATCTATTGCTCTTATCAAGATTCTTTATCTCTTCCTTGAATTTTAATTCCTCAAAAATAGACTGCACATTTGGTGAGAAGGAATCAATGTAAAAAGTCAAATTCTCCACGATTGCCGGTGCTTCTGTCAATAGATTCTTCAGATTAAAAGCACAGGTATTATAAAACTGGTATCCGGATTTTTTACACAACAGCTGTGCCGGTACCTTTGGATTTTTCTCATATACATCAACCACAGCCTTCTTCGTTTTGACAAGAGCACATTCCAGACGACGCAGTATAATCATCGGAATGATAACATCCTTATATCTTTCAGGTTTATATGGCCCCCTAAGTGTACTGGCAATAGAGAAGACCATATCAATCTCCTTCTTTGCATCAATCGTATTGTCATCCATCATCACTTGGGTAAATTTGTTTTCTGGCATATTTTTTCTCCCTTATCAGTATTCGTTAATGTCTATCCCGGCCTTAAGAAGCCTCTCATACCTCTCGTTCGATATAATTACAGCTAATGGCTTTCCATTCTTTAAGACAAATCCAGATGTATCTCCTTCAGAGATAGAAGTTATAATCTTTGAAGCCTGTCCCTTCAAAAAATCTGTCATATTGTAATGCTCCATTGGAGTTATGCTCTTTTTTTCATCAACCATCCTATTTCCTCCTACAAATAAACTGAACCCATCCTAATATGAGTCTACCACAAAGTCATTACAATTGCAATTATTTTTATACAAATAATTATCCTTAATTTCATTTTTATAAAATTTTCTCTAACTCGGCAAGTTAGAGGTCTACACCCCTGTAAAATCCTCTCTTTCCTCCCTACCCCCCACAATCGGAAACGCCTTTTTTTATGCGGTTTTTAAGCCATTTCTAACTTCCCAAGATTGGGAAAAACCAAGAAATTGTCCTATATTACTTAATGTAAACGCTAAGTATTTCTTTTTTAACACAAGAGAAGGCGATGCCACCACCGGGATAAAAAAATATCCCAAGACTTTTAGAACAAGAAAACGACCAGCACCAAGGTCGGCTCCAGGGATCCTATCAGACGTTAAATCCGGAACGCTCCGTCTGATAGAGGAACTGAACAAAATATCACGTCAGCGGTTGAGCACCCTGACCTGAACCAGAGAAGCGGCAAGAGGATTCCTCTTCCCAACTCAGGGTAGGTCAGTGCGCTCTTTTTTTGCCGCATAACCGAGTCCTCTCCGCTTCTGAAGCTCAGAAAACAGTCTCAAACAGCACTTCAGAAGACAAAAAAAGGAGGACAAGGTTATGTTACAGGAACAAGCAGCACAAGCAATCGCAAACGCAGTAAACGCACAGAAAGCCAAGAAGGCCAGCATCTACAAGGCACGCAAGGGATATAAAATCGTTCAGGTTCCGCTCATCCCCGGTGTAGTTGCCACAGTAGACAAGGACAAGGATCAGCGCATCTTGGGAACAGGATTCTTCTGGTCGGAAACCGGTGAGCTTAAGCTATATTACGCGCTTGAAATTCCCGCAAATCAAGCAGCTCCCATTAACAGAGATTTTGAGAGAGAAAAAGGCGAATACAGAAGAGCTCATCGCTGCCGCATCTGGAATAAGAAGCGCACAAAGAAAATCATGTGCCCCTTCACAAATTCCTGCAAAAGGTGTCCCTTCGCAGATCACCCGGAAGAAATCTTTCCTTCCGAAGCTGAGGAGTACGAAAGCGTTTCGTTTGACGAGGTGAATCAGGACAAGCTTTCTATGAGTCCTGATAGCTTTGGTTCAAAAGAAAGCATGGAACTCAGTGCCGAGATGGAAGAGCTGATGAACAAGCTCCACAGCCTTGAAGACAAGACGCTGTACATCCTTGGTGCCCTGCTTAACCTTCAGTATGAGGTGAATGAGATCCAGAAGTATCTCAACCTCGATGACGACAGAATGAAGTCCTATACTGTTGAATACATCAACTACTACCACGATTATATTGACTAACCATCTATCTGTAGCGCCGTCTCAATCGGCGGCGCTGCCACTTATATAAGGAGAATGACCATGAACGACAAAGATAATCAAAGAAAAGAAGCCCTAAAGCGCCTCCATATGCTCCATGAGCTGTTCGGCATAGACAAAACTGCTATATCAGATTTCGAGACTGGTAAAATTCCGCTATCCATCGAATTCTTCCCCAGCTCTCCTATTAGCGTAATAAGCCTGTCAGATAGACCCGATTTAGAGAACAATGTCAAGCATTTTGAGAAAAAACAAAACTGCACCGCTTATTATGTTCTTAACTCCTGCAATGTGTTCCTTACAATCCTCTATGTATCAAACTACACGGAAGATTGGGATTATGAACGCCCCCATCCAGAAGGAAACATTACTGCCGTTGTCTACAATCTAAGCGGAAAATTTATGGGTGCCGATGAAACAGACTTCGGAGAGTGCGGCTTCATTGAATCTGACGGTGCTTTAAAGCGCGTCATATAATATGAAAAAAGCAAACATTCATAAACAGAACAGAAATGGAGCGGTAACACCTGGATGTTACCGCTCTTACTTTAACACTTTTTTCTGACATATCTGCGCCCATTTAATTGGAATTGATCATGAGACTTGATGCTTCTTATTGCCCTTCCCAGCGTATCACTGCGTCCATGCGTATGATATTGATCTGAAACCCGGTGCTTGTGGAATATGATGCAGTTGCCCGGCTCTGGGTACTCCGGGTTGTGGATGTACCAGACATGCCCGGTATTCTTCGACATGATGGTCACGTCATACGCATCCGCGCAGATGACCGAAAAATACGAACGGTCCAGGGACTCCAGCTCCTCCGTGCTAAACATCCGCAGTCCCCCTTCCCATGCGCCCCATGTCGATCCTCCCCCGCAGGTAGGAATAAAGGTTCCAGAGGTTCGCCGTGACCGGGAAGTCCGGCCTGTAACAGAACCTTCTCCTGTACCTTATCCCGTGGCCGGCGCACCACACGTAAATATCCTTCATGGCCATCCGCTCCCCGGCATCGATCCGCCCCTCCAGGAAGGAGAACCACCTGCGCTCCCTCTCGTCCCAGAGCACCAGGTAAAACCACACATTGTAATACCTTATGGCCGCAACCATCCTCATGCCCCCTTCCCCTCAAAATACTGCTCCAGCGCCTCCTCCAGGATGCCCTGC
>CANDAG010000046.1 GCA_947382625.1 uncultured Lachnospiraceae bacterium
GGCGCCTTCCAGCGCTGCTCCCCTACCGGAGGGGCTGCATAGGGTATCCCCTTAAATACCGCTACTCTCGGATCCCATCCGTGGATCCCCTGCAGTTTCCCTGATTCTATTGTTACCTGTAAATTTTCCATCATCTGCTCCCCTTTCCTTTTTATAATGGAAATGCTGCCGGCTATAAAAGCCGGCAGCATCTATTCACTCTGTTATCTTCTGCCGCTTACTGCGCTGCAAGCCATGCGTCAAACTGCTTTTGCTCTTCCGCAATAATCTCGTCGATTCCGGCAGCTTTAAGCTCTGAATTGAACTCTTCCAGATAAGAATCCACATCAACCAAACCATATAACAAAGCATCTCTATACTCTGCAACTACTGACGTACACGCCGCCATCTGGTCATAAACCGGGGCACTGTCAAAGGTAAAGCCCATGGCATCTGAGAACTTTGCATTTTTAGGCGCATCCAGCATGTCAGAATAATAGGTAGTCATATCTGTCTGTAAAGGAAGACTTAAGCACTGGTTCGGGTAAAACCAGGGTGCGTCAGACTGCCATGTCTGATTTGTAACGTCAACTCCTTCCGGATAACGGGCAGTCCCATTTTCCGCCACGGTATAGTTATGTCCCTCTACACCAAGGATGAAAAACCGCGCCACTGTTTCATCTGTGGCCATCAGATACAAAAGCTTCATAGCAGCATCAGGATTCTTGCAGACACTGGAGATCATCCAGCCGCCCAATACGGAAGCGGATACGCCGGAAAGATCCGTCAGAGGAAAATATACTCTGTCGTAAGGACTGCTTGCATTCAGGGCTCTTATATAATCTACACTATACCCGCCCATATAACAACCTGCTGCCACCCCGTTATTATACTGGGTAAAGGTCAGTTCATTGTTTAAGGGATCGTCCATCATCAGGCCGGACTCATTCCAGTCCTTCATAAGATAACAGTAATCACGCCATTCATCGGTTTCATATAAGTTTACGATCTCTGTGTTATCCACACCACGGTTCATTAGTACGCCAAGCCAGTTGCCGTTACCCAAAGCATCAATGTCAAGAACCAGTTCATTGTTGGTGTTGATCATGTAGGCATATTCCGGATGGATGGCCTTGGCGTCCTTCATGATCTGGGTCATCTCTTCCAAAGTAATACGTTCACCGTCACGATCAGCAATCCCGAGATCCTCTGCAACATCCTTCCTCAGCAGATAGGTTTCAAAGGTAGCATAGCTGTCTACCGCCGGAACCGCATACTGCACGCCGTTGAGCTGCTGTGTCTTTAATACCTCTTCAGGATAGGACTCCCACATATCGGCATACTCTTCCAGATACGGGTCAAGAGGAATACACTGCTCATTCTTCACGCAACCGTCTACAGAAGAATACACTCTCCAACAGAACAGATCCAGAGGATTCTGATTGTCAGATAACATCAGGGTAAGCTGTGTAGCGAGTTCCCCGAAAACTGTCTGTATGATATCCACCTTCACGCCCGCATTGATGGAAACCAGATATTCATTCAGTTTCTCTTCGATCAACGCCTCATCCGGCATGTTACTCAACACGGCGGCCTGTACCGTAATAACCGGCCAGTCGTCAGGGTTTTCCGCAGGCACGAATCCTCCCGCAGTCCCGGTTTCCTGGGAGGCATCCTCTGCACCATCTGTATCCTCTGCATCTGAAGCCTCCGAAGATTCGGCAGTCTGTGAATCATTGCCCGTTGCTGAAGATTCCTCTCCGGCGCCGGATCCGCATCCCACCAGGGTCCCTACCATTGCTATGGCAAGGATAAGTGATAGCAATCTCTTTTTCATATCATTCACTCCTTTGCTTTATTTGTCTCTATTCTACAATTCCGGCTCCTGTGAAAATATTCATTTTCTGACAAATTTATCGTATTTTCTGTTTGCCCCGGCTGTTATGAACGTACATAAACATCTGCAACAGCCGCCTCGATCAGAGCCTGTCTGTTTGAAATCTGGCAGGGACTTAAATTCAGGATCCGGCTTCCGCCCTTCAGCGGGAGGATACATTGACTATAGCCGGTATAATCGTAGTTATTGTCGATCGGGATCAGACTCTCCATCTTTTCCCAGAACCCCATCCCCATCTCGGAGTTAGCAAAAATATGGGAAAACCCTCTTCCCGTCACCAGAATAGTTCCATTCTCCCCACCCTTATCAATCCATGTCACATAAGGCGTGCCGGTCAGAAAGCTTCCGTCTACAGCCACAACGGGGCTGCCCATGAAATCCGGATCCCCCCAGTCATCCATGGAATCGGAAATACGGAAATACACAGGGATCCTGTCCTGATTCACCATCTCATAAACCATGATGAACTTCCCGTTTGGCAGATAGGCTACAATAGGCATACCGGGACGTAGATTCCCGTCAGGAAATGCAACATCGATCTTTTCCTCGCTCCAGGTATATCCCCCATCCTCCGATACCTTGTGTGCCAGAAGCTGGTTATAATTTCCGTGATCCTTGTATCTTTCATCAGAGTAATAGCAAAACAGCTTTCCATCAGGAGACTGCAGCAGGAAGGGTTCCCACACAGGAAGGCCCATCCTGTGTTTCCCGTCCTCTTCTCCTCTGACGATTTCGCTGACAAACTCCCATGTCTTTCCCGCATCCTCGCTCTTATACATATGAAGGACTGTAAGGCTCATATCCTTGGGAATAATATTGCCTGCACAGAGGATCGTTCCTTCCTTCAAAGTTCCCATATCGCAGGGCAACTCAAACAGATGAGGCTGGAAACGGCATCCCCACCCAAGCTGAGTATCCTCAACACAGCTTAAGTAGTGCCAGCTATGGGCATCATCAGTGCTTTCATAAACAGGAAAAACCGGAGTTGTCTGCGTGTTATAATATTCCATCGTTGCCAGAAGAGTCCCGTTTTTCTCCCCATTGTGTTCTAGGCAGATACATCTGGGATACATGGAACCGGGCCCTCTTTGCCCTTCATAAGGCTCCCCCGGGCAATATACTACGCTGCTGTATCTTTTTTTCAAAAGAATAGAACAGCTCCCGCCCTCCTTCGGCACATGCCCGCCATTGGGACCATAAAGGGAATCATGGATTAGTTTACTGTCATTGATCATTATTTTTCTATCCTTTCTTTAATCTCAAAACATTCACAGATAAAGCGGGAGCTTCATAAATAAATTGCCTGCCTGCACCGCTGCCTTTCACCTGATGCTCCTTTACCTTCTCCGGTTCCTCCAAAGTATTTTTATCACCGGGATTTCCGGAAATCACATCTGCCTGATACGCATCGCATACATCAACATCCAGGCAGATCTCAACCGCTTTCGCTTCCTGTGAAATATTAACAAGCTTCACAAAAACCGTATCCTCATCTTCCGTGACAACGGCCTGCAATTCATCATAATGCGGAAGCTCAGCCTCCATAACCTTCCTGCCGTCCAGGCAGCACCAGAGCATCCTGCCGTCCGTCTCCATCGCAAATGCATGGTATGCATCAGGTTCAATCTCCACATCTACAGGGTCTGTCAGATCATGCTCACGGAAACCTACATCAGCCACCAGACGGCTCCTCCCGTCTGTAATCTTCCAACGGATGGGCTGCACGGAGAACAGATTCCATGGACTGTCCTCACTGTTTCTCCCCTTACCGTACGGAATTGCAAACATGCCCACTCCCAGCTCCTTGCCAGGCTCTGCAAACAATTCAATCTCAAAACAGCCCTCTCTTGATGTCTGATCTTCCCCAAGAACTACCAGCACACTGCCCTCCATACCAAACCTTCTGGCATTTTCAGCCTGCCGGCTGTCAGGCAAAATCTCTGTGGTAAAGCTATTATCTGAAAGTGTCTGCACACTGCCGAATATTTCCCTGGCTACTCCTACAGGCTTCCCTCTCCACAATGCATTTTTAAAACGCACTCCCTCCGAACCGCAAAGGCAGGGACCGCCTTTTAAATAAGGTGCATAAATCTGCCCACAGGCAGTCGTACTCTCTACTACTGTTTTTCCTTTGTTGTTCCCAAACAGCTTCCATACATAATAGGAAGGGATGGCATAATGATCCAGACCGTCAAAGGCGATCAGATTCGGTTCCCATGCCGCATAATTTACATTTTCGAATAAGGGAGCATAAGCCGCCAGCTTTACAATATCCTGATTTCTTTCCATTCCTGCCATAAACATGGCCTCGCCTACTGCAGTATACAGTGTTCGGATATCACCTGCCACAACCGCAAACTCCCCCACGAATATGTCCGGTCCCTTCCGGTCATATTCATCATATAAATGGGTGTTCATCGCAAACCATTCCGCCTTATTATAGAAATGCTCATCTGCAATATGAAGCGGCAGGCCTGCCTCCTCCACGTGAGTATTTGCCACAATGATCAGCTCCGGATATTTTGCGGATATTACCTTACGGAAACGCTCATAGCGCTCCTCATAGTCCGGCCCGTTGTTTTCGTTTCCAATCTCCAGGTACTTCATTCCAAAGGGCTCCGGATGCCCCATCTTCGCACGGAGAGCTCCCCAGGTTGTCTCCTTATCCCCCAGCGCGTATTCCAGGGCACAAAGCACATCATCCAAAAGCTCCTGCTCCTCCCCTTCATCCATGAGAACAGGCCCTCTCACCTGACAGGTCATTCCACAGTTGCACACATACATTGCATCTGTCTTTAAATCCTCGCATAACTGCAGATATTCATGGAAGCCAAGACCTTCTGTAGCGCGGTATCCCCACAGGTTCAGCACCCCGGGCCTTTCCCATACCGGGCCTGTCATCCGTTTAAATCTCTGTGCCGTAGATTTTGAAAAGCCTTCTACAATACATCCCCCGGGAAAACGGAGAAAACCCGGGCGGAGAGCCTCCAGCTTTTCACACAGATCCCTGCGCAGCCCATGACCACAGTAGGTATCCACAGGCATTAAAGAGATAAATCCCAGTTTTAAACTGCCACCCGCCAAGGCCGTGATGTCCACTCTGGCTTCTTTGGATGTGCCCTCAGGAACCATGGTCAGATCATAGCGCACATATCCCCCGGTATGGATGACGAGCTCTTTACTGCAAAGTCTTCTTTCTCCCACACAGATAGATACAGCAATGGGAATTTCTGTCTCTGCCTTTGCAAAAAAGTACATATGACAGGCTTCACCTGCCCTTACAGGCACTCCGCAAAAACCAACATTCCATATGTGTCCGCCTTTTTCAAAGCTGGCAGAAAGCGCTGCCTGCCTGAACTCATTCAAGGTATCTTCAAGATCGAGAGTAAGAACCGCCTTTTCTCCATACCACCCGGGAATCTCTGTGGGCTCTAAACGATCCTTCCACCGCTTCTGCCCCTCACCCCTCTGATATTCAAACAGCCACCCCTGTGTATTAGTAAGATCATCCCCCTTCGGAATCAGATCCTCCGGATATAAGCTGTCGTCAAACGCCCTGTTCCGTATCATCTCCGGATATAATCCACCGTCACCGGAGCGGTTGATATCCTCAAAAAAGAGGCCATAAAGGGAATCACTTACAGGGAATCTTTTGTTTTTTGTATAAATCGATATTTTATCCATATTTTCACACCTATCCCTTCACACCACCGATCACGATCCCCTTGATAAATGCTTTCTGAAAGAAAGGATAAATGACCATGATCGGGAGTACAGCGATCACCGCGATGGCCATCCTCACTCCTGATGTGGGAATCTGAGTTGCAATCTGGGAATTGCTAAGGCTCATACTGCTTTCCTTTAAGAACTGTACATTACTCATCATGGAATTAAGCACATTCTGAATAGAGTAGAGGTCACCTCTTCTGGTCAGATAATATAATCCGTTGATCCAGTCGTTCCAGTAGGCCAATGCCGAAAACAAACCTACCGTAGAGATCATGGGCTTGGAAAGCGGTATCGCTATCCTGAAAAGCATTCCCAGCTCACTGCAGGAATCCATCTGAGCCGCCTCCAGAATATCCCTGGGCACATTGGTAGTAAAGTAAGTCCTCATCAGGATCACGTTGTATGCCCCCAGCGCCAGGTTCGGGAATATTAATCCAAGCAGACTGTCACCTACATGCATATATTGACTCCATACAATATAGGAAGGAACCATACCACCGGAAAACAGCATCGTGAAAAAAATGAAGAAAGAAATAAAATTCCTTCCCGGCAGATCCTCTTTGGATAGCAGATATGCCATAAACATTGTCATTGTCACGTTTAATGTGGTTCCTATTACTGTCACTATGATCGTTATGCCATAAGCCCTGCCAATCTTGGCGGCATACTGGAACAGATATTCATATGCCCGGAAATTGAATTTTTTTGGAAAAAACGAATATCCATAGAGAGTCAGTGTCGCTTCATCCGTAATAGACGCCATGATCAAAAGGATAAACGGCAACAGACAGCATAGCATTAAAATGATCATCATTGTATTTGCAAAAATCCGAAAGCCTTTGTTCGTACCAGCCATATCTTTTCCCTCCCTTAGAACAATGCACTGTCAGGCTCTGTTTTACGTACAATGGTATTCGTCAGCATAACTACGCAAAAGCCCAATACTGATTGAAGAAATCCTGCAGCAAGAGATCTTCCCACATCATGATCCTGCATCAAAGCACGGTACACGAAAGTGTCGATGGTAGTCGTCGCAGAATAAAGCATACCGCTGTCCTGAGGCACCTGATAAAACAATCCGAAATCCGAAGCAAACATTCTGCCCAGTGCCATGATCGTAAGGATGATGACTGTAGGCTTCAAAAGAGGAAGCGTGATCCGTGTGATCTGCTGCCAGACAGTAGCCCCGTCCACCACCGCTGCCTCATAGTAGGTCTTGTCAAACCCGATGATCGTTGCAAAGTATACGATACTCTGGAAACCAAAGCTTCTCCAGAGCTGGACGATCGTTAAAATAAAGGGCCAGTACTTTGCCTCCGTATACCACTGTATCCCTTCTATCCCCAGAGGCTCCAAAATCCCCTTATTCACAAATCCATTGGTACTGGACAAAAAGGCATACACCAGATATCCGATCAGAACCGTACTTACCAGATGGGGGATCAGGATCGTAGTCTGGTAGACCTGCTGTGCTACTTTTTTTCGCACCTCATTCAAAATGATCGCTACAAAAATAGCAAAAATGGTGCCAAGGGAGAGGAACACAATGTTATATCCGATGGTATTACGGAACATGATCTTCGCCCATTTCGAACCAAACAGATATGTAAAATTGCTGATCCCGTTCCACGGGCTTTTCAGTATCCCCTTGGCAAAGCTGTACTTCTTAAACGCCAGGACCAATCCGCCCATAGGCAGGTAATTATTAATGATCAAATAGATAAATCCCGGCAGCGCGCAAAGATATAAAGGTGCATATCTTCGCAATTTTCTTTTGGTTTTTCTTCTTTTTGCAGCCTTTTCTTCAGCTGTGCTTTTCGTTTTCTGTGTCATCGCTTCATCCCTTTCCTGACAAATTCCAACTGATAATCCTATTTTATTCAATGTGAAAAGGTAAAAATATGCAAAATCAGAGGTGGTTTATTGCATTTTCTGATTCGAGACGCCTTTCCGGTATTCCATAGGCGTACAACCCACCAGCTGCTTAAAGCTTCTGGTAAAATTAGAGTAGTTTCCATAACCCACATGGCTGGATATCAGCGTCACAGGCAGGTTTGTGGTCGACAAGAGTATTTTGGCAGACTCCATCTTTTCACTGACAATATACTCTTTTAAGGTATACCCTGTATTCTTTTTAAAGAGCTTTGTCAGATATTCCGGGTTCATTCCCACATATTCGGCAATTTCCGCTACCGACAGATCAGAGTCTAAATGCTGCTTGATATATTTGCGGGCCTCCTGGACCACATTTCTGGAATCGCCATTGCCCATGAGCTCCTGCAGTTTCTGAATCATATGAGATAGTGCCTTTTCAAACTGGTCCAGATCCTGCCAGGCATTCATATAGGTCAGATAAGACAGATTTTCATCAAAAACCCTGTCACTTCCGATCTGATGATCCACCAGATACACCAGGATCAGCTGTGTAATACTCTGATGCAGGTTTATCATATTGGAAGCATTCATATGTCCATGAAAATCCTTGCGGATATAAGAAAGAATACTGTCGCTGAAGCTTTTAAACTGATTTTGGTCCAAGAGCCTTTTCCAGGTACCAAGCTGCAGTTTATAAGACTGACTGTCACTATCCTTTTCATCTTTCCGGAACAGAAACACGCGGCTCTCCTGGCGCACGTTATCCTTTCTTATCTGAAATAATGGCTGTGTACATCCGAACAGCCCGTCCCGCTTACAGACTTCGCCGCAATATATAGCTGTTTCCGTCATAAGAACACGGGAAGCCAGGATCCGAAAAGTATCAAGCCTGTCAGACAATACCTCCCGTTCATAGGCCGAATCCCCTCTCCAATAAAAAAGCACTGTAAAATCCGCCCCCTGCTCCCCAAGCAGTATAATACTTGATACCTTAAGAGACTGAAATACCTCGTCCAGGATATTCTGATGTATCACCCGCAGAAGCGGTCTTTCAATCTTATCCAGTCGCTTTTGTGTCTTAAGCACCTGAACATATACCGGCAGATAACAAGATATGCCCTCCTCATTCCCACCATGAGAAGAGAGAAGCCGGCAGATATAAGAATTGTCCTCACTTCGTCCTTCCAGATATTGTAATGTGCCTGCTTCCAATATTCCTTCCTCATGGGTCTGGAAAAATGCCCCCCGGTTCATCATCTCCTGATTTTTCTTCTCTATCTTGATCTGGAATACAGCCCGCTCCACCACGCTTTTCAGTTCCTCCACACCGGCAGGCTGAAGCACGTACTCAAAGCTCTGCATAGAGATCGCTTCCTTCATATATTTAACATCCGCATAGGCTGTCAGAAAAATGATCTTTACATCCGGATGTCCTTCCAGCACCCATTTTGCAAAGGAAATCCCATCCTCTCCGGGCATGACAATATCACAGAGAAATATATCATAGCTATACTGCTTCATCGCCTGTCTTGCTTCCTCTGCGCTGTTCGCAATATCGATCCTCTCCATTCCCAGATCCATCTTCATCAGTTGTGAGTATACTGTTTTTAAAATTGTTCTTTCGTCATCTATGATCAGCAGATTCATTTTCTTCCTGTGGCAGTAATATCTCTGTGACAGCTCCTCCTGCAGGACTGTTATAGAAATAAAGCTTTGCCCTTTCTCCATACATCAAAAAAATCCGATATTTAATATTGTCAACTCCGACATGGGCAGAACGATATTGAAATTCCCTTATCGGCTGGTTTAGCTGCTCCAGCTGCTCTGTCCCGTATCCTTTACCGTTATCTGTAATAGAAATCCTGATATACTCTTCTTCCTCATCCTCTATCCGATCAGCCTTGATCGTGATAGAGAGCACCATGTCTTTACGCGCTGCATACTTAATAGAATTCTCCACAAAGGTCTGGATGCATAAAATGGGAACTTTGTATCTTTTGGCCTCATCACTGGCCTGCACCTGCAAAAGGAGCGGCAGTGCATTTTTGATCACATAAATATTGCAGTAATCGCTGACCTCCTGTATTTCCTCCTCCAGCTCCACCCGGCTGTTATAATCCTGAAACACATACCTGAAATGGCTGGACACAGAATAGATCATGGTATTTACTGTATCAACATTCTCCTCATCCAAAAGAGAGGCTATGATATTCAGGCAGTTCAGAAAAAAGTGAGGTCTCACCTGGATCTGATAATACTGGAGCAGGGCTGCATTAGCTTCCTTCTCTCTTTTATATTTATCCTGCTCCAATTGCCGCATCTCCACGATCAGCTCATCCAGCTTTTTGTTAATGATCCGTATTTCCTCCAACTGCTCCTTCTCTCCTGCCGCTCCGAAATCCTCCGGAAGCTCTCCCTTTTTCATTTCCGTAAGACGATGCACGAAATGATCGATAGGCTGGTAAATGATCCTCCTCACAAATCTGTATACATTCCACAGCACGGCAAAAGCAATCCCCGGGATCAATATAAACAACAGCCAGAACTCAATCCGGTTCCAGAAAGCCAGCTTTTCGTCCCGATGCACCAGAATGACCTGGAGCTCCTGATCCTCCACCCTTTTTCCGGAAAGCATATAGGTGAATCCTGCTTTATTCACATCATTCCCGGCTTCTGCAGAAACAGAGCCTTCATCAAGGATCGCATCTCCCTGATCTGCCAGAATATTTCCTGCCAGGTCAGCGATCACAAACTGCATATTTTCCCGGGGCTCAAAATAGCGGGACAGATTGATCACATATCCCAGAAGCTTGCCATGATCCCCTAATACATATAATAAATAAGCTTCCTTCTCATAGGTCATGATCATCTTACAGGGCATCCTGTCGCTTGCGTGAGCATGCATCTTTTGCTTGATCGCGTGATTTAACCGATAGGCGTCTCCTTCATAAGGATATCCGCTGAACTCGCTGCGCAGAGAATCCCATTTTTCATCGTAATAAAACACCCCTCCAAAGTAATCCAGGATATCTGCCTTTGCCCGGAAATTATTATTCAGATAATAAGTAGCCTGTATCCACTGGCTCTCTGTGATCTGGGGACGCTTCAGCATCTGATAATGCACGTTATTCCCGTATATGCTTTCAATATAAGATTCCAGCAGATTAATATCATGGCCAAGCGCATGGGCATAATCTGCAGTGATGATCTCATGCTCTCTCTCATAGACATTGCGGTACTGTCCTATGATATACCCCCCAAATCCCAGAAAAAGTGCAAACAGCAGAATGGAGCCTCCAATACCACCTGTAAGCAGATATCCCTTAATAGAACGTTTTTTCTCTTTGTCCCTCATGAAACCCTCATGTCTTCCTTTTTTCTTCCCCGATTCCTGTTATCTTACTCTTTATTCCGGAATTTTTGCTTCCATGGCTTCCAAAATGATCTCAGACGCATCCTCCGGCAAAAGAAAACCCCTTTTGACCATCTCCATGGTTGCCAGCACTACTTTACGCAGATAGTCTTCATGGGTGGCATAAAGCGTCTTCAGCTTTTCCTTAGAAAAAGGTGTTATGATATTACGTACGGCTCCGGGATCATCCCGCCAGGTATAAGTACAGACGGGAACGTCCACATAAGGCGAGCGGACGCCTCCCCTGGGGTTACCATGCTCGTCCAACACAAAATCTGCATCCGGGTACTCCCCTTCCATTTCAAGATAGGCTGATTCGGGAGCGGGTATACCATCTCTGATCCATTTTTTCAGATGATCCAGTACTGCCCGGATCACATAGTGGAAGGGGATTTCTCCCTTCTGAGGATCAAGAGGATAAATTTTTCCTTCTCCATTATATTTTTCAAGATCCTCCGCGCAGGGGCAGACTGACATATCCCAGTCCATCCCCAAAGCCGCTCCCGCTATTTCATACTGCCTGTGCTGCCGTCCCGGAAGATCGCTGTCAGGCCAGCGGTACATATAGGAATAGCTGGGATGTACACCGCCGCCTCTCATATCCCCCATAGTCTGAGTCCACAAAAGCGGCACATTCGTCATGATCTTACATCTGTCATCATCAGCTTCAAAGCGGGTTTCCCCATTACTGATAAATCCGGGATAACCGGTCATATGAATATGGAACCCGTCAAAGCAGGGATGCGTTCCATCCATTGTGGCAAATGGCTGAAGGGCCGCCGCATAGAGAGACAGATCACAGCCTGATGCCCCCATTCCGATCACATATCTGGCAGCCTTTCCCGACATACCATCTCTATACAACGGATTCTGCGGCACCCTGGACTTTAGGAGCGCCGCCGCCTGGCTCATGGCATCATAAGCCAATCCATTTTCAAATTCCTCCGGATTTTCCATATCGACCTTGCCCACCATAGTATTTCCATACCGCCGCTTTTCTTTGGGCACAGGATTCGGGAAACCAAGAGCTCCATAGCGCTTTGCATCAAAATTCTTCAATTTCTCAATTGCACTCTGCTTGATCGTGATGCCCACCCATACATCTCCCCTGGCACACATATACTCTCCGCAGTATCCCCATCCTGCAAAGGCACGTTCCGGACCTGCATAGTTAAAAATCTCCAGCACCGCAAAATCACTTTGCCGGCGCGCATCACAGGGTCGCCGGATCAAAATGCGGGTGCAGTATCTTCCGTCACTGCATCGGATCCCGGGATACAGACCCACATCATGATATTCATATACGTTTGCGTATCCGCTGATAATATATTCCTCCTCCACATACCCCCACGAAGCCAGGTCGGCAGGCCTTTGCTGGCGTTCTGCCGCATTAAAAGGATAAGACTCGTCTGTATTTGGCAGCGGTCCCGTCACCTCGGGAAGAGGCACGGGAATTTTCTTAATTTCCTTCAGTTCCTCATAATAAACAGGATTTCTCACAGGCATTTCCTTTCTTTATTCCCCTCCAGATACCAGTTTCTTTTGAAAAAAGCCAAGGACAATATCATAATAGCCCTGTCCCTTAAAGAACCCGTGACCCTGGCGGGGAATCAGTACAAAAGTAGCATCATGTCCATATTTAAGCAGGGCATCATAATAATTATAGGAAAACTGAGGCGTTACCGCCTGATCGGAATCTCCGTGCATCAGAAGAAAGGCCGGCTGCTTTTGGTCCACATAAAAAATGGGGCTGATATCCATAGACAATTCGGGTGCTTCTTTTCCCGGTTTTCCGAACATCTGGACGAAAATACCCTCCTGCACCTCATCTTTCTGACTGACATCATTCTCCAGCTGCCCCGGCATCAGGGTCAGATTAATACCCAGTTCCCTTGCACGGGCCTGCACCTGGGGACATTCATATGCTCCCATATGAGTCATATCGCCACCGCAGTACCAGTCACAGACTGCCTTCACCTCACTGCTGTACTCCTTCCATCCCCCATCTCCTTCCAGTCCGGGGTTCATATAGGATGCACCCACCAGTGCTGCCAGTTGCCCTCCTGCAGATTCTCCCCAAATACCGATAGCATCCGGATCGATCCCAAGCTCTTCGGCATGGGCCTTCAAAAACCGGATCGCACACTTACAATCCTCTATCGGTGCCGGGAAGGGCTTTTCTGTCACCAGACGATACTCGATACTTGCGCAGACAAATCCCATCTTACAGGCCTGTACCAGGGCATCAGAAGGACGATATTTTTTGGTCAGCTCCGGTATGCTCCATCCGCCGCCATGTACCCAGACGATCACAGGATGTCTTTTATCTGCCTTCTGCTGCGGGATCATGAGATCCAGATACATGGGATGGCCGCCGCCCATCCCATAAACCACATCCTCATAAAAGTCGATCCCGGATGCTTCCCAATCCACCCTGAATTCATCCGCCACACCGTTTTCTTCCCCTGCCAGTTTCTTTAGATCAAGCATTTCGTATTCCTCCCCTTAACACAGATTTACTTCATTTTACAGTTATGATATCATTTTAGAGAAAATAAGATAAAAGGGATATTCAAAAACAGATATTTTTTATTACATTTTCTGAGAAAAGAAAGACTAAAAAGATTTGCTGCCAAATTGTTCTCAATAAAACAGCTGTGAAAAATATACTCTTTAAAAGCTATTTTTCACAGCTATCCTTTTTTTCGGGACTGTAATTGGATATAGTCACTGTCTGATATGGTATCTCAATGTCATTTCTGCCAAACTCCTTAACAAGAGCAACTCTGATATCGCTGCATGCACGAAAGCTGTCGTTAAGATTCCTGGTCCATATGATCGTTTTTAAGATAACGCCGTTTTGTGTGTAGCCGCTTGCGGTGACAGAATTTTCCTCCGTATTTAACGTCAGTTCATGCCCTGCACATATCTTCCGCATGATACTGATCGCTTTCTCCATATCCGCCCCGTAGCCAATCTCGATTTCCACGTAATTTCCAATATTTTCCGTATAGTTTGTATTGATGACCACCGCTGAATCCATGACAGAATTAGGCACGATGCAGGTTTCTCCGTTAAATTGATAAATAAGCGTATGCCGCAGTGTAACATCCTTGACTAGCCCTTCCGCGATCACGGTCCCGCCCTGGATCACCCTGATCTTTTCATCCACATTATATGGCCTGGACACGGACAACGAAATACCGCTTATAACATTGCCCAATGCCTGTTGGGCGGCAAAGGTTGCGATCGCAAGGATCAGAGAACCGCTCTGCAATAAGACCTTACTGATATCTCTGGTCAGCTCAAACTGCTGGGCCAGGCTGTAGAAGGCTATGATATCGATGATTACATTGATGGCACATTTCGTAAAGCTTAAATGGACTGCCCTGGTTTTTCTGGATATGTATTTAAAAATCAGGCTGACCAGATAATTGGAGGCTATGATGATGCCCACAAAAATTCCCAATTTGGATAATAAATTCATTCCGCATCCCGCCGTTAAGATTTTGTTAAATTTTATTACTCTATAAAAATACCACAAAAACAAAAAAATGTACAGCAAACGCTTTGAGTCTTTACAAGACAGCTTATTTCCGGGTTTCCACTCTCATCCGGACAACAGGCAAAATCCTGCATAAGAAGGCACCTGCCACTATGACAGATGCCTGTATGATTCATATTCTACTTACCCTCCATTCATGATCGAGCGGCGGCCATTCGCCCTTTCGGGTCAGATAGATCCGGTCAATACGAAGCCCGGACTTTTTTCCGTAAACGGAAAGGGTATGAGCTCCCGCTGTTATATTCATGGAGGTTATTGCCTGCCAGTTCCATCGCTGCTTCATACTGTAGGTGAAAAGATTTCCCCCTGAGTACTGCTGCTTTCCGTGCTGCAATATACCGTCAAGCGCAAGCCTGCAGGCATCAGACTCCCAGTCTTCAAATTTTATCAGAAGCCAGACATCATAATTTCCTGCCTCCGCAATTTCTATCCTGTAGTGCATACCCGGCGCCAGCGAAGAGTCCTTCCAGTACAGGCCTTCTGTCTCTATCATCATTGCAAGTCCGCTTCTGCCGTCTGTCTCTGCCTGCGTATGAGACCAAAAAATCTTCCCGCTTTCCCTGTCAGGAGTCAGATATGCATTCTCAGAGTTTTCAAGGGCATATTCCGCTTCTATTGCTATCCTTCCATCTTCTTCCCGAAAGGCTCCTTTCCCGAATTCCGCAAATACATTTTTTGCGCCATCGGCATCCGGCAAATACCTGGGCTCTCCCATGACCTTCTGCTCCCTTTCATCGCTGAGCAGATACAGTCTGTTCACTGTCCAGAATTCTTTATCCGCATAAAGCATCGGCAAAAGAGGCAGCACATATCCGGGTTTTCCGTAAATTTTTTTCTCAAGCTCTCCCAGACTGCCTTCACAGAAGTTCCCCTCCTCATCGGTCCGACACCTTAATCTTCCTGCATTCACGCCAAATGCCGGCCCCATATTGGAATCAACCTTCTGCCCGGTGTAAATGACAAACTTTGTAAAAGTAACATAAGGGTCTATCATATATACCTTCAGTCTATGGATCCCGGGTATCAGATAAGGAAGCTCCATATACATCTTTTCCCCATCATTCATGACAGCCTGTTTCCAGCCCTTTGTCCACTCATCATTAATCCCGGATTCAAGCACAACAGGGTCTTCTTCGTCCACTTTCACTGCAAACCGGATTCTTCCTGTAGAGTTTAAGGTCAAAAACCGGAAAATTTCCAGACAAAAGCTTCCCTGACTCTGAACATAAAAAGAATATTCCAGATACGGTGCCTTCTCAAAGCCGCTCTCAGAAACAAATTCCCTTTGACAATACGCCTCCACTGCATTCCCGCATCCTCTGCCTATTCCCCGGACGATACGCCATCCGACATCCTCAGCACTCCCGACCAGACATCCGCCATCTGCCGGTATGGAGACAGACCCGTCCGCTTCCACATAACAGCTTTCCGGTAAATCATGGATACTGATCTCATTTCTGACACAGCAGACCTCCACACTAAACAATTCCCCATGTTCCCCGGAAATCAGCATCCAGCCCTTACATCCGGTTTCAAAGCATTTCTCTCTCTGGTCCCGCTTTACCCACAGTCCAATTTCCTGTTCTGCCGCAACAGCTCCGTTTCTGTGTTCGATTTCCAGCCAGTCTGGTCCGTTTACGCGATAAAAAGTCTGCCCTTTTCCCTTATTAAAAACGATCAGGCTTTTTTTTGAAGCGCCATATGACCAGAACTCAATCCTGCCTGTCTCAACCATCCCAAGCTGCGCCGGACCGATTACCAATGCAGGCTTTCCTGCCGGATACAAAACCGTCGGTGGCGGTGAAAAGCTTTCAGGCGTCAGTATTTTATCCCATTTTCCATTCTCAAGCTCCTTATTGTAATAATACAACAGACGTCTTTTTTTATCATCCATTTCTCTGGACTTCTCCAGATAAAAGTCAGCCGCCTGCATTGCCCCTCTATCGTAGGATAGCCGGCTTCGATCCGCATAGTAAAAAGAGGCATTAATATAATAAGAAGCGTGAAGCTTCATTAAGATCATTTCAAAGAAGGCCGCCTGTTCCTCTTCAGGAAGCTTAAGACAGATCTCCGTCCCTCTGACATATATCTCTCCTAAGCGCTTAAGCCTCTTTTCCCCTTCATTCCCATTGGTATCCTGAGAAAATTTTCCTGCCTGCATATGTTCAAGCTTGCACACGTTGGTCAACTGCATGCAATCATGATACAATCCGGCAATCCGGGAACCGAAATTTCCCGAAAAATTTCTGTCTGCCCAGTTTTGGGTAAACGACAGGATATCCAGCTCCTCCTCAGCTTTTCCGGCATTCCATCCATACCACAGGAAGAATTCCATATCCAGTTCCAGAGGCTTTAAAGCGCCTACATTCAGCACCCACATTTTACGGATTCCCGACTCCCAGCATTTTTTTAATTCATTCCCGGTATGTGCAAGAGGAATGGAATTAAAAAACAGATAGCTCATTCCCGGCGCCGCCCAATAAGACGCATGATAGTATAGTCCGTTTCCTCCGCTTCTGTTTCTCTCTTCTTCAGTTGGATAACGCCTCATATACCCGAAATTATCATCCACCCAGATCAATGTCACATCGTCCGGCACCTTCAGACCCTGGTCATAAAGCTCCAGAACTTCTTTGTAGGGGATGAACGTTTCCACAGCGTTATCTGCCCTTTTCTCCCCCAAAACATCCTTAAGGATCTGCCGCTGGTCAGAGATTACCTGTTCAAGGAGCTGTATCTTCTTTTTCCTTTTTTCGTCCGGATCCAGTGATCCGTCTGATTCGATCTCTCTGGTAATAAATCCCGTATCATGGATCCCCCGCATTCCTACTGTATAACAAACCTCATTATCACGATTTATTTCAACACTTTCTCTCCAGTACTCACGGATCACTTCACGGTTTTCTCCCGGAATGGAATAATCATATTCAATATTTTGATATCCCTTTTGTTTCAGCCATGGGTCCCATTCATTTTGATTGCTCCGCAGAAGCATATCACAGTGCGAGGTTCCCACCACTATTCCCATCCGCTCTGCAAGCCTCCCGTTTTCCGGATTTTCATTGAAATAGTTTACATGCATAGCGGGCCAGATATAGTTTCCCTTCAGCCGCAGCAGTAATTCAAAGATGCGCTCGTAGGCTTCCGGACCGATCGTATCATCCTTAGTATGCGATCTTGCCCATACATCCAGTTCTTCCTCATCATTCAGAAAGATCCCCCGAAAGGGCACGGCAGGCCAATCCGCCTTCCGGTAATGTCCCGGAAATCCAAAATATTCCTTTCTCTTTACCGGTACATCAGCCCAATAATGCCAGGGTGAGACCCCAAGCCTCTCACACAGATCGTAGATACCATATATAGTCCCTCTTCTGTCCGTCCCGACGATATAAAGAGTTTTTCCCGAAACCTGCTGCAGATAACCTTCCCATCGCCTTTTTCCGCCTTCGTCCATCAGCAGATCAACAGAGAGCCTGTGCTGCGATGCTATTTCCGCTGCAATCCTCTCCTCTGCGTCCAATGAAAAAACAACAATTTCCGCAGTGGGACAGACAGCTCCGTCTTCCAGCTTTTTAACTGATACGAAGCTGTCAAAAACCTTTTCCAGATCAGATATCAGATTTGATACCGCTATCTGCACAGCGCTGCTCTCCCTGTCAGAATAAGCAACCGTGACTTTACCGTTTCTCCGCAGACAAAACTCCTGCTCTGCCATATGCCCCTCCTTTTGTCAGTTCCCGGTCATCCCTTTACTGCACCGATCATAACTCCTTTTTCAAAATACTTCTGGATAAAAGGATAAATACATAATACAGGTACCGTAGATACAATAATGACAGCAAACTTGATCTGGTCAGCGTATTGCTGTGCATAGCCGCCTTCACCTGCTCCTGTTGTCCCCGCCATTGCCTGGTTTGAAATCAGGATGTTACGCAATATTGTCTGCAGCGGCTGATATTCATCCTTATTTAAGTAAAGCAGTGCGGTGAAAAAATCATTCCAGTGCCCGACTGCATAGTACAGGGTGATCACGGAAATAACCGCCTTGGATAACGGCAGCACAATGGATGCAAAGTACCTGAAATGTGAACAGCCATCCAGCGTAGCTGCCTCCTGCAGTTCGATCGGTATGGAACTTTCAAAAAAGGTTCTGGTGATGATCACATTGTATACACTCACCGCCCCCATAATGATCATGACAAAATAAGAATTAGTCAGATGCAATGATCTTACCAGCATATAGGTAGGCACCATGCCGCCGCCAAAATACATGGTAATAACAAAAAGTGTCATTATAACACGCCGCCCTTTAAAATTAGGCTGTGCCAGGCCATATGCCGCCGGCAAGGTTACTGCCAGATTCAGCAGCGTGCCTATCACAGTATAAAGGATCGTGTTCCGATATCCCACCCAGAGATCGGCTCTCTCCAATATCTTGCGATATCCATAGAAATTGATATCTTTGGGAAAAAGTATCACTAATCCCTGGTTAACCATGTTAGAATTACTAAATGATGCAATGACGATAAAATACATGGGATATATTACAACCAACAGGGCAATGACTGCTATGGCTGTCACAACAATGTAATAAATCCTGTCTGACATACTTAATTTTCTTCTTGACAATTCTTCCATCCTTCTACCTCCTACATCAGACTGATATCTGCAGTCTTTTTCGATATCAGGTTAGCGATCATCAAAAATCCAAAATTGATCACGGTATTGAAAAGACCCACTGCAGCACCGAAGCTGAACTGTCCGCCCTTAACACCGATATTAAACACATAGGTTGAAATTACCTCCGATACCGGAAGATTCAAATTGTTCTGCATCAAAAATACTTTTTCAAATCCTACACTCAGGATCCGCCCCATATTCATGATCAGCAGGATCACGATGGTCGGAACAATTGCCGGAAGCTCCACATGGATCACCTGCTGGAAACGATTTGCCCCATCCACTCTTGCCGCATCATAGAGCTGGCCGTCAACTGATGACAATGCCGCTATAAAGATAATACTGTTCCACCCTGCAGACTGCCAGACTCCTGATAATACATAAACAGGTACAAACGCGCTCGGTGTTCCCAATAGATTTACGTTAGATGAAACAAGATGCATATCTCTGAGCAGATTGCTCACCACACCTGTTGACGGTGACAAAAGTATCTGCAAAATTGCAACCATTACAACCGTAGAAATAAAATAGGGCATATAGACTGCAGTCTGGACTACTCTCTTTAATCGTTTCATCCTCAGTGAATTGATGATAAGCGCCAGCAGGATCGGAGCCGGGAATCCGCATATCAGGGAAAAGAAAGAGATAACAAAAGTATTTTTTAAAGTTGACCAGAACATAGGGCTTTCAAAATACTGCATAAAGTATTTCATTCCCACCCACTCTCCGCCTGTAATCCCTTTTGCAAAATCATATTTCCGAAACGCAAGCTGGATCCCATACATGGGTCCATAACAGAAAATGATGATATAAATCAACGCCGGCATTACCATAACCCATATCTGCCAGTCACGCTTTAAAGCTGAACGTATTTTACGCCCCATACAATCAACCTCCAATCAAATATACTATGATCAAACGCTGTCACGCTTCGCGGGTCAGCTTATTGAAGTTAAAAGGAGCCGGGAAACAACTTCCGCAAAAGCTTTCCCGACTCCGTTACCATCAGTTATTGTAATGACGACAGATATCTTTCATATGCCGTCTGTCTGATCTCCAGATTTTGTTCCAGCCCGATATCATAAACTGACTTGACATAATCATCCCATTCTGCCTCAATATCTCTTGCAGAATCTGTCAGCCATGCTGCATAAGTCTGATCCACAATATTTGTGATATTCGCATGCGTCATCGCCAGATCGGCATTTTCATCTGTGGTATAAGAGATGAATTTAGAAGGGTAAGTCTCGCACTTTTCTTCCATCTTGTCAAGAGTGTCTTCAAGCTGTGCTCTCTCATCGTTTACCCTTTGCATATCCGCTCCCATTGTCAGTCTGTCCTTCACGTCATCCGGGATATAATAAGGGCTGTAATCAGCAAAAGAGTTCGTCCATTTCCAGGTTCCGGGATCAATGCTGGGATCTGCCGGCGGCAATACCGTGTAGGTTCCGTCACCGTTATCCTGTATGCAGTTATCTACCTCATTCATTCCGCCAAACAGAACCTGAAGGCTCATCTCTTCCTCATAAAAAGCATCAATAAAGTGAACTGCCTCTGTTTTGTTCTTACAGCTTGCACTCACTGCAACTGTAGCCGGATTAACAGAGTTGTTATCCTTATAGTATCCCCAATACACTTCCTCTTCATTGGAATCAGCATGAGGCTTTAAGGCGGGCAAGGGCACATACTGATCTGCAAGATCTGTTCCAAAACGGTCACCGCTCTCCCAGCCCAGTGAAACGCCAACCTTTGCAGTGGTTCCCTCTCCACGGGCAACGGACTGGAACTTGGAGTAATCCTGTGTGATCACCTCTTCATTGATCAGTCCTTCTCCGTAAAGCTTCTGCAGCCAGATCATAAATTCCTTATAACGCTCATCAACCCGGAAATTCTTCACAGTACCGTCTTCCACATAATATCCGTCTGCCTCATTCATCAGCGGAACACCAAAGCATCCCAGGAGGAAGGACGGGAATCCGTTGAAATCCAACGCGATCTCATCTGTCGTATCTCCGTTTCCGTTGGGATCTCCATCTCTGAATGCCAGCATCACTTCTTCAAGCTCATCCATAGTTGTCGGAATCTGCAGCCCAAGATTGTCCAGCCAGACTTTATTGATATATAAAACTCTGTTTGTTCTCGGCCACACACTTCTGTAATTGGGAAGACCATAGATCGCACCGTTTTCATCACTGCTGAGTGCTCTGAGCTCCGGATGATCCTCAAACATCTTCGCTACATTCGGCATATCGCCGCCATCTATGTAAGGGGTCAGATTCTCAAAAAGCCCATTGTATGTAGCAAAATCCGTTGTAACAGTTGCCTTGAACAGCATATCCGGTATATCGCCACCGGCAAACATTACACTTTTCTTCTGATCCCAGTCAGCACTGATCTGCTGCCATTCGATCTCTACACCGATTTCATCCTCCAGACGGTTCAGCCACTCCATTTCGCCCAGATCCTTGGTAAGGCTGTGCTTGGAGATCAAAGCTGTAAGAGGCACCTTTTCGCCGCTGCTTTCCTTACTTCCGCTATCACTGCTCTCTTTGCTTCCGGCAGAATCTGAAGATGCTTCCGTTTCTGTTCCTGCAGCCTCATTGCCGCTTCCCGCATCACTGCCGCAACCGGCCAGACAGCCAACCATCATGGTTCCTGCAAGAAACAGCGATAATAACTTTTTTACTTTCATTCTCTTTCCTCCTTGTATAATATGGCGATAACAAAATCACAAAATTATTGTATAATATTAGAGGAAAGGAAAGAATCATCCAAATTTTGTTTTATGTGTCATTTTTTCTCTGCTGATATTCTTCACGATAAGCTGTCGGTGTACATCCATTTTCCTCCTTAAATACCTTGGCAAATCGTCTCGCATCCTCAAAACCAACTTCCCGTGCTATCTCGCCGACTCCCAAATCCGTCTTATCCAGTAACCGCATCGCCTTTTTTATTCGGAGTTTTTTAATATAGCTGCTGAAATTTTCCCCTGTGTATTCCTTAAACGTGGCTGAAAACATAGAATAATTCATGGAAACATGGTTGGAAACCTCCGCCATATCGATGGGACTGCGGTAGTTTTTTCTGATATAGTCGATCGCCTGCTGCATTTTACGTCTGCTCACGCTGGTCAATTCTGTATTTTCTTTCGCTGTTTCCTCCGCATTCACCACTCCCCTGTCTCTTAATATTTTCTCCACATGCCACAAAACTTTATATAATTCCTCCCTGTCTACGGGCTTCAACAGATAATCAACGGCACGGAACTTCAACATTTTCTTTACATATTCAAACTCTGAATAACCACTGACCGCCACTATCAAAGGGATATTTTCGGGCTCCAGATGGCTATGCATCCATTCCGCCAATTCCAACCCATCCATCCCCGGCATCCTGATATCTGTCAAAACCAGATCATATTTTTCTCTGAGTATGCATTCAAGCGCCTCTTTTCCGTTCCGGCATTCCGTTATCGTCCGAAACGGCACCCCACTGTTTTCGATCATGACATATATCCCGTAACGGATCATTTTTTCATCTTCAACAAGCAATATATTCCTCATTCTGTTTCCCCCGCATGAATTCTCAGGATTACCTTGGTATAGCAGTCCTTTTTTGAATAAATATCAACACCGTACTCTTCCCCATACATGAGCCGGATCCTCTCCTGAATATTGTACAGCCCTATTCCGCCGTGTGTTTTCCGACTGTCTTCTGTTCCGGATAAAGTATTGCTGCGCACCTTTTCCAGTGTCTCCTCATCCATTCCCTTTCCCATATCTGTCATCTCGATATAGGCGCATTTATCCTTTACGTATGCTTTCAGATAAATTGTGGTGTCCTCCTGCAGCTCATCTAATCCATAAATGATCGAATTTTCAGCGATCGGCTGGAGAATGATCTTGGGAACCTTCAATTCCAGGACTCCTTCTTCTACATTTTTGCTCAGATTAATATAATAATCATACCTGATATTACAAAGCTTTATATAGCTTTCCAGATAAGTAATCTCCTCATACAATGTTACATTGTGCCGATCGATCTGCAGATTGTACCGGAACATTTTTCCAAGGGCAAGCAGAGCGTCCGACACATTATATATTCCTTTTACCTCCGCCATCATTTTGATCGAGTCCAGCACATTATACAGGAAATGAGAATCAATCTGCTTTTCAAGGCTTTTAAGCTGCGCCTCCTTTACCATAACTTCTCTGTGTATATTCAATTCCATAAGCTGTTTGACCTGGATCAGCATCCGATTGTATTCTATTGCCACAGCATTGATCTCCACCTGCTCCAACGGCGGTATCACAACATCCAGATTCCCCTCTCCAACTCTCTGGATACACTGTGAAAACACATTAAAATCCCGTAACAGATGATTTACAATCCCATTGATCGCCCTGATCAGTATTACGATCAACAACACCTCCAGAATCAATATCTGGAAAATATCCCACGCCATCAGAAAATACTGATCCTTTACCAGCGTCAGCTGCATAAGAAAAGTATTTTTTTTCTCGTCTCTCGTTACCGACAGCAGAACAGGAGTATGATTCAACGTTCCATGATATAGCTGTATCCCGTTCTCTTTATAATCCTTCAAAGCGCTCACTCCCATCAGCTTTGCCAGATCTTCTGTGTCAAACCCGCCTGGAATCAGCTCTTTATTCACTCCATGAAATTGACCTTTTTCATCGATCAAAAACACATCTCTCTTACCCGTATCATCAAAAATATCCGGAACAACAGCCTCCATCGGCAAAACTATCTCAAAAATCCCTGTCAGATTACTGGTTATCCTCAAAGGAAAAACATAAGCCGCCATGCCGGTTCCCAGATAATAATCCGAGTATGTACCATATATCTGCTGTTCCGTCACATTCATATACCAGGCACCGTCATAGCGCAGGGAATCCCTGTCTTCATACCAGCGATTGACCTCCGCCCTGTCCATGCGATACAGATATGGCGGATATTCCCTGAGGCCGGGATAATCCAGATAAATACGCGCCCCCCGCACCTGACTGACGCTGGTCACCACTCTCAGGATCGACAGCGTATGATCCTGAAAAATATATCTGTTATATCCTTTCAGATCTCCATTCAGGGCCGCCTTCCCGATTTCCGTAATGAACGTCGTATTAGACCATATGGTTTTGCCCATGATCTCCATCGTACTCATGGAATAGTTCATATCCTGAAATCTGTTCTGCATCTCCTCATAAACTTCATCATGGATTTTTTCTATCCGATTCTTATAAATAAAGGACAGAGAAATACATGCCAGACAGATCAGCGGCAATATTGAGAACGCCAATATTGTCAATCTCACTTTCTGATGCAGTGTTAGCTTACTGTATATACGCTTTAAATAGCCCTGCATAATTCCCTCCTCGCATACTTATCTGACACCTTCCCATCGCTATAGAGGGATTTCTGCCAATTTTCCACATACACTTTACTTTTTTATGATAGGACAACTTTTAGTGACATACAAGAAAAAATCTCATATGATATATATAAGGGGCTACCGCTTAAATTTACAAGCGCTGGCCCCTTCAATGATCACTTTGTATTCTCTTCCACAAAAGCCGCCGTTAATTCTGCTGCACGCATATTTCCTGCTTCAGTAAATCCATGTCCCTCTCCTGCAAAAATCTCCAGTTTGGCCCGGGGATATAGCTCACAGACCTTTTTGCTATATTCCACTGGCACTATCTCATCACAGTCACCATGCATCACCAATACATTTTTTGCATAATGCCCCACATGCCCAAAGGTAGCAAATCCCCTTATACTCTCAAAAAAACCTTTGCCAAGTTTCATATCCCAAAAGTCTACTTCCTCTGGGATTTGCGTTCCCGCAGGAAATCTTTCATTCCAGTTATCCGCAATACACAATGCCGGGAAAAGCAGGATAAGCCCCCGCACCTGTTCCTCTGTCTCATCCGCAGTCAGTGCGCTCACCAGACCTCCCTGACTGCCTCCAAACAAAAAGACCCTCTTCTCATCAATCTGCGGCTCCTTCCGTATTGCACTCACCACAGCACACAGATCCTCCTTTTCAGTAAAGATTGTCATTTCCGTAGTTTTCATACTGCTTCTGGATCGCACGGAGCCGCCGCAGAAATCATAACAAAATGCTGCAATCCCTCTCCTGGTCAGATACTCTGCATATTGCGCAAAATCATCTCCGGAACCGTTATAACCATGGCTGAAGATCACTACCGGGAATACTCCCTCCTCTTCAGGAAAATACAGATGCCCGAAAACCTCTCTTCCACAATGCTCAATCTTTCTTATTTCCTTCATAATACCATTCTCCTGTTGTCAAATATATTTTCTATATAAATCCCTCTTTCCATTTCCCGCTCCTTAAATAAATAAGGCAGATTACAATCCCCACCACAGAAGCTGCAGGCGCCGCCAGACCCAGCTGGAACAGTGTCACTCCTGCCATTTTACTCATAAAATAGGTAAAGGGCACTCTCATCAAAAACGTGGACGCCAGATCCTGCAACATAGTAAAGGTGCTCTTTCCGCAGCCCATAAACATACTGCTGATACAAAATACAATGCTGGTCAGAATGCCGTCATAGCTGTAGGCTCTGATATATTCTCCGCAAAGCGACTGCACATTTCCGTCCTTTGTAAACAGGGACGGCAGCACCGTGGGGGCTATATGGGCAAAGGCGCAGAAGAACACGCCAATGATACAGCACGTGACCATACCGTAAACCGTTGCCTTCTTTGCTCTCTCGGGCTGCCTCGCTCCCATGTTCTGGGCAACCATGACACTGATCGCATTGGAAAAGGCGCTCTGAGGCAGAAATGCAAATCCCACGATCTTATCGCCTACCCCCATCGCCGCACTGACCTGAACTCCCATGGAATTGATGATGGAGGTGATCATCATGAAGGAGAAGTTGATCAGTACGCTTCTTACTCCCAAAGGAATCCCTAATACAATGATCCGCTTTACCATATCCGGGTTTACCCTGATATCCGCCTTTGAAAATGGAATTCCGATCCCCTTTTTCGCCAGATAGAGAAGCCCCACCACAAAGCTGACCCCCTGGGCCGCCACTGTGGCAATGGCAACACCTGCTGCCCCCATACCCAGGGCTCCTGCCAGGATCAGATCCCCTGCCACGTTTACCACACAGGCCACTGCAACAAAATAAAGGGGACTCTTACTGTCTCCCATCCCCCGCAGAACCGCACATACCGTATTATATCCAATGATCAGGGGAATTCCCAGACTGCAGATCACCGTATAAATATTGGCCTCTGCTTCCGCCTCCGCCGGTATATTCATCCATCCAAGGATCGTAGAATGCAGAAGCAGTGAGATCCCGGCCACAATGACAGACATGATCCCAAATACAAAGATACTGTTTCCGATCACAGATGCAACCTGTTTATAATCCTTGGCCCCCAAAAACTGCCCGATCAGCACTGTAGCGCCTGTGGTGATCCCGAGCACCAGAAATGTGATCAGGTTCATGACCTGACTCCCTGTGGCAACAGCCGATACGCTTGCTGTCTCCGAATAGTTTCCGATCACCAGAAGGTCCACAGTCCCATATAAGCTCTGCAAAAGAGCCGAGAGCAAAAAAGGGATTGTAAACTTCAGCAGCGTAGGGTATATTTTTCCGGTTGTTAATTCATTTTTCTGTTCCATTGTTTCCTCACTTCCCCAATTTCTCCTGGCGGCACATCACCCGGCACTCCTTTTGATAACATGCAATCCCGTATCGAAAAACGGTACGCATCCCGTCCTCAAAAAGCCTTCCGGCATATCCTGCCCTTTCAATCTGCGCAAGGGCTTCCTGGCATTGAGCATCCAAATCGGAATTGTGGGCATACTTTACTTCTATCACAATCCCAATCCCTTCATCCTCTATTTCCACCTGAATATCACTGTAGCCCGTTCCCGCTTCCCGGTTCGACCTTACATACCATCCTCCTTTATAACCAAGAATACCAATCAATATTCCATGATAAAAGTTTTCTTTTGTTTCTCTCCTCACAAAAGTATCACGGATGCTGATGGTCTTTTTCAGGTAATTATGAAATTGCTGCTCCACG
>CANDAG010000047.1 GCA_947382625.1 uncultured Lachnospiraceae bacterium
CACCCCCTTATAGGGGGAGGACAAACCACCCGTTTTACGGGTGGTCCTGATTTCATAAATCTTAGTATTCCTTCATATAATCCCCATGGGCGGCGATCAGCTCATCGCACATGGAAATAATATCCGGGATATTCAGTTCCGCGGCAGTATGAGGATCCATCATGGCCGCCTGATAAATTTTCTTTCTGTCTCTGTTTCTGGCCGCCTCAATAGTGAGGAGCTGGACGGAAATATTGCTCATATTCATAGCGGCCAATTGGGTAGGCAGAGTGCCTACATGGCAGGGAGTAATTCCACTTCCATCCACAAGACAGGGAACCTCCACGCAGGCATCGGCAGGCAGGTTGTCGATCAGTCCCCGGTTCAGTACATTGCCGCCGATCTTATAGGGTTTATTGGTGACGATGGCCTCCATGATGTAAGAAGCGTATTCGTGGGAACGCTCATGAGTGATTGCACCGTTGTCCAGGATGGATTCCTTTTCTTTTTCCCAGCCTTCAATCTGTTTAATGCAGCGGCGGGGATATTCATCTAAGGGAATCTGATAATCCTCTATCATTTCAGGATACTTGCTCTTGATAAAAAAAGGATTGTACTCTGAGTTATGTTCGCTGGACTCCGTACAGTAATAGCCTAAGTGGCGGATGTATTCATAGCGGACCATATCGTTGTGCTTTTCGGTCCTGTTCTTTTCTTCCGCAAGCCGGCGGATTTCCGGGTAAAGATCATGACCGTCTTTATCCCTGATTTTTAAAAGCCATGCCATATGATTGATCCCTGCGATCAGCTCTGTGCGCCCCTCCAGCTTGTCTTCCATACCAAGTCCTTTTAAAAGAGACTCGGAACATACCTGTACACTATGACAGAGGCCAACGGTTTTTACCTTTGTAAAACGCTGCATGTAACCGGTCAGCATAGCCATGGGATTTGTATAATTAAGGAAATAAGCCTCAGGACAAACCTCCTCCATATCTCTGGCAAATTCCTCAAGGACAGGTATGGTGCGCAGCGCCCGCATGATTCCTCCGATCCCAAGAGTATCTGCGATCGTCTGCTTCAGCCCGTATTTTTGGGGAATTTCAAAATCTGTGATGGTGCAGGGGTCATATCCGCCTACCTGGATAGCGTTTACCACAAAGGTGGCGCCCGAAAGAGCCGCCTTGCGATTGGACACCCCCAGATAAGTGGTGATCTTCGCACGCCCCTCATTGACATTTTTGTTGATGGCAGAGAGTATGATATTGGATTCCTCCAGACGTTTTTCGTCAATATCATACAATGCGATCTCCGCGTCGCGAAGCGCAGGAGTACACATACAGTCCCCCAGGACATTTCTTGCAAATACCGTACTTCCCGCGCCCATAAATGTGATCTTTAACATGTTTTTCATCTCCTTTTTGTCAGTAAATAATTAAATTCAGTATAGATGAGAGACACTGGATATACTAGAAAAATTGTTGCGGAAAAATTGTTATTATGTTGCATGAAAAGGGTCTTGTCACAATATTGACATAATCCCGAACGCTTGTTAAAATATTATTGCGGTTTGATCATTTTGTTCGGATAATAGAAAATACAGGAGAAAACAGCCATGTACCATTGTCATATCCAGTTCTATTTAGCAGGCCATTCAAACAAAGTATTTGAAACCATCAAGGGAATGTGTCCCCTTGATAATTTTATGCATAATTTTTCTGAAAGCCAGGAACCGGTCCGTAACCTGGCGGCAGAGGCAAATGTCATTATCGCTGATATACGGGAGCTGGATATGAGAGCAGCATTGCAGACACTCATATCAGCCAAAAACCCAGATACAGAGCTTATTTTACTTGCAGATCCCGGGCAGATACCTAATCTGGCAGACTATTTGCCCCAGGTTAAAGATATATGGACAATGCCTATGGAGGAAGAGGAGATCAGATTCCGTTTTCTGAGATGGCAGCAAACCTGTAAAATGAGCAGGGATTTCTGGCAGACCAGTCATTTTTTTGAGGCCACGATTAATAATGTGCCGAATCTGATCTGGTATAAGGATAAATCGGGTGTTCATGAGAAGGTAAACGACAGCTTCTGTCAAACAGTGGGCAAGACAAGAGAACAGATAGAAGGACAGAGACATGCATATATCTGGGATGTAGAGGAAGATGACCCTGCCTGCATCGAATCAGAAAACGAGGTCATGCAAAAAGAGCAGACGGTAGTTTCTGAGGAACAGGTAAAAACCGGAGAAGGTGACAGATTGCTTACCACTTATAAATCACCTTTGTATGATATTGACGGCAGTGTGATGGGGACCGTAGGTGTTGCTATTGATATTACAAAAGAACGCGCCTATGAACAGGAGATCGTACAAAAAAACAAGACTCTGGAAACAATCTTTACCAATCTGGAATGCGGTGTGATGCATCATACTATGGACGGAAAGCGGATCATCAGTGTCAATCAGGCAGCCCTGCGCATTTTAGGCTATGAGTCAAAAGAAGAATTGCTCAAAGAAGGCTTCTTTATGGTGGCCTCCTCTGTTTACAAGGATGATAAGGCAAAGCTTGAGTCCAGTATCAGACAGTTAAAAAATGTGGGTGAGAGTGTTAATGTAGAGTACCGCGTGCTGCACAAGGATGGAAAGCTTATCCATGTAATGGGAAATATCAAGCTCCTGAAAGAAAACGGAGAATTGGTATATCAGCGTTTCCTGCTTGACTGGACAGCTCAGAAGCTGGAAGAAAAACAGCATGAGAGACGCCAAAAGGAACTGATCCAGGCTCTCAGTATTGATTACGAATTTGTCTGTTTCTTTGATCTGGACACCGGAGCCGGAATACCGTTGCAGACCAATGGCGTTAATGGCAGCGACTTCAGCGATCTTTTTAAGGAGGGGATCTCCTTTGAAGAGAGTATGGGAAAGTACATAGAAAATTATGTTTATGCAGAGGACAAGGAAGTATTCCGGCAATTATCCTCTCTGGACGGCTTAAAAAGAGAGCTGACCAAAAAGAAGCTGTATTATGTAAATTACCGTATTTCCAGAGGAGAGAATGTTGAATATTACCAGCTAAAAGCTGTACGTACAGGGGCATGGGATACAAACCGCGGGATTGTAATGGGCTTTCGCAGTGTAGATGAAGAGATCCGCAGCGAAATGGAAAAGAAAGACCTGTTGGAGGACGCTCTTATGCAGGCCAACCGGGCCAATAAAGCAAAGAGTATCTTTCTTTCCAATATGTCCCATGATATCCGCACGCCGATGAATGCCATTGTCGGCTTCACCTCACTTGCGATCAGCCATATTGACCGCAAAGAGCAGGTGGAGGAATACCTGAAAAAAATCATGACGTCAGGAAACCACCTTTTGAGCCTGATCAATGATGTTTTGGATATGAGCCGTATTGAGAGCGGAAAGATCCGTCTGGAAGAGAAGCCCTGCAGCTTACCGGATATCCTTCACGGTCTGCGGAATATCCTGCAGGCAGATGTTCACGCCAAGCAGCTTGAGCTATATATTGATGCAATAGATGTAACTGATGAAAATATTTACTGTGATAAGCTGCGTCTGAATCAGGTGCTGCTCAATCTGTTAAGCAATTCCGTGAAATATACAGGCGCAGGGGGCACTGTCAGCATGATGATCACAGAAAAAGCCGGTGCGCCTAAAGGCTACGCTAACTATGAGTTTTGTATCAGGGATACCGGTATCGGCATGAGCGAAGAGTTTGTAGCCCATATTTTTGAGCCTTTTGAAAGAGAGAAAAGTACCACCCTCAGCGGAATACCGGGAACCGGTCTCGGAATGGCTATTACCAAGAACATCGTGGATATGATGCATGGTTCCATCAAAGTAAAGAGTGAAAAGGACGTGGGCACAGAATTTACGGTTTCCTTTACTTTCCGTATAGATAATGAGGCACAGATCCCTGCAGAGATACCGGAATTGAAGAATTGCAGGGCTCTGGTGGTAGATGATGATTTCAATTCCTGCGACGGAGTTACATATATGCTTGGCCAGCTCGGAATGCGGGCGGAATGGACTTTATCCGGAAAAGAGGCTGTACTACGCACCCGGCAGGCTGCCATGAGGGGAGACGATTACTCCGTGTATATTGTTGACTGGCTGCTTCCCGATATGAATGGCGTAGAGGTTACCCGAAGGATCCAGAAAGAGATGGGAGGAAATGCACCGGTAATCGTGCTTACCGCTTATGATTGGTCTGATATTGAGGAAGAGGCCAGAGAAGCCGGTGTTTCCGCATTTTGCAGCAAACCCATCTTCTTATCGGAGCTGCGAGATTGTCTGCGTATGGTGATCGATTCCTCTGACGAGACGATCCAAAATGAAGAAGATCATGTACGGCATCGGACCGGCCGTATCCTGCTTGCGGAAGACAATGAGCTGAATCAGGAAATTGCAGTTGCAATATTAGAGGAAGCCGGTTTTAGTGTTGATGTAGCCGGTGACGGACAGATTGCTGTGGATATGCTGCAAAAATCCCAGCCGGGATATTACCAGCTGATACTTATGGATGTACAGATGCCATTAATGGATGGCTATGAGGCCACCAAGATCATCCGCAGGCTTGAAAATAAAGAGCTTGCATCCATACCAATCCTGGCTATGACCGCAAATGCTTTTGAAGAAGACAAACAGACCGCTTTAGTATGCGGAATGAACGGACATATTGCCAAGCCGATCGATGTGGATAAATTATTTGATACTATGGATAAAGTAATGGCTTAAAAGAGCTGCCGCATGAAACAAAGCGGCAGCTCTTTCTTCAATAAGCTTGTACGCAAAGCGTGACAGCCTTTGATAACCATAAGATCCAAAGCAGGATTCCCATGAGATGAAGCATCAGGTCAGCGCCCTGTAAACACGGCTACCGAGCGGGGCCGCATGATAAACTCCCGGTCAATCCTTACCTCTTCCCCTTCTCTGTAAAAATATCGGTTTTGACCATCTCCCCAGGTATTAACGCTTAAGTACCATGCCCTCTGATGGTTTAATGTGGGCACTGTGATCAACACGTCCTCCCAATAGGTATTGATGGCCACATATACCAGATCATCCTTTCCGGTTTCCGTATTATAGCCTGCAAAGCTCACTGCAAAGGTCATGGCATCCCCCGGAATTTCTTTTTCATCGGCATAAACACTGTGGGTATGGAGGGGCTCCATGCCGCAGATGGCGTCAGGAAGCTTTTTGCGTATCACCGGATGCTTATGGCGGTAGTCTATCATAAATTTGAAAAATTCATAAAAATCACGGTTTTTCTCAAGTAAGCTCCAGTCCAGCCAGGAGATCTCATTATCCTGGCAATAAGCATTATTGTTGCCTGACTGGGAGTTGCCAAACTCATCTCCGGCAAAAAACATGGGTGTCCCGCGGCTGCACATCAGCACGGCACATGCATTGCGCATCATGCGGAAACGGAGACTCAGCACCTCTGCATCTTCAGTATCTCCTTCAATCCCGCAGTTCCAGCTCCGGTTATCATTAGAGCCATCTGTATTGTTCCATCCATTTTCTTCGTTATGCTTTTCGTTGTAAGAATAAAGATCATACAAGGTAAATCCGTCATGGCAGGTAAGGAAATTGACGCAGGAATTATAACCGGCATAATTGTTGTTATTGTCGGAATAATAACCTCCGTAAAGATCCCCGGAGCCGGAAATGCTCCAGGCAGCATCCCAGGAATGCCAGGAATCTCCCTTTAAAAAGCTTCGCATACAATCCCTGTAACGTCCATTCCATTCTGCCCAGCGTTTGCTTGCCGGGAATTTTCCTACCTGGTACATTCCCCCTGCATCCCAGGCCTCAGCGATCAGCTTCACATTCCGCAGCACCGGATCTGTTGCCAAAAGCTCCAAAAGAGGCGGATTATTTAGGGGAGAACCATCCTCATGCCGTCCCAGGATACTGGCCAGATCGAATCGGAAACCGTCAATCCGGTAGCTTACCGCCCAATATCGCAGACATTCCAGAATAAGCAGACGGACGATCGGGTTATTGCAGTTCAAGGTATTGCCGCATCCGCTGAAATTGTAATAATTTCCTTCCGGGGTCAGCATATAGTAAACCTTATTATCAAATCCTTTAAAACAAAAGGTAGGCCCTAATTCATTCCCCTCTGCTGTATGGTTAAATACCACATCTAATATCACTTCAATACCATTGTCATGGAAGGCCTTGATCAGCTCCTTCAATTCGGTGCCTTCCTGATTATACTCATCGGTGGAAATATAGCTGATATTAGGTGCAAAGAAGCCTACTGTATTATATCCCCAATAATCATATAAGGTTTTGCCGTTGACTTCCCGTGAATTCATCATTTCGTCAAATTCAAAGATCGGCATCAGTTCCACTGCATTGATACCAAGCTCTTTTAAATAAGGGATTTTTTCCATCAGCCCTGCAAAGGTGCCCCGGTGAGTAACACCGGAAGAGGGATGGTAGGTAAAACCTCTTACATGCAGCTCATAGATGATCAGGTCGCTCATAGTACGGGTGGATTGGGGCATTTCTCCCCAGTCAAAGACATCCCGGACCACACGTGCATGATAACCGCCAAATTTCCGGTCACCCCAGGGCCTCTGGCCTGCTACGGATCTGGCATAAGGATCCAGCAAAATGGCATTGCGGTCAAACACCAGCCCGTTCTCCGGTTCATAGGGGCCATCGATCTGGTAAGCATATTCAAATTCTTCAATATCAAGCCCAAACACGATCATGGAGTAAACATCCCCTATCTTATAAGCATCCGGGAAGGGGATCCGGGCGTAAGGCTGCAGTGCATCCCGGTGAAAAAGCAGAAGAGTGCAGGAAGTCCCATAATGGGTATGAACGGTAAAATTCACGCCTACCGGCAGCATCATAGCCCCATGAACGTCAAATAACCCGGGCCGGACCGGAAATCCCTCAATCTCCGCCATGGGAGTTAATGATTTATGAATCTCCGGAACGTATTTTTGTGTATAAAGTTTCAAGCATTACCTCCTTTCAGAACACAAACTTAAGAAACAGCTTCAAAATAATCTTTTGAAGTATTATTTTTGCTATATTGTGACTGATATCTATATTTTGTGCTATTTCCTGCAAAAATAAAAAGCGTGTGAACAGTATAGCGGATAATCTTTAAAAGTGCAACAGAAGTTTGAAATAATATTTGACAAGCGAAAAAAAGAGGTAAAAGTCTTGTATTATTTTGATCAAAAAGATAGAATAAAAGGCATGTAAGAGAAGAAAAAGTTTTGCATGAGTGTTGAGAAGAGGAGTCAAAAAGGTGATAAAAGGTATCCTTCAGCCGGAAATAATTCAGATTGATAAGGGTTTACGGCTTCGGAAGTATGATGGACATCATGATTTTGCCTTTGAGTGGTATCAGGATACGGAACTGGTGTATCTGGTGGATGGCGTTAAGGAGGCTTATACCGCTAAAAAGCTACAACAGATGTATCAATATCTGGATGCTCACGGAGAGCTGTATTTCATTGAAATACTGGAGTCGGATGGATACAGGCCTGTCGGAGACGTTACCTTTTGGCAGGAGGATATGCCAATCGTGATCGGAAATCCCGACTATCGCGGAAAAGGCCTTGGGAAAAAGACGGTTCTTGCATTAATCCAAAGAGGAAGAGAATTAGGGTACGATAATCTGTATGTAAGTGAAATTTACAGCCATAATATTGCTTCCCGAAAGTGTTTCGAGAGCGCAGGATTCGAGGTTTTCCAAAAAACAGAGAATGGAAACCGCTATCGCATAAGACTGGATTGCAGTTAAATTATTGTTTTTGACACAGAATGAGCAGGCTTCAATATATTATCTTAGAAGGATTTATCAGGAGAAGATATTATATATGGAAGAAAAACATTCTGTCAGTAATTTTACTAATTCCTGCAGCTTCGCAGGGATCAAGCCTATTATGGTAGATCTGCCTTATCCCCCTGTCAGGGTAAGAGAAAAAAATCTGTCTTACGCAAACCTCCTCAGCATAGACTACTGCGGGGCTGTGTCAGAGCTTTCAGCTATCACACAGTATATCAATAACGAAAACCGCCTCTCCTGCGAGAAATGCCCGATTGCCAGAACTCTTTTAGGGATTGCCATAGCAGAGATGATGCATTTGCAGAAGTTAGGCGAGCTTATCTATCTTTTAGGCGGAAAGGTAGATTTTGCGGCAAAAAGCTGTAACGGAAGAAGACAGCTCTGGACGCCTGATTACCTGGATATTCCCGAAAATGCAGTGAAAATGATAACTGCGGATATTGAAGCGGAAAGAGCCGCCATCAACCAGTATGAGATGCATATGGACAGGATAAAGGATGACTGTGTAAATGCCGTGTTGGCGCGGATCATCAAGGACGAAGAATATCATATTATGCTGCTTAAGGTACTTAGGAATGAGGTCTCATAAAATATACAGGATTTGTAAACAAAAGCAACCTTGAAAGGAGAGTACATAGAATATGTTACAAGAATTACTTCACTTAGATGGGAATATCCTTCTCTTTATACAGGATATGATAAGAAATCCGATACTTGATCCTGTTATGAAAGTGATCACCACCCTGGGAAATGCCGGAATCCTGTGGATCATACTTACGGTTCTTTTGTTGATCCCGAAGAAAACCAGAAAAGTGGGACTGATAAGTGCCTGCGCTTTGCTTGCATCATTATTGGTGAATAATATTGTGATCAAAAATCTGGTGGCACGGGTCAGGCCTTATAATGCTATTGAAGGCCTGGTCCCTATCGTCACAAAGCCCTCGGAATTTTCCTTTCCATCCGGTCACTCGGCCAGCTCCTTTGCTTCAGCCAGTGTATTTTACCGGAAATTACCAAAAAAATACGGGATCATGGCAATCGTCATTGCGCTGCTTGTCTCACTTTCCCGGCTTTATGTGGGCGTCCATTATCCTACCGATGTACTGGCAGGGATCATAACCGGAATAGGATGCAGTTATCTGGGAGAGTGGGCAGTATCCCTCTCAGAAAGGAAACGGCGCAGGAGTTAATCCTGCGCCGCCATAGCCTCCAGCACGTGGCTGGCATAATCTGAAAACAGCTGCCTGTTTTTCTTGATATCATCTGTCAATTCAAAAAATAATTCTTTTCCATCATATTCCCTTTTGAAAAAAGGCTCCACAAGCACCTTCCACTGTGGGAGATAACTGGAAAATTTTCGGGTATAGCAGTTGGAAGCCGAGGCCTGTTCCCGGTAATCTCTGTCAACAAAGGAAGAGATCGCCTTGTGCAACGCCATATCCTCTGTAGGAAGATAATAGTAATCCTTATAATTCGCATAGAAATATTTCAGTTCCTCTTCATAGATTGGAACGATCAATATCCCTTCATGGCCTTCTCCCTTAAAATGACAGCCTCTTCTCATATAAGACACCGGAACCGGAAGCGGAGAGGCAAAAACAAGCTGGAGCATCAGTTCCTTCCTGGGAACACCATGGATATCATTATAATAATTAGCCTGAACCTTGCGTGCCTTTATATTATTATTAAAAAGGTCATAGTAGGCAAGGATCGGCAATATTTCCAGCATCCCCTTCATATCGTCTGAATTATGCTGCAGCAGAGTATGATAGAGATTGTAATCATGGGAGAAAACAAATTCCCGGTATACCCGTATCAGTTCTCCGCCGCTAAAGGTATCTTCCCGCTTCACGCCCAGAAAAAGCTCCACAGTTTTCAGCTTACAATCGGATAGCTTCAGAAAGTTTTTGTAAGGCGCAATCCGGCGGTAAATATCCAGCCCTTCCATGTCATTAAATTTGCAGACCAATCCGTACTGACTGGCCTTGCGTTTGATAAACGGAAGATCAAAGCTGTTGCCGTTATAATGGATCAGGTAACTGAAGTTTTGCGCAAAGGCAAGAAACGATCGGATCACCTCCGGCTCTTCATCGGGAGACTGGGCAAACCACTGCCTGATGATCCAGTTGCCTTCCGAATAAAATGCACTGCCTATCAGATAAATGGCAGATTCAGAAGAAAGAAAACCAGTGGTTTCAATATCCAGAAACAGTATTTGCTCCAAAGGAGCCAGATGTTCCAAAGGATATTTCAACTGAAAATTGCCGAGAATGATCTCTTCTGTTTTCATTAGTACCTCCTGTAAGCATTTCCCCAAATTTGTTTTGAAGCAATAAGCCGGCTTGCGGAGCATGCCGACGTTTGCTGTTTATGATTCTGTATCCTCATCGGTGTTAGCCCCTGCAGCCTTATCTGTAAGTGCATGGACGGAGGCTCCGGAATCAGCTCCGGTAAGCATGGTGCAGCGGCCGTCAAAGTGAGCGTCCTCATCGATCACAAGAGATCTGGCGGCAATATCGCCGATAACCTTGCCGGTGGAGAGAAGCTCCAATTTGCCATGAACCGTAAGATCACCTGTTACCTGACCGGAAATAATTATGTTTTGGGCGGAAACATTACCCTTGATCTGCCCCTCAGTTCCTATGATCAATTCCTTTTCGCAGGTACAGTTGCCGTTCACAGTACCGTCCACCCGTACTGTCTCCGGTGCGGTCAGATCACCGTCAAAAACAGCGCCCTCCCCGATAAGCGTACCAACCTTTGTCCGTGATTCCACGGAAGATCCGGTAGTTTTTGTTTTTCCTAACATTGTAATACTCCTCCTTTTATCCTTTCGCATCTATGACGTTAAGCGGATCTATCGGTTCACCTTCAAAAATGACCTGATAATCCAACTGCGTATTGTCAGAAGTGATAACAGCCAGTATATCACCGGCTTTTACCTGTGTGTTTTCTTCCAACTGCAGCTCCGCCATCTGCCGGCACATATAACGAGTCTGATAGCCATTCTCATGCTCTAATTCAATGATCAACGGGTAGGTGTCATCTGAACTGACTGCTGTGATCGTACCGTTTCCCGCTGCAATAAGCCGGTCATCCACATGAGTATTTAAAGAAATATAGGGTTCATCCTCCGTGTAAGCTGACAAAAGCATTCCCATTTCCGAAGAAGGTGAAAGACCCGGAAAAGCGGGATCTGACTGGGATTCTTCTTTATCTTCTGTAAGGCCGGATACCTTTTCCTCTTCACCGGACTTACCTACCAGCATTAAAAATTCATTTTCTCTGGCAAGCGCCTGATTTTCAGCAGTAAGCGTCTCTTTTTCTGATTCAAGGACTGCTATCATCTGCTCCTTTTCTGCCAGGTGAGCCTCAAGAAGCTGTCTTTGCCTGCGGCCCGCCGGTATCTGCCAAATAAGCCCCAGCACCAGGGCGCAGATAAGAAATAACATAAAAAGAAGCAGCCGGAAAGTCAACTCCGAAATATGAAACTGCCTGCCGCTTTGTCCCATATGTGAAATCAAAAGTATGGAAAAGGAGTCCTTATGTCTGTGCCTTTGACGTTTCATGCAAAGCCCCCTTCTGCCGGAGAGTGTTTTTGCGTATACTGTTATCGCATACACACATAGTATACCATAATCATAAAAAGTGGGCAAATAATTCTTTTCGCGATTTTATGTGCTTTTTGCGTGGACCATCGACTGTATGAAAACAAAATCTGATAAAAACAGACAAAGTATTGTTGTCATTCAGACAAAAAAATAGTATATTTAATAGAGTATTATGTTCAAAAGCGGATGCCGTACTTTATGTATCATCCTGCATATTTAATTATAGAAGGAAAGAAGGGGATTAAGTGGCAAGGTTAACATTTGCAGGGGGAATCCATCCCTATGACGGGAAGGATCTGTCCAAGGATAAGCCGATCAGAGAGGTTTATCCCAAGGGTGATCTGGTATTTCCGCTGTCTCAGCATATCGGGGCTCCTGCACAGCCCATTGTCAAAAAGGGGGATAAGGTCCTTACAGGGCAGAAGATCGCAGAAGCGGGAGGATTTGTTTCCGCTCCCATCTATGCTACCGTTTCCGGAACGGTAAAGGCGGTTGAACCACGAAGAGTGGTGACCGGTGACAATGTTATGAGCATTGTCATCGAAAACGACGGTCTGTACGAGGAAGTAGACTGGCCCAGGGTGCCGCCTTTTGAAACACTCACAAGAGAAGAGAAGATAGGTATGATCAGGGATGCCGGCATCGTAGGTATGGGAGGCGCAGGATTTCCCACGGCCGTGAAGCTTTCTCCAAAGGATCCGGAAAAAATAGAATATGTCATCGTCAACTGTGCGGAGTGCGAGCCGTATCTTACTTCCGATTACCGGAAAATGCTGGAGGAACCCGAAAAACTCATCGGCGGCCTCAAGGTTTCCCTAAGTCTGTTTGACAATGCCCGGGGTATCCTGGCCGTGGAGGACAACAAGCCGGACTGCATCGCCAGGCTTAAGAAGCTGACCCAGAATGAAAGCAAGATCACGGTCAAGGCGCTGAAAACCAAATATCCCCAGGGATCGGAGCGGCAGCTCATTTATGCGACTACCGGCAGAGCCATTAACTCTTCCATGCTCCCGGCAGATGCGGGATGTGTGGTTAACAATGTGGATACGGTGATCGCCATTTATAATGCGGTGATCTGCGGAAGACCGTTAATGTACCGGATCGTTACTGTAACAGGAGATGCTATTGCCAGACCTCAGAATTTCAAGGTCAGGATCGGAACCAATTATCATGAGCTGGTAGAGGAAGCCGGAGGATTTAAAGAGACACCGGTAAAGATCGTCTCCGGAGGACCAATGATGGGCTTTGCGATCTTTGATCTGGATGTGCCTGCGACCAAGACTTCATCCGCGCTTCTGTGCCTGACTAAGGATGAGGTCTCGGCCATGGAGCCCAGCGCCTGCATCAATTGCGGCAAATGCGTGGAAGTATGTCCGGGAAGAGTGGTTCCCCGGAAGCTGGCAGATTATGCGGAACATTATGAGGAGGAGGCCTTTGTAAAAAACAACGGTATGGAGTGCTGCGAATGCGGATGCTGCAGCTTTATCTGTCCTGCCAGGCGTCCACTCACACAGATGATCAAATCCATGCGGAAGATGCAGCTTGCAAAGAAGCGCAAATAAAAGGAGTCGGCCTGGCGGCTGACTCTGCGGAACTAGAAATTAGGAGGAATACATAATGAGCGATTTGATGAAGGTTTCATCCAATCCCCATATCAGGTCAAAGGTTACCACAAGCAACATTATGCTTGCGGTGGTGATCGCGCTGCTTCCTGCGGCAGGCTTTGGTATTTATAATTTCGGGCTGGATGCGCTTATTTTAATACTGATCACGGTGGCAACCACCGTTCTTACTGAATATCTCTATGAACTTGCCATGCACAAAAAGGTTACCATAGGAGATTTTTCAGCAGTAGTGACCGGGCTTTTGCTTGCTTTGAATCTGCCCTCATCAGCCCCCTGGTGGATCGGGGTGATCGGCGGCATTTTCGCCATCTTAGTTGTAAAAATGCTGTTTGGAGGACTGGGACAGAATTTTATGAATCCTGCCCTGGGAGCCAGATGCTTTCTTTTGATCTCCTATACCTCTATCATGTGTAATTTTGAGTGCGACGCCTATTCGGGTGCAACGCCCCTGGCCAGCCTTAAAGCAGGAGAGGAAGTAAATCTCTTAAATATGGTAATTGGAAAAACAGGAGGTACCATAGGTGAGACCTCTATGATCGCGATCATAATAGGAGCCTGCTTCCTGCTTCTTTTAGGTATCATCGATCTGAAGGTTCCCGGAAGCTATCTGCTGTCCTTCATCCTGTTCCTGATCCTGTTTGGCGGACACGGATTTGACCCTGTATTCATCAGCGCTCATCTGGCAGGAGGCGGGTTGATGCTGGGGGCCTTTTTTATGGCAACAGACTATGTCACACGGCCTGTGACCAAAAAGGGACAATATGTATACGGCATCGTTTTAGGACTCCTTACCGGGATCTTCCGGATCTTCGGTCCTTCGGCGGAAGGAGTTTCCTATGCCATTATTTTAGGCAATCTGCTGGTTCCTCTGATCGAGAAGCTGACCATGCCCAAGGCTTTCGGGAAAGGAGGAGAACGCGCATGAAAAAAAGAACTACCTCAGAAAATACGATAATAAAGGATGCGGCTATCCTCCTGGTCATTACCCTTTTTTCCGGTATGATCCTGGGCCTTGTGTACCAGATCACCAAGGAGCCGATTGCTCTGGCAGAAGAGCGGGCGGCAAAGAAAGCTTATTCAGAGGTTTTTCCGTCTGCCTCGGAGTATGAATTACTGGAGGGACTTGAGCTGGAATCCCTTTCAGAGGATGCCGGATGGCTGGAAGCCGGTTATGACGGTGTTTCTGTTGAAAATGTACTGAAGGCTCAGGATACGGACGGAAGCCTTTTGGGATATGTACTCACAGTAACCAGCCATGAAGGCTATGGCGGAGATATCACTTTTACCATGGGGATAGCAAATGACGGCACTTTAAATGGTATCTCTATCCTGTCCATTTCAGAGACAGCCGGGCTGGGCATGAAGGCAGAGGATGTGCTGAAGCCCCAGTTTGTGAACAAAAATGCTCTCAGCTTTACCTACACCAAGACAGGCGCTGTTTCTGATGACCAGATCGATGCCATCAGCGGCGCAACCATCACCACAAAAGCAGTAACAAAGGCAGTTAACGGCGGCCTTTACTATTTCCAGACACAGTTAGGAGGTGGCAGCAATGAAGCAGAATAGTGCGGCGGAACGGCTGGTAAACGGACTGATAAAAGAAAATCCCACCTTTGTGCTGATGCTGGGCATGTGCCCTACGCTGGCGGTAACTACTTCGGCCATAAACGGATTAGGCATGGGACTTACTACCATGGTCGTACTCGCCCTCAGCAATATGTTCATTTCCCTTTTACGGAAGATCATACCCGATAAGGTGAGGATCCCTGCCTTTATCGTGATCATCGCATCCTTTGTGACAGTGGTTGAGCTTTTGCTGAAAGCTTTTATTCCCTTTTTATATGATGCCCTGGGTCTTTATATCCCGTTGATCGTGGTAAACTGTATTATCTTAGGCCGGGCGGAAGCGTATGCATCCAAAAATGGTGTTGTTTTATCCTTATTTGACGGGATCGGCATGGGGCTTGGTTTTACCTTTGCCCTGACCGTGATCGGAGCGATCCGCGAGCTTCTCGGAGCAGGAGAATTTTTCGGGCTGCGCATCATGCCGGAAAGTTATGTGCCCTGCAGCATTTTCATCTTAGCGCCGGGAGCCTTCTTTGTTCTGGCAGGCCTGACTGCTATCCAGAACAAAATAAAGCTTGCCGGGGAACGCAAGGGGAAGGATATGTCCAAAATACAATCTGGCTGCAATCTGGATTGTGCCGGCTGCGGCGAAAAGGGATGCAGCAGGCGTCTTACGGATAACGTAAAGGAGAAGGAGGGTAACAATGGTTAAGGAACTGCTGATCATACTTATTTCATCTTCATTGGTAAGCAACGTGGTCTTAAGCCAGTTTTTGGGGCTGTGTCCATTCCTTGGGGTATCCAAAAAAACGGAAACAGCGGCAGGCATGGGAACGGCGGTTATCTTTGTGATCACTCTGGCCTCTGCTGTGGCAGGCGCCATTTACAAATTTATCCTGCTTCCGTTTAACCTTACCTATCTGCGGACCATCGTGTTCATCCTGGTAATAGCCGCTCTGGTACAGTTTGTAGAGATGTTTTTGAAGAAATTCATGAAATCTCTGTACCAGGCGCTGGGGGTTTATCTTCCCCTCATCACCACCAACTGCGCAGTACTTGGGGTCGCGCTCACCAATGTGCAGAAGAACTATGGAATTTTAACCGGCATCGTAAATGGCTTTGCCACAGCACTGGGCTTTACTATTGCCATTGTCATTCTGGCCGGTATCAGAGAAAAATTGGAATACAATGATATTCCGGAATCCTTTAAGGGAATGCCCATCGTACTGGTAACCGCAGGACTTATGGCAATTGCCTTCTGCGGATTTTCAGGACTGCTGTAGGAGGTGTGGATATGGAAATGACAGGAGTTTTGTTATCAGTGGCCGTGGTAGGCGGCGTCGGCCTGTTTATCGGGGTATTTTTGGGGATCGCGTCCATCTGCTTTAAGGTTCAGGTGGATGAGAAGGAAGAAGCAATTTTAGCCGCTCTTCCCGGCAATAACTGCGGTGGCTGCGGTTTTCCCGGCTGCAGCGGACTGGCAGCCGCAATTGCCAGAGGAGAGGCGCCGGTCAATGCCTGTCCCGTAGGCGGAGAGCCGGTTGGAAAGGTGATCGCAGGGATCTGTGGCGTGGAGGCTGAAGAAACCACCCGGATGACTGCTTATGTACAGTGTCAGGGAGACTGTGACAAGACCACCTTAGATTATGAGTATCATGGGATACAGGACTGCCGTATGCTATCCTTTGTGCCTAATGGGGGTGCAAAGAGCTGTAATTACGGATGTCTGGGATTCGGAAGCTGCGTATCAGTCTGTCCTTTTGATGCGATCCATGTGGTAAACGGCGTTGCCGTGGTAGATAAGCAGCGGTGTAAGGCATGTGGAAAGTGTGTGGAGGTATGTCCGAAGCACCTGATCACCCTGATCCCCTATGATGCCAAATATGTAGTGGCATGCAGCTCAAAGGACAAGGGACCGGTGGTCATGAAGGATTGTACGGCTGGCTGTATCGGCTGCCAGCTCTGCAAAAAGAACTGCCCGGCGGAAGCTGTAACAGTGGCAGAGTTCAATGCCACCATCGATTATGACAAATGTGAGGGGTGCGGTATCTGCGCAGAGAAATGTCCCAGGAAATCAATTGTGTCCCATTAAAGAACCGTTTTGAGGATCGGTATACAGCGGCTGGCAGGATGATCATAGCCGCATACAAAAACATAACGAAGGGGAAAGGTAAACAGATGCAGGAAAACAATGTACAGGTAAGATTAGGAAGTACGGAAATTATTGTTAATAAAAATGGATTTGGGGCACTTCCGGTCCAACGGGTAGGAATGGAAGAGGCTGTCTCTATCCTTCGGAAGGCATATGATGGCGGAATCCGCTTTTTTGATACCGCAAGGGCTTACAGTGACAGTGAAGAAAAACTGGGCAATGCCTTTGAGGGTATGAGGGAGAAGATTTATATCGCTACGAAATCCGGTGCAAATACCGGTGAGGCAATGGAAAAGGATCTGGAAAAAAGCCTTTCTCTGCTTAAAACAGATTATATTGATATTTATCAATTCCATAATCCATCCTTCTGCCCCAAGCCGGGAGACGGCAGCGGCCTTTATGAGGCGGCTCTTGCAGCCAAAAAGGCCGGGAAGATCCGTCATATCGGTATCACCAACCACAGGCTGAATGTTGCAAAGGAGGCAATTGAAAGCGGGCTTTATGAAACGCTCCAGTTTCCTTTTTGCTATCTTTCCTCATCCAAAGAGGAAGAACTGGTAGAAGCATGCAAAAAGGCCGATATGGGATTTATCGCTATGAAAGCCTTATCCGGCGGTCTAATCACCAATTCCGCCGCAGCCTACGCCCATGCCTCCTGCTTTGACAATGTATTGCCCATCTGGGGCATCCAGAGAGAATCGGAGTTGGATGAATTTTTATCCTACATTAAGAATCCCCCTGTTATGACGGAAGAGATCCGTCAGATCATTGAAAAGGACAAAGCAGAGCTGGCGGGAGAGTTCTGCCGGGGCTGTGGCTACTGTATGCCCTGTCCGGCCGGGATCACCATCAACAACTGCGCCAGAATGTCACTGCTTCTCAGAAGATCGCCTTCCGCAAGCTGGCTGGGAGAAGAATGGCAGGAGAAGATGAATCAGATTGAAAAGTGCCTTCACTGTAACCAGTGTAAGAGCAAATGTCCTTACGGACTGGATACTCCTGCACTTCTTGCCAAAAATCTTGAGGATTACAGGAACGTGTTTGCCGGGAAGGTATCTGTGAGCTAAATATCCTGAGGCAACGAAAAGGACTTTAGAAATTTACATAAAGAATATCGCCGTCCTCTGTGACGAAAACTGCCTGAATATCCGGATAGTTTTCCAACAGGAGGGCGGCTTTTTCGTATCCTGAAACAAAACACAGGGTAGAAAGGGCATCGGCTCTGGTGGAATCCGGACTGATGATCGTCACCTGAGCCAAACCGCTTTCTGCCGGATATCCGGTAAGGGTAGAGAGAATGTGATGATACAATTTCCCGTCTTTCTCAAAAAAACGTTCATAATTTCCAGAGGAAACCACACTTTGATCCCATAGCTCCAGAGTGAGAATAGGAGAGCCGTCTGTCTCCAAAGGATCCCTGATCCCGATACGGAAGGGCTCCCCATCCGGTCTGCCCCCTAATGTGACCACATTTCCGCCAAGATTGATCAGTGCATTCCTTACCCCCTGGCCGGTCAGATATTCTTTTATCTTATCCCCGATAAAGCCCTTGGCGATAAAACCCAGGTCTATTTGTGCCTCAGAATCCGTCAGCCTTACCTGATCCTCCATGATCTGTACGGCATGATGATCTATATGTGTCAGTTTTTCCTGGATCTGCTGCGGGGAAGGGACGATCCCTTCATTCTCAGAGCCAAAATTCCAAAGCCCGGAGAGCCCGCCCACCGTAGGATCTACCGCGCCCTCTGAAAGCTCTGCAAAATCAAGCGCTGTATGAAGCAGTGTCAGAGTATCTTCATCCACAGTTACCCAATCACCGCCACTGTGATTTATCTTCCAGACATCACTGCCTTCTATGGTGGCACTGAAGATCTGTTCATAATGTCCGGCAAGCTCCATGCATCCGTCCAATAATCTTCCGGCATCCTTCTCGTAAAGCCGGATAGAAATAACGGTATCAAAATAAAAACCGGTGGCCTCTGTAGGGACAGTATTGGAACCGCAGCCCGTTAATAAAAAAATGGATATCCACATCAAACACAGCCTCACAGGGCGTGACAGCTTATTGATTAAAAAATATTTTATATGAGTTTTTGCCCCTTGAAAAATAGAACCTGCCATATTGCCTCCCTTAAAGTCGGTAATTATTACTATTTTTTACCTGACTGCATGACATAGAATCGGGTTGTAATGAAAAGCGGTTTCGTGTATAATAATCGGAATGCAGCTACTGTTAGATTATATATTTTTACAATGAAGTTGAAAAGAGAAAGCGGGGAATTTCATGCGTTTACCAGAGGAACATGAAGAGAGAGGCATGGGGACGCCGGTAGTCTATACCATTGTAGCGGTGTCCGTTTTGATACTTGCAATTCTTGCAATTGTTTTTTTTACGAATACAAGACAAAGAGGCCGAAATCAGGCAAGGAACCGGCTTGCCCAGGCTACGCCTTCTGCATCTCCGGAAAGAGATATGGAATTTGCGGAAGGACAGGAGGATATCGAGACTCTTTACAGAGAACACAGACTCCGGTCAGAGGATCTGGATTTTTGGGATATGGATCGGGATGACTCTCCATTGGTGATCGTGGAACCGTCTCCAAGTACATCACCTTCCCCCACGCCCTCTCATGAGCCTACAGAGGAAGAACTTGCTGCCGATGGGGAGCATGTAAAGGTAACATTAAAGGATGGAACGGAAAAATGGCTGGAGATTTCCAAAAAAATCCCCCTTTATACTTACGATTTTACCAATATTAAGATAACTGCCGGAAAAATGGAATACTTTCAGGACGGCGAAAAAAACTCCCGTCTGGGAGTAGAGCTCTCTAAGGAAAGTGGAAATGTAGACTTTGAGGCTCTCAAAAATTCCGGTGTTGATTTTGTGATGCTGAAACTGGGGAGCAGAGGTTATGAAACCGGCCTCCTTACCCTGGACGAAAGCTTTGTTTCCAACATAACCAAAGCCCAGGAGGCAGGTCTGGAGGTAGGGATCACCTTTTTTTCCCAGGCAGTGACAGAAGCAGAAGCCCAGGAAGAAGCAAAATTTGTGGTGGACAATTTAACGCCATACAAGATCAACTATCCTGTTGCCTATGATATGGAGTATATTGTCAACGATACATCCAGGATAGAGATTTTAGGCGAGAAGGAAAAGACCGATATGGCAGAGGCCTTCTTATCCTATATGGAAAAAGAAGGCTACGATACCATTCTCTACGGAAATAAAAACTGGCTCTTAGGGGAGCTTGAACCGGAAAGGCTGCTGACGCAATATGATGTGTGGCTAAACGACCAGTCACCTATACCGGACTATCCCTATCAGTTCAGAATGTGGAAATATGCGGTCCGCCAGAAGGTAAACGGGGTGGAGAACGAAACCTCATACATTATCAGTTTTGTGGATTATACCCGCAGATAAAAATTATTTTTTTCGCAATATCATAAAGACGCCGGCCAACACTAAAACAATTCCGGCTCCAATTTCTATCAGCAGCGGCCCCCTTCCGACTTTTCCGGCAATAAATATGGAAGTGGGGCCGTCCGCGCCGCCGATCACCATACTCATTTGTCCTTTCATTTTGATCCACAAGCCTATGGCTGCCATAATGGTTCCTGTCAACGCTAATAAAACTCCAATCATTTTTTTCATGTATTTTTATCCTCCAGTCTAAATAATACCTGTTCACAGCATATCCCAAAAAACAGTACTTTGCAATGAGACTCTTTCAAAAAATTCCCCCTAAATGTAAATTTTAGAAATATTTTTGGCAGTAACTGTATAAAATATTAAAGAACTATTACAGAAATGTTCCAGTCGTACACAAAGAAAGGACGTGTATTAAGCATGTATAAAAAATTTGTAATGCAGATGTTTTTATGTAATATGATATTTCTTTCAGGCTGGTTTTGTGTAAAAGAAGTACAGCTCAGCAAGCTCTCTGCCACCCCTGCATTCAAGACAAGTTTGTCTGAAGGCTATGTAACCCCTAAGGTGGACAGGTTTTTTGGAATCCCCAAAAGAGCAGCCTCCGGGCAGCGGATCGTGGATTATTCTGTTATAGAAAAAGAGTACAAGTATGACCTGGCAGCGGGAGATTACGAAGCCTTGCTGAAAATCGTACAGGCTGAAGCGGGAAACGAAGATGAGATGGGGAAAATGCTGGTGGCAGGAGTGGTAATGAACAGAGTTAACAGCCGCAGATTTCCCAATACAGTGACGGATGTGGTCCTGCAGCAAAAGGGTGGTGTCTATCAGTTTTCACCGGTTGCCATCGGCACCTACCAGAAAACAAAGCCCAGCCAGGAAACCATTGATGCTGTGGAAAAGGTGCTGAAGGGAGAGGATTATACAGAAGGCGCTCTTTATTTTGTCTCCCGAAAAAGTGCAGATCCCGAAAGAATGAGATGGTTCGACAACTCACTTACAAAGTTGTTTGAACATGGGGGACATGAATTCTTTACAAACCCCTGACCTTTTTCGTTGTAATGGTACAATTTTTGTGTTAGAATGGATTGGAAATTTTCAATCCGGAGATTTGTGCTGCCGATAGGCCTCCGGAGGTTGAAAGGAGCGGCATTTTTATGGAGATCATGTATAACAGTACCAGAAGTAAAGATAAAAAAGTAACAGCATCCCAGGCCATCCTCAAAGGGCTTTCCGATGAGGGAGGGCTTTTTGTGCCGGAGCAGATCCCTGCTTTGGACAGATCCCTTACGGAATTAAAGGATATGACCTATCCTCAGGTCGCCTACGAAGTGATGAAGCTTTATCTCACGGATTTTACGGAAGCAGAGCTGAAAGACTGTATTTTAAAGGCATACGATGACAAATTTGACACAGCAGAGATCGCCCCTATGCGGGAAGCGGACGGCGCTTACTATTTAGAGCTGTTCCACGGGGCAACCATTGCCTTTAAGGATATGGCTTTGTCTATCCTGCCTCATCTTCTTACCACGGCTGCCAGAAAAAATCATGTGACAGGCGAGATCGTTATCCTTACGGCCACCTCGGGGGATACAGGGAAAGCGGCACTTTCCGGTTTTGCCGATATAGAAGGCACCCGCATTATTGTCTTTTATCCCAAAAACGGTGTCAGCCCCATCCAGGAAAAACAGATGGTGACCCAAAAAGGAAAAAATACATATGTAGTGGGAATCCACGGCAATTTTGATGATGCCCAGACAGGGGTCAAGAATATTTTCGGCGACGGGGAGCTTGCAGCAGAAATGAAAGAAAAGGGATTCCAGTTCTCCTCTGCAAACTCTATCAATATCGGCCGGCTTGTCCCTCAGATCGTCTACTATGTATATGCATACGCACAGCTGCTGAAAAAAGAATGCATCAAAGATGGCGAGAAGATCAATGTGGTGGTCCCCACCGGAAACTTCGGCAATATCCTAGCTGCCTTTTATGCAAAGCAAATGGGGCTTCCGATCAATAAGCTGATCTGTGCCTCCAATGAAAATAAGGTGCTTTATGATTTCTTCCGTTCAGGCACCTACGACAGGAACAGGGAATTTGTGCTTACCTCATCCCCGTCCATGGATATTTTGATCTCCAGCAATTTAGAAAGGCTGATCTATCTGATCGCAGAAAATGACGCGGAAAAGAACCGTGAGCTTATGGCTTCCCTTACCGGAAGCGGGTCTTATACTATTACAGAAGCCATGAAAGAGAGGCTGTCCGATTTCTATGGGAACTATGCAAGCGAAGAGGAAACTGCCAGTGCCATCCGCAGCCTCTATGACAGGACCGGATATATCATTGACACTCATACCGCAGTGGCATCCTCTGTTTACGGAAAATATCGTCAGGAAACCATGGATGAGAGACCGGCAGTAATCGTATCAACCGCAAGTCCCTATAAGTTTACCAGAAGCGTCATGAATGCCATTGGACAAAATGACAGTACTGAGGATGATTTTGTACTGGCAGAAGCTCTTTCCGGGCTCTCCGGCGTAAAAATCCCGGCTGCTGTTGAAGAGATCAGAACGGCTCCCGTTCTCCATGATTGCATCTGTGAAAAAGATGAGATGAAACAGACTGTCAGGAAAATCCTTGGATTTTAAAGTTCATCAAACAAACGCTCGATGCGCGCCGCGGATCGGCTTATTGATCAAAAAACCGCCTCCTTACCCGGGAAGCGGTTTTTGTGAATAAGCCGGCTCGCGAAGCGCGATGGCGTTTGATTGAACATAAGGAAAGCTGGCATCCGTTGTTCTATTTATTCCGATCCTCAATATCCACATAAGTACGATCCGGACAGATCGGCTTGTATGCCGGACGGATGATCTTTCCGTTATTTGCCAGCTCTTCCATACGGTGGGCGCTCCAGCCGGAAATACGTGCCATAGCAAAGATAGGGGTGTAGAGCTCCATAGGAAGGCCCAGCATATGGTATACAAAGCCGGAATAAAAGTCTACGTTGATACTGACACCCTTATACATCTGGCGTTCATTGGCGATCACTTCCGGAGCAAGCCGTTCTACCAGAGAGTAGAGGGCAAATTCCTTTTCCAGACCCTTTTCAACAGAAAGCTTCTCAACAAAGGTTTTGAAGATTACGGCACGGGGATCGGACTTGGAGTAAATAGCATGACCCACGCCGTAGATCAGGCCTGCATGGTCAAAGGCTTCCTTGTGGAGAAGCCTGCGCAGGTAAGCGCTTACCTCCTCCTCATCAGTCCAGTCCTTCACTTCCTGTTTCATTTCCTCGAACATCTGAACAACCTTAATGTTGGCTCCGCCGTGACGGGGACCCTTCAGGGAACCGATGGCCGCGGCGATCACAGAGTAGGTATCTGTCAGAGAAGAAGTCACTACATGGGTGGTAAAGGTAGAGTTATTACCGCCGCCGTGTTCCATATGTAATACCAGCGCCACATCCAGAAGCTTCGCCTCCAGCGGCGTGTAGGACTTATCCGGACGCAGGATACGCAGGATATTCTCTGCAGTGGAAAGCTCCGGCTTGGGCTGATGGATGAAAAGGCTCTTGCCGTCATGGTAATGACAGTAGGCCTGATAGCCATAAATGGATAAAAGCGGGAACAGGCTGATCAGCTGCAGGCACTGCCTGAGGACGTTGGGCAGGGATACATCATCTGCCCGGTCATCATAGGAGTACAGGGTAAGCACACTGCGTGCCAGAGTATTCATCATATCACTGCTGGGTGCCTTCATGATAATATCACGCACAAAGCTGGTAGGGAGAGTGCGGTAGCTCGAGAGCAGCTCACGGAAATTCTCAAGCTCCTTTGCGTCAGGAAGCTGATCGAACAGAAGAAGATAGGTGATCTCTTCAAAACCAAAACGGTCATCTGATGTAAAACCATTCACCAGATCCTTCACATCATAACCACGGTAGAACAGCCGGCCATGCTCAGGAACCTCCACACCGTCCACGATCTTCTTAGCCCGCACATCAGATACATTGGTAAGGCCTGCTAATACGCCTTTACCGTTTAAGTCACGCAACCCTCTTTTGACATCATATTTGGTAAAAAGCTCGGAATCAATGATGTCTGCCTTCTCGCTCATTTTGGCAAGGCGGATAATATCGGGTGTAATTTCTGAAAATACATTATAATCCATTCCAAAACTCCTTTCTGTAAATCATTTGAAATTGTTAACCAAGTACGGGTGTATATAACAAGAACAATAAAAGGATATTGTCAGTTAATAACAAGAAATGAAAGAACAATTTCAGAAAAAAATTTAACACAACTATCTTAGCATGAAAAAGTCTTCGCAACAAGTAAAAATCAAACTGTTTACAAAATATTTAGAAAAAAGAAACAATTTATGTAAAAGCGCTGATTAAAATCCAAAATATAAGAAAATTCAAAAAATGCGTCCGGTAAATATTGACTTTTAAAACCATGTTTGAGATAATACTATCAATGTGGCAAAGCTATGCCCATTCCACGTATAAAAGAAGCTGCCATGTTCCGCCTGCAGGCGGAAAGAGGATCAACATCCGTTGTTTATTTCCCGCCAGGGCTTTAAGGGCAGAACACCGGCTTCTGGAAAATATACAACAATTTAAGGAGGACGAATAATATGTCAACAAAAGCGTATTATCCCATTTCCGAGATCGGCAAAGGTAAGGTTGGTTTTTCCAAGACCCGTTCCATTATCGAAGCCGCTTTTTACGGAAACAACGTAGTTAAGGTAAACACTTTAAAGGAAGCTTATGAATTAGCTAAGAATTCACCCGGAACCATCGTTACGGACATGCCCGTTAAGGATGGCGATACTTTTGGTCTTGAGAAAGACGCAAAGGTTCTTCTGTTCAATGACGGTGCCGTAACAGGACGTTATGCAGCAGCACGCCGTATCAAAGGCGAGCCTGGTGTTGATGAGACCAAGCTTGACAAGGTTGTTATGGATGCCATCTACAAGACCCGCTGGAAAACCATGTACCATGCAGAGTGCTTCGTAGGACTTGATCCTGAATTCATGGTAAAGGCTCACCTTCTGATCCCTGAAGGAGAAGAGAACCTGCTTTACAACTGGATGATCAACTTCCAGTATATGTCTGACGAGTATGTTAAGATGTACAAGAATTCCAAGCCTGTAGGCGATGGAAATGAACCTGACATCTACATCTTCTCCGATCCCCAGTGGGCTCCCGAAGAAGCTCCCGATGTTGATTTCAGCTGCCTGAGCGATCCTCTGACTCTTTGCTATTTTGATACCAACCAGAACTGTGCTGCCATCCTTGGTATGAAATACTTTGGCGAGCATAAGAAGGGTACCCTCACCATGGCATGGGCTCTTGCCAACAGAAACGGCTATGCAGCATGCCACGGCGGACAGAAGGAATATACTCTTCCTGATGGAAGCAAGTTCGTAGCATCCGTTTATGGTCTGTCTGGATCCGGTAAGTCTACTTTGACCCATGCAAAGCACGGCGGCAAATATCCGATCACCGTACTTCATGACGATGCATTTATCATCAACACAGATACCTGTGCTTCTGTAGCTCTTGAGCCTACTTATTTTGACAAGACGGCTGATTATCCTACAGGATGCCCTGACAATGAATATCTGTTATCCGCTCAGAACTGCTCCGCAACTCTTGATGAGAACGGAAAGATCCAGCTGGTAACCGAAGATATCAGAAACGGTAACGGACGTGCCATCAAGTCCAAATTATGGTCCCCGAACCGTGTGGATAAGATCGATGCTCCTGTTAATGCAATCTTCTGGATCATGAAGGATCCTACCATTCCTCCGGTAGTGAAACTCAAAGGTGCAGCATTAGCTTCCGTTATGGGCGCTACTCTTGCTACCAAGACATCTACCGCAGAGCGTGTTGCTGCAGGAACCGATATGAACGCACTTCGTATCGTACCTTATGCTAACCCGTTCAGAACCTATCCTCTGGTTCATGATTATGATAAGTTCAAGAAGTTAGTGGAAGAGAAGAACGTTGACTGCTACATCGTTAACACCGGTGACTTCATGGGCACCAAGGTTAAACCTGCCGATACTCTTGGTATCTTAGAGACCATCGTTGAAGGCAAGGCTTCCTTCGAGAAGTGGGGTAACTTTGATGATGTAGAGATCATGTATGAGTGGGAAGGCAAGACAGCAGACTTCAGACCCAACTTAGATGACGCAGATTACAGAGCAGCTTTAAAGAACGCTATGCAGAACCGTGTAGACGCTGTTAAGGGATTTGCCGAGAAGAAGGAAGGCTATGATAAGCTTCCTGATGAGGCACTGGCAGCTGTTCAGAAGCTGGTTGATGCTCTCTAAAATTTGATCATAATAAAATGCGGGTATTTTTACCCGCATTTTATAGTTGTATTTTTTCTGCATATTGGATATAATAGAACTAGCCTGAAATGTGCGACAACTCTTGTTGTTTTGAACCTACAGTTACTTTAAACGGGA
>CANDAG010000048.1 GCA_947382625.1 uncultured Lachnospiraceae bacterium
GCACCATGAAAACCTAATACCCTTCACCGGGCAGCCGGGGGACGTGCTCTCACCTGATCCGAGTTCTGCGGAAGGGGTGATTATTATGAGTACATATGAGGAATTGAGTCTGATCGTGAGCATCGCTTTACTGATCGTAGCCATTCTGAATCTGAAAAATAAGAAATAGCCGTCCTGCTCCTGGAAAAGTAGACAGCTATTTCTTAGTAGTTGTTATAAATCTTCGCCGGGTCGGGTGATCTGCACTCACCTTCCGGCTGTCCTGTTAAGTGTATTATACACAATAAAGTATCTTTTATCAACTATAAATTAAAGACCGCCCCAGTGAGGTCTAAGCACCGGAGCGGCCATATCTCCCGTAAGAGATACTCATGGTTAATTGCAAAATCTATGATATCATCTTCGGGAGCAGCTTGCAAGCGCAAAATGTGCTGGCTGTTTTTTTTATACCCTAAAATCCATTGCGACGTCGCAATAAAGGAGGACGATACCATGAAGAACCCACCCGGCTATGGAAGCGTTGTTGATCTTGGAGGCAAACGACGCCGTCCGATCGCTGTACGTGTGCCCAACGGAAAGAAATTCAATAAACAGGGAAAAGAAATCATCGACTATAAGTATCTCGGCTATTTTGAACGCACCCGGCAGGGAAAAATGGATGCACAGACCCTTCTTGCGCAGTACAACGCAGGAACCGCCATTGATATCCCCAGAACCACATCCTCTTGTCCTACATTCCAGGAAATGGCAGATATGTGGCTCGCAAAGCATCTGGGACATATAGAAGCCAAAAAAGGAGCCGTCTCTGATCAGCTCAGGCGAGCCTATAACGCCGCCATCAAAAAGTGCTCTCCTATTCATGGAAAAAGAATAGATGCAGTAAAATACCAGGACGTGCAGGATATTGCCGATTCTGCCAGCAATATGTCAATCTCTTCTGTCACAAACTTAAAGACAGTCCTGTTCGGGGTTTTCGATCTTGCCCGAAAGCAGAAATATATTACTGAGAATTTTATAGAGGACATCGATTTTCTATACAAATCAAAACAGGATAAAATTCATTCATCCTTTACCCGGGATGAAGTGGAGCAGATTTGGATGAAATCCTCCAACAGCAATATCCGTATCATACTGATTCTGATCTATACCGGGATGCGGGTGGAGGAGCTTCTATCTATGAAAACAACAGACGTGCATTTGGATAAAAAATTCATGATCGGAGGAGTAAAGACAGACGCTGGCAAAAACCGGGTCATTCCCATTGCGGACAAAATATACCCCTTCATAAAAGAATTGTATCATGTAGAAAATATGTATCTATTGCCTCAGTCCCAGGGGAACAGGCGCTTTACATACAGAAAATTTACAGAACTGATATGGGATCCCGCAATGAGCGATCTTGGCATGGATCACCTTCCTCATGACACCAGGTACACCTGTGCCACTATGATGGACAGGGCTAAAGTAAACGACAACAGCAAGAAAACAATTCTGGGCCATACCAAGGCAGGTATAACCAATCGTATTTATGTTGAGAAGGATTTGCAGGACCTTTTAACGGCAATTAACATGATCTGATTTGTATATTTTGTGTATACTTGCAGTCATTTTTCACTGTTCTACACTCTGTGGAAACCGCATAAATACAGCATTTTCCGGTTCTGCAAATCCTATAGAGTTAAGATTTTATTAATTCCCTGTTAGTAATTCTAAAAAAGCTCCCAGATTTCCTCTTTTTCCCTGGCTTGCCCTGTGGGAAAAAAGGTAACGGCTGTTACAGCAGGTGCACAGATCCGTCACTGCCAGCTTCTGCGGCAGGATTCCTGCCCGGAGAAGCACCCGCCGGTTCGCCTCCCAGAGATCCAGCTGGTACTTTCCCTCCTCTTTTCCTTCCCGGAAAAAGCATTGGCTCTCCTCCCCAAATTCCTGTCGAAATATCCGGATCACTTCCTCACTTACCTCATAGCAATCCCCGCAAATGGACGGACCGATGGCGGCAAACACGTTCTCCGGTCTTGTGCCAAAGGCACCCTCCATAGCCTTAAGGACAGCCTCTCCCATACGTGCGGCAGTTCCCCGCCAGCCGGAATGTCCAAGCCCTATGGCCCTGCTTTGAACGTCCACAAAATACAAAGGAACACAGTCCGCATACAGAGTACAAAGCACTACCCCCGGCACATTCGTGATCAGCCCGTCCACATCCTCGTAGTCCAAAGGGCGGGTTACGCCCTTTCCACAGTCCTTTTCTGTGACCAGGCGTACATTCGTGGTATGGGTCTGTTTCGAACAGACTATTTTATCCGGCGTGGTCCCAAGCACCCTGGCGATCCTCCGGAAATTTTCATCTACCGCTTCCTTCCTGTCTCCTCTTGTATAGCTCAGATTCATGGAGGCATAGATGTCCTCGCTGACGCCTCCGGTTCTGGTAGAAAACAAATGCCTGACGATCCCTGTCTGCTCCAAAAGGGGGAATGTCAGGTATTCCAGATTTCTGTATTGATTTACCTTTATAGGGGTGCTGCCTTTTTTGCGGATAAGCTCCATATCTTTACTCCTTTAACATAATTGTTTTTTGTTTACCATATATATGCCTTTCCTCTTTTGAAGGTATAGGGAAAAGCATTTTGATGCCAGCATATCTCCTCCTTACAGATGGCAACCACATCATAGCGTATCTGCCGCCTGCTCTCTTTGGGATGGGTCAGACGGTAATAATCCGATGCCATGCATATCCTTTCCTGTTTTTGGAAGCCCACGGCCTCCTCCGGCCTTCCCGAAGAGGCGCTGCTCCTGTATTTTACCTCCACAAAAACCAGGCAGTCTTCGTGGAATCCGATCAGATCCACTTCGCCCTGCCTGCTCCTGAAATTTCTTTCCAGAAGAACAAAGCCGCGCTCTGCAAGATAGCGGGCAGCCTGTTCTTCGTATTCTTTTCCCTTTTGTCTTTTATTCAAATATTTCTCCTTAGCTGTTACTTTCCGGGATATTTTCCGTCCATCTTCGCCTTGATCTTATCCATAGCATCCACAAAGACCAGTATTTCCGCTACCACCTCATACAACTCGGGCGGTATCATATCCCCGATCTCCAGACGGGAGAGGGTATCTGCCAGCTTGTCATCCCGATGCACCGGAACCGTCGCTTCCCGGGCTTTTTCAATGATACGTTCCGCAAGGGCTCCCTTTCCGCTGGCAATGACTCTGGGGGCATCGTCCTCCGGATCGTAGGAAAGGGCAATCGCCTGTTTTACTTTTTCCTTTTGTTCCGCCATCTTAAGCCTGCCTTTCTAAGCTCTTGCATCAAAGGAATATCCCGACAGCGCAGAAATATTTTTGCTTTGCTGCAATATTTCGTCCATCACATTGGTATTCTCATCTTTGTTGATGAATTCTGCGTTCATGGAATAACCGCGATCTTCCAGTCTTTTATTTAAGATGGAAATATTCTGCGCGATCAGATCCAGAGAGCTGTCATCCTGCAGATAAAATTTCGTGGAAACCTTCTGATTGTTCAAAGCCACATGTACATCTACACTGCCCAGATTTTCCATGTCCAGATGCAGCAGTGCGCTAACGCTGCCGTCCTTTTTGGCCAGGCTTTTTTTGTTGGTATAGACAAACAGTTCCCCGTTGGCATTTTTCCCCTGCATTTTCAGAGGAAGCTGTACATAGGTAAACATGTGATTCAGCTGATTCATAAAGTCAATGTTATTGCTGACATTAGCCACTGCCCTGCCAAGAGGCGTATTGGTACCGGAGGCCTGGGAAAGAGCCTGGTTTAAGCGGTTCATCTGACTGTTCAGGCGCTCATAAAGCTTCTCCACACTGTTTTCCTTGCCAACCTCATCCGGATCAAGGAGCCACTGGTTTGTCATATGCTCTTTCAGAAGCTGCTTGAAGCCTTTTCCCTCCAGCAACTCAAAAACAGGCTCTCTATCCGGCAACCCTTCCTCCCCAAGAAGCCTTTTGATCTCATTTAAAAGCTCTCCGGTACTCATCCGGTTACCCAAAAAGGCGGATGTAACCCTATCCGGTATACCGGCCTGCTTCATCTGCTGTGCCAATTCCTTTATTTCTGACTCTGAAAGCCTCCCCTGCTGCGTGGTTTTACCGGTGCTTTCAAGGATCTCCCCACTCCTTGCTCCTTCCGGGCTGCCGTCCGTCCTGACGCCGGTCTGCTCTTTCCCGGCTGCTCCTTCTGCCTCCCCCGGTTCCTTTCCAAGAACAGCGCTTAATACCTCTCTGTAAAAGGCAATCCCCTTCTCAATATCTCCACTCCCGGTCATCTCCTGAAAGGTCTGTGAAAAAGCCTCTGCAATGTCTGTAAGGCTCTCCCCCAGCTGATGCTGATAACTTTTGTAAGCCTCAAACTGGGCAATATTTTCCGGCGTAATGGGAAGAGAAAGACGCTGCATCTGCACCAGGGTCTGCAGATCAGCCTGGGGATTTGCACCGATCAGACGATTCATCTGATACAGGGACTGCTTATCAATGGAAAGTCCCTCCTGCATCATGGCTCTTACCATTCGGGCTGTCAGATCATTTTCGGGGAGCCCTGCCGCGGCAAGCGCCCTGGATACATTGGGATCCTGCCCCATGTTTTCAAAAAGAGGGGTAAGGACCACCTTGGAACCGCTGTTGTTCTTAATCTGGAATGCCAGAAGCTGACCGGGCAGTACTGACATATTTCCCTCCAGCTTAGCCTGGAGTAGCTGGTTCTTTCCGATGGAAAGCAGTACATCGCTTCCCTCCTTCATAAGCACCTCTCCCGATATGGTCTGCCCGGGAAGCTTTCCTAATACAGCGTTCATCCCGTTTTTGAGCCCCTGCTCCATGGCCGGTGTGGTCTCTATCCCTGTATGATCCCCATAATTTTGATTGATCTGTCCCAAAAAAGCCGTTAGCTTCATAGCTGTTCCCCTTTAAACCGTTACAAAATTTCCGATAAAGCTCCTCCTGTGGATGGGCGTCGGGCCATATTTTCTGATCGCTTCAATATGTGCCTTTGCGCCATAGCCCTTGTTGGAGGCAAAGCCATATTCCGGATAGATATGATCATATTCCACCATCATCCTGTCCCTTGTTACCTTGGCGATAATGCTGGCGGCAGCAATAGAGACGCTTTTGGCATCCCCCTTGATAATAGGCACCTGCCGGATGTTCACACCGGGAATGGTCACAGCATCATTCAGCAGCAGATCCGGCGGATACTTAAGACGGTCAATGGCCTGGCGCATAGCCTCAAAGGTTGCCTGAAGAATGTTGATCTCATCGATCCGCTCCGGTGTCACAAGCCCAAGCCCTGTGGCCAGGGCCTTTTCCATGATCACTTCATATAACTCTTCTCTCTTTTTTTCGGACAGTTGCTTGGAATCATTAAGATATAATATATCACAATCTTTCGGCAAAATAACTGCCCCGGCAACTACCGGGCCCGCCAGGGGACCTCTGCCCACCTCATCGATTCCGCAGATATAGGAGAAAGAGGCATATTTTCTCTCATATTCCTTCATTTTTTCTGTCCTGACCAATTCCTTTTCGTATGCCTGCCATCTTTTACCCGCCTTTTCCACCAGTGTTTTCACCCCTGGCCGGGTATCCCTTTCATATGTGCTTATAAAAGCAGGCAGCTCAGTATCACCGGCTGCCTGTAAAATATTTTTGATCTCACCTATCTTCTGTTCCATAGCTTTCATCCCCTGTTCTTCCGCCGCCGACAATTACGGCAGAATCAAAACTGTCCCGGCAGTACTATTGGTGCTTGATCATTCCCATCTTCTTAAGAGGCCAGATACGCATCCATGCCTTCCCGATAAATTCGTCCTGATGGATGTTCCCCACCACCGGGTCACGGCTGTCTGAGCTGTTATTCCGGTTATCTCCCATGACAAAATACTCGTCTTCCCCTAAGGTGACAGGTTCATATGCCCGCCCCGGGTCTATGATCACCTCTTTGCCATAGGATTCCTCAAGAACCTTCCCATCTATGTAAATGGTTCCTTCCTCATCAATGTAAATGGTTTCGCCCGGCAGGCCGATGATCCTCTTAATATAATAGGTCTTCTCCGCATACCGGAAAGGAAACACAATAATATCAAACCGTTTGGGATCTTCAAAACGATAAGATATTTTATCCACGATCAGATTATCTCCGTCTGTAAGCATAGGCTCCATGGAACTTCCGATCACCTTTGTCCGTTGTCCCACATACGTCACTATTAAAAAGGTTAAAACAAGAACGATCAATAAATACAGGCTTGTGCTCAATACTTCTTTCAGTTTCTTATTCACTGCCATTCCTCCGGATGCTCTAATGTAATTCTGCCAATCTTTCCGCCTCTGAAATCATCTACCAGCATCTGAGAGGCCCGGACCAGATCCGGTATCTCTCCTTTTTGAAAACAACGCCTGCTGACTGCGATCTTTTCCAGAGTTTCATAGACATTGCCTTCTGCATCAATAATACCATACCGCTCCCCAAGCCTTCCGGGATATTCCTTTTGGAGATAACCAATGATCGCCGCGGCCAGCTCCTCGACCTGAAGGATCTCGTCATTGATCGTGCCGATCATGGCAAGCCGCTCTCCCACCTTCTGGTCTTCAAATTTCGGCCAGAGGATTCCCGGCGTATCAAGAAGCTCCAGATTTTTGTTGAGTCTGATCCACTGCTTGCCCTTTGTAACGCCTGGCTTATTTCCTGTACGTGTACAGGACCTTCCGGCGAATGAATTGATGAAGGTGGATTTTCCTACGTTGGGAATGCCCGATACCATAGCCCTTACAGGCCGGTTTATGATGCCTCTTTTTCTGTCTCTTTCTATCTTTTCCCGGCAGGCCTCCTGAACCAGAGGTATTATGCCCTTGATCCCTGCTCCTGATTTCGCATTGATCTCCTGCACAAAAAAGCCTTTTTGTTTAAAAAAAGCTTTCCACATGGCATTGTATTTCTCATCTGCCAGATCTGATTTATTCAGCAGGAGAATACGGGATTTCCCCTTTCCGATTTCGTCGATATCCGGATTTCTGCTGCTCATAGGAGCTCTGGCATCCACCAGCTCTATGATAAGATCCACCAGCCTGGCGTCCTCCTGCATCATCCGTCTCGCCTTGGTCATATGACCGGGATACCACTGATAATTCATATTGTTACCTCTTTATTTTACAAATCCTACATCCTTCAGGCCATCCCCCAGATAAAACCATGCCTTTCCGGTAATGGTATCCTTGCTGACCGGTCCGATATTACCCGAACGGCTGTCCTCACTGGCATTACGATTATCCCCCAGTACAAAATATTCATCGCTTTCCAGCTGCAGCTCTGTCTCCGCAATCCCTGCATCTGCGATGATATCAAAAGACTCATCCTCCTCCAGAAGCTCGCCGTTGATGTAGACATACCCGTCTGTGATCCGGATCCTTTCTCCCGGAAGCCCTACGACACGTTTCAGATAATAATGGGAATTTGGATTCCCGTTGGGCAAAAATACGATCACATCTCCTCTTTTGGGAGAAAGGATCTTATATAAAAACCGGTTGACCAGAACCTCATGCCCGTTATAAAGCGCCGGTTCCATGGATACCCCGATCACGCTGATCTTCATTCCCATAGAAAAAACCAGGACAAAAGCCACCAGTACAGCAGCAAAGCAACAAAACAGGGTACTGAATATATCCCGTATCATTTCTCTGCTGATCCGCTTTTTCTTTTCATAGAAGGTCAATCCCTTATGTCTCGCCATAATACTCCTCATCCTTATTGACGCAAAAGGGACAATTGTTTCCAACTGTCCCCCTGTTTCCTATCTGACGATTTCTTTTACTTTGGCCTTCTTACCAACACGTCCTCTTAAGTAATTCAGTTTTGCACGTCTTACCTTACCTCTGCGGACTACTTCGATCTTTTCAACGTTGGGGGAATAAACCGGCCAGGTCTTTTCAACGCCAACACCGTTGGAAGCCTTTCTTACAGTGAAGGTCTCTCTGGCGCCGGTTCCCTGTCTCTTCAGGACAACACCCTCGAAAACCTGAATTCTTTCTCTGTTTCCTTCCTTGATCTTGCCGTATACCTTAACGGTATCACCTACATTGAAATCTGCCACTTCCTTAAGCTGCTCATCTTCAATACTCTTGATCAGTTCGTTCATAATATACCATGTCCTTTCCGTCACCTGCCGGTCTTCCTCTCCGGAAAATCATTTAGCAGCAGGTCCTAATCTGTAAACCCATCAGATGTTCTTAATACACATGTAACAGAGGACCATCACGATTTCGCAACATTAATAATCTACCATATTATTGAAAAAAATGCAAGTGAAAAATCACTCTGGTTTTTCCAATGGTTTTTGCTGCACATTTTCCCTGCCCTTTTGTCTCTGCTTCAGTTCCTTCCGGCGCTTTCGTTCTTCTCTTTTCGCCTTCTTTACAAAGTATTCCTGATTTTCCGCTGCCCATTTTTCGTAGAGATCCGGGCGTAATTTACCGGTACGCTTAAGGGATTCCTCCAGCCGCCATTCATCCACCTTCTGATGATTGCCGGAAAGCAATACCTCCGGCACCCTTTTTTCATGCCAAAGCTCCGGCCTTGAATATTGGGGGTATTCCAGCAGATAGTTCCCAAAGCTTTCCGTTACACCGGACTCTGCATTACTTAAAACCCCCGGTACCATCCTGGATATGGCGTCGATCATTACCATGGCAGGCAGCTCCCCGCCAGTCAGCACATAATCCCCGATCGAGATGTAATCTGTGACGATTTCCTCCAAAACTCTCTCGTCAATTCCTTCATAGTGGCCACAGAGAAGGATCAGATCTTCTTCCTTCGCCAACTCCTTTGCCAGCTCCTGGGAAAAGGTTCTGCCCTGAGGTGTCACATAGATCACTCTGGCTTTTTTGCCGTCTCGTCCCTGTCTGTGGATGCCCTCTGCCACTGACATCCATGCATCATAAACCGGCTGGGCCTGCATCAGCATTCCTGCTCCGCCTCCATAGGGATAGTCATCCACCTTTTTATGCTTATCTACAGTATGATCCCTGATATTAACAGTTTCCAGGGAAATATAATCCTTTGCAAGAGCACGGCCGATAATACTCTCCGAAAGCCCCTGCCTTATCATATCCGGAAACAGTGTAAGGACATGAAAATTCATATAAGGCTTTTTGATATCTTCCTGTCTGTCCTCATTCATCCAGCAATCCCTCAAGCACATGTATCCTTATCTCGTTTTCTTCCAGACTGATGCCAAGAACACATTCCTTAATTGCCGGTAGCAGCAGCTCTCTGCCATCCTCCAGACCGATCACATACACATCATTTGCCCCTGTCTGCATCACGTCCTTCAGCTTTCCGCACAGTAAACCGTCATCCGACTTCACGTCCATACCGATCAGATCTGCAATAAAATATTCATCCTTTTTCAGCCTTACCGCATTCTCTCTGGTAACGAACAGGGATTTCCCTCTGAATTTCTGTACATCATCCAGAGTATCATAGCCCTTAAACTTCAGGATGGCAAACTGCTTAAAAAACTTCACCGACTCTATTTGGAGAAGACAAAGCTCCTTCTCCGTATCAAGCAGTACCTCCTTCAGATTTTTGAAGCGTTTTGCATCGTCCGTGGTAGGGAATACCTTAACCTCTCCTCTCACACCATGGGTGGAAGAGATGATTCCTACTTTTAACATTTTTTCCATACTGGTTTTGCCTCTCTGCCTCACTTTATCAATTCTTTTATTGCATCAGACACAATCGTACTCCGCGAGCCGGCGTTTGATACAAAAAAGGATGTTCCTCCCATGGAAATGGGAAAAGAACATCCTTTTGAATCAGACGATTTCCACGTCCACTCTTTGATTTTCTTTGGATGACGCTGCCTTTACCACAGACCGGATCGCCTTTGCGATCCTCCCCTGTTTTCCAATGACTTTACCCATATCGGAAGCAGCAACGTGAAGCTCTATTGTAATATGCTTTCCCTCTTCCTTTTGGGTTACCAGAACTTCATCCGGATGTTCAACAAGCGCTTTCGCAATTATTTCGACTAATTCCTTCATAGTCCACCTCCAAAAGAGTTTAGCAAAGCAATCTTATTTTTCGATGCCTGCCTGCTTGAAAATCTTGCTTACTACTTCTGTGGGCTGCGCACCATTGGCAAGCCATTTCCTGGCCAGTTCCTCATCTACATGACAGGTACTGGGGCTGGTTTTCGGGTCATAGGTTCCGATTTCTTCGATGAACCTTCCGTCTCTGGGAGATCTGGAGTCTGCTACAACGATTCTATAAAAAGGAGCTTTCTTCCGACCCATTCTTCTTAATCTGATTTTTACTGCCATTTCTTTCACCTCCGTGATGTAATTGATTATTGATTCTATTTTGAAAGGAAGCAGATAAATACAGCTTCCATTTTCAACTTATTTAGCAAGCGCCTTAAAAAGGAAATCTCATGCCTCCAAAGCCGCCTCTCCTCTTACCGCCGCCCATAAGGCCTGGCATTTGTTTCATCATCTTCTGGGACTGCTCAAACTGCTTAACAAAGCGGTTAACCACTGCCATATCCACTCCTGCCCCTCTTGCGATCCTGCTTTTGCGGCTTAAGTTAAGGAGCTTGGGATTCTTTCTCTCCTCCGGCGTCATGCTCAGGATGATCGCCTCCGTTTTGGCAAGCTGCTTCTCGTCGATCATGGACTCAATATTGCCAAGCTGCTTGTTCATTCCCGGCAGCATGCTTAGGATACTGGTAAGTCCGCCCATGTTCCGCATTTGCTTCATGCTCTCTAAGTAGTCATTGAAATCAAATCTGCCCTTTTTCATGCGGGCAGCCATTTCCTTTTCTTTTTCTTCGTCGATGGAGATATTTTCCTGTGCCTTCTCGATCAGAGAGAGCACATCTCCCATCCCCAGGATACGGCTTGCCATCCGCTCCGGATAAAATTGCTCCAGGTCAGACAGCTTTTCTCCCATACCTACGTACAGGATCGGCTTACCGGTAACTGCCTTTACGGAAAGAGCCGCACCACCTCTGGTATCGCCATCCATCTTGGAAAGGATCACACCGTCGATCCCGATCTTTTCGTTGAATTCCTTAGCTACCGTAACTGCATCCTGTCCGGTCATGGCATCCACCACAAGGAGGGACTGATGGACATCCACCTGTTCCTTGATCTCCTGAAGCTCTGCCATCATGTCCTCATCAATATGGAGACGTCCGGCTGTATCTAAGATCACTACATTATGGCCATTTTTCTTTGCATGCTCGATCGCTGCTTTGGCAATATTCACAGGCTTTTGATTTTCTCCCATGGAAAACACATCTACCTGCTGTTTTTCACCGTTGATCTGCAATTGCCTGATAGCCGCCGGCCGGTATACATCACAGGCAACCAGCAGGGACTTTTTTCCTTTCAGCTTCAACTTGCCGGCAATCTTTGCAGTAGTTGTGGTCTTACCTGCACCCTGAAGACCGCACATCATGATAACTGTGATCGACTTCCCGGGCTGCATCCGGATTTCGGTAGTTTCCGAACCCATCAGAGCAATCATTTCTTCGTTAACGATCTTGATCACCATCTGGCCGGGATTTAAGCCGTTCATTACATCGGAACCAATAGCCCTCTCTTCCACTGCCTTTACAAACTGCTTCACAACCTTAAAGTTAACATCCGCCTCTAACAGAGCGATCTTGACTTCCTTCAGAGCCGCCTTTACATCCTCTTCCGTAAGACGTCCCTTGCTGCGCAGATTCTTAAATACATTTTGAAGTTTATCCGTTAAGCTCTCAAATGCCATGAATTAAAGCTCCTCTAATATCTGTCCGGTCAGGAGACGCGCCTTTACGATCAATTCCTCCCGGGTCAGCGTCAGATCCTCTGTAAGCTCCTGCAGCCTGCTGACATTGACCTTTACCTGCATAAACCGCTGGATCAAATGCAGCTTATCCTCATATCCCTGCAGCGTACGATTGCAACGCCTTACCATATCATGGACGCCCTGCCTTGAAATCCCGTTCTCAGCCGCTATCTCTGCAAGGGAGAGATCGTTATAAACCACGTCCTCATATATCTTTTTCTGATGTTCTGTAAGCAGTTCTCCATAAAAATCATACAGGAGACCCTGCTCAACAATTTTTTCCATTTTGACCACCTTTGAAAGGATACTACAAAAGAAGAATGCTGTCAAGTATTTTTGCTTGACATATTTACAATCCTTTTCCTCAAAACACCTCCGACGGCAACCTCCCCAGTATTTTCTTACAGGCTCTGCTGAAGGTTGAGTAATCCTTAAATCCACATTCCACGCTGGCAACGGTAGCCGGAACTCCTGTAAGGATCAGATTTCTGGCGGCCTGAATGCGTTTTTCCAGGATGTATTGATGCATGGAATAGCCGGTCTCTTCTTTAAATTTACGCATCATATGATATTTGCTCAGATAAAAGCGTGAAGACATTGCTTCAATAGAAAGCTCCTTCGATAAATTTTCATTGATATAGTGGATCATTTCCACTACCTTCTTATCGTATCTGGCCGTCTTGTGAAAGACCTCAGGATTGGCAATACAGCACCTGTTCAGTTCGATCAGCAGCTTGAGAAAAAGAATGCGGCTGTACATATTTCCGGCAAAACCATTCTCGTTTTCGGAATCTTCCAGAAGCTTTACCGTTTCAAATAAAGTCCTGCTCATGGCTGGCGAAAGACGCAGGACACTGCTGTGTTCTTTTGCTGACATACAAAAACACAGTTCCAGGCTGCTTCCTGGTTCTGAGTGTTCCTCCAGATATTCACTGGAAATATAAAATACATATCTCTCATACAGAGCGCTGTGATCCACAAAAGGCCGGTGGATCTCTCCCTTATTGATCAACAGGATATCGTGAGGCTCCAGCCTGTAGGACTTCCCTTCAATATGATATTCCACCGCTCCGGAAATAAACCAGATCAGCTTATGAAAATCATGGTAATGATAGTCATATTCTTTTGGCTCATTGTCCTTTAGATGAAACAGTCTGAACTTCTCCTTCAGATAACCGCTTTTTACCCGTTCTCTGGCTTCTTCCATCCCCGCTCTCCGTCAGTTTTTCTTTGTATAATCCTTCATGCAGACATTCATATCCACATCAGTTCCAACACCGTCTACGCTTCCCTTGGAAGAATACTGCCAGATGGCGAAGTCATAGGGGAAATAGAAGGACTCATCATAATAAGCAAACCACTTATCATATTCCTCTATCTTCTCAAGATCCAGCATAATAAAGAAGGTTTTCAGATTCCCGTAGATCATGGGCGTATACCCGGCATCCTTGATCGCCTCGCAAAAAGCTATTGCCACATCGGTATACTCCTGTTTGGTCATATTTTCAGTCCTGGCATTATCCGTCAAAACCTCCTCTAAATCAAGCACCACCGGATAGGTGACCTCATAATCCTCCAGGAGGTCTGCCACAAATTCCGCCTCCTCTTCTGCCTCCTCCGGAGTCAGCGCCTGGGTATAAAAATAGGCTCCCACATCGATCCCGTTGTCCAGGGCTCCTTCAATATTATCGACAAAATTGTCATCCTCCACAATTTTGCCTTCCGTATTGCCCCTATAACCTGCACGGATAAAAGCATAAGAAATTCCGTCCCCTGCAACCCTTGCCCAGTCAATCTTCCCCTGATGCCTGGATACATCGATCCCCTTAATGGAAGAGCCGATATTTTCATCCCCCATGTAGGTGATCTCATTATCATCAGTGAGTACGAAATGTTCTTCGATATAGCTGTGTTTTTTCAGATTTTCGAGGATCGGGAAAAAGAAATACTGACTGTCCGAATAAACCACTACATTCTCCGGGTAAAAATCCCTTAAAATAGATACCGTGCTCTCCCCATCACTCATTCGCTGACGCAGTTCTCCTAAAAGAGATGCCTTCTCCGAGTTTCGGGCCATCGTTGCTGCTTCCTGAGTATAAGCATCCATATCCGCCTGAGAATAAATAAATTCCTCTGTAAGCTCCTCCAGCTCCCTGATCCGGCCCATTGTTTCCACACTCTCATTTCTCAGAGCGTAATTTTGCAGAAGAAAAATAATACAGCCTGTCAGCGCCGCCAGTGCGATGATACAGAAAATTATATTCGTGAGCAGGCTGATCTGCTGCTTCCTTCTGCTTCTTCTCATGTTTCTTTCATTCATATCTTTGAACCTTTCTTTTTATTACATACGACGTTACAATAAATTACTTTAAGTAACAAGTGTCTGGATCATTTATGTACTTTATTTCCTTATACAAATTTTTTCTTGATATATCCGGATCTTTTTGTCTCAACTCTCTGCATAATTCGTTATGTTCATCTACCAAGTTTCTATGGATCATCCAAATATCATTTTTTGATACCTCTTCTGTATCTAAAACTATGCTCCCTCCAGGAACATATGGAAAAGCTCTTATAAAATCTGTTGCTTTTTTCGATAGTTCCTTTTCGTTACATGAAGACAAACTGCTCTCGCATCTGCAACTTCTTTCATAATACCATCTAAAGTATAAATTATTTCCATCGTCTTCAGTATTTTTTATACAATCTAAAACTGCCTTAGACAAAATTATTTTACAATATCTTTCGTAATATTTACAGTATTTCTTTTCTTTTGGCTCTGACAATAATTGTGATTCAAAATAAGCTTTTCGATTTACACATATTTTTATATCTATTGATGAAGTGATTACATTTTCATATTGTATTGACTTAATAAAATAGTATTCCAGCCCTATAATCGGTAAGACTATTATCCGATTACTATTTTGTCTGGATAAACGCCTCAAATTGACGTACAGCCTGCGCGTACTATCATTTCCTGGTATTGTATCTAAATAAACTACTATATCCTCCCCGCTGCTCACTAAATTTACTACGTTATTGTAGATATTGCCATTTCCCCTTGTATATATAAAAGTTGATGATATCTGCCTGTTATATGCTTTCATAAATAATTGGGGAAGGGGATCCCTTTCATCATCTTCAAAAACATATATCATATTGTCACCACTATACTATCCTCTCCCATTTCTATAAAACAATCTTCAATATCTAAGCTTCCCAGAAAAGGAGTTTTGCAATCAATCAAAATTATGCTATTATCTGCACACTTATTTATAAGGTCGTATCCTTCCGTTTTGTATAAATCATATCTGTCCAATAATATTACCTTATTTACTGGTGTCAACACACTATCTAACCGGATTCCTCTTAATAGATCATTATAAGTAAAAGAATCTACCGGTTCTCCATAAGCCTTCAAATCTTTCAGCCGTTTACATAATCTTGTTTTTCCTGTGGCAGACTCGTTATTAAATATATAAATACCATTATCCAGATTTATAGTAATGCTTGGATTATAATCTGTATTCATATACATCTCTCTATTCCTCCTATGCTCATATCTGGTCCGTATAGCCTTTCATCTGAAATATATTTGTTAAGTCTGTCAATATCAAAAAATCTATATTTATCAATCCTGACATCAATATCTTTATTATACTGTGTTGATATTGCTATCCCATTGTCTTCAATCAGTATATTTCCTGTTTTGCAAAACGAAATAATGATATCTCTTGCATTATTTCCACATTCTGCAAGATCAATAATTTTATCTGTAAAATTAACGACACATAAAGCTGCTTTACAACCATTACTTATGTCATTATAATACAACTTATATCCAAATCGATCTATATAGGAGTTTACATCATTGTATTTTCCCTTTTCAATTTTCTCTATAAGTATCTTTTCAATTTTTTTCCCTGTGACTCTAAGTTTGGAAAATTCTTTTTCTACATCAGTTACTACCTCACCACTCAGCTTTTCATCACCATTTTTTATAAATACAGAAAGCATCCTCTTCGCCACCTTTTTTCTTTATTATACTGCCAGAGAGCAGGAGTATCCAGTTTATTTCCATATCGTAATCAGAATTAACAATTTACTGTCATCTTTCAGAAAAAGAGCATGATCTGTTCATGCTCTTTCACACTACTCACTTTTGAAAAAGTTGTATCTAACCAAAATTAAATGTAAACTATATACCAGATTGCATTTTACAACCGTTCCCCAAAATAACTCTTATACCCTTCCCCGTAAATCTCAGAAGCATTGCTGATGATCATAAAGGCATTGCTGTCCTCCTGCCTGACAATTTCCTCCACCTTGTAGGCGTTTGCCTTCTTGACAGCACAGAGGATTACCTGCTTGCCTTCTTTTTTGTAAGCGCCGCTTCCGGTAAGATGGGTTACGCCGGTGTCCAGTTCCTCCAGTATACGGGCGGTGATGGGCTCAGAGGCGTTACTGATAATGAAGATCATCTTCGCTTCATCCCGACCGTACAGGATCATATCAAGCACAACAGATGTGATCGCAACAGAAATGAGGCTGTACAGAACAGAGTCCGCATTTTTGAATACAATACCGCCGGTCAAAATGATCACAATATCAAGGGCCAGAAAAAGGCTTCCTGTTTTCAGATGGGGCTTTTTCAGCTTCAGGCACTTCACAATAATGTCCGTACCGCCGGTAGTCGCTCCTTCACGCATGACATATCCAATCCCTGCCGCCGAGAGCACGCCGCCAAATATGGAGGCCAGAATAGGCTGTTCGGTCAGAGCTCCCATGGGTTTAAAGAAATTGGTGGACATGGAGATCATCAGGATCGCCCAGGAGGTAGAAATAATAAACCGGAAGCCGAACTTCCAGATCCCCAGAAGCATGATGGGGATATTGATCAGTAAATAGATGGTTCCCGTCTCTAAGGGGATGATCCTGTTCAGGACAACAGAGAGGCCGGACACACCGCCCGGAGCCAGGTCATTAGGGTCGATCAGAAGGCTGATGCCCGCCCCATAGACCACAGATGCCAATGTGATCATCAAAAATTTTTTGATCAGATATTTTTTTCCTCTCTGTCCTTTATTCATGTCTTTTACTCCCCGCACCTTACTCAAATGACCAAAGCCTGTAAATGATTTTGTATCATTTTATAATATCCACACTACATATTTGTTCTCACCAGCTTTGGATTATATCCATTCTTCTCCAGCGCCTCCATGATCTGGAGCTTATGCTCTGTCCCAAACGCCTCCAGGGTAATACGAAGCTCCACAGCAGCGCTTCTGTTTATGGATACGAACTGATTATGCTCCAGCTTGATCACATTGCCGTTTTCCTTTGCGATCACATCTGCTACATGGCTCAGTTCTCCCGGCTTATCGGGAAGTAATACGGATAAGGTAAAGATACGGTCTCGCAAAATAAGTCCCTGCTGTACCACAGAGGACATGGTGATCACGTCCATGTTTCCGCCGCTTAAGATCGCTACCACCTTTTTGTTTCTGAAGTCCATATGCTTCAGGGCCGCAGCCGTGAGAAGGCCGGAATTTTCAACCACGATCTTATGATTTTCCACCATGTCAAGAAAGGCTCCTACCAGCTCTTCGTCAGCAACTGTGATAATATCATCCAAATTGCTGCAAAGATAAGGGAATATCTTTTCTCCCGGGGTCTTTACCGCCGTGCCGTCTGCTATCGTACTCACCTTATCTAACGTAACAACTTTTCCCGCTTTCACAGACGCTTTCAGGCAGCTTGCACCCTCAGGCTCAACGCCGATCACCTTGATCTTGGGATTCAACAGCTTTGCCAGAGTGGAAACTCCCGTGGCAAGGCCGCCTCCGCCTACCGGAACCAGAATATATTCCACAAGGGGAAGTTCTTTAAAGATCTCCATGGCAATGGTTCCCTGGCCGGTTGCCACCACCGGATCGTCAAAGGGATGGATAAAGGTATAGCCCCTTTCCTCTGCCAGTTCGTAGGCCCGGGCGCAGGCTTCATCATATACATCTCCGTGGAGTATCACTTCCGCACCATAATTTTTGGTCCTGTTTACTTTGATCAGCGGCGTTCCGGTGGGCATTACGATCACAGCCTTGGCTCCATAGCATCTGGCGGCGTATGCTACCCCCTGGGCATGATTGCCTGCTGACGCAGTGATCAGCCCCTTTGCCCTTTCCTCCTCAGAAAGGGTGCTGATCTTGTAATAAGCGCCCCTCAGCTTATAAGCCCCGGTAAACTGCATATTTTCCGGTTTTAAGTACACCTTTCCGCCGGTCTGGGCGCTGTAGAAGTCACTGTACACCAGTTTGGTCTCCTGCGTGACCTTTCTCACAATTTCTGCCGCTTCTTCAAATTTTTCCAATGTTAACATTTTATCTTCCATGTCTGTCTCCATTTATATTAAACATCATCATCTGCCCGATCTTCTCTGTCAAACAGAGCATTTACAAACTGTTCGGAATCAAATTTCTGCAGATCATCTATCTTTTCTCCTACACCGATATATTTCACCGGAACATTCAGCTCTGACTGGATCGCCACCGCAATACCACCCTTGGAGGTACCGTCCATTTTGGTTAAGATGATTCCCGTAAGATCCGCCACTTCCCCGAACTCTCTTGCCTGATTCAAGGCATTCTGCCCTGTGGTGCCGTCTAACACGATCAGATTTTCCCGGTGGATCTCAGGATACTCCCGGTCTATGATCCGGTTCATCTTTTTCAGCTCCTCCATCAGGTTCTTCTTATTATGGAGCCGCCCTGCGGTATCACACAAAAGAACATCTGTCCTTCTTGCCCTGGCCGCATTTACCGCGTCGTAGATGACACTTGATGGATCCGCTCCCTGGGCGCCGGTGATGATATCAACCTCTGCCCTTTTTGCCCACTCCGTAAGCTGTTCGCAGGCCGCCGCCCGGTAGGTATCCGCTGCTGCGATCAGTACCTTACGTCCCTGATTTTTTAAGAGTCCTGCCAGCTTTCCCACAGATGTGGTCTTACCTACCCCGTTCACGCCGATGATAAGGACGATAGATGGCTTATGCTCAAACTCATAAGCCGTATCTGTCACCGCCATCTGCTCTTTGATACTTTCGATCAACAGCTCCTTGCACTCTGAAGGTTCCTTGATATGTTTTTCCTTTACCTGGGCCTTCAGCCTCTCAAGGATCTCCCCGGTGGCATTCACCCCGATATCTCCCATGATCAGAATTTCCTCAAGCTCCTCATAAAAATCATCGTCAATGGAAGAAAAACCGCTGAAAACAGAATCGATCCCCCGGACAATATTGTTTCTTGTCTTACTAAGTCCCTCTTTTAATTTACTGAAAAATCCGGCCATCAGTCATCCAACTCCTTATCGATCAGATTTACACTCACAAGCGTAGAAACACCCTTTTCCTGCATGGTGATACCATAGAGCCGGTCTGCCTTTTCCATGGTCCCGCGTCTGTGGGTGATCACAATGAACTGCGTATTTTTGGTAAGTTTATGTAGATAGGAGGCGAAACGGCTTACATTATTTTCATCCAGAGCCGCCTCGATCTCATCCAGAAGACAAAAAGGGGAAGGCTTCAGATTCTGAATTGCAAATAACAGTGCAATTGCGGTAAGAGCCTTTTCTCCACCGGAAAGCTGCATCATGTTCTGGAGCTTTTTGCCGGGAGGCTGGGCTACGATCCGGATACCTGCCTCCAGAATATCCTCATCCTCCATCAGTTCCAGTGTTCCCTTTCCGCCGCCGAATAATTCCTTAAACACCTTATCAAATTCTCTGACGATCTCGGCGAACTTCTCCTGAAACTGCTTGCGCATGGCGGCGTCAAGCTCCACAATGATACCCTCCAGAGTCTTTTCCGCCTCCACCAGATCATCGTGCTGGGTCTTCAAAAACTGATAACGCTCCATCAGATTCTTATAGTCTTCAATTGCGTTTACATTTACATCTCCCAGCTTTTTGATCTGATCCTTGATGGATGCGATCTCCTTTTTCATGGCAGGAAGATCTGTCATCTCCTCATTCTTTAAAGCTGCCGCATCAGAAAGAGTGATCTCATACTCATCCCACATGTAGTTGATCTGCCCCTCCAGATTTTCCTGGAGCTTTTCTCTCTGAGAATTCAGGCGGTACACTTCTTTATCCAGCCCCGTCATTTTCTCTGACAGAGCCTCCCTGTCAGAAAAGAAATTCTTCTGCTTCTGGGACAGGGCTTCTTTCTTCTCCATGTCCTCCTTCAGTTTTTTCTCCGTATCTCCCAGAGTAGTATGGGAAGCGGCGATGGTCTCCTCTATGGAAGCAATGTTTTGCTGCTTTTCTATGGTGTCTCTGCTGCTCCTTGCCAGACTGTCGTTGATCTCCTGAAGTTCCATTGAGAGCCGACCGATCTCACCGTCAATACGATCCACATTCTGCTGATGGAAGCTTTGCTGCTGATGCATCTTTTCCACTTCCACATCCCATTCGGAAACGTGGGCGGACTGACCGGACTCTTCCTTGCGCTTTTCATCCAGCTCCACCTGAAACTTGCGGATCTCCTGCTCGATCCGTTTTTCTGAGAGCTCTGAATCCTCAAGCTCCTTCAAAATATTCTGCTTATTGGCCCTGATCTCCTTGATCTGCTCCTCGATCTCCTGCTCTTCGGCCTTCAGTTCCATGGAACCTTCCGATGCCTCATCTCTGCGCTCCTGAGCCTTGATCACGTTCAGACGGGCTGTATTCTGCTCTATGAATTTTCTCTGAAGCTCCGCTTTATCCTCTTCTAAGCTTAACCGCAGCTTATTCCGCCCCTCCTTGATCTTTTCGATATCATTTAAGAGCGTATCGATCTCTATCAGGAAGCCCTTGACCTTGCCTTCAAGCTCCTCCATCTCCCGGCGTCTTCCAAGAAGGTTGCTGTTGTTCTTAAATGCACCTCCGCTGATAGCTCCCCCGGGAACTAAGAGCTCTCCCTCTAAGGTTACCATCCGGATGCTGTAGCTGTATTTACGGGCGATCCGTACCGCATTATCTATATGGTCGATCACCAGAATCCTTCCCAGCATATTCTTTGCTACATTTTTGTATTTGGCATTTACCTGTACCAGCTCATCTGCAATACCGATCACGCCCTTTTCTTTAAGGGCCTCTTGATTTTTGAATCCCTGAGAACCGGCAAGACTGGTAAGGGGAAGAAAGGTTGCCCGCCCGGCTTTGTTCTGCTTCAGATACGCGATCATCCGCTTGGCCGTTTCCTCATCCTCTGTGACAATATTCTGGATACTGCCTCCCAAAGCGGTTTCGATAGCGGTTTCGTATTTCTTTTCTACTTTAATAATATCCGCAACAACGCCGATGATACCCTTTTCCCTGTCCTTACATTCCATAACCTTCTTGACGCTGCCGCCATAGCCCTCATAGCGCTCCGTAAGATTCGTAAGGGCCTCTAACCTGGATTTCTCCTGATGATAGCTTACCTGAGTATCCCGTAGCTTCCGGTCCTTACCTGCCAGTTCCTCCCTGATCAGAACCAGCTTTTCCTCCTTCTGCTCCTGGGAGTCATTTAAAGCTCTGATCTCCCCGTTAATGCGCTCAAATTCCTCCTGAAGCTGCTCGATCACAGCCGCCTGCTGGGCCTCGTCTGATTTGATCCTAAGGAGCCTTGAGGTCAGCTCCGCTTTCCGGATATTGATCTGTTCCGTTATGGTGTCATAACGGCCCAGCTTGGATTTGATGGTCGCCCGGGAATTCAGCATCTCAATGATAGAATTTTTGCCCGCTTCTATCTCGCTGTTTAATTCCTCGATCCGCCCCTGAACCTGCAGCAGCTTTTCTCTGGCTTCATTCCGGGCCTTTTCAATCTCTGCCACCTGCTCGTCAATGACCTGCTTGTCTGCAAGAATACCTTCCTTATCCAGAAGCTTTGCATCCATCTCTCCGGTAACGGTTTCTTTTCGGGAGTTAAAATGCTCCTCATTACTTTTGGCCGATTTGATCTGCTCCCGCAGAACATTGATCTCTCCTTCGAGCTTTCCCCTAAGAACGCTGGTATCCGTAAGAGAGGTTCTCTCCTTTTCTATGGCTTCATCCAGCTGCTCGATCTGGGCTTCGATCTGTTCATATTCGACCTTGATCTTTTCATATTGAGAGCTGGTCTGCTCTAAATCATTGCTGGCAATCTCATATTTTTCGGAGACGTTGGCAAGCTGCTCCTGAAGCCGCCTGTTTTCCAAAAGGAACACATTTACATCCAGGGTTTTTAACTCTTCTTTTTTCTTAAGGTAGATCCTGGCTGTCTCCGATTGCTTTTCCAAGGGGCCGATCTGTTTTTCAAGCTCTGAAAGGATGTCGTTGACACGGACCAGATTCTGTTTTTCATCCTCTAACTTCTTCTGAGCAGCAACCTTGCGCTTTTTAAATTTCACGATCCCTGCCGCCTCATCGAAGAGCTCTCTTCTTTCCTCCGGCTTACCGCTTAAGATCTTGTCGATCTGCCCCTGGCCAATGATAGAATAGCCTTCTTTTCCGATACCGGTATCATAAAAAAGCTCATTCACATCCTTCAGCCTGCAGGGAGCGCCGTTTAAAAGATATTCGCTTTCACCGGAACGGTAAATTCTTCTGGCAACCGTCACTTCCTCAAAATCAATGGCAAGCTGATGATCCGAATTATCCAATGTGATGGCCACAAAAGCATACCCTAAGGGCTTACGCATCTCCGTACCGGAAAAAATAACATCCTGCATGGAAGCGCCCCGAAGCTGCTTGATCCTCTGCTCTCCAAGCACCCACCGCACCGCATCTGCCACGTTGCTCTTTCCGCTTCCGTTAGGCCCCACGATCCCTGTGATCCCATTATGAAACTGAAACACCAGTTTATTTGCAAAGGACTTAAAGCCCTGGATTTCTATACTTTTTAAATACATATTTATACCCTGTGCCTGATCATTGTTTTCTTTGAAGCAGCGCCTGATAAGCAGCCTGCTGCTGTGCGGACTTTTTGTTCCGTCCCTGACCTCTCCCTACCATCTGTCCGTCAATCCTTGCTTCCATTACAAAAATCTTGTCATGATCCGGACCGATCTCATCGATCAGCTCATAGGAAAGGGTCTTACCCTCCTTCTGGACTTCCTCCTGGAGAATGGTCTTGCTGTCATAAAAGAGCTGCTTACTCTCCAGATCGGAAAGAATATATTTCTTCACAAAGGCCTCTGCCACCGAAAGCCCCCCGTCAAGATAAAGAGCTCCGATCACAGCCTCCATCACATCAGAAATGATAGAATCCCGGGTCCGTCCGCCAGTAGCCTCTTCTCCTTTGCCAAGCAAAAGATAATCTCCCAGGGAGATATCTCTGGCACAGTAGGCAAGAGCCAGCTCGCACACCATGGAAGAGCGCAGCTTAGTCATCTCGCCCTCCGGCATCTCCGGATAAGTCTCAAAAAAGAACTGGCTGGAGAGCAGTTCTAAAACCGCATCTCCCAAAAACTCCAGTCTCTCATAGTTCTTATATTTATTGATTTTTTGTTCATTCGAAAAAGAGCTATGGGTCAGAGCCTGTCTGAGCAGCTCCTTCTTTTTAAACTCATAGCCTATCTTTTCTTCCAGTTCTTTTATTTTTTCCTTTTTTAACATGATCCACCTTTAAAAACTGCCTGCGCCAATGGGAATGAGCGTTTTTTGTTTCATAGGATGCACTTACCTATGAAACAAAAAAGCCCGTTGCCGGGCTTTGATTACAATAAGCCGGTCTGCGGAGCACGCCGGCGTTTGTTGATAAGCTGGCCCACAAAGTGTGACAGCGTTTAATTTGCAGCGTTTTTGATAAGATTAACTGCTTCCTCTACAGTTGCGATTTTCTCTGCATCTTCAGCCGGGATTTCAATATCAAATTCTTCCTCTATTCCCATAATGATCTGGAAAACATCCAGGGAATCTGCTCCGAGATCGTCCACAAAGGTAGTTTCCATTGTAATTTCCTCGGGATCAACATTGAGTACATCAGCAATCACTTTTTTTAATTTTTCGAATTCCATTTTACTTTTCCTTTCTCAACTTTCTTCCATCGTTATTTTTTCTTTTATTTTTTGATTGATATTCTGTTCTGTAAATGTGATACATTGCAGAATAGAATTTTTGATCTCAATTGCCTTGGAGCTGCCATGGGTTTTCACCACAAGCCCTTTAAGACCCAGCATGGGTGCTCCCCCATATTGTTCCAGATCGAAGGCTTTTAATGTATTTTTAAGGGCGGGTTTCACCAGAAGTGCACCTATTTTACTGCGCAGGGAAGTCATCATCCCTTCCTTTACCTTCTTGATCAGCGTACCGCCTACGCCTTCATACATCTTTAATATTACATTTCCCACAAAAGCCTCGCAGACTACTACGTCTGCCTTGCCCTCCGGAATATCCCGTGCCTCAATGCTCCCGATAAAATTGATGTCCGGGCAGTTCTTAAGCAGCGGAAAGGTTTCCTTCACAAGTGCGTTGCCCTTTTCTTCCTCAGCGCCGATATTGACAATGCCTACTCTGGGCTTCGGAACACCCATAACGCTTTCCATGTAAACAGAGCCCATTTTGGCGAATTGCACCAGATGAGAAGGCCTTGCATCCACATTGGCTCCGCAGTCAATGAGAAGCGCACAGCCGTCTGCCGTAGGAATAAGAGGTGCAAGAGGCGGTCTTTCCACGCCCTTGATCCTTCCCACAATGATCTGTCCGCCCACTAAGGTAGCTCCCGTACTGCCTGCGGAAACATAGGCATCGCACTGCCCCTCCTTAACAAGGGTAAGCGCTTTAACGATGGAGGAATCCTTTTTTTTGCGGATCGCCATTACCGGCGGCTCAGCAGTTTCAATGACTTCAGAGGCGCTCACGATCTCCACCTGCTTCTCATTGTATGTATATTTGGAAAGCTCGCGACGGATGACATCCTCCTGCCCGGTCAAAAATATCTTCACATGGCTGCTCTCATTTACAGCTTCCACAGCACCTTTTACAATCTCCGCCGGCGCGTTGTCCCCGCCCATGGCGTCAACTGCCACGTTTACAAAGTCTGCCATTTTTCCTCACAATCTGCCGCCTCTGGCGGCCCGTCCAATTATCCTGCAGGAAATATCCCTCTCCTTCAGGCACATTTTTACTATACTAGACCGAATAGTAAAAATCAAGAGTAAGTTATGAAATCCTGTCAGTCAAAACCGCAAAAAAGCAACCCTCACGGATTGCTCTTCTGATCTGTTAATATAACCTGCTTAGTCAACGCTGATGATTTCTTTCTTGTTGTAAGAACCACATGCCCTGCACACTCTGTGAGGAGCCATCAAAGCGCCGCATTTGCTGCACTTAACCAGCGTAGGAGCGCTCATCTTCCAGTTTGCTCTCCTTTTGTCTCTTCTGGCTTTTGAAGATTTATTCTTAGGACAAATAGACATCGTTACACCTCCTTATTTGCATTAAAGATATCTTTAATAGCCGCCATTCTGGGATCGGGTACGAAGGTATCGCATCCACATTCCCCATCATTTAAGTTGTGCCCGCACTTTTTGCAGATTCCCTTGCAATCCGGCCTGCACAACACCTTAACAGGCATATT
>CANDAG010000049.1 GCA_947382625.1 uncultured Lachnospiraceae bacterium
GGCGCAAAAGCTTTGCATATTTTGTATACTGCCGGTAATAATCCATCCTGCACAGAATACTGATGCTCCGGTTTCCCTGGGCTCTCCGAAGCCTTTCATCCTCATGGGCTATCCGAAGGTAGACATCATCCTCATCTGTCAGAGGCTCAAAATTCAGGTAAGCCAGATTTTCTCCCAAAGCTTCAATATCCATATCCTCCATACTTTTAATGTAAAGATTGTCAAAAAGAGTGGGATTTTCCGTATAAATACTGATGCCCCCGACCTGGCTCTTAGCAGACATATTGTCCACAAAAAACTTCTGGAGCTTTTCCTGATACTCGATCAAAAACTCCAGGTTCCCGCTGTATTCATAATCCAGACATTCATACAGCATTTCATTTCTCTCATAGCTTCTCGCCAAAAATAAAATCTCCGACAAAGCGCTGTTTATCTTATCCGCCTTATCATCCATCCCCTCATTGATCTTCTGTAACATTTCCTCCTGAATTTTTCGTTCCGTCTGCCAATAATAAACCACATTCTGTACCACAAGAGGAATAACAGCACTAAAAAGAAACAGAAGGAAGCATTTTTTTACAAAAGCCATACCATTGAAAAAAGAGTCGATTTTATGCAGTAACGTCTTCACCCTTATATCCCCCCGCGCTGTGATCCCGATCTTCCAAAGCAGGATCTGTAAATGAATCTTAACATAATGCCGCCGGAACGTCCAGTTATGGCATCCGGCGGCACAAATCCTACATAGATTTTATAAGCACCTCACACTCAAATCTCTTCCTTTCTTTTCCCATCCCTGTAAGTGAACTCCCGAAAATCGGCCCAGCCGCCCTCCGGGCATTCCTCATTATAAGAAAATACTCCGACACGCGCCCCGACAAACAAAGAAAGAGAATAAAACAAAGAGAGGTCTTCTCCTAACTGACAATAATCTTCGCCATCAAGACTGTAAAAAAAGCCGGCGGTCTCAGCCCCGCTTCCCCAGCTGTCAAAACGGAACACAATTCTGAGCCAGACACTTTCGCTTCCCGCTGCCAGAAAAACTTCCTCTTCCTGTATGGAATACCATTCCTGCAGGGCTTCCATCCCTCTGCCTGCGATTTCCATAGGAGCCCTCTGCCCTTCCCGCCGCCGCATCACAATACTGCGCTTTCCGTTTCTTTGTCTGACTCCGATCTGGCCATATCTTTCCACCAGGGCACACAGCCCGGCATAATCTCCGTCCTTCATGCCGCTGCAGTCCAGGTTCACCAGAAACTCACTGTAAGGCGCAGCCGTCCTCTGGGTCAGGGTATTGGCTGCCTTAAGAAGATCCTCTGTCGGTTTCCTGTTTTTGAGCCTTAAGTATCCCGGCCGCTCCGTGAAGGACCACGCCTCCCGGTCCGGCACATGGTTCCACTGCCATACCTTCTTCAAAACATTTTCCTGGTGGGAAAAGCTGTCGCTTTGTATGACTTCTTCCGTCTCTTTTTCCTCAAAAGGAACTTCCAGACTCTCCGGCACCTTCCCGTCTATCCCGAGAACCGGCCATCCATCCTTCCACTGAACCGGCATGAGAAAAGGAACCCTTCCCACCGCGCGGCTGTCCTGGAACATCACTGCATACCAGTTTCCCTCCTGATCGTCAAAAATGGGGCCCTGTGCGATCCCGCAGCCTGCAAGCCACATATCATCATGCAGGATCGTTTTTCTCTCAAACGCACCGGAAAGATCCTTAAGGCGATAACAGACTTCCCTGCGCATTCCTCTCTTTCCCGGCTGATCCTTGGGCCAGTCGATAAAAAGCAGATAGATCCATCCGTCTTTTACATAAGCCCTGCAGCCCTCGCAGCGCAGACCCACTCCTTCCGTTGGTGTCTGCAAAAGCAGCCGGTCTGTTCCTTCCACGATACCCGAAAAATCCTCCTTTAATTCTACGATCCGGATCTCGCCATTTCCATATACCAGATAGTTCCTGCCCTCCCAGTTAAGAAATGACATATCGTGATAAACATGGTCAAGCACTATCCTGTCCCAGTCAGATTTTTCTATATCATCCGTAGAAAACAGATAGGTCTTCTCCATATCATGGCAGACGAAACAGGCGTAAAACCTTCCTTTATATTGCATCAGGCTCGTTGCCCACTGCCCCTTCCCGTAGGCGTGTCTGCCGTTACGCAAACGGTAAATATCATTATCCGCGATCTCCTCACATATATAGGAGACAATTTCCCAGTGTTTCAGGTCCCGCGACTTCAAAACAGGAGCTGACGGCATGTAAAACATGGTGGTGGAAACCATATAAAAATCCGTGCCGACCCGAATGATATCCGGATCGGGCATATCCGCCCGAAATAACGGGTTGTGTATTTTCATCAAAAGCCTCTCCTTTTTGCCTGCGCCCTTATCTGTTCCTGTTGTCCCTGTACTACTTATAAATCCTGTAATTTCCGCTGAGGGCAAGAAGGGCAAACAAATACAGGCAGTTATCGTAATATCTTCTCCCCCCTTTGCGCAAGGGCTGATTCCAGAACCACTCTACCCATCTTACCGCCACATTCCAGTCGCTTTCCGGATCATCAGCCTCTGACCGGTCCACAATCAGCGCTCCCTGGGCCGTGGTTGCCAGAAGCCCTAAGGGATGCAGCACAGTCTGTTCCAGAGCCGTGCCGTCCGTCTTATATACACATCTTGCTCCTTCTAAATCCGTCCCCAAAAACCGCATGAGGCGAAGAGGCGCCCCGTAGTGCCCTGAGTCCTTCCCGAACCAGGCACAATCGAGACCGATATTGGCAGCGGTTCTGTAAGCATCACTGTAAAAATTACCATGGCTGTCCCCCCATGGCATCTTTTTATCCATGGGACTGCCGTCAAACTCTCCGTATTCCGGACTCATACCGGTCACCGGATGACAGGCCTTCGCAAGATATTCCCGGCTTGCCTGTGCCGCCTCCTTCCAGAATCCTCTGTCCTCCTCATCCGCCCAGAGAGCAAAAAGCTCATAGAAATGAGGCAGATGGTAGGACGGATCCGTAAACGGTGAACCGGGCACGAACAAAATCTGTTTATTTTCGTGGTTCCACATAGGCTCGCCGGGTCTGCCATTTTCTCCCTTGTGGATACAGGCTCTCAGGATTGCCTTTGCCTCCCCGGAGTAGTTAAAAATCCCTTCTCCGTCTCCCCATCTGTGGGAAGCAAAGAACAATGCCATGGCATAGTATTCCTCTCCGTCCGGCGCAGGGCCATAGGCGTTCTTCTTCCCGTCTGTCTGACAGCTCCAGGCAAAGTATCCTTCATTTTCCCCTTCTTCCATATACATATAGGTCTTTGACCATTTCCAGATCCTGTCGAACTCTTCCTTCATGTCCAGCTGGACACAGATCATCATGCCATAGGACATCCCTTCTGTTCTGGCATCATGGTTTCCCGTATCCTCCAGGTAACCCATGTCATTTCCTGCCGGATGGTAGATCCTTTCCTCCTCGCTTCCGAAAAAAAAGGTATCTACAGCGTCCTGCAGCTTTTTCCTTATCTCTTCCTCGCTCTTACCTGTTTCCGCAAAGAGATTGCGGTATTCTCCTGTCTCAAATGCACCCATTTTTTACCTCCCTGATATTTTCGTAAATATACTTTTGTTATTCTTTCATTTTGCAGGATTGGAGAAATCCGGGCAATGATATATCCGCATGATTTATTGATCTATTCTCATATCGGACCAATCAACTTTTTCTTCTCCTCTCCCTGCAGCTGATAGCAGCCTCTGCCCTGCTTCTTAACCCTGCCCTGTTCCTCCAGCTTCTTAACCACCCGCTGCAATTGGCGGCTGCTGCATTTCAGCTTCACAGCAGTGTTTTCCATCCCGATCATAGTCTGATGAGGGCATTCGTTTTGGAGGTGATAAAGGAGCCTTTCCTCTAACCTGGGCAGTACCACGGAATAACGGGATACAAAAATTTTGATCATGGACGCCTGACGCAATAAATACATCAGGAAACGGCAGTCCTTTTCCAGCTTGCTTCTGTTTTCTTCTATGGGAAGCGCGATCACCGTCACCGGCGTCAGGGCCTCCGTATAAAAGATCGGGATGTTGCCTATAGCAAACTCCATATCTCCCAACAGCCCTTCCCCATCCATTACTACCACATTTCTCCGGACCCCATTCTCATCCAGATAATACAGTGCTGCACTGCCTCTGACCACAAATTGAAAATAAAGAACCGGCCTTTCCGGCTCTGACAAAAATTCTCCCTGCTGATAATGAATGACCAAAAAATCAAGCTCTTCCGTATCAAAGTACTCCCTCAGGCGCATTTTTTTCAGCCAGCGTTCTGTTATCTTCTTTTCATATACTTTCTCCATTTTAATCTCCATTCCGCCGCTGACGCCGGCAGCAAAAATGTCGGAGCTCTCCTGCCCGTTTATTCTTTGACATCTTATCTGTATTTATTGTGTCACATGTCACATTCTACGGCAAGTTTTTTTGCTAAAATAAGGATAATAAAGGTAACCGTTCAGCCACTACAATAAACAATCGGAGGAATAATACTATGCGATTCCTAAATAAACCTGATAATTCCAGAGAACACGAAAACAGCAACGCCCTGTTTGAGACCGTACCGGTTCCTAAAGCCTTCATGACTCTGGCCCTTCCGGTGGTCCTGTCCAAAATCGTCAGCCTGATCTACAATATGGCGGACACCTTTTTTATCGCCCGAACAGGAGATACCGACCTGGTGGCAGGAGTCTCCATCTGTGCTCCCATCTTCCTTCTGATGGTATCCTTAGGTGATCTCTTCGGCCTGGGAGGCAGCAGCGTGATGAGCCGCCTCTTTGGCCAGCACAAGGACGAGGAGGGAAAACGGGTCAGCAGCTTCACCTTTTACAGTGCTATCGCCACCGGAATCCTGGTGGCTGCCATCATGCTGCTCCTGCGCGCTCCCATTCTCAGGATGCTGGGAGCCGACGGTCAGGTGTTCCATTTTGCCAGCCAATATTATACCTGGATCGCACTGGGCGCTCCTTTTATCATTCTGACCCTGATCCCTGCCAACCAGCTGCGCACGGAAGGCCTTGCAAATATTGCCATGCTGGGCAGTGTGGCGGGAAGCATCGTCAATATCATCCTTGATCCGATCTTCATCTTCGGCCTTCATATGGGTGCCGGCGGCGCCGCCATTGCCACCGTGCTTGGCAATGTGGTTACCGATATTATCTATGCCGTATGCATCAGCCGAAAGAGTCAAAAGCTCACCATTGATCCCCGGATGGCAAGGATCTCCCCTGCTGCCATAGGCGCCGTGCTGGCCATCGGACTGCCCTCAAGCATCAATAATCTGATGAACAGCTTTGGAACGGCTCTCCTTAACCGCAGCCTGATCGTCTACGGCGCCGACAAGGTAGCCGCCATGGGAATTGCAAGCAAGGTCAATATGCTGGTGACTATGATCATGATCTCCTTTGCCTTCGGCGCACAGGCCCTGATCGGCTATAACTATGGCGCCAAAAACAAAAAACGGCTGCGGGAGGTGATCAAATTCGATCTGACAGTGCAAATGGTCATCGCCTTTGCAGGAGGCGGAATTCTCATGATATCTGCGCCTCAGATGATCCGCCTGTTCATGAACGATCCTGCGATCATGGAAACCGGTGCCCAGATCCTCCGGCGGATGCTCCCCGGTCTTCCTTTTGCGGGAATATTCCTTGTATGCAGCACCCTGTTTATGAGCGCAGGCAAATCCCTGCCTACTTTGATCCTCTCTCTCAGCCGCCAGGGTATCCTTTTTATGATCGTACTGTTCCTGCTGTCCGGGATTTTCGGCTATACCGGTGTGATCACCGCACAGCCGACGGCAGATTTTTTGTCCGCTCTGCTGGGGCTATTCCTGCTCAAGGCCAGTAAAATGGATAATGAAATTTCATCTTGACTTTCCTCTCCGGTAACACTAAAATAGGAATGTTGCAAAAAAATAAACCGGACAAGGAGGTATAAAATGAACGGTAATCATACAGAAAATATGACAGAAAACAAAATGGGCACTATGCCGGTAAACAAGCTGGTATGGAACATGTCATTTCCCATGATGGTTTCCATGCTGGTGCAGGCGCTTTATAATATTGTGGACAGTATCTTCGTGGCAAGAGTATCAGAAGATGCACTGACGGCAGTATCTCTGGCCTTCCCCTTACAGACTCTCATCATCGCAGTAGGAGCAGGTACCGGCGTGGGGATCAATGCGATCCTGTCAAGATCCCTTGGAGAAAAGAACTTTAAGAAGGCCAATGAGACGGCTTTAAACGGCGGCTTTCTTTATATCATGAGCTATCTTCTCTTCCTGGCGCTTGGCTTTACTGTAGTAAAACCCTTTTATATCAGCCAGCTGAAAGGAAGCTCACCGGAAATTTTTGATATGGGCGTACAATACTTAAGCATCGTCATGATCTTTTCTATGGGGATCTTCGGGCAGTTCTTTTTTGAACGGCTCCTGACCTCTACCGGAAAGACCGTTTTCAGTATGATCTCCCAGCTCTCCGGCGCTGTTACCAATATCATTCTGGATCCGATCCTGATCTTCGGACTCTTAGGACTGCCCAGAATGGGTGTGGCCGGCGCTGCCATTGCCACAGTCATCGGCCAGTGTGTGGCAGCAGTTGTGGCCTTAGTCTGCAATATGAAATATAACCACGAGATCAGCTTATCCCCCAAAGGCTTCCGCCCAAGCGGGGCACTCATCGGAAGTATTTATATGGTCGGTGTTCCTTCTATTATCATGCAGTCCATTGGCTCTGTTATGACCTACTCCATGAACAAGATCCTGATCGATTTTTCCTCTACGGCAACCGCGGTGTTCGGAGTTTATTTCAAGCTCCAGAGCTTCTTCTTCATGCCGGTGTTCGGGCTGAACAACGGGATCACACCTATCATCGCCTACAGCTACGGTGCACAGCAAAGAAAGCGTATGGTTAAGACCATAAAGCTCAGCATGGGAATTGCGTTTTGTATGCTGTTGCTTGGATTTGCCGGGTTTGAGCTGATCCCTCAGGTTCTGCTGCGTATGTTTGACGCCTCGGAAGAAATGCTGGGAATCGGCTGCCGCGCCCTTCGGGTCATCGGCGTCCATTTCCTCATCGCCTGGTTCTGCATCATTGCAGGAACCATATTTCAGGCCCTGGGAAAAGCCGTGTACAGCATGATCGTCTCCATTATGAGACAGCTGGTGGTACTGATCCCTGCAGCCTATATCCTTGCAAAGGTGGGCGGCCTTAACGCAGTCTGGTGGGCATTCCCCATCGCAGAGGCCATGTCCCTTACCGTGTCCGCCTGCTTCCTGATGAATATTTACAAAAAGATCATTCAGCCTTTGCCGGAGGGGAGGGAGTAATCCCCTCCCTGATACCGCAAACAACGGCCTCCCGCTTAAAAACGGGAGGCCGCTTTGATGAGGCATTCTTTTCCTTTGAATGCAAATCCATATTTTTTGATCCGTTCCGGAGCGATACCTCTCGCGGTCAGATCTGCTTCATAAAATTTTTCTTCTATCTGCAAAAGTGCATTTGCGGCTGTCTCTTCAAGACTTTTTTCCCTCTGCGGTTTGTGTACCTTAAATTCTACAATATAAGCGTGATCGCTTTCCTTATCCAAAGGGACCAGAATAATGTCATAGCGCCCAAAGCCGCTCTCTCTGTTGGATGTTATGGTAAACCGCTCTGCCAGCTCCACCATGAGCCCCAGCACAAAGCCATGATAAAATCTCTCCGGGACATCATCATCTGAGGCATTCTTTGCAATATCAAAGCTTGAGAAGCTATGAAGCGCAATTTTATTCATAAATTCATTCATCGCATCTATATCATCGATAAGAAGCGCTTTAATGAAATTGTTGTAGGCTGTTTCCCCACTGCCGCCAAACCACCCTTTTACCATGTCTGCAAACATACTCCGCACTTCCAGGTTGGTCAGTGCCAGGGTATATACCTTCTTTTGGAACTCCCCAACCCGGGCAACCTCCAATACCCGCAGATACCCCGTTGCAAGCAACAGGCTCCAGAACGCACTGCCGCTGCCATCCAGCTGGTCAAATACGATCTGTTCATCAATTTCCGCTCTTATACTTTTTCCCTGCAAGAGTTCTTCCATTGCCTGTTTGATCTCTATATTCCCACGCCACATCAGGGAATTAATCAGCCCATTTGAACTCGTATTTGCCCAATAGGCATCATATTTTCCATTTTTTCTGAGAAACGACGCAATTGACCATGGATTGTAAATATCCCTGCAGGCTCCAAAAGTAAATCCATCATACCATCTTTTAACTTCCTGTTTTTCATTGCCATATCCCATGGCATCAAGCGCCGCAAAAACCTCATCTTCTGTAAACCCGAAAGCAGATGCATATTCGTCAGAGGTGGTAGTGATCACATCAGGATTGTTCATTCCTGTAAAAATACTCTCTTTTGCAATCCTTGTGATCCCCGTGATCAGCCCTCTGTAAAGAGATGGATTCGTCTTGAAGGTACTGTTAAAAAGGCCGCTGAAAAAGGCCGCCGCCTCCTCCCAATACCCCCACAGCCATGCTTCCTGCATGGGAGTGTCATACTCATCAAGGATGATGATCACCTCTTTGCCGAAATAACGCTGCATAAAACCTGCCATTGAACCAATGGCATCAGACGCCACTTCCTCTCCCATCCCGGGCGCTATGCTTCTGTAATATTTCTTCTCATTTTCACTAAGCAGATTGCCTTCGAGCAAATATGCATTCTGTTCATACAGGTCTGCGATCACCTTTGTGATCTTATATTCCATCTTCCTGTATTCCCTGGCCTTGATCTTTGCAAAGCTTAAAAATATCACAGGAAATGTTCCCTGCAGTTGTCTGTATTTATTCTCCCCCTCCGGAGCTTTTTTCTCCCAGATGGAAAGACCTTCAAATAAATCCTCCCGGCCTGCGTATTTATTTGAAAAAAAACATTCTATCATACTCATGTTGAGCGTCTTACCAAACCTGCGCGGACGCGTGATCAGGGTAACCTCGGAACCTTTTTCCCACCATTCCCTGATAAAGTCTGTCTTATCGATATAAAATGCGTTCTGCTCTCTGATCCTGTCAAACCGCTGTATTCCTATATTAACCAAGATATTCCTGTCCATGTGCGCCTCCATGTCCCTCTGCAGGCCTTCCCGCTCTCCGGCCTTCCATCCTGATACCGCCTTTTCTTTGTTTGCTGATTTCAGTATACCTTAAAAGACTAAGCAATATCAACGCTTATCTGAAAAGCTCTGACAAAAACATCCTACCCTTGACACCCCCCGTAATCCCAAGTATATTTAGTGCATACAAACCCTATTTTACAGGAGAAAACCACCATGTATCTTTTTAATGAATCCGAGCTGAACGAATTGTCCAGACGATATGCACAGGGAAATTTCAAGTCTCAGAGACGCGCAGGCTATCTGAAGGACCATGAGCCTGTTATAACAAAGGACGGGATTGCCGACTGGAGCATGTATTACCGATGCCCTGAGGATTCCGCCCCTTTGACCTTTAATATCAGCAGTCCTCACTCTCATGTATGCAGTGTCTGCGGGAAAGCTGTTTCCGGCCCCCACTACGACGGCGCCTGGTGGTGCAAAATACATAACGATAATGCGGATACCGCATACTATTCCGCCTTTGCATACCTGGTAAGCCATGATCCGGATGATCTGGCACTTGTACGCCAGATCTTAAACGCCTATGCCGCATACTATCCTGATTATCCTCCCCATGGGGATATCCCCTATAACGACCAGGGAAAGCTCTTTGCCCAGACTCTTGATGAAGCGGTATTTTTGAGAAAGCTCAGCTATGCCTATGACATCATAGCCGACCATATAAGCGCCGGTGAACGCAGCGCCATAACCCAAAACCTGTTCCGCACAGGTGCAGAATTTCTTGCCGGCCACTGCGGCAACCAGATCCATAACCACGAGGTTCTGATACGCTCGCAGATCGGCGTGCTGGGACTTATTTTGAACGATGAAACGCTAATTGATTTCGCGTTAAAAGAAAAGTATGGCCTGCTGTATCAGCTTGACCATGGCGTCCTCCCAGACGGCCTCTGGTTCGAAGGTTCTCTTAGCTATCATCAATATGCCCTGGCAGCTTTTATGGCCTACGAGATTTTTGCCCGTCATACCGGATATTCCAATCTGGACAATCCGAAATACAGAAATATGATACGAAAAATCGCCGATTTCATCAATGAAGACGGAACCCTGCCCTCTCTCAATGATCACTGCGGCGTCAAACAGCATGTAGCTCCTGATCTGGCCACAGAATTCGGATATCAGTATTATCATGACGAAGACATGCTGCGTATCCTGAATACCGCCTACCTGTTTCAGGAGAGAAATAATATGGAGGCCTTTTTCTTCGGGGCCACGCAGCTTGAAAAAACAGCGGATACCTCACCTGACGGTCCATCCTTATACTCCGCCCGATCCCTGCCTTTGGTCTCATACCATGACTGCCAGGGAAGCGGCATCACCATCTTCCGGGGCCCGCACAGGCGGCGGTTGATCCTGAAGCACGCCCCCTTTGGCGGGGAGCACGATCACTACGACCGATTAGGGGTGGAATTTTCTGCCTTTGGAGAAGTAGATTGCCTGGATCTGGGAACCGTACCTTATGGAGCGATACACCACTACGGTTATTTCAAAAACTCTGCCTCCCACAATACAGTAACGATCAACGGCAAAAACCATCCCCCGGCGCTATGCAGTGTAAACGACTTTAAGGCTACAGAGACAGAATGCTATATCAGCGCCTCCGCAGACTTTTCCGAAAAGGTACCTGTGCCGGATTCCTTTGTGATCAGACAATGGGATCCCGATACCTATCGGTCTGTAAAGATGAACCGGCAGATCCTCTGGACAGAACATTACTGGATCGACGTATTTACGGTCTGCAATCCTGAGGGCTTTCCCGCAGACTGGAGTCTGGGAATTGACGGCACCCTGGCTTCGTCCCCTGAATATGCGGTTCCTTCTGCTTTCGTCTGGCCGGATGAGCCTCCTTATGGATATATGAAGGATGTAAGAAAATACATAACAGAAGATATGGATATAGCCCGTCTGGATTTTGCCTGCGGAAGCAGTCACCTCCAAATGTTCTGCTGCTGCAATGGAAAAGAGTTACTCTCTGCCAAGGCTCCCAATAACCCGCCTTCCCGGACACTCCAAAAGGTGATCCTAAGAAGCCGGGAAAAAAGAATTGTCTTTATCAGTGTGATGGAAGCCTACAAAGAATCTCCCACCGTTCATACGGTGGAAGCAGAGGTGTCCGATGACATGACAGAGGCAGTGGTGTCCGTAAATGGAAAGAAGTACGCCTTTCATTCCGCCATATAAACAGCCACTACACACCGGGCAACAACCAAACACAAAAAGCCTTTTATGTTCTGGTGCTCACACATAAAAGGCTTTTTGATGATCATCTCACTCACGAAGTGTGACGGTTTTTGATCACTCTGCTTTGGAAATATCGATCCCAAAATATTTTTCGGAAAGAGCGGACAGCTCCCCGGATTCAGCTATCTCTGCCAGAGCGTTGTTGATGGCTTCCAGCAAAGAGGCGCTCTCCTCTCCCTTGCGGACCGGGATTGCCGCCTGATTAGCATCGGGGGCTAAAACTGCGATCCTGATATCTGCATCGGGATGTGCTTTCATATAGTCATAATAGGTTACCTCTGCATTCAAAGTCGCATCAATACGGCCGGAAAGCAGCAGCTCAAAGGTCTGGTTTAAGTCATCCACTCCGGTAACCTCAGCACCGTACTGCTCCGCCACCTCGGCATAGGTGCTGGAAATCGTATTGGCAGTATGCTTGCCGCTTAAGTCCTCCATGGAGGCGATATCCTCATTGTCACCCTTTACAATGACTGCCGTGCGGTTATACGCATAAGGGGTGGAAAAGTCATACTTGGCCGCACGTTCAGGAGTGATATCCACGCCGTTCACCATGATATCATATCTGCCGGCATCCAGCCCCGCAAGCAGGCCATCCCATTCTCCTTCCACAAAGACTGCTTCCACTCCCAGCTTCCTGGCGATCAGCTTTGCGATCTCTACATCGTAGCCAACCAGAGTATCGCTTTCATCATGATAGGTCCAGGGCGCCCAGGTTCCTTCCATAGCCACCACGATCTCTCCCTTTTCCTGGATCCTGGAAAGAAGGTCCTCTGCTAATCCTTCTTCACTTTCTGTTCCGTCCTCTGCCGATGCTCCGGCTTCTGTCTCCGTTCTGGCTTCATCCTCTGCTTCCGCCTTCGTATCTGCTGCCGTAGCCTCTTCCCCGGATTCTGCCTCTGCTCCGGAAGCTGCCGTCTGGCTGCTGTCCTTGCCGCAGCCGGTCAGAGCCATGGCCAACAGCATGATACAGGCCATCAAAATTGCCGTTATTTTCTTTTTCATACTTTTACTCCTCTTTCCTGTCCTTTTTCAACGGACATTCTTATAGTGAACGGCAAAATAATTTGTCGTTCACTATATTTTATCAAACCATGCCCCTCTTTGCAAGCGGGCTTACTGGTTAAAATTGGCCAGAAAGGCTTTTGTCCTCTCCTCCTTCGGCGCAGCGAAAAATTCTTTTGCAACCGCCTGCTCCACAATGACCCCGTCTTCCATGAAGATCACATGGCTGGACACATTGCGGGCAAAGCTCATTTCGTGAGTGACCACCAGCATGGTCATCCCCTCGTCCGCTAACTGCCGCATGACTGAAAGCACCTCCCCGGTAAGCTCCGGATCCAGCGCTGAGGTAGGCTCGTCAAAGTAAATGATCTCCGGGTCTGTGGCAATGGCTCTGGCGATAGCTACCCTCTGCTGCTGTCCCCCCGAAAGCTGATAAGGATAATAGTCATACCGGTCTGAAAGCCCCACCTTATCAAGGGCTCTTTGCGCCGTCTTTTGTGCCTCCTCCTTCGGGATCTTTCGGGCGATCACCAGTCCCTCCATCACATTCTGGATTGCCGTTTTATTAAGAAAAAGATTATAATTCTGAAATACAAAGGCCGTCTTTTTCCGCAGGGAACGTATCTCCTTTTTGGAAATACCCTTCATCTGAAAGCTCTCGCCGTCAAACACCATGGTCCCCGCATCTGAGGCCTCCAAAAAATTCAGGCACCGGAGCAAGGTTGTTTTTCCGCTGCCGCTGGGACCTAAGATCGCCACCACGTCTCCCTGATCCACATGGAGGTCGATCCCCCTCAAAACCTCCAGCGTCCCGAAGGATTTTTTGATTCCGTTTATTTCCAGCATACTTACTCATCCCCCTTTTTCGTGTGACTGCTGAGCCGCTTCTCCCCGGCCCGCTGCAGGCAGGTGAGCAGGGTGGAAAAGAGCAGATAGATCAGTCCCACTTCTATGTACAAAAGCAAAGGCTCATAGGTCCTGGCCACGATCCGCTGGGTAACCATGAACATTTCCGTCACCGTGATATTAGCAGCCAGAGAGGTATCCTTCACCATGGCGATCAGCGAATTTGACAGGGGCGGAAAAGCCGTACGCATGGCCTGAGGAAGGATGATGCGCCTTATGATCTGCAGATAAGTCATTCCCGCACAATATCCTGCTTCCAGCTGCCCTGTGGGGACAGCCTCCAGAGCTGCCCGGATCGTCTCCGCACAATAAGCGCCTTCGTTCAGTGAAAACACCAGCACCGCTGCCGGAAACGGTTCGATCAGTATCCCGAGATTCGGCAGTCCGTAAAACACAACAAAAAGCTGTACCAGAAGCGGCGTTCCCCGAAACACCCAGATATACAGTCTGGCGATCTGCTTTAATACCTTCACATTGGCAAACTGCACCAGAGCCACACACACTGCAATGATCAGCGCAAAAGAAAAGGCGATCACTGTGAGGGGAATCGTCATTGTCAGACCCGGTAATAAAATTTTCCAGAATGAGTCCGCAAAAAGACTCCACAGTCTTCCATCCATCATGATTGTTTATCCCTCCAATTGTTCTCCGGATATTATACATCCTTTAGTGCCTGAGGAAAACCTTATTTTTTTACGAATACTATTTTTATTATCATCCGTATCTGTTCTCCGCAAAATATGCAGTTGTAGGGTTGGGTGATCCATGATAAAATGAGCATAAAAAAGGAGTGTACCAATGAATAAAAAATTTTTAAAAGAATTTAAGACCTTTATCAGCAAGGGAAATGTAATGGACATGGCTGTTGGTATTATTATCGGCGGCGCATTTACAAGTATTGTTTCCTCACTCGTAGATGATATCATCAACCCGATACTCGGATTATTTGGCGGGACAAACTTTGACCAGCTTGCATGGAACATTACGGGTGATGTCACACTATATTATGGAAAATTCATCACTACCGTGGTCAATTTCCTGATCATGGCCCTGATCGTGTTCCTGCTGGTAAAGATCATGAATACGGCAATGTCCCGTATCCATAAGGAAGAGCCGCCCAAGCCTGTCACCACCAAAGTATGTCCCTTCTGTAAATCTGAAATCGCAGTGGATGCCACCAGGTGCCCGCACTGTACTTCACAGCTTGAAAACATATAGTTAAGCCGGGCCAGGGCGGACACTGCCAAAAGAAATCTGATCTTTCAGGATGAGCATACTTCGCCCTTCCCTTCTAGGAATAAGCTCTGCGTATCCTCTCATACTCCTCTGTACTGATCTTTATGATCGTTCCATGCTTATACCCATAGGGGAAATGAAAGCTTGTATCCGACCGTACAAATCTTCCGGATGCCAGGCTGTCTGCAATAAACGGGATATATCCCTGCCCCTCTCCCGGCACGCCATAATAATCCAGGAAAAGGCACCATTTCCCGTCTTCCAGCCGGACCGCCGTTGGAGCCTCATACTGACCGGCCTCAATCACCGTCATACTCTTATCAAATGCCTCTATCCGGCGAAACGGTCCTGTCACACTTTCCCCTTCCATTAATATGATATTCTCAGGATTACCCTCACTTTTCAGGAAAAGATAGTATTTTCCGTTTTCTTCATACATAGCTGAATCGATCACACCGGAATCTTCCTTCCTGTACAATACCTCCGGTTTTGAAAAATTCTCAAAATCCTTTGTCCTGCTGTAATAGATCGCCTTTTCCCCGTAATTATTTGAGCTGTGTGAGGATGACCAGTGAAGCACATAATCACCGGCTGCCTTATCATAAATAATATCCGGTGCCCAGAGACAGCCAAATTCCTCATCGCCGATCTTTACCAGCCGCTGCTCCGACCAGGATACCAGATCTGTAGACTCCCAGACGGAAAAATACTTGCTTCCCTTCCTTCCGATCTCATCCCAGGAATGATGATACTGGTTTCTCATCCCATAAGCCAGGCTTAAGTCCGTTGCAAAAATGTAATACTTCCCAGTACTGTCACATTTTGTGATCGTAAAATCCCGTACCCCTTTATCTCCATAATAAGCCCACAATACCGGCTGTCCATGGTTTACCTCTTCCCACGCGAAACCATCCTTGCTGAGCCCGAAATATACCTGCTCACCGTCAGGTGATGTTTTTTCCCTGAAATGCACAAATAAATATGCTGCTCCGTTTTCCATATTTTATTTTTCCTTTCTTATCCCCTGTATCTCATTTATAGAAAATGATATCATGGAAAAAGGACAACGGCAAGGCTTTGAAAACGCCTATCCCTTTTCAGGTAATAAAGATATGAATCCCCTCTGTTTTTCCTGGCCTTAGCACACAATGCATAGATTAAACCAAATATTCAAAACGTCCTTCAACTGCAAAAAAACATTGAAACAGGAAAATACACAATAAAAGAGCCTTTTGCAGGCCACAAAGCAACATGGAAGTGGGAACGTGCTATCTTTCATACATTATTTTCAGGTGTCTGTCTTTTTAGAGAAGGAGAAACCCTGAGCATCCCAGCAACTATGCGCTTTGTGACTTGCAAAGGGCTTTTCCCTTTGACAATTCCATTTTAAAGTATCTATAATATAATGTACATTGCAATAATCGCAAAAAGCATTGTGATTCTGGCACACTGGTACCCTTTATTTTGCAGATAATAGAAAGGATATGGTTATCAAAAGTGGAATCTTCCGACATTCTCCGCCTCTCTGCCTTGGCAGATGCAATAGGGCACAAACGCCTTACTCATGCCCAGCAAAAAGAACTTGTTCTAAAAGCCAGAATAGAAAACAGCGTTTTTTATCAGGAGTTGGAGCTGGAGTTTCCCTTTGTTAAAATTTGGAAGGGAAATGACTCATTTAGTGATATGGCATCTCTACACAGCCATAGTTTTTATGAGATCATATATTGCACTGACGGTGGGGCCCAATATTTGCTGGAAACATCACGCTGTCACATTTCCCAAAGGGATTTACTTGTAATCCCGCCGGGAATCAGCCATCGCAGACTCCCGCTTCTGCCTGAACAGCCCCGTGCTATATATGGAAGATATGGGATGTGGGTCAACGCTGTTCATCTTGAAGAGCTGGAACAAAATTTCCCAGAGTTGTGCCTTCTAAAACAAAAGCCCAGGATACTACGTGTAAAAGATATGGAAACCAAAGCCCTGGAAGAGCATCTTTTCAGAGCCTGGAAGGAAAATGAAGAGAACATGTATCTTAGCCAGGCAGCCATATATGGTGAAGCAATCCTGTTTCTTACAAAGCTATGCAGGGCAATCAATAATTTTTCACAGGAAAAGTCATTAAAGCTGGAAGCAGAACAGGACATTTTAGATAAAATTCTTATCTATATTGATGAAAACCTGTCAGGCAAAATTTCACTTGCCGGGATTGCCAGATGCTTCTTTGTCAGTGAAAGTTATATTACCCATCAATTCCAACGCGAAATTGGAATGAGTTTCTACCAGTATGTGACCCAGAGACGGCTAAACTTTGCCAGAACATTGATTGAGAAAGGAATCACTATGGAGCAAATTGCACAATCAGCCGGTTTTTCCGGTTACTCAAATTTTTACCGTGCTTTCCTGAAGGAATATGGTATTGCACCATCCAGATACCGCAAACTCTGGCAGCAAAATCATACATAAACGGATTTTCATCAACATCTGGGGAAAATGGACACAGCTCATACATGAAAATTTCCGCGTGTGAATTTAAGCCTGCAAGTGGATCAGATTATCGCATTATAATGCGTTTTGAAGCAGATGAGGACGAGATCTTGACTATAAGTCCATCAATTTCATCATTGACCACTTTTTCAGTTTCAACTACTCTTCCATTTTCTACTATAAGAGTTCTCACAATCGTTTAGGACTCCCTTTCGCGTAAGCAGGCAGCCGCCTTTTATTCCATGCAAAGAACCATGACTCCGTAACCAGTCAATTCCTTTTTGCCGGAAACCCTCTTCCCGCTCTCCAGGTCTGTCATTTCCCTGCGCAATTCAATTGTCACTGCCTCTTTCCCATAATTCAGGATAAACATGAATTTCCTGCCCTCTTTCTCCCGGACAGCAATCTCACACGCTTCAGGCAATGCCACGATTTCTCCATAAGGCCTTGCCACTCCCAGCTTCTGCAGAAAAATACCCGCAGACTCCTCATCAAACGCGCTTCCGTAATAATACGCTTTTCCTTTTCCATAGGAATTGCTGATCAAAGCCCCGCTGCCCGCATAGTAGTCAGACACATAGGATGCCTCAACCTTTGCATCCTGTGACAGAGGCTCCAGCAGGTCTGCAAAAACCCGGGCCCTCATCTTTATTCCGTCCCAATCCACGAATACCTCTCCTGCATCCGGGGCAATAAAAGAATATTCAGGGATATCGGTACCGGTTACTTCTGCCAGCAGCCCCGGAAGATGATCCATCACACATTTCCCGTTCATATCCTTATAGCCGCTCCGACAGCCCACCACAAGGATACCTCCATCCGCCACATACTCTTTCAGCAGACCGGCGCGTTCTTCACTGATCATGGTTGCATGAGGGTAAAAAAGTACCTTATATTTCTTCAACTCCTCTGCTCTCCGGTCTTTCGTCAGGTACACGTAATCAAAGGGCGTATGGCTATGCTGCATTGCCTGGAAAAGCGCCTTCTTGCTTGCCTCCTCCACACTCCTGTGCCACACATCCAGCCTTGCATCCCACAGATTATCATAGTCGCACAGCACTCCCACCTCCGCTTCATAACGGCTGCCGGAAATCCCCTGCATTTTTTGCAGCCTTTCATGGATCTGCCTGATTTCTCTTATCCTTCTGTTATCCCTCCCGGAGTAATCCAAAATACCGTGCCAGTATATTTCGGTACCGAAGGTACAGGTCCTCCATCTGAAGTAGCTGACAAAATCCGCACCATGGGCAACAGACTGCATGGTCCAGAGAGTGATCTGCCCGGGTCTTGGCGTGGGCGCCGCCATACCCGTATTCCATCCATTGGCGCCGGACTGCTGTTCCATAATGCCAAAGATTGGTGAAATTGACCGGACCTCCGAAAGATTCCGACTCCATTTCCTGTCCTTCATAGTATCCGCTTCGTCGTAAGCGTCCATCACATATGCAAAATTCGGATAGGAATCATAAGTCATGAAATCCAGGCTTTCCGCCCTCATGGCGTGATTATCCAGATTGCCGAAAATACCGTTGGTTGTAATGAAATCCCCCGGCTTACAATACCTCCGCAGGATATCGCTTTGCAGCTTCGCGAACCCTCTTGCACTGGCAGAGACAAATCTCATATAATCCAGCACTTCATGAGGATTGGTTGCATCCCCGTAAGTCGGCCTGGGCACATAGATTTCCTCCCATGCCGTATAGGTCTGGTTCCAGAACACCGTCCCCCAGGCCTCATTGAGCTGCTCCAAAGTCCCGTATTTATCCTGCAGGAATGTCCTGAAAGCTGTTGTATCACTTGCGGAATAGAACTCATCCTTCTCACAGTTGATCTCATTATCGATCTGCCATCCAATGATGCATTTCCGTCCCCCATAATGGGCGGCAGATTTCTCTGTGATCCTGGCGCACAGCTCTCTGTATACGGGCGCATTATAATTGTAATGACGCCTCTGCCCATGCCGATATACTACCCCTTCTTTTGACACATTTAAAACCTCAGGATATTTGTCCGTAAGCCATGCCGGAGGCGTGGCTGTGGGCGTACAGAAGATCACCTTCATTTCCGTCTCTTCCACCACATCCAGAAAACGGTCAAAAAACTCATAAGTAAAGACTCCTTCCGAGGGTTCTATCTTGCTCCAGGCAAACTCCGCTATACGGATCACCTCAATCCCGGTTTCAAGCATCCGCGTAAGATCTTCCCTCCACAGCTCTTCTTTCCAATGCTCCGGATAATAACAGGTTCCGAGCACAAGCCTTTCTCCATTTAATAAATTCATCCTTTTCCATACCTTCCTTATGTACTGTCTCATCACAGTCCCCATGCATTACAAATACATTCTTTGCATAGCGCTCCACATACTCAAGGGTTTCAAAACCCCTTATGTCAACATCATATACTTACACGCTTTCTTTTGCAAGCAATAGAAAGGAATGATTTTTCCATTGGTCCGGATGCCTCCAGCAATATCTTTTTCGTAGTCACATTCCTTAAAAAATTTTATACCTTTATTATTTAAAAACAAAAATTTCTTCTATCGGGACTTCTACAACCCTGGAAATATCAATTGCCAGTTTTAATGACGGATTATATTGCGCCTTTTCCAGACGCATGATCGTTTCCCGGCGCACGCCTACTTTTTCTGCCAGCTGCTCCTGTGTCAGATCTTTCATTTGCCGGTACTTTTTTAATCTGCATTCAAATTCTGCCATATCCTATTCCTCGCCTTCATCTATCTGATTGCCATGGTCATATCGGTACATCAAATATTCAGAGAGGAAAATCCCCAATGCCAATGCAAGAGAAAGAGTAATAATTGCAGCAATCAGGGTGTACTCAAGGTTTCCAAAAAGTTTTCCCTGACAAAGAATCACCAATGCGGCAAACATAACCCAAAAAGTAATTCTATACGCTTTCAGCTTAGCGCGGGCAATGTTTTCACGGAAGCGTTCATCCATAAATGTTCCTGACATCTTCCCTTCATAGAAAAAACCAAAGAATCCAAAAAACAGAAAAAACGCAAACGCAGAAATTGTGCCATCCACAGGGTATATCCAGAAACCTGAAAACCCCAAAAATCCCAATATGCCTAAATACCCCAGCTTCGGATTTATTTTACGGGTAACGCCTGTTTCTTCCGTCTGCCTCTGCTTTTTTCCTGCATAAATAAAAAGCATGACAAACAGCGTGACAAGATAAACACAGGTGAGGGAAACCGAAACGATCATCGGCAAATCCCTTATGTCAAACACATAATCCTTAAAATCCATTGGTACTACCAGGCGGGAATCATTATAAGTTACTGCATACCATAATGAAAGAAGTACACTCAATACACAAAGTATCCCACAGCCAATCCAAATTTTCTTCTTACTCGTTTTCATCGTAATCCTCCTTATTGCTGTGATATATTTATCTCTTTATGCGATAAATATATCACTATTATTACTTTGAGTCAATAGAAAAGATATAAATATATCACATTCATTATCTAAAATAATGGGATGCACCGTTACCTGCACCCCGTTGTACTATAATTATTCAACTTTGATCACTACAATTTTCACAGCTTCGATTGGATGCTTTTCATCGTCAAGCAGCCCCCGATAACTAACCTCTACTTTATCACCTGCAACAATCGAGAAATCTCCTTCTACCGCATGCGCATCCTCCGTAGAGTATCCTTCTAATATCGGAACATTCTCTGCGGAAAAAAGATAGCGCATATCATCTTCCGGAGTCCTGACTGTGATCGTGTTGCCGTCATACGCATCAACAATTCCGGCAATGGGATCTCCCTGCGGAATATCCTCTTCCTCGATTTCCTCAACTTCCTCACAATCTGTTTCGTCCTCTTCTGTAATCTCCGGCTCTGACGGTTCCGCATTATTCGTTTTTGTTTCCGCCGTTTCCGTATCTGCAGTTTCTTCCTGATCTGTTTCCTGCCGGGAATCTGTATTCGCAGATATTGTCTCCCCCTTAGGTTCCGATGAACAGGCGGTCATCCCCATCGCTATAACTACCATAAATATCAGAATAAATTTATTTTTCATCATCTTTCTCCTCATTTTCTAAAAGAATCGTATTTCTGTAGCATGAAATTCATCATTTTTAAAGCTGCCCTTCATTTCAACGGACATATACTCCTTCAGATCCTGAAATCCTGCCTCTTTGACCTCATTCCCTTCTCCATTTTCATCCATGGTTTTTACATAAAAACAGGTATTATCATCAAAAACCACATGAATCAACTGGGAATCGGGAAGGTCAGCGTTGGAGCTTGGGGAACTGCATGATATGGAACCGTCATCTAGAATTGCTACTTTCTTTTCAGCGATGAAAAACGAGTCTTCTTCCAGCTTCCAAACCTTACCCAGAAAATCCGCATCAACAACGCCCGCGACATCCGGTTCCAAAACCTGCCATCTGCCTGCTGTATTTTCCTGTGGGTTCTCCGTGTTCCCATCAATCTCTTTTTGTGAAGTATCATTTCGCTCCTCTGGTAATACTTCACTGACCTGGTTTCCTTCTGTTTTAGCAGCAGATTCCGAGCCGGAACCGCATCCTGCAACCATCGCGTTCAATATGCAGACTGTGGCACATAATATCATTGCCTTTTTCAGTTTCATAGATACCTCCTTATTATTTATAAAAGCAAGAGGTATTATAGTCTGTCTGAATCATTCAAACAACTTCTTTGCTGTGAAATGCTTTCTGAATGCCGTAAATGAATTTTCCCAAATCTGCTTTCTGCGGATTCTCTACATGCGTGCTTTTGCAGCCACGCGATTTACGATGCCTTTTCCAAGGCTGTTTCTTGAAACAAACAACGGATGTCAGGCTTTGCCCAGCCATCCTTATGTCAAATAAAACCCGCAAACACTGATGTTTACGGGCTTTTATCAACTCCCCGAGCAGGGCTCGAACCTACAACAACCCGGTTAACAGCCAAATCGATCCCATACTTTTTGAATGGTATTCCCTTCCGTTTTACAAGAACGCTGCCTGCTGTGACAAAGGAATTAATCCTGCATTCTAAAATAATCGTTAAAATCGTTAAGATTACGATTTGTTAAGATAAAAAACTTTTCATGAGCATCCAAAAGTTTCTCCTTTTTATAGATAATATCATCAGACTGCTGAAGCAAAAGAGCCAGTTCATCCAACTCCTCTAACTCCACCTGACTCAGTAGATCAAACCTGTTATGAAGATACGCCGGTTGAAAGGAATAAAAAATTTCATTATTCATTAAAGAGTGAAAATCCATAAACAAGTATTCACAGACTCCCGCTAAAATATCTTGTTTTATAGTGTATAAATCTATCTTTTTGTGCAAAGTTTTATTTCTGAGGCCAAGCCATACTTCTGAGGCCGTGAGGAATTTATGCCGGGGCAGATCAAACTGGCTATATCCGAAGCGCCTTTCGTATTCATAGTACCCATCCGCATCTACAAGAATCCATCGGTTTTCCGCAAAACTCCAATATTCATTTACCCAATGCTCCGTGTAGCTTATTCCATCGTTTCCAAAATCAATAAAGCCTGCTCTGGAGCGGCAAGGAATCCCCTTAGCCTTCAGGATTGCGCTGAACAACACAGAGGCATGACGGCAAGATACAGTAATCCTTTTTGTCACATCCTTTCCTGTTACAAATCCACTTTCATCCAACCGAAAAATCTCAGCTATCATAGCCACCGCAGTCACAAACAGTTCGTCTTCATCCTGAAAACGCTCCTTCGGATAGGAAGCAAATTTTCCGAAATAGACATCCTCCAAATAAGAAGAAGGCTGAGTAAAAAACAGGGTTGGATGGGTGATCTGATCGCAGATCAGTTTTCCAATGGATGGAATATTCTCTGGCAATGACGCAAGATATTCCTTATATGCACCTGCATATGTATAAACACTGGTTTCCAGATAGGGTTGGTATATTTTTTCATTCATTTCATAGTCCTCCATTTTGAATTTATTTTAATCAGGTATTTGCCGTTCACAGCTTCAGCACCGGCATCCAAAGTTCCCATGTATAGCCTTCTGAAGCAGTATCTCCTTCTGGAAAGACCTCAAGGTTTGGTACTTTTTCATCACGTTTGTATTGACTCGCAGGAAACCATTCGGTCATGATACTGGTATAGGCAGCGGGCACACACTCAATACCTGTAGGTGAGGTGACAGAGAACACAGCCCATGTGGCTGCAGGAATTGTTTCAATCGTCATTCCTTCCGGTTTTCTCCCTTTGAACTCTGCTCCAATGATCGATTTTGTTCTTCCATTTTCCGCTTCAAACCAATATGCTCCCACCTGCCAGAAAGGCGCAGTATAATAATTATCGGCACCTCCGCCATTCCACAAAAGGAAATCATACTCTTCCATAAACCTTCTCCATAGAGGAGTCAGATGCTCTCCGTTTTCGCATTCTCCATCGTACCCTGACAGACCGACAATCTGAAAACATTCCCTTTTTTCAATCCTGAAGTTTATGACATTTGCCCCCTTCATGGTAAGAGAAAAAGCCATGGGCGGGTAATTCTTTAAGAATACCCCTGTTTTTCGGGCAGATAAAGGCGCGACTCCATGCAGCTCTTTAAAAGCTCTGGTAAAAGCAGTCTGAGATTCATAGCCATATTTCAAAGCAATATCTACAATTTTTTCCTCGCCAGCCTGAATATCAAAAACAGCTTGCGACAGTCTCCTACGGCGAATGTATTCCGAAACAGACATTCCTGTTAAAAAGGAGAAAACTCTTGAAAATTCATAGACAGAGCAGCACGCTATACTTGCCAGTGACTCATGCCGTATCTGATTCGTCAGATTTTCTTCAATGTAACACATAACTTTATTCATACCATTCAACCAATCCATACTTTCACTCCCCTGTGATATGAGTATTTCCTGACAGTTCTCACTGCCATACAGCATCTGTTTCCTTCAGATATCTAATATCTTTGATTATTATATCTCAGAAAAAAATTATTTCTTTACATTTCCTGCTAAATTGGGGATAAATCCTTGGTTCCGTCCAAGCCCACATTGTTATTGAATCGCTACTGCCCCTAAAAAGGCATATGTATTCCCAGACATACTTTTTATCGTGGCTGCATTTATCCCTTAAAAGTTTTTATTTTGAAAGAAGCTGGATGTCACCATCATCTCCTTCAAAACAACAGAATTTCTTACCTTCAAAATTCACAGGCTTTACCACACGCACGTCTGGGATAACAAGGCTTTCCAGCTCCATAACAGCAAAGGACCGGAGGGGTATCGTTCTCATTCTTATCGTTCCTGTCTACCTGTTTTTTGATGATACTATGTAAACACAATAATAACTATTTTCTTTAATTAACTGTAACACCGCTTCCAGCACACTCTCCTACACAGATCAGGGCTGCGGTGAAGGTTAATTCGGAGCAATTACTTTTTAATTGGCTGCTTGGAAAGGATTTGGTAACAAGAAAAGCTGAGGAAAAATGGGGTGCTGGAATAGTGGAACAAGTGAGTTTCGATATGCAAAATGAATTCCCCATGCAAAAGGCTTTAGTACAACAAATCTTTGGAACATGAAGAAATAAATTCTAAAACCGGAAATATTTTACAAAATCTAAAACTCCAACAAGTTGTTGGAGAAATTGAATTCCCAAAGATTTTTGCATTTGTTCCGTGGGGACACCATATTCAAATCATTACAAAATGTAAATCTGCCGAAGAAGCAACGTTTTACATTAAAAAGATTGCAACGGAAGGATGGAGCCGCAACACCCTGATAAACTACATTGAATCGGATTACTATGGCAAATCAGGCGGTGCCATCAGTAACTTTAATACACAACTGCCTGGTGTTCAGAGCAAACTTGCCCAGGCTATAACAAAAGAAACCTATGATTTAGGATTTATTACTTTGCCTCCCGATTATGCCGAGGAGGATTTAGAGGATGCTCTGGAAAAAAACATAACACAGTTTTTGCTGGAATTGGGAAAAGGCTTTGCATTTATTGGAAGGCAAAAAGAAATAATTGTTGCTGGAAAAACAAGGAAAATTGATATGCTGTTTTATCATATCTCTTTAAAGAGTTATATCGTGGTTGAATTGAAAGTAAAATCATTTGAGCCAGAATTTGCAGGCAAATTAAACTTCTATGTGAATGCGGTAGACGAATTGATGAAAACGCCTGATGAAAATCCGACAATAGGACTCCTGATCTGCAAGGATATGAACCAGACAGAAGTTCAATGGGCATTTCAAGGGATACAGACTCCAATGGACGTGGCAACATACGATAAAGTAAAGTTAAAAGAAATAGAAAAGCAGTTACCTTCAGTGGAGGAGATAC
>CANDAG010000050.1 GCA_947382625.1 uncultured Lachnospiraceae bacterium
AATCTTCTGATCGTGCTGTTTGTAGGGATCAGCGTGGGGGCCGGTATCATGGTGTCCCAGTATTTTGGCGCCAGGGAAAGGGAAGAGCTCTCCCTTACCATTGGAAATTGTATTACTTTGACGCTGATAGCTTCTTTGTTTGTAATGGTGGTTGCGTCCCTGGTGGCAAGGCCGCTTCTGGAGCTTCTGGATACGCCGGAATCTATTATAGACTGGTGTCAGTCTTACCTGATCATTTTGTTTGTGGGATCTGCAGGACTTGCCTTTTATAATATTTTAAGCGGGATTTTAAGAGGACTGGGAGATTCCATGTCCGCTCTTTTATATCTTTTGGTATCAACCGTAGTCAACATCATTCTGGATCTTTTGTTTGTGGCAAAGCTGGGAATGGGAGTGAACGGTGTGGCTTTGGCAACTGTGATCGCCCAGGGGATTTCTGCGCTTCTTTGTCTGCTTAAGCTGATGCGCATGACTGAGCATTTTGACTTAAAGCTCCGTTATATGAAGCTGCAGCGTAAGCACACCTCCAAGATCATACAGCTGGGGCTTCCTTCCGGTATCACTCAGGCTATCTTTTCCATGGCAATGATCGTGGTGCAGTCTCTGACCAACAGCTTTGGTGAGATGTTCATTGCCGCTAATGTTATCGTTATGCGTGTGGATGGTTTTGCAATGATGCCTAATTTTTCCTTCGGAACGGCGCTTACTACCTATGCCGGCCAGAATGTAGGCGCAAAGATGTACGACAGAGTGGAGAAGGGGGCTAAGCAGGGAACCGCCATTGCCATGGGAGTATCCGTGATCCTTACCTCTTTGATCCTGATCTTCGGCAAATCCCTTATGGGGATCTTTACCAGGACACCGGAGCTTGTAGACTTAAGCCGTGAGATGATGGGCATTCTTGCGGTAGGATATATTGCCATGGCAGTTACCCAGGGACTCTCCGGCGTCATGCGCGGTGCGGGCGACACTGTGACCCCTATGTGGATCTCTATCGCAACTACCATTCTGATCCGTGTTCCCGTGGCCTATGGACTGGCTTTCATCACCAGGTCTGCAGAGTTCCCGGGCGGAAGACAGGAGAGCGTTTTTATATCCCTGCTGGTATCATGGCTTATGGGAGCTGTGATCACTTTCTTCTTTTATAAGCGGGGAAGCTGGAAGAACAAGGCAGTCTGATTTTGGCTCTTTCGGTATTCGGTTGGAGTCATATACATAAAGCGACGGAAGGTTTTGTTGAAGTAGCTGATATTGTTAAAACCGGTCATTCCGGCCACTGCGCTGATATCCAGATCCGTTTCCCGCAGGAGATTTGCACTTACGCTGATGCGGTATGCATTTGTATATTCTAAGACGGACATTCTGGTCACTGACTTAAAAAAGCGGCAGAGATGACCTTCGCTTATATGAAACCTTTTGGACAGCTCCGGCAGGGAGATTCCGGTTTCATAGTGGGTTTGAATGTATTCGATAATGGATTTTGTGAGGATCGTACGGTAATCATTGTTATTTACCGTACGATCTTTTCTTTTTTGGGCATGGGTAAAAAGCAGATACCAGATTTCAAACAGCCTTGCCTTGATCAGCAGCTCAAAGCCGGTTTCCCTGCGGGAAAATATATGGCCGATCTCCATAAGCAATTGAAATGTTTTTTGGCCCCACTCGGTGTCTCCGGAAATAAGATCCGGAAGCGTGGTCTGACCGTCTGACACGGCGTCCAAATACTGTTGCTGAATATTATCGTTGGAATAGCTGCTCAAAAAGGAAGGATGAAAAACCACAGCCAGAAAGGAAAAGGGAATGTCTGCCTGGCCGATTGCCATATGGAGACGGCCTGCAGGGATAACGGCAGCATCCCCTTTTTTGATGTTGAAGCATTCGTCGTCAATATGTATTTGGGCCGTACCGGAAGTTACTGCCAGAATTTCAAATTCATCGTGCCAATGACAGCCGATCCGTTCATCAAAACGGCAGTCGGTATCCATCTCATGGACAGTGAGAGGAAACATCATATTGCCATGTGGGATCAGTTCTTTTAAAAGCGCATGGTTTGGGCGGGATTTGTCGGTCATAGTCTCTGCTCCGGGAAAAAGATCAAAATAGTGTTAGTAATTATCAATTAAGTTAAAGAAAATCCTGTTTTTTATCATTATATTTTTATTATAGCAAATGCAGTGATCGATGCAACCCCGGGTTTTGATAATGTGATATGCTTTACAGGATAAGGGAACAGCTAGGGGCGTCGGAGAAGGAGGAACTATGAAATTTCAGGAAAAAGGAAACATTCTGTTGGTATCCCATCAGGGCGAGAGGATCCGGATAGAGGCGTGGGGGACGGATTCCCTTCGGATAAGAGCCACACGTTATATGGATTTTACCGGGCGGGACTGGGCGCTTACGGAAGAGGTACCGGCAGAGCAGAAGAAGGCCGAGATCAGGATTTACGGACAGAGTGAGAACGAGGGCTCCGGGGCGGACGTTGACGGAAGTATGCAGATGAAGCGATACGCCACCATCCAAAACGGAAGATTGATGGTGAGAGTCAACGGGGCTGGCGTGATGTCCTTTTACCGTGATGATAAGCTGTTCTTACGGGAATATTACCGGAATTACCTTGGTACGGAGAGCAGGGAGAGCTGCTGCCTTAAGATCGTGGGCAGAGATTATAAGCCCATTGTGGGCGGCGACTATACCCTCACAGTGCGATTCGAAAGCAATGATAAGGAAAAGCTCTTTGGTATGGGACAGTATCAGCAGCCTTATCTGGATTTAAAGGGATGCGTGCTGGAGCTTGCCCAGCGAAATTCTCAGGTAAGTGTGCCATTTGCGGTTTCCAGCCTTGGATATGGCTTTTTGTGGAATAATCCTGCGGTAGGAAGGGCTTCTTTTGGAAAGAACTATACGGAATGGAGGGCCGAAGCCACAAAGGAGATGGACTATTGGATCACTGTGGGCGATACTCCTAAGGATATTATTGAAAAATATACGGCGGTGACCGGCCGTACGCCTGTCATGAACAGGGAGCTGCTGGGACTCTGGCAGTGCAAGCTCCGTTACCGCACCCAGGAGGAGGTGCTTTCTGTAGCCCGCAAATACCATGAGCTTGGGATTCCTTTAGATGTGATCGTGATCGATTTCTTCCACTGGACCAGACAGGGAGACTGGCAGTTTGACCCGGAATACTGGCCGGATCCTAAGGCAATGTGTGATGAGCTGCATGCTATGGGAACAAGGGTAATGGTATCTGTCTGGCCTACCGTAGATAAAAAGAGCATTCACTTTAAGGAATTGTCTGACCGGGGGCTTTTGATCCGTACCGAGCGGGGCAGTACCCAGACTTACGATTTCCAGGGAGATTGTCTGGAAATTGATGTGACCAATCCTGAAGCGAGGGAGTTCTTGTGGGAAACCTGTAAGAAGAATTACTATGATTACGGTATAGATATGTTCTGGCTGGACAACGCGGAGCCGGATTACGCGGTTTACGATTTTGATAATTACCGCTATGCGCTGGGCTGTGCACTTGAGGTCAGCAGTATTTATCCTAAAATGTATACTCAGACCTTTTATGACGGGATCAAGGAGCAGGGACGTGAAAAGGGACTGCCCCATCTGGTACGGAGCGGCTGGGCAGGCAGCCAGAAATATGCCTCTCTTATCTGGTCGGGAGATATTCCGAGCACCTTTGAGTCTCTTCAGGATCAGTTGAGCGCAGGACTCAACATGGGACTGGCAGGCATTCCCTGGTGGACCACAGATATCGGCGGGTTTATGACCTGGGATGTGAAAAGCCCTGAGTTTAAGGAGCTGCTCCTTCGGTGGTTTGAGTTTGCCGTGTTCAGCCCGGTCCTTCGTATGCACGGTGACAGAGGCCCTCACGATATCCCGCCTCTTTCAGATAAGGAATACGGCGGCGGAGGCCTTTATACCGGACAGCCCAATGAGCTGTGGAGCTATGGTGAGGATGCGTTTGCCATTATGAAAACATGGCTTGGGAAAAGGCAGGCCTTAAAGCCCTACATTGAAGAACTGATGGAGGAAGCCGCCGCAAACGGAGCGCCTCTTATGAGAACCATGTTCTATGAATTCCCGGAGGATGAAAGGTGCTGGGAGCTGACGGATCAGTATATGTTTGGCCACAGATATCTGGTGGCGCCTGTCTTAAATGCAGGACAGAGGGAGAGAGAGGTTTATCTGCCTGCAGGAGCCTGGAAGAGCTTTGAGGATGGAACCCTTTATGAGGGCGGAAAGGTTGTTTGCTGCGATGCGCCCATTGAGAGTATCCCTGTGTTTGAAAGAGTATAAAAGATTCCCTCAAAATCTGCTGACATGATGCAATTATGATGCAAAGCTGTTTTATAATAAACAGCATGTTAACAACAGATAAGAAATGAGGGATCATAAGATGAAACACAAAAAAGGATTCATGAAAAGAATGGCAGGAGCATTGACATTCGCATTGGCCATAGGCCTGTCCGGATGCGGAAAGGAAGCAAAGGAGACCATAGTGGTGCCGGAGCCGGAGAAGGTGGAAATGCAGGAAACGGATGAAGAAACAGAGAATGTGACAGCGGATGCGGAAACAGAGAATGAGACAGTGGATGAGGAAACCGGCGTGGAAAGTGATGCGGAAACCGGCGTGGAAAGCGACACAGCATCAGACGAAGAGGATAAGTCTGTAAAGATATCCCCTGCCCGGGTAAAGGACAGGCCCGAGGGCTGGCAGCTAAAGCTTGCTTCCGAGGATTGGGGACTTTCCTTTGGCGAATCCGGCACGACTCCTGTGGGAAACGCCTCTGCGGAGGATCTGGCATGGTACAGCGCCTATTATACAGGGGATGTCAGCGAAAAGGTCATCTATCTTACCTTTGACTGCGGTTATGAAAACGGCAATACAGAGCCCATTCTGGATGCCCTCGGGAAGCATAATGTGAAGGGAACCTTCTTTGTGGTGGGACATTTTCTGGAAACGGCTCCTGATATGGTAAAGCGGATGGTGGAGGAGGGGCATACAGTGGGAAATCATACCTATCATCACCTGGATATGCCTACGATTTCTGATAGAGAAACCTTTCAAAAGGAAATGGATGATGTGGCGAACCTGTTTCAGGAGATCACCGGCACAGAGCTTTCCCCTTTTTACCGCCCGCCCCAGGGAAAGTGCAATGAAAAAAATCTGCAGATGGCCCAGGAACTGGGATATTATACGATCTTCTGGAGCCTTGCCCATGTGGACTGGATCACGGACGATCAGCCAGGACATGAGGAATCCATAGAGAAGCTGACAAAGCGGATTCATCCCGGAGCCATTGTTCTTTTGCATAATACCTCACAGACCAACGGAGAGATCCTGGATGAGCTTCTGACTAAGTGGGAGGAGATGGGCTATTCCTTCGGAACGCTGGCAGAGCTGGTCAGTGATTAAAAAGACGGCTGTCCCGATACCAGAGGACAGCCGTCTTTTTTTATCAATAAGCTGGCTCGCGGAGCGTGGCAGCGTTTGATCAATAAGCCGACTCGCGGAGCGTGGCGGCGTTTGATCTTATTCTACAGGAGCATCCCGATACAGCTCCTTGTCATCCTCCGGCACCTTCCTCTGGGAAAAAGGATAGGATCCATCCTCGTCCCGGGTGACCTTCAGATAGGATTTTTCACCGTTATGGGAAAGCAGGATCCGGCAGATCCCCTCCTGGTCAAACAGATTGGTAATATCAATTATCTGATCATAGTAGTACACATGGACAATACCGTTTTCATCCTCGTATACATCTGCATACCGGTTCATATCCTCCGCCAGCTCATCGGCGTAAAGCCAGGTTTCGTTGCCGCTCTCATCAATGCTGACGCCGCCGCCTCCCATTTCTTTGATCTGGCCGTTCTCCTCATAGGAGAAGGTATATCCCCCGTTGCCGGTAGCGGTTACATCCACCTCGGTCTCTTTTCCGTGCAGCCACAAGGAGAGCTTCTGTTGGATCCCGCCAAGATCCGCAGCATAAGCTGTTCCGGAACCGCCGATGATCACGGCGCAGATCAGGGCTGCTGCCACTGCCATATTGGTTTTATGTTTTTTTTGTATTTTAGCCATTTCTTCTGCCTCCAAAGATATTTGTGCGGAGGAATGCAGTGCTGAAAATGCCTGTTTATAGAGTTCCTTATCTGTCATCCTTTCATTCCTCCTTTAAATTCCATGAACTGTCCTGCTCTGCATGACGTTGTTTGTTCAATAAGCTGTCCTGCTCTGCATGACAGTGTTTGATCGATAAGCAGTCTCGCGAAGCGTGGCTGCGTTCGATGGTTTCCCGAAGAACACTGCGTCCACGGGATAATCTGACTTTGACATTGCTTTCGCTCAGCTTTAAAATATCTGCTATTTCGCTGACTTTGTAATCCTCATAATAAAACAGATGGATGACAATACGGTATTTTTCCGGAAGCTTCATTACAGCCTCAAACAGATCCTCCGATTCTTCCGTTTCAAAGGTAAGCGTCTCCATATAATCCTCAAGGGAGAGCCTGTTGCGTCTCCAAAAGGTATGATTTACGTTTTTTGCCCTGTTGATCGCTACCCGGAAAAGCCAGGCCCGTACGTGCTCTGCAGAATCAAATTCTTTTTTTATTGTGTAATACCGGATAAACGTATCCTGAACAACATCCTCCGCATCCTCTGCGTTTTTGCAGACATTGAAGGCTGCGGCGAAAAGATTGTCCTGGTACAGCCTCACCAGCTCCTGTACTTCCTGCCTCATGAGTGCTCCTTTTGGGGTAAGTCCGGATCAGCCGGAACCGTATCCCTGTATCTTATTGTTTTGAAAGGCCCTTCACTAATAATACAATCAAAGCCGGAATAAGGTTACAAAAAATACAAATATTTACTTTAGCCCTGTTTTAGTGTATATTTATTTCAGTGAGTTAAACACTGATCATGAGGAACTGCTATGACATGTAAAGAAGTAGAAAAGGTAATACCACTGTTCCTTGCAGACGATCTGGATACCGATGATCTGCGGGAATTTCTGGTGCATATAGATGAGTGCGAGGAGTGCGAGGAGGAGCTTACCATTCAGTTTCTGGTGCTGGAGGGGTTATCCAGGCTGGAAGCCGGCAATGTGTTTGACCTGAAAAATGAGCTGGATTTTCGGATGGGCGAGGCAGAGCATGCCCTGTGGCGCCGGGAGAATATGCAGCGATTTTTGTATTTACTGGAAGGTCTTGTGGGGCTGGCAGGGGTGGTGCTGATCGTATTGCTTTTTGTACTCCTCTAAAGGACCTGCGACAGGAATGCGTGAAATGTAAGCCATGGATCAAGGAAGGAAAAGAAAATGGAAAAGCTTGTACTGATAGACGGACACAGTATTTTAAACCGGGCATTTTACGGAGTGCCGGATCTCACCAATAGTGAAGGGCTGCATACCAATGCGGTTTATGGCTTTTTGAATATTCTGTTTAAGATTTTGGAGGAAGAAAAACCGGATTATCTGACAGTGGCCTTCGATGTACACGCACCCACCTTCCGGCACGAGATCTATAAGGAATATAAGGGGACCAGAAAGCCTATGCCGGAAGAGCTGAGGGAGCAGGTTCCTGTCCTTAAGGAGGTTCTGGCCGCTATGGGCATCAAAATGATGGAGCAGGCAGGGCTTGAGGCGGATGATATTTTAGGCACGCTGGCCAAACGGGCACAGAAGGAGGGAATGGCGGTTTCCCTTGTATCCGGTGACAGGGACCTTTTGCAGGTAGCCACTGAAAGGATCAAGATCAGGATCCCTAAGACCAAGGGTGGGAAGACCGAGATTGAGGATTACTATGCCGCCGATGTGGAGAACAAATATCGGGTAAACCCCATTCAGTTCATTGATCTGAAGGCTTTAATGGGGGATACTGCTGATAATATCCCCGGCGTTCCCAAGGTGGGGGAAAAGACAGCCACGGAGCTGATGGTACAGTTTGGCTCTTTGGAGAATATTTATGCCCATATTGAGGAGGTCTCCAAAAAGTCCATCCGGGAATCCCTGCAGAACAATAAAGAACTGGCTGATTTAAGCAAGGTTCTGGCAACCATCAATGTGGACAGCCCCCTGGAGTTTTGTTTTGATGATGCCAGACTGAAGGATTTTTATACGGAGGAGGCCTACGGGCTTTTTAAACGTCTGGAATTTAAAAATATGTTATCCCGTTTTGGAAGCTCTGCAAACGGAGGGGAAGCCAATGAAACGATTACCGCCCGTTTTTGCAGGATAGAGGAGCTGGGGGAGGCGGAAGCCTTTTTTGAACGGGCGCAGACAGAGGCAGAGGCAGGCTTTGCGCTTTTGAAGGAACCGGGGCTGAAGGGAGAATGTGCCGGTATATCCTTAGCCTTCGGGAAAGAGTGCGCCTTTGTTCCCTGCGAGGGCCTGATGACGGAAGGGTATCTGAAAGGAAAAATAGCGGAGCTTGCCGCAAAATGCAGAATCTCCTGTGGAAATATCAAGAGCGCTTATGATTTTCTCCAGTGTGACGAGACAGAGCGGTTTTTTGATGTGGTGTTAGCCGCCTACCTTTTGAATCCGCTCAAAAACGATTATACCCTTGCGGATGTGGCTAATGAGCATTTAGGACTGATGATCCGGGAGAGGGCAGAGCGTTTTGGAAAGAAGACACTTGCCGCTGCTTATGCAGAGGAGGCGGAGTCTTTTACGGAATATGCCTGCTTCCTCGCCCATGTAAGTCTGGCGGCTACGCCGGTACTGCAAAAAAAGCTTGCGGAGGCCGGCATGGATTCTCTTATGAAAGAAGTAGAGATGCCTCTTACCTATGTCCTTTATGACATGGAAAAAGAAGGGATCCTGGTAAAGCCTGAGGAGCTGAAGGCCTATGGGGACGCCCTTACAGGACGGATCGGAGAGCTGGAGCAGAAGATCTATGACCAGGCAGGAGAGGAATTTAATATTAATTCTCCCAAGCAATTAGGGGAGATCCTGTTTGAGAGATTGAAGCTTCCCGGGGGCAAAAAGACCAAGACAGGTTACTCCACTGCGGCGGATGTGCTGGATAAGCTCTCCGGGGAATATCCCATTGTGGCGGATGTGCTGGAGTATCGGGGGCTTGCCAAGCTGAAATCCACCTATGCGGAAGGACTGTATGCTTTTATCGGGGAGGATAAAAGGATCCATACCACCTTTAACCAGACCATCACGGCTACAGGCCGGATCAGCTCTACTGACCCCAACCTTCAGAATATCCCTATGCGGATGGAGCTGGGCAGAAAGATAAGAAAGGTATTTGTTCCGAAAGAAGGTTGTCTTTTTACGGACGCGGATTATTCCCAGATCGAGCTGCGGATACTGGCCCATATGTCCGGAGATGAGCAGCTGATCGGCGCCTACAGGATGCATGCGGATATCCACAGGATCACAGCCTCCCAGGTGTTCCATATTCCCTTTGAGCAGGTGACGGACTTACAGCGCCGCAACGCCAAGGCGGTAAACTTCGGGATCGTGTATGGGATCAGTTCCTTTGGCTTAAGTCAGGGGCTTAGTATTACCAAAAAGGAGGCGGCAGAATATATTGAGCAGTACTTTGCCACCTATCCCGGGGTCAAAAGCTTTTTGGATGGCGCCGTTAAGGATGCCAGAAGCAAGGGATATTCTCTTACACTTTTGGGAAGGAGAAGGCCTGTGCCGGAGCTGTCCTCCTCCAACTTTATGCAGCGTTCCTTCGGCGAAAGGGTTGCCATGAATTCTCCCATACAGGGAACCGCGGCGGATGTGATCAAGATCGCCATGGTCCGGGTGCATCGGAGATTAAAGGCGGAAGGGCTGAAATCCAGGCTGATCCTTCAGGTACACGACGAGCTTTTGATAGAGACCTACCGGGAAGAGGCGGAGCAGGTAAGGAGAATATTGGAGGAAGAAATGAACCGTGCCGCAGATTTTTCCGTGCCTCTTGAGATCGATCTGCATGAGGGGAGCGACTGGTACGAGGCAAAGTAGAATTTAAGGAGAGCAGTAAAGTGAAAGTCATTGGAATTACAGGCGGCGTGGGTTCCGGAAAATCCGCGTTGCTTGCTTTTGTGAGGGAAAAATATCATTGCAGAGTGATCTTAGCGGACGAGGTGGCCCATAAGGTGAAGGAGCCGGGAGAGCCCTGCTATGAGCAATTAGTCAGTTTATTGTCCCGGGATATTTTAAATGATGACCAAAGCATCGACAGAAATAAAATGGCTGCGATGATCTTTGGATCCCCGGAGCTTTTAAAAAGGGTAAATGAGATCGTTCATCCGGCAGTAAAAGACTATATTCTGAAGGAGATAACAAAGGCAAAGACAGACAGGGAGGTAGATTATCTGTTTTTGGAGGCGGCCCTTTTGATCGAGGAAGGGTATCTGGAAATCGTTGACGAAATGTGGTATATTTATGCAGGTGAAGAACTGCGCCGCAGGCGCCTTAAGGAAAAAAGAGGCTATTCCGACCAAAAGATAGACGCCATCTTCGGATCCCAGCTCAAGGAGGAGGAATTCAGGAGATGCTGCGATGCGGTGATCGATAACAGCGGGGGAATAGAAAATGCCTGCAGACAGATAGAGGAAAGATTGAAAAAGTAAAGGACATAATAAAATGAGAATTTGCAGTATTGCCAGCGGAAGCAGCGGGAATTGTATTTATGTGGGGTCGGAGGCCACCCACCTTCTGGTGGACGTGGGGATCAGCGGTAAGAGAACGGAGGAAGGACTGAAAGGGCTGGATCTTTCCATGAGAGATATCGACGGGATACTGATCACCCATGAGCATGCGGATCATATTGCGGGACTGGGAGTTTTGGGCAGGAAATACGGCGTACCGATTTACGCTACTGCAGGGACTATCGAGGCCATCAGGAATACCTCCTCTGTGGGAGAGCTGCCGGAGGAGCTTTTTCATGTGATCCGGGCAGACGAAAAGCTGATCATCAAGGATCTGACCTGTAATCCGGTTGCCATATCCCATGATGCGGCAGAGCCGGTCGCATATCGGATCTCCCATGGAAAAAAGAAGGTGGGGATCGTTACGGATCTTGGCACTTACAATGACTACACGGTGGAATCCCTCCGGGGAATGAATGCGCTTTTGCTGGAGGCAAACCATGATGTGAACATGCTTCAGGTAGGCCGGTATCCTTACTATTTAAAACAGCGGATCTTAGGAGACCGGGGACACCTCTCCAACGAAAGGGCAGGACAGCTTTTGTGCGAGCTTTTAAATGAGGAGTTAGAGGCAGTGATCCTGGGGCATTTGAGTCAGGAGAATAATCTGCCGGAGCTTGCCTATGAGGCGGTACGGGTAGAGGTGACCATGGCATGTGGGAAGGACGGGGAAGAGGACAGGAAAAAGCCCCCCATCGGATTTTCGGATTTCCCAATGTACGTGGCGTCCAGAAGCAGGCCATCAGAGGCGATCCGGCTGTAAAAGATCGGGTACATATCAAACAATATTTTTTGCGGGAGCATTTGAAAGGAGTAATAGGCAAATATGGAAAAGACAGTGATCACAGTAGTAGGCAAGGACACGGTAGGGATCATAGCAAGGGTATGCACCTATCTGGCAGAAAACAGCATCAATATTTTAGATATCGCACAGACGATCGTACAGGGATATTTTAATATGATGATGATCGTAGATACGGGGAAGATGACCAAGGGCTTCGGCGAGATGGCAGAGGAGCTTCATGCCCTTGGAGGAGAGATCGGTGTGGATATCAAGTGCCAGAGAGAAGAAATCTTTGATAAGATGCACAGGATATAAGAAAGGACAGGACTGCTGATATGATCAATATATTTGAAGTGGTAGAAACCAATGAGATGATCACCAGGGAAAATCTGGATGTGCGGACTATTACCATGGGCATCAGTCTTTTGGATTGCATTGATTCTGATCTGGAGATACTCAAAAAGAAAATTTATACAAAGATATACGATGCGGCCAGGGATCTGGTTAAGACAGGGGAAGAGATCGCCGGAGAATTCGGGATTCCCATTGTGAATAAGAGAATCTCGGTGACCCCTATAGGACTGATCGGCGGGGCGGCCTGCAAAACCATTGAAGATTTTGCATCCATAGCAGAGACCTTAGATGAGGTGGCCAAGGCAGTGGGGGTGAACTTTATCGGGGGCTATTCGGCTCTGATCTCCAAAGGGATGACAAGCGCCGACGAATTGCTGATCCGTTCCATTCCCCTTGCCCTTTCTAAGACCGAGCGGGTGTGCAGTTCCGTAAATCTGGGTTCAACGCGGACAGGCATCAATATGGACGGCGTAAAGCTTATGGGAGAGATCGTAAGGCAGACGGCAGAGTACACCAAAGAGCAGGATTCCCTTGGCTGTGCCAAGCTGGTGGTGTTCTGCAATGCACCGGATGATAATCCATTTATGGCAGGCGCCTTCCATGGAGTAACGGAAGCGGACAAGGTGATCAATGTAGGCGTCAGCGGGCCTGGTGTTGTAAAAAATGCAGTCAGCAAGGTGCGCGGAGAAAATTTCGAGGTACTTTGTGAGACCATCAAGAAAACCGCATTTAAGGTGACCAGAGTGGGACAGCTAGTAGCCCAGGAGGCATCCAGGCGTCTGGGAGTTCCCTTCGGGATCGTGGATCTGTCTTTAGCGCCTACCCCTGCCATTGGAGACAGTGTGGCGGATATTCTGTGCGAAATGGGGCTGGAGTATGCAGGTGCGCCGGGGACAACGGCAGCCCTTGCGCTTTTAAATGACCAGGTTAAAAAGGGAGGCGTGATGGCGTCCTCTTATGTAGGAGGCTTAAGCGGCGCGTTCATTCCGGTCAGTGAGGATCAGGGGATGATCGATGCCGTGGAGGCAGGCGCCCTTTCCCTGGAAAAATTAGAGGCAATGACCTGTGTATGCTCCGTAGGCCTTGATATGATCGCTATACCGGGGGAAACAAAGGCTTCCACCATATCCGGTATTATTGCTGACGAGATGGCCATCGGTATGGTCAATCAGAAAACAACTGCCGTGCGTATCATTCCCGTTATTGGAAAGGGAGTAGGGGAGACGGTGGAATTCGGCGGCCTTTTGGGCTATGCGCCGATCATGCCGGTGAACGCTTTTTCCTGTGAGGAATTTGTGAGTCGGGGGGGACGGATCCCTGCGCCGATCCACAGCTTCAAGAATTAGCAAAAAATTAAGATTATACGCGTTGTCTCCTGCAGGGTATTGTGCTATAGTTTGTACTTAGGAAGGTTTCCCGGCACAAGATATAAGGCTCGGGATACCGCATCAAAAAGGGGAGTGGATTTATGAAAAAAAATAAAAAGCTACTGACAATAGCGATCACGGCATTTTCGGCCATGACGATGCTGTGGGGCTGCGGAAAAGGCAGCGGTTCTGAGGAAGAGACCAGCGGATATGTGTACGTTCCCGAGTACGTGGAGATGGACGTAGAATGCAATTATATTAATTCGGTGGCGGCTGTAGGAGACGATGTGTTTATGAACACAGTCTCATGGAACGAAGAAACGGGAGAAAGCAGCAACGCCTTATATAAGTATGATATGTTGGAAGGCAAAGGGGAAGTACTTCCCCTTGCGCTTGATGAGAACAGCAATGTCAACGGCATGGTGGGGACAGCGGACGGCAATCTCCTTATGGTGGTAAATATCTATAGCTATGAACAGGATGAAAACGGCGAAATAACAGATTACCACTCCGAGATGGAGCTGTGGAAGGTATCTGCTGAGGATGGCTCTGTAGCAGAGAGCAAGGATCTTAGCGGGATCTTTGATGATCCTGAAAACACCTATGTGCAGAATATATGTGCTGACGGACAGGGAAATATTTATTTAAGCGACGGTGACAACGGGATCCATGTGGTTGACCAGGGCTTAAATAAGATCTGCGATATCAAATTAGAGAACTGGATCCGCAGTATGACAGCCTCGAAGGAAGGGGATGTTTATATCACCACCTATGGGGAGAACGGTCTCGAACTCCGGAAGGTAGATCTTACCACCAAGAAGCTCGGAGAGCCTGTGGAGGGCTTTAACGGAGGCTATGGAAACCAGGAATTCAGTGTGGGAGCAACGAAGAGCTTTCTGGTTGACGATTCCAGTAAGGTCTCTGTTTTTGACCTTTCTACCGGAACGGAAGAAGAGCTCTTTAAATGGCTGGATGCAGATATCAACAGCGACAGCGTGACTCAGAGAGGTGAGCTCTCTGACGGACGCGTGTGGGCAGTGACCAGAGATTATAGTGCGGACGGTCCTGCCTCGGTTGAGCTGGTATTGTTAAACCGTAAGGATGCCTCAGAGGTTCCTCAGAAGGAAAAGATCACCTACGGCGCTATGTGGGTGGACAGCAATGTCAAGAAGGCTATCATTGATTTCAATAAGACCAACGAAAAATATCGTATCACTGTGAAGGAATACGGCAACGGCGTGGAGGATTATCAGGCGGCCCTTACCCAGTTCAATGCAGACTTAACTACTGCAAACTGTCCTGACATCATCAGCCTGAGCAATGTGGATTTCCATATGTATGTCAGCAAGGGCGTACTGGAGGATCTGTATCCTTACATGGAAAAGAGCGGCATTAACAAAGAGGATTACCTTGAGAATATTCTGAAAGCCTATGAGGAGGACGGTAAGCTCTATGGGATCCTTTCAGGATTTTATGTGAGCAGTACCCTTGCAAAAGAGTCCAAGGTAGGAGACAAGACCGGATGGACCCTTGAGGAAATGCTTGAATTCGCCCAGGATAAGGATCCTGAAAGTGTGTTCCCTTACGGAAGCAGAAGCAGTATATTCTATTACTGTATTTATAATAATATAGATGAGTTCATCGACTGGGAGAGCGGCAAGTGTTCCTTTAACGGGGAAGATTTTATCAAAACCATGGAGTTTGCTGCTAAATTTCCGGAGGAATATGACTATCAGAAAGAACGTGAAGGTCTTTCAGCAAGGATCCGTTCCGATAAGATTCTTCTTATGGACAACAGCATCACCTCTGTTCAGGAATATCAGATGATAACCGGAATGTTTGGCGAAAAGGTGGCGTTTTTGGGATACCCCAACAGTGAGCGGAAAGGAAATCTTATCCAGCCGGCGGGAGGATGTATGGGACTTGCCTCAAAATCAAAGAATAAAGACGGGGCATGGGAGTTCATGCAGGTGATGATCTCCGAGGAATATCAGAACAGTCTGGTGTCCGAGCATGGAAACAGTTATGGATTCCCCATACGGAAGGACGCCCTTGAGAAACAGTTTGAACTGGATATGACGCCGGATTATTATGAGGACGGGGACGGAAATAAAGTCGAAAGCGCCAAAACCACCTGGGGCTGGGATGACTTCCAGATGGAGATCATGGCCGCTACCCAGGAGGAAGTAGACGCGGTGAAGAAGCTGATCGATTCCGCCGAAAAAGTAGCCGGAAGTGTGGATGAGCAGCTGGTGAATATCATCACGGAGGAGTCAGAGCCTTTCTTTAAGGGACAGAAATCAGCGAAGGAAGCGGCAGATATTATTCAGAACCGGATCCAGACCTATGTAAATGAAAACAGTTAAGGGTTCTGTATCAGAACAGATAAAGATATGGAAGCCTGGCGGGCAGTGAGGGATGTAAAATGCATTTTCCTGGCAAAGGAAAAAAGGACAGGACTCTTTTAAAAAGTCAAAAGAAAAAGAACAGCAGCCCAAGGACGCGCAGGGGGAAGCTGGTATCCGCCGGATATCTGCTTCCCAGCGCCTTGGGCGTACTGTTGTTTTTTGTTCTGCCCTTTATGATCGTGATTTTTTACTCCGTAGTGGACAATCCCATCAGCATGCAGTTTGTATTTTTTGATAATTTTGTGTCAGTGTTCCGAAATAATGCCTTTAAGCAGGCGGCGAGGAATACCATGACCTTTTCGCTGGTGGCAGTGCCCCTGGCAGTAGTTCTTTCGTTGATGCTTGCCATGATGCTGGAGAGCAAGATCCCTTTCAGGAGCCAGTTTCGGACATTCTTTTTAAGTCCAATGATGGTGCCGATCGCTTCGGTGGTTTTGATCTGGCAGGTACTGTTCCATTATAATGGTATGATGAACGAGGTGCTGGCCCTTTTTCAGAAGGATAAGATAGACTGGCTGAATTCTTCCTTTGCCCAGGTGGTGATCGTGGTTCTTTTTTTATGGAAAAACCTGGGATACAACATGATCTTATTCATGTCGGCCTTAAGCAGTATCCCTAAGGATATCCTTGAGGTTGCCGTGCTGGAAAGCGCTACGCCTTTTCAGATTTTCTGGCATATCAAGCTGCGCTATATGTCTTCCACCATTTTATTTGTGACGATCATGTCCTTAATAAATTCTTTTAAGGTTTTCAGGGAAATCTATCTCTTAAAAGGAGATTATCCTTATGATACCATGTATATGCTGCAGCATTTTATGAATAATACCTTCAGCAGGCTGGATTACCAGAAAATGTCAGCCGCAGCCATCATGATGGCTGTTGTCATGGTTATTATTATCGGTATATTGTTCCTTACCGAAAATTATTTCGGAAAGGATGTGGAAGGATGAAAAAGAATCTGGACGAGCTTTCCCAGGAACGCTGGGATAAGGAAGTAAAAAGAAAAAAGAGCATAAGAAATGCCAGACATCTTGTCCGGGTCTGCATTGCAACCACAGTGGCGGCGTGCTTTGCAGTGCTTTTTCTGATGCCCATTGTGCTTACAGTGACCAATTCCTTTATGTCGGCATCAGAGATCTCATCCAATTACGGACAGGTTTTTGCTACCTCTGATACCGGGGGGAAGATGTATATTGCCGAAAAGGTGAACCTTAAATTTATTCCGGATATGGTATCCTTCAGCCAGTATATTACGGTTTTGTTCAAAAGTCCGGAGTATCTGTTTAAGTTCTGGAATTCTGTGGTGCTGGTGGTTCCTATCGTGGTTTTTCAGCTTCTGGTGGCGGCAGGGGCGTCCTTTGGCTTCACCAGGTACAGAGGACGGATCAAGGAGATCATTTTTTTTGTATATATTATTTTGATGCTTATGCCTTATCAGGTGACGCTGGTACCCAACTATCTGGTTTCTCAGTGGCTACATCTTCTGGATACCAACTGGGCGATCTGGCTGCCGGGGATTTTTTCTCCTTTTGCGGTGTATCTTCTTACCAAATATATGCGCAGGATCCCGGTGTCCATGATGGAGGCGGCACAGATTGACGGAGCCGGAGAGTGGCAGATCTTCAGGCATATTTGTATGCCCTTGTGTAAGGGAGCCATGTGCTCTATAGCAATTTTGCTTTTTATTGATTACTGGAACATGGTGGAACAGCCCCTGATCCTTTTATCAGATCAGGAAAAGCATCCCCTTTCCGTATTTCTCTCAAAGATCAATGCCGGGGAAATCGGTCTTGCGTTTGCAGTTGCCACCATTTATATGGTTCCTCCTATTTTGGTATTTTTGTATGGAGAGGATTATCTGGTGGAGGGGATCACCTATCAGGGCGGTATTAAAGGATAAGTAATCAGAAAGGGATAAAGTGATGAACGAGAACGAAGGAAAGAAAAGAAGAGAGTGGGTAAAGAATGCGGCAATTATCTTTTTGACCATTATGCTGATCCTTACCTTTTTTTCCAACACCATTATGAATTATTCCCTGCCGGAGGTGGCAACCCAGTATGTGCAGAGCGGTTCCATTACCGCCAAGGTGCGGGGAACGGGAAATGTGGAGGCCACAGATCCTTATAATGTAATGGTGAAGGACACCAGGGTGATCTCCAGTGTGGCTGTGAAGCAGGGGGATGTGGTTGAAAAGGATCAGGTTCTTTATTATCTTGAAGATAAGGAAAGCGATGAACTTAAAGCAGCGGAGACAGAGCTGGCAGACCTTGAGCTTGCTTATATGAAGGGGCTTTTTGGCAGTACGGTTTCCCCTGAGGTCATTAACAAGGTGGCAAGCGGCAACACAGATTCCTTTTCCTCCTACCGTTCCATGGTAACGGATATGCAAAAACGCCTTCAGGCGGCAGAGGATCGGGTGAATGAATGCCAGAAGGTGGTAGAGAGCATCACCCTTGAAAATACCATAAGCACCAATGATGCCGGGGTGAGTACTGCAGCGGATGAACTGGAAGAGGCTCAGGCAACCGCCGATGTGGCCAAGGCGACGGCGGCTTTTGAAGATTATAAGGCAAGAAAGCTGGCAGAGATCGATAATGAGATCAAGGAAGTGGAATATCAGATTTCTGATCTGAAGCTTCTGATCAGTGAGGCCCAGGGTGCTACGGGGAGTGGGAGTGTAAGCCCTGGGACAGGAAGCGGATCTACGAATCCCGATGGAACAGGTAGCAATCCTTCACAAAGCGCAACGAGCGGTAGTGAAACCTTGTTTGAAGAAGAGAGAAACCTTGTAGTAGAAAAAATAAGTGTGATCAATGGTTTGGGTGGATACATTCCCAATGACAAGACGACTCCGGGATGGCCATGGGAAAGTCAGGTTCAGCAATGGTATAACAGTCTGCCATGGGAAACCTCAGATGCAGACATCCAGAAAAAATACGAAGCCGCCTATGGCGAGTATCGTGTAGCCGTGGACGCCATGAATGCAACAGCAGAAACCCTGAAGGAATATGGAAGCAACAACTCCCAGCAGTCCCGATTAGAAAGTCTTGAAAACAGATTGCGGGATCTTCAGGAAACCAGAGCGGAGATAAGCGCTATTTCCGTAAACGCAAGCGGCGATGTGCAGGACGCCAAAAACCGGTTGGAGCAGGCGCAAAGGAATATAAGAGAAATAACAAATGCAAATAAGCAGGCTTCCACTGCCGCCCTAAACCGTCTGGCCAATGCAGAAGCCGCTCTGAAAAACGCTCAGGCAGTCTATGAGCTGCTTAAGACAGAGCAGACGGAGCTTGCTGCCAACATCAATGCGGAGCTTGATCTTTCCAAGGCAAGTAAGGATATCGCGAACAAAAAGGCAGAGATTGAGAAACTGAAGGAGAATTCCACGGGAGCTACCATCAATGCGCCGGTAGCCGGAACAATTACAAATCTGGCTTATGTGGCAGGTGAGAGTACCAAGCCGGAGGAAGCGGCAGCTGTGATCCAGGTGGAGGGCAAGGGCTATACCATGTCGATCTCCGTTACCAATGAGCAGGCCAAGAAGGTTCAGGTGGGTGACACCGCGGAATTGCAGAACGCATGGTATTATGATGACGTGCAGGTGATCCTTACAGCCATTAAGCCGGATCCTGACAGCCCGGCGCAGAAAAAGCTGCTTGTGTTCAATGTGACGGGAGAAAGCGTGCAGGCCGGGCAGGCGCTGAATATTTCCGTAGGGCAGCGCAGCTCAGAATATGAATTTGTGGTACCTAACAGCGCAGTTCGTGAGGATAATAACGGTAAGTTCATCCTGATCGTAGAGTCAAGGAGCGGCCCTTTAAATAACAGATATATAGCAACCAGAGTAGATGTGGATGTGCTTGCATCAGATGATACCAATACGGCAATCTCAGCGGCTCTTTATGGCTATGAATATGTGATCACCACATCTACCAAGCCTGTAGAAGCAGGAAAACAGGTAAGGCTTAACGAATCATAAGAAATATCCGGGCCGGGAATTTTTAGAGAAAGGAGGGAAAAATAGTGAAAATAAAGGAATTTCTGCGAAGCCTGTCGCCAAGGCAGATCATATTTTCCGTGATTTTTTTCCTTTCTCTTTTGCTGTATCTTATATTGACCATATGGATCAACAAAAAAACAGGATCCCTGATCGACCAGCAGGCCGCCAGGCGCTGGGATGAGGAGGGGGGAAGCGCCCAGGTCAGTTGCTTTTTGGCAGAGGGTGTGGAGATGGATGAATTTGCGATCCGGAATTTTCAGCAGCAGTTAGAGCAAAGCCTTTTGGAGGTCAGTTCAGAGCTTCGCGAAAGTCAGGAGGAAAAAAATCGTTTGTTTATTGATGCCTACAGTTCCCTTGGCAGGATCACGGTGGTAAGTGAAAAGGGAAATTTAGAGGCAAACGCAGTGGGGATTGGAGGAGACTTTTTCCTGTTTCATCCCTTGCAGCTTGTTTCCGGCGGATATTTTTCGGGAGCTGATCTGATGAAGGATGCCGTTGTTTTGGATGAAGAGGCGGCATGGCAGCTTTTTGGCTCCAGTGATATTGCGGGAAAGAGCGTGATGATCGGAGGAATCCCTCATTACATTTCCGGTGTGGTCAAACGCCAGGAGGATCGGTTCGCAGAAGGGGCAGGGTTATCGGAAACAGTGGTTTACCTTTCTAACGAGTCTCTTCTTGCCTATGGAAAAAGCAGCGGTATCAGTGTTTATGAAGTGACGGCCCCTAATCCGGTGAAGGGATTTGTGACGAATTGCGTAAAGGAACATCTGGGAGTAGAAGAGAGGGACATGCTTGTGGTGGAGAATTCTGCCCGGTATAACACAGAGGCACTGTTGCCGGTGATCCTCTCCTTTGGAACACGTTCCATGCAGAATTATGCGCTGCGATTTCCTTATTGGGAGAATATTGCGCGGGGATGGGAGGATATTGCTGCTTTGGTGCTGATCCTCCGATGTCTGTTTCTTTTGATCCCGGCAGTGATATTTATTGTTTTTCTCATCATAAAATGGAAGAGCAGAACCTTTACCTGGAAGGATATCAGGAATTTTGCAGTTGATGCTAAGGACAGCCTGGTCCAAAAGGTCCGGGGTGAGAAAAATAAATGGGAGCATTTTTAGTTAATATGGGAGGTTTTTTATTATGAAAAAAAGGATGAAAAGAAAGCCCTTTCTTTTGGCGATGAGCCTGCTTGTGACAGCAGGTCTTTTCGGATGTGGAAAACAGGAGGATAGCGGCGTTACTGCTGCTACCGCATCGAAGGATTATGTGTACCGTGCCACGGAGCTGGGGCTTAAGGACGATGATGAGCAGTCTATCAATCAGATCTTTCGGGCAGGCGATGCCATTTATGTATCAGGTTATCGCTGGACAGATGAGGGAGAGTCGGTTCTTACTTTTTATGAGGTAAAAGAAGACGAAACCATCGGAGAGCCTCATGAGATCTACAGCGGGGTAAATACGAATCTTAACAGGATCCTTATGGATGAGGATGCAAATCTGTATTGTGTTAAAAATGTTTATTATTCTCCCTCAAACGCCGGGGACGCAGTTGTAGATGATACGGTAGAAGATGCAGTTGAGGATGAAGTTGAGGATGAAGTGGCACCCCAGCCAAGAAGCGAAGCGGAGGATGGTGCGGAAACGGAGGACGGTACAGAAACGGAGGACGGATCTACAGAGGATGCGGACGATGTCGACAGTGCAGAGGGCGGTGAGGAAGCGGCCTCTGAGGAAGATGCTGCCTTTGCGGGAGAAATTGCAGGCGAGGTACCGATGGTGGAAGAAGGGGAATATGTAGATGACTATTATCTGGTGAAGATGACCCTAGACGGGGAAGAGCTCTTTTCGGTGAAGCTCAATGATGTTCCTCTGTTTCAAACGCTTGCAGAAGAAAACGGGTATTTTTACATCGGGGATATGTACCTTGACCAGGGAAAGGCGTTATATTTCAATCTTTACAATCAGTTTTATCAATTTGATCTGGAGGGGAATTTTGTAAAGGCCGTGGTTGCGGAAGGCCAGCCCAATCCTTTTGAGGATGTTTCAAGTATCATTACCTTAAATGACGGCAGGATGGTAGCTGTTATTTATGAAGAGGTGGGTATGTCTCTGGCGCCCATCGATCTGGAAGCGGGAACCTTGGGGGACAGATCGATGATCCCCGGGAAATCCTATGAGTTTTCCTTTTATCCTGGGATAGGATATGACCTGTATCTGTCAAGTAGCTATGGACTCTATGGGTATAATCTGGGCGATGAGGATAAGACAACCATCATGAGCTCCATAGACTCAGATTTTTCCTTTTATGATCTTTATCAGGTGACCGGGCTGAATGAACGGGAGTTTCTGGCGATCACCAATGACTGGGAAGCCCCGGATGCTCTTACGAAGTTTACCAAGGTCGATCCAAAGGACGTTAAGGATAAGCAGGTGATCACTCTGGCCATGACCAGTACCGACTGGGGGATCAGGAGGCTTGCGATTGACTTTAACAAAAAGAACGAAAGCTACAGGATATCCATCCTGGATTATGATTCCATGTATGGCTCTGAGGATGACTGGAGTGCAGGGCGGACCAGACTGAATACGGATATTGTTTCGGGCAAGGTGCCGGATATCCTGCTGATCGACAATTCCATGCCTGTGGACAGCTATATCAGCAAGGGACTTTTTGCCGATCTTAAGCCCTTCATTGAAAAGGATGAGGCTTTTTCCATGGAAGATTTCATGTCCAATATTATAGAAGCATTTTCCGTGGATGGTAAGCTTTACAGCCTTGTGCCTTCTTATTCCATTGATACTCTGGTGGCTAAGACTTCGGAGGTAGGAAAGGAGCGGGGCTGGACGGTGCAGGAGGCTCAGGAGCTGTTGGCTTCCAAACCGGAGGGAACACAATTCATGGTGAACATTGACAGAGATTCCATGCTCCAGTATTGCTTTACCATATCCGGCAGCCAGTTTATAGACTGGGAGAAGGGCACCTGCAATTTTAATACAGATGAATTTATTCAGATGCTGGAATTCTTTAAATCTTTCCCGGAGGAAGTAAACTGGGAAGTCATGCCCGATGATTTCTGGGAAAACTATGATTCTATGTGGCGGGAAGGTAAGGCGATCGCCAATTTTGCCAGTATTGGTGATTTGAGAAACTTTAACAGTCTGGAAAAAGGAACCTTTGGGGAAGAGATTACCATGATCGGTTTTCCTTCTTCTGATGGAGATGGCTCTGCAATTTGGCCAAACCTGCGATTTGCTCTTTCAGATAAATCCAAAAACAAGGATGGAGCATGGGAATTTCTGAGAACCTTTCTGACTGATGAATATCAGAAAACAGTGGAATATGGTTTCCCGCTGAATGTAAAGCTCCTGGAAGAGAGAGTAGAGGAGGCCATGAAAAAGCCTTACTACATGGATGAAAAAGATAACAAGGTAGAGTATGATGAGACTTATTTTGTGAACGGGGTTGAGATTGCAATCTCCCCTCTGACCAGGGAACGGGCGGATGAGATCGTATCCGAGCTTTACAGCTTTACCCAGATCTACCGGGCGGATGATACGCTGCTTAATATTGTCCGGGAGGAGGCAGCGCCTTACTTTGCAGGACAGAAGAGTGCAAAGGAAGTGGCATCCATCATCCAGAGCAGAGTTCAGATCTATGTAAATGAAAACAGATAAAAAGAGCTGGCCTTACGGGCCAGCTCTAAAAATATGAAAATGATCAAAGATCAAATCCAAAATATCTGACAGCATTGTAATAAGAAATATCCTTCACGATCTCAGATAAAATATCCATATCTGCAGGGAACTCTCCGTTTTCTACCAGACCGCCGATGAGATCACAGAGGATCCTGCGGAAATATTCATGTCTGGTGTAGGACAAAAAGCTTCTGGAGTCTGTGAGCATCCCAACAAATCCGGAAAGGTTGCCCAGATTGGCAAGGGAGAGCATCTGATTCTGCATACCGATCTTTTGATCGTTGAACCACCATGCACTTCCGTGCTGGATCTTACCTACCGCATCGGAATTCTGGAAGCAGCCGATGATGGTGCCGATGGCCTCGTTGTCGTTAGGATTCAGGCTGTAAATAATGGTCTTGGGAAGGCCGCCTGCCTCCTCTAAGGCATTGAGGAAATCAGCCAAGGGAGCGGAAGGGGTGCTGCTGTTGATGCAGTCAAAGCCGGTATCAGGACCGAGCTTTCTGTACATGGGCTTATTGTTGTCCCGTTTACAGCCATAGTGAAGCTGCATTACCCAGTTCCGTTTCTGGTATTCGCTTCCTGCAAAGACCAGGAAGGCTGTCTTGAATGCCAGCTCTTCCTCCCGGTTGAGCTCCTGACCGGAAAGCCTTTTTTGGAAAATGGCGTCAACCTCTTCCTCGGAAACGGGCTCATACATTACTGCTTCAAGACCGTGATCGGAAACGCTGCATCCCATGGAGGCGAAGAAATCCATTCTCTTTGTAAGCGCTGCCTTCAGATCGGCAAAGGAATTGATGGAGATACCGCTGACCTCTGAAAGCTTGTTGATGTAGTCGGTATAGTCAGGCTTTTCAATGTTCATAGCCTTGTCAGGACGCCATGCCGGAAGCACCTGTACCTCAAAGCTCTCATCTGCGGCAATGGCTGCATGCCATTCTAAGGAGTCCACAGGATCATCTGTGGTGCAGACTAAGGTCACATTAGACTGACGGATGAGATTGCGGGCGCTCATAGAAGGATCAGCTAATTTGGCATTGCACAGCTCCCACACTTCCTCTGCAGTTTTTTTGCTCAGAGCTCCGGTATATCCGAAATATCTCTGCAGCTCCAAATGGCTCCAGTGATAGAGAGGATTTCCAATGGCCTTCCCGATCACCTCTGCCCATTTCAGGAATTTTTCTTTGTCAGAGGCATCCCCTGTGATGTAGCGCTCCTCTACGCCGCAGGAACGCAAAAAACGCCACTTATAATGGTCGCCGCCAAGCCAGACCTGAGTGATGTTGTCAAATTTTCGATCCTGGGCTATTTCCATAGGGCTGATATGACAGTGGTAGTCTAAGATCGGTGTTTTCTCCGCATACTCATGATACAGTGTCTGGGCAGTGGGAGTGGATAAAAGGAAATCCTTATCCATAAATGCTTTCATTTCTAAATCCTCCTT
>CANDAG010000051.1 GCA_947382625.1 uncultured Lachnospiraceae bacterium
GTTTACATCCATACATGAGCCGCTAAACTTAATCTTATTTTCAACCTTTTCTTGATACATAAATTGCCCTCCTTTTGATTTTCCTGTTATCTTGATTGAGCCACTCATAAAATTTGTCCTTTGATACCATCATACGCTTATTCAGATAAATCGTCGGAAAATCTGCGGAGTTCATAATCTCATATGTCTTTCCCTTTGAAATTCCCAAAATCATCTGAACGTCCTTGGCTTGGAGTATCAGAGGAAGTGAATCCCATGAACTGCAAACGTCCATCATAAGCATATCCTCCTATTCGTTCAATAAATTTTGCTATTTCTTTATTTGGAAAATCCAAAGTTATTATATAGGTACTGCTTTATTTCGCAGGTTAGTCAATGCGTACTAAGTTTTTCTATTCCACCTCCCTCTCAAACTTCCACTATGTCCTGTTACGTCTACTATAATACAACACATTTTATTTTATGTCAATACTTTTTAACCGAAAAGTTCTCCTGTTATTTTTGTAAAAATTTCTTTACTTTTTCTTGGTTTCGATTTATAATAAGAGTCAAGGAGGTTTTGGCGTTATGGAAGAATATAAATTTACAGAATTTGGAAGCCGCCTAAAGGCTCTTAGGGAACAAAGTAATATCAAGCAAGGGCAATTTGCAGATAAGATAGGAATTGTAAGACAATCCATGAGCAATTATGAGAGCGGAAAGCACTGCCCAGATGTTGAGGTTCTTAAAAAAATGGCAAAATGCCTTGGGTGTAGTGTAGATTACCTATTGGGATTGACAGAGCATAAAAACTATGAAACCAATATAGAATTTGACGAAAGCCTGTCTATACTGTCTAAGGCTTTATGCTCGGTTCCAGAACCATTTAGGAATAGGTGGCTTGATGTATTGGCAGGTACGGCTCAATGGTTAGGCAAGGATTTGAACGCTAATGCACGTTTGAACTTTTCAGCGGTTGCTTTCTTTAGTGCCCTTACAGAACTGGCTGGCTATTGCCTTGAAGCGGAGGAAAAAGATGCAGATGGAAGTTATTCTGAGGAAATCGCTTCATCATATAGATGTAAGCGTTTTTCCATGATTCTTGCTTTGAGGAATGAACTAAACACTTTAGACGTTATCAGCAATGAAATGATTGAGAAAAGTAAAGGGGATGAATAAAACATGGCAAAACGAGGACAAAATGAAGGCTCTATCCGCAAGCGGAAAGACGGCACATGGGAAGCCCGTGTAACGATTGGCATATCAGCAGACGGAAAACAACAGCGTAAATCCCTGTATGGAAAGACCAGACAGGAAGTATCCGCCAAAATGACCGACCTGCTGAATAATCTGCAAAAAGGCATTATCACCAATCCTACAGAAATGACTCTTGCCGAATGGCTTGACTATTATATGTCCGAATACAAAAAGCGGTATGTAAAGCCTACTACCTATATCAATTATACGGTAAAGGTAAAAAACCACATCAAACCAGCTATCGGTCACTATAAGCTAAAGGCACTCCGACAGGACATCATTCAGAAATTTGTCAACAGCTTGTCCGATAAGGGGTTAGCACCATCTACGGTGATAGATGTTTACAAGCTGTTAAGCAATGCCTTAGAAACGGCGGTAGACGATGGCTTGATTGTCCGCAATACCGCCAACAGGGTAAAACTGCCAAAGACAAAAAAACCGCAAATCAATGTTTTGACACAGGAACAGCAGAACGCATTTGTGGAACAGGCGAAAGTAACTTACATGGGCGTTGTCTATATTTTCGACCTCTGCACAGGTATGCGGCTTGGGGAATTATTGGGGCTGAAATGGCAGGACATAGACTTTGAGCAGAACCAGTTGCACATCAGAAGAATCCTCCGCAAGGTGAAAGACCCTGACAACGCAAATGAACATTGGCACCTAGAATTTGGCACCCCGAAAACGCCGTCCAGTGACAGAATAATCCCCCTCAACGAAACGGCTATTAAAGTGCTTGCTGATGTCTGGGAGCAACAGGAGAAAAACAAGGAAAAAGCCAGCACCGCCTACGAAGATAACGACCTTGTATTCTGCACCCAGTTAGGCAGACCGCTTGACCCTACGAATATGCGGCGCACCTGTTATTCTATCTGTGCGAAAATCGGCGTCAGCAACTTCCATCCCCATTGTCTGCGTCATACTTTCACCACCAGAGGGGCAGAAAATAATGTTGACGTTCGGGTAATGCAGAAGTTCTTAGGTCATGCGACCATAAAGGAAACAGCCGATACCTATACGCACGTATTGGACGACTTGAAACGGGATGAAATCCAAAAACTGGATAGCGCAGTAAATTATTGAGCAAAAATATCGGGTAGGGGTAAGGTAGGGGTTAAACAGCAAAAGGAGCTACCGCCCGCAAGCGGTAACTCCCAGCGTTTACAACATTTTCCCGACAGGAAATTGTATCAGACGTTAAACCGGAAAAAGACAGTGTCTGCCGGAGCTGTCCCACCACAGGCTTACGGATGTAGCCGCTCATTTCCGGATCGGCACGGAAGGCGCCCACAGAGCTTTAGCTGACTGTCATATGAACCAGAAATGCTTTGAGGAGCTGGGAAAGCTGCTAAAGAGCAACGGAAGGGAAGAGCCTGTCTGTCCGAAATGCGGCGGCATGCTGATCAGGAGGAAAGGACGTTACGGGGAGTTTTACGGTTGTCAGGAATTCCCCAGGTGCCGGTTTACCCAAAATATCCGTCCCGGCCAGTAAAATGAAGCGTATGAAAATATCAAACGCTTATTTGTCTTTGGCGGTATTTCCCCGTTCATCCTTTGTGGTTGCAGTTTTAAAGCTGTCGATCATCTTTTCGATCAGAAGCCTTTTTACGTAGACATCATAGCTGAGCATGGAAATAAAAGAAAAAAGGTGCAGGATTTCCTGATCCTCTTCGGGAGCATCCTTGAAGGTTTCCTGGGAGATCGTAAACTTCCGTATGATGTTTTCACGTAAATCCTCTATTTCGTCATTTTCAAGACTGAATACTTCCTCATAGACGGCGCCGAGATTAAGGGGACCGCTGGTGTGGAAGTATTTTTCTGTGAGAGGCTTAAGCAGGGTCTGGATATCGTTGATCGAAAGGATCCCTTTATAATAGTAAATAAATATCAGAAGCAGAATATGCTCCTTGCTGTATTTCTTTTTGACCGGAGGCGGGAGCAGGTCATTTTTGGCATAATTATTGATCATGGTCTTGGTCAGGATCTTGTCATCTCCGGGATGTCTGGTTGTGCTTTTTAGCCGGGTGTCCATAAAAGTGGTGACCTGGTCCATGTATAAGTCGATGTTGGGGATATCCTCCAATTCAATATGCTCTATCCGGCCTAAGCTGTCCAAAATACTTTTTAGTAAATTTTCTCTGTCGATCGTCATGGTTACCTCATTCTCAACGCAGTGAACGCCAAAAACAAAAATTTTTGTCGTTCACTATAAATAAGCTGACTTGCGGAACATATTATCCATTGTTTATTATATAGTATTTAAAACCACATGACAAGGCTTTGCTTGAATTATTGAGAGAGGAAAAAATTTTAAATTTTTTAAAATTTTTGAAGACACAGGAAAACAGGTCTCGTTATAGATAGTGAAAAGAGGAAAAACAGCAACGGAAAGCGGGGTGGGGAAGATAAGTACTTTGAGTACGCGTACCTTGGAAAAGGAAGAAGTCTGTACGGAGAGCAGGCTCTCCGAAATGATCGATCAGTATGATAAGCTTATTTTTTCCATCTGCTATAAGCTGACAGGCGATTATTTCATGGCGGAGGATCTGATGCAGGAAACCTTTCTTACGGCTTATCAGAAGTATCATACCTTTGACGGGAGCAATGAGAAGGCATGGCTTGCCAGGATCGCAACCAACAAAAGCATCGATTACCTGCGCAGCGCCGGCAAAAGAAACGTACCCGTGGAGGATTCCTTTTTTGAGCTGAAGGAAGAGCAGAGCGGCTCGCCGGAGGATATCTGTATGGAGGAAGAGGTGAAGAGCTGTTTGGAAAGGAGCTGCGCAGGACTTAAACCCCCTTATAACGAGGTGGCCAGAGCCTATTATGTGGAGGAGAGGACGCCCAGGGAGATCGCCGCAAGACAGGGTAAGAGCATAAAAACGATCCAGACCCAGATCTATCGGGCGAGGGAGATGCTGAAGAAGATTTATGGAAAGGAGGAACCGGCATGAAGGAATACCTCACTGATGAAGAGTTAGAGCTCTTTATAGAGCAATTGGAAAGCCAGGAGCTGTATGCGCCGAAGCATATGAAGGAGCAGATCCTGGGCAGGGCATTTCCGAAACAAACCGCGGAGGCGCAGCCAAAGTCCGGGGGAGGAAAAAGCACGGTTCAATTATTTTCGTATCGTCTTAAAATTATAGCGGGAATGGCCGCGGCCCTTTTGATGCTGGTGCTTTTGCCCATGCAGGGAGAGCTTTGGGAGTCCCGGGAGATGGAATGGGAGGATACCCGAAAAGAGAGCCTGGAAGAGGAACACGAAGAGGGGCCGGACTTAAACTATATTTTAAACGGAGGCGCGCGCAGGGCCGGTGAGAAGCTGAATGCATGGGTCGGCGCACTGAACCGTATCCAGCCGGGGCGCCTGTTTGGGCAAAACAGGGATTTCTAATATTTGATAATAAATGTTTAAATGGAGGGATTTAGGATGAAAGCCAAGAAAAAGAGTAAATTTTTAACCTTTTGTTTTTCAATGATGCCCGGAGCGGCGCAGATGTACATGGGGTTTATGAAGATGGGAGTGAGCCTGATGGTGCTGTTTTTCCTCATTTTCATTTTTTCCGTATGGCTCAATCAGGGGGCCCTGGCAACCTTTTGTGTGATCGCCTGGTTCTACAGCTTCTTTCAGGCCAATCATCTGGCAAGCTTAAGCGACGAGGATTTTGAGGCTGTAGAGGATGGATACCTGTTCGGCATGAATTCCCTGCCGGGGATTGAAAAATTTGTAAAGGACCATAACAAGTGGATAGCGATCCTGCTTATTTTTGCCGGGGCCTGCCTGCTGTGGGATTCTATGGCCAGCTTCATATATTATGTGCTTCCTGACGAGCTATCCTTTATTTCCAGAACCATGCGCAAGATCGGGGATTATGTTCCCAGTCTGGTGATCGGCTGCGGCATCATAGCCCTGGGAGTTAAGATGATGGAGGGTAAGAAGGAAGAAAACGAAAGGAGCCTTGAGACAGATGACGGGAAGAGCGACAATTAGAATACACAGGGTTGGTTCTGTAACCTTTGGAGCAGTTCTTGTGGTGATGGGGGTGCTGTTTCTGGTAGATGTGTTCTTTCCGGGAATGGATTATGAGATGGTCTTTCATTTCTGGCCGCTGATCTTAATCTCTCTGGGAGTGGAGGTACTCTTTGGGAGCAGACAAAAAAATGTTGAGGTAAGGAATGAGGAAGGAAAGCTCATAGAACAGAGCAGGGTGGTATATGATGTACCTGCCATTATCCTTACCATGGTGCTTGTCCTGTTTGCTATGGTCATGGGGATCATGAACTGGGCATTGGTACATTCAGGGTATGTGTATTTCTAAGATAAACAGGGGGCTGTCGCAGGCGATTTCATTCGTCAATGCAACAGCCCCTGCTTTTTATCTTTTCTTTTCCAACACAGTCTCATTCCTGACTGCCGGCAACCACCTTATAGCTATTATCATTAAAATTGACCGTTACCTCCGTTCCGTCACTGAAGGTTGTTCTCTGCTGTTTCCAGTCGCCGTTTAAGAATTCGTGGCGTACCATCTCGCATTTTGCGATCTTTTCCTGCAGAGCTGCTACAATACGGTAACGTTTGATCTCTTCATCCAGCTGTTTTTCTGCGGCTGCGTCATCGAAGGACCCGTCACAGTTCGGGTAAGCGCCATCCTTATCCATGTATGCGGCGCCGCCGTTCAGCAATGCATAAAGCATATAATCCTCCTGCCCGTCAATTCTGTCCATCAGCCAGGGCAGAACCAGGCAGTCATGGTAAACCAGGTTAAACAGTGGAGTTGGAATGCCCTTCCTTGGAGTTCCGGGTGCCTGCAGCATAAAGTCATACGGACCATAATGGCAGAACACCAGACTTTTCATTGCCCAGTCTGTCACCTCCTCGGAGCTTGGCAGGATATTCCGGGAAAGCAGATATTCGAAGCAGGCATTACGGTATTCGAAACACTCTTTTCTGGTTATCCGATGCCACGGGTGGTCACACTCGTCTCCTTCGTTGCAGGTGAACACATCCAGATAAGTTCCCTCCAAATGGATGCCATGCTTAAATACTTCCTCAAAGTTACGTTTCACATAGTAAGGAGCCTGGCTTGCACACAGATAGGACTGGCGTCCGCCTGCCCAGCGTGCCATCTCAAAGACGGAACCATCCGGCGCATGCAGGGCAAATTCCTTATCAAAAGTTGCCGCATCAAAATAGTAGTCACGGTACTGGTCGTGCAGGCCGAACATATAGCCGCAGTCCTGGATCGTATCGGAAAGTTCTTTTAACCCTTCCCAACCGCCTGCTTCCTCGCAGGCCGGCAGATAATCCGGGTGCTGGTTGTCGTAGCCGGGATCCCCCCAGCCGTCCAGATGCAGATAGAGCTTTTCCACGCCCTTTTCTTTATAATGTTTGATTTCTTCGGTACGGGTCTTAAATGTTGTCAGATAGTCATTCTTTTCAGGGTGATCCTTATCATAATAAGCGGAACCGGGTGCCACATGGGTTTTGATTCCTTTATGTACAATAGCGGATCCGATCAGCTTGTCCACCAGCGGATTCTTTGCCGCCTTCTCTGCCAGAGAGGTGAAAAGCCCGGTCTCTTTCACGTGATTCCGGTACACTTTACAGAGATCGTTATAGTCACAGTCTGACAAAAAAGAATATTTCATCACGCGGCGATAGGAGAGCTTGCCAAGGCTGGGCAGCCAGCGCACGGAAACATGGGAATAAGGTCCGCCAGCCGGATGCTCCACCTGACAGGCGGCATCCCAGGGATGCTCACAGATCGCAATATATCCGGCATTTGGCCTTACCTGTCCGAACCATGGCATATAGCAGGAGCTGCTGCACATCTGCCCGTCAAAGCCAAGTCTGGATACTTCATTCTCCCAGTTATTCGGCAGAAGCAGTCCCTGCAGGATATTAAGCACACTGTACCATTTGCTGCTGCTTTCATCAAATTCCATATAGCCCGGCCAGTAAATTGCCTTCACAAAAAGCTTCTCTTCCCGAAGCGGCAGCAGTTCAAAATACACATCGCCAGTCACATCTTCAATCCATGCAATGGTTTCAAAGGAAAAATCAACGTCCTTTCCATCCACGGAAAATCCATCATAAGTGGTGCGGATACCGCTGCCGATTCCCGTCTTCCAGATGCTGTGCCTGATTTTGGATGCTTCGGAGAAATAAATCTCACGATCATCTGTTGTCACGATTTTTGCCCGATAGCTGTCGGACCATTTCCATTCTTTTCCGTCCGATATAACGGTGAAGGCCAGAGTCGAATCATTAAATTTCAGCTGCACCTTTCCACTTTCTACCGTCACAATTCCCATTTTTGTACCTCCATATACCACAGGTCGGCAGCGGCACTGCATTTTGTAGGCCGCCCCACGAAGCGTGGCTGCGTTTCCTGATCTTCTTTCCTATCTTTTAACATGGCAAACTGCCTGTGTCAAGTAAAAGTTAGCTTCCATTACCTGTTGTCCGTTTCTCCGCTGCGGAGAGGTGACATTTCTTCCTGATATACATATGATATAAGGAAGCACGCTGATATGCGTGATTGGTCATAAGGAATCCTCCCCCTGCAGCGGATCCTTCCTTGTAACAAGTCATCGATCGCCGGCCAAATCATCCGGCCTGCCAAATTTCAAAACGGAGGTTATTATGAAAGGAAACACAAACACGATCAAACCAAAATCTGCCTGGCAAAAAACCGCATGTCTTATGCTTACAGTGCTGCTTGTGGCCTGTACGCTCATTGGCTGCGGAGGAAAAAGCTCTGGCGGCAGCACTGCAAAAGAAACCTCAGAGCTGACAAAGGTTACTCTAAATGAGGTGGCCCATTCCATCTTTTATGCACCTATGTATGTAGCCATTGAAGAAGGATATTTTAAGGAGGAAGGCATTGACCTGACTCTGGTCACAGGCTTTGGCGCAGACAAAACCATGACCGCTGTCCTTACAGACGAGGCCGACATCGGCTTTATGGGAAGTGAATCCACTATTTACACTTATGCCGGCGGTACTGACGACTATGTCGTTAATTTTGCCCAGCTCACCCAGAGAGCCGGAAATTTCCTGGTTTCCCGCACCCCCATAGATGATTTCAGCTGGGATATGTTAAAAGGTACCACCGTACTGGGCGGCCGGGCAGGTGGTATGCCGGAAATGGTATTTGAGTTCATCCTGAAAAAGAATAATATCGACCCCACAGCAGATCTCTCCATCGACCAGAGTATCGACTTTGGTTCTACTGCAGCCGCCTTTTCCGGAGGGCAGGGTGATTTCACAGTAGAATTTGAACCCCACGCAACTTCCTTGGAGGCCAAAGGCGATGGTTATGTGGTGGCTTCCCTCGGCGAGGACTCCGGCTATGTTCCCTACACCGCCTTCAGCGCTAAAAAGAGTTATCTCGAAGCCAATCCCGATGTCATCCAGTCCTTTACCAACGCCCTGCAAAAAGGCATGGACTATGTGGCAGGCCACACCCCGGAGGAGATCGCGAAGATCATCCAGCCTCAGTTTGAAGAGACTAACCTGGAAACCCTGACCACCATTGTAAACCGTTACCATCAGCAGGATACTTGGAAGACTGATCTGATCTTTGAGGAAGATGCCTTTACCCTGCTTGAGAATATCCTGGAGGAGGCCGGGGAACTGCCTCAGAGAGTGCCCTATGAGGATCTGGTTAATACGGAATTTGCCCAAAAGGCAGCAGGTGTAAACGACAAATAAATTTGTTATTTGCAATAATCCCTCCGGGGATGCTCGCGTTCCGGAAATTGTATTTATGACAAAAGGGGTTGCCGCAGTTTTGCGGCAGCCCCTTTTTGTGCGTTCCGGCTGTTTCGGAAACATTCAGGATGGCAATGGGAATGTTCAGATGTCAGAGCAATTGGATCCCGTTTTTCTGTGCCTCTTCCATTACCTCCTTCGGCCACAGGGAAGACTGCACTTCCCCGATATGCGCTTTTCGAAGGAAAAACATACAAATACGTGACTGGCCGATACCGCCCCCTACGGTTAGCGGAAGCGTATCCTCCAGAATTGCCTTCTGGAAAGGCAGGTTTGCTCTTTCAGGACAGCCGGCTTTCTTAAGCTGGCTCAGCAATGATTCTCTGTCCACACGGATTCCCATGGAGGACAACTCCAATGCGATATCTAGCACGGGATAATATACGATGATATCGGCGTTCAGCGCCCAGTCATCATAGTCGGGAGCACGGCCGTCGTGTTTTTCGCCGGATAGTAGTTTATCACCGATCTGCATCAGGCAGACAGCGCCCTTTTCTTTGGTAATGCGATATTCTCTCTCCTTAGGAGAAAGCTCCGGATACAGATCTTCCAACTCCTGGGTGGTGAGAAAGAAAATATCGTGGGGCAGGATCTCCTCTATGTAGTCGTAGCGGATTGCCATATATTTTTCTGTTTTGCGAAGGGTTTTATAGACGGTGCGCACAGTCTCCTTCAGGAAATCCAGATTGCGCTCCTGCCTGGAAATGATTTTTTCCCAGTCCCACTGGTCCACATAGATGGAGTGGATGTTGTCCGTCTGTTCGTCCCGGCGGATGGCACTCATATCCGTATAGAGTCCTTCTCCATAAGAGAAACCATATTTCTGCAGTGCAAATCTTTTCCATTTGGCCAGGGAATGTACGATTTCCGCTTCCTCGTCATTTTGCTCCTTAATGCCGAAGGAAACAGGACGTTCCACACCGTTTAGGTTATCGTTCAGTCCGGAGGCCGGATCGACGAACAGGGGCGCGGAAACACGCAGCAGATGCATACGCTCCGCCAGCATATTCTGAAAAAAATCCTTCACTGTTTTGATGCCGATCTGCGTATCGTGAAGATTTAAAGCAGACCGATAGTTTTGGGGAATGATCAAGTTATCCATAGAAACCTTCTTTCCTGATAATTTTATTAAAAAACCTAGCCCATTATACTCCCCTTTGGCAAAATCAGCAATATGTATAGTGAACGACAAATTATTTTGTCGTTCACTATAACTGGAAGGCCGAAGGATGAATAGCTGTTTTGGGTGGATGAGATTGGAGAGAGTCCTTTTTATGGGACATATATTCAGTTATAATAAAAATAGAAAAGCGATAGTCAGAATCGCGCCTATAAGGGATTTCAAAAAAGAAGAATGACAATCGCCGAAACTGGGATTATAATTGACATAATGAGCTGCGCTGATGCGCAGGCAGCTCACAAGGAATTGCGCCAAAACGGCGCAGAAAAGAGGGAGCTATGTCAAATATTCCATCACCCGGGCAGATTTATCGACATTTTAAAGGGAATCTATACAGGATAGTGACTCTGGCGGAAGATAGTGAGACCGGAAATATGCTGGTCATTTACCAGGCGCTGTACGGGAGGTATAAGGTTTATGCAAGACCGCTTTCCATGTTCGTGGAAAGACTGGACAAAAAGAAATATCCCGATGCCGCAGCGGATTTTCGGTTTGAACTTCAAAAGGAACTGATAGAGGCTCCTGCTTTCGGGCAGGAGGATCTGCAGGGGGCGGTATCTGCTGTCCCGGATGAATTATCGGCAGGAGAAGAAGCAGCCGGACCTGCCGCCAGGCAGGAGTCTGAAGTGCAGATATTTTCAAGGCAGCAGGATGCGGCGCCGGAGGCAACTGTCAGAATATCAGGAACGGCTGAACCGGAGGAGGAAACGCAGGAGAACGAACTGAATATTGACCCGCTGGTGCTGGAATTTCTGGACGCAAGGACTTATGAGGAGCGTCTCAAGATACTTTCCCGGCTGCGCCCGCGTATTACGGATTCCATGATCAATGTGATGTCAATTGCAGTTGATGTGGAGGTTGGGGATGGTGATCTGGAGGAGCGTTTTGACGAGCTCCGCACATGCCTTTCCACCCGTCAGAGATACGAGAGCAGGGGGAGCCGTTTGAGGTAGCGGAGTATATGGCATCAGCCCGGCGTTGTCCGGCATTGGGGGAAGGAATGGAGGCACGCTATGGCATTTGATTTGGAGAACAGGCTGGTGATCGGGGTATCATCAAGAGCGTTGTTTGATCTTACCGTTGAAAATGAAATATTTTGTACACAGGGAGTGGAGGCCTACTGCAGGTATCAGGTGGAGCATGAAAAGGAGCTCCTTCAGCCGGGAAATGGCTTCAGGCTTATCGAAGCCCTTCTTAATATCAATAAGCTTCCCGGTCAGGAGGGCAGGGTAGAGGTGATCATTATGTCACATAACAGCCCGGATACCTCCCTTCGGGTTTTTAACTCCATTTCCCACTATGGCCTTGATATATCCAGGGCGGTACTTGCCAGCGGCGCGTCTCTTACACCCTATCTGGAGGCGTTCCACACGGATTTATATTTATCGGCAGATGAGGTGGATGTACAGTCGGCCATCGACTGTGGTATTGCGGCAGGGATCATCTGCAGCGATGAGATCAAGGCGTACGGAAGTGAGAAGGTTTCCCAGATCCGGATCGCCTTTGACGGAGACGCGGTGCTTTTTTCCGATGAGTCCGAGCAGATCTTCCGTGAAAAGGGATTGGAGGCTTTTGAGGAAAATGAGCGGATACAGGCAGAAAATCCTTTAAAGCAGGGGCCCTTCGCTAAATTTTTGAAGACCATTTCCGATATCCAGCGTGAGTTCCAGCCCGACCAGGCGCCTCTCCGGACGGCCCTTGTTACGGCCAGGAGCGCTCCGGCTCATGAGCGTGTGATCCGCACCCTGCGGGCATGGAACGTGCGGATCGACGAGGCCTTTTTTCTGGGCGGCATTACCAAACGGGATGTGCTTAAGGCTTTTGGCGCCCATATCTTTTTTGACGATCAGGCAGTACATACGGCTCCGGCCTCGGAGGTGGTTCCCTCTGCGAGAGTACCTTACAAGCAGAAATGTCCGGGATAGAGGAACTTTTATGATTGAAAGGATTCCATAAATGCACTACGAAGATATAAAAGAAGGCAGGTTCGAAAGCAGACCCAATCGGTTTATTGCCTATGTAACAGTGGACGGCAGGCAGGAGAAGGTTCATGTAAAGAATACAGGCCGATGCAGAGAGCTTCTTACGGAGAATGCCAGGGTATATTTAAATAGAAGCGACAATCCAAAAAGAAGCACGGCCTATGATCTGGTAGCGGTTCAAAAGGGAGCCCGTATCATTAACATGGATTCCCAGTCACCCAATAAGGCCGTGGAGGAGTGGCTTAAGGAGGGCGGCCTGTTTTCGGATGTGAGGCTGATCAGACCGGAGACAACGTATCGCAGTTCCCGGTTTGATTTTTATGTGGAGACACCGGAGGATAAGATATTTATCGAGGTAAAGGGAGTTACTTTAGAGCAGGAGGATGTGGTGCTGTTTCCGGATGCGCCTTCGGAACGGGCGCTGAAGCACGTGAATGAATTAATAGAAGCCGTGAAGGAAGGCTATAAGGCTTATGTGCTTCTGGTCATTCAAATGGAGAGGGCAGCATGCTTTACACCTAACCGTAAAACCCAGCCGGAGTTTGCAGATGCGCTGTTCAGGGCAGAGCAGGCAGGAGTGCAGATCCTTGCTTATGACTGCAAAGTGACGCCTGACTCTATGCGTCTTAACAGGCCTGTGCCGGTCAGGCTTTCTTTGCTCCGGGCAGTGGCGGAGCCTTTGCTTAAATGGTATGATACGGCCAAAAGAATCCTTCCATGGAGGGAGGAACCCACCCCCTATCATGTCTGGGTATCGGAGATCATGCTTCAGCAGACCCGGGTGGAGGCGGTAAAGCCTTATTATGACAGATTTATGGAGGCACTGCCGGATATTGCCCATCTGGCTGAGGCGAAGGAAGAGGAGCTGTTGAAGCTTTGGGAGGGCCTGGGATATTATAATCGTGTCCGAAACCTGAAAAAGGCAGCTCAGATCATTATGGAGGAGCATGACGGTATCATGCCTTCCGAATATGAGGAACTGCGCAGGCTGCCGGGGATCGGAAGCTATACTGCCGGGGCCATAAGCTCAATTGCCTGTAATAAGGCGGAGCCTGCGGTGGACGGCAATGTGCTCAGAGTCCTTGCACGGCTTAAGGGAGACGGGAGAGACATTTCACAGCAGGCAGTCCGGACGCAGATCGAGGAGGAGGTGCGGCAGGCCGTTCCGAAAGAAAGGCCCGGGGACTTTAACCAGGCTTTGATGGAGTTAGGAGCAACAGTGTGTATCCCCACAGGAAGGCCTCATTGCGGGGAGTGTCCATGGGAGCTGTTCTGCATTGCGCACGCCGCAGATAAGGAGCTGGATTATCCCTTTAAGGCAAAGAAGAAGCCGAGGACCATTGAGGAGAAGACCGTACTTATTATACGGGACGAGAGCAGGGCTGCTCTGCGGAAGCGTCCGAAGAAGGGACTTTTGGCCGGCATGTATGAATTTCCATGTCTGGAGGGGCATTTGTCAGAAAGAGAGGTACTGGATTATCTGAAAGAAGAGGAAGGACTTCAGGTGCTGCGGATAGAGGCGCTTAAGTCCAGTAAGCACATTTTTACCCATAAGGAATGGCATATGATCGGTTATGCCGTGCGGGTGGATGAGCTTGCCGAAAAAAAGAAAGACAGTAATCTGATATTTGTGGAACGGCAGGAGGCAAAGGAGCGGTATCCTATTCCCTCTGCTTACCATGCATATCTTTATAATTTCTTAAGTTGATTATTTTCCATAAACTGGGTAAGATATTTATGTAAAAAACAGGAATAGTTCAGCCAGGGACTTTGTGCCCGTTACAAAAATAGGAACGGATAGGAGTAGAAGATGAAGCTTTTATCGTTTGCAGTACCCTGTTATAATTCGGCATCTTATATGGAAAAATGTATAGATTCCCTGTTGAAGGGAGGAGAGGATGTAGAAATTCTTATCATAGATGACGGCTCTGAGGATGAGACCTCAGAAATCGCGGACAGGTATGCCATGACCTATCCGTCCATCATCAAAGCCTTCCACAAAGAGAACGGCGGACACGGTTCTGCGGTGAATATGGGAATAGAAAAGGCAGAAGGCTTATACTTTAAGGTGGTGGACAGCGATGACTGGGTGAAGGAAGAAGCTTATATGAAGATTCTCGAGACCTTAAAGGAGCTTACAGGCGGTGAGAAGGTGCTGGACATGCTGATCAGCAACTTTGTCTATGAAAAGCTGGGGGAGGACAGGCACAAGGTCATGCGTTATAAGCATGCATTGCCGGTGAATGAGCTTTTTACCTGGGATGATGTGAAATATTTCCATAAGGGACAGTATATTTTAATGCATTCCGTCATATTCCGGACCAAGCTGCTCAGGGAATGCGGTTTGCAGCTTCCCGAGCATACCTTTTATGTGGACAATCTCTTTGTGTTTGAACCACTTCCCTATGTTCGGAATATGTATTATCTGGATGTGAATTTCTATCGTTATTATATTGGCAGAGAAGGCCAGTCGGTCAATGAGGATATCATGATCGGGCGGATAGACCAGCAGCTTGCAGTCAACCGGATGATGATCGACTACATGGTAGAAAACAAAAGCCGGATCGCCCCGGTCAAAAAAATGGATAAGTATATGTTGAGCTATCTGGATATTATCACCACCATATCTTCCATCCTGCTGATCAGGTCCGGTACGAAGGAGAGTCTTGCCAAGAAGCAGGAGCTCTGGAATTATCTGAAGAAAAAGGATTGGATTCTGTATCGAAGGATCAGATACGGACTGCTTGGAAGCTGTATCAATCTTCCGGGCAGAGGCGGCAGAAAGATTTCCATAGAAGGGTATAAGATCTGCCGGAGATTTTTTAATTTTAATTGATCAAAAAAAGGAGCTGGCGTATTAACAATTTTTCAATCGTTAATGCGACAGCTCTTTTTGATCATTAAGCCGACTCATGAAGCGTGACAATGTTTGATACAATAAGGAACAGCAGTCTGCTCTCAGACCTGCCGTACTCTTCTGTTGCGTTTGGAGCCGGAGCGGTAGGCCTGATATGCCGCCACCACATTAGCCTGATATACCACCGCATACATGACAGATGCCATGATAAAAGCGGTCATTACATCAAACATGGAGTGCTGTTTGATGAATACAGTGGATAGGATAATGGAGATGCATAACACAAGGGAGCCTGTGCGTATCTTTTTGTTCCGGGCAAGCCTGGGGCTGTGGATAACCGCTAAGTGAGCGCCAATGGAATTATATACATGGATACTGGGCCAGAGATTGGTTGGGGTATCCGCACGGTACAAATGGGCTACAAGGGTGGAGAAAATATTTTCTCTTGGCATGGTGTAGGGGCGCAGATGATGTCCGTTGGGCCATAGTGTGGAAATGACCAGAAAAATGGTCATCCCTGTAAAAAGAAACACACAGGTGTTGAAGTATTCCTGTTTATTGCAGAAAAAACAATACAGAACCACTGCAGACACATAAGCAAACCACAAAAAATACGGAATGACAAATAATTCACAAAATGGTATCCTGTCATCTATTTTCATATGGATGATGAAGGGCGGATTGACCACTTTGTGCTCTAACCAGACAAACCAGACACAATAAATTACGGCATAAACCATCAGCGGGATCGCGTGCTTATACCTTTCATAAAATTCTTTCATAATAATCCTCCCGTCTGCCGATACAGGCAGACTTTATAATAATAGCTGTAATGTTTTTTTTTCACAGGTCATAGTGATGGAATCACTTTTCACGGTTACTTCACCATCGGTATGCACCCATAGCGGGATGGAAGTTTCCAGATGGATGCAGGATGCACTGTAACGGTCAATCCCCTGAAAACGATAGTGCTTTCCGGTGAATGCTGTGGGCAGTGCGATCAGGATCAGCCATTTGGGAATATTGCCAACGGCACATATGTCAAGAATCCCGTCATGGTAATCAGCACCCGGACAGAATTTGAATCCCCCGCCTTCATACTGATGGATCATTCCGGCAACAAACAGGAACTTGGGAAGATGGATGATCTTTCCATCTGTCAGGGTAATGGTGCAGGTAACCTTGCGTGCTTTGATCAGTTGCTTCAGGGCAATGCTTAAGTAAGTCAGCTTCCCTAATCCTATTTTATTCAGTGTGTTTTTGAATTTAGAAGCAAGAGCCTCTTCACACACTCCGGCATCGAAACCGATGCCGCTGCTTACAGCAAAATACCGCTTCATGGCAGGGAGAGCATCATGCTGTCTGGAGTATTCTCCGGAGACCCGGTCATAGGTAAGACACCCCAGGTCCATCAGGGCAGGTTCCTTACAGGCCAGGATCTGTTCCAAAATGTCAAGGGGATTCTCTGGGAGCTTTAAGTCTCTTGCCATATCGTTACTTGAACCGGTAGGGATATATCCGATCTGTACACGGCCAAAATCACTGATCCCCTGAAGGACCTCGTTCAGGGTTCCGTCTCCTCCAAGCACGATCAGCTTCAAAATAATTTCAGGGTCGCTTATTAAAAGGGAAGATGACAGGTCACGTACCAGCTTCGTGACATGGCCTACTTCCCTGGAAATCAAGACTTTGTATGCAATTTCCTTCTGGCGCAGCACCGGTTCAAGCATGGACCAGATTTTGGCGCCCCGGCCGGATTTGGAGGCCGGATTAACGATGATATGATACATGGCTTCTACCCCGCTGAAATCGTTTTCTATTTTAACAGCTAATTTAGAGAGAGTAAAGGTTTTTTGGCATATTCCGTAAATCTTAAGGAATATTTAATCAATAAGCCGACTCGCGGAGCGTGTCGGCGTTTGATCAATAAGCTGTCTCGCGAAGCGTGGCAGCGTTTGATAGTATGGTGGCAGTTCCGGTCCGGTAACATCAGAGTAAATCCTGATTCAAATAAAACAGTTCCCTTCAAACATTATTTATGCTATAATCGGCGACAGGGATATCAAACGCTGCCACGCTCCGCGAGACAGCTTATTGATAAAAAGGAGTAATATTAATTCACATATAAAACGAGGAGGAAGATCATGTATTCACTTGAAGAGGTAAAAAAGGTTGACCCTGAAATTGCCCAGACTATTGTGGACGAGCAGGAGAGGCAGAACAGTCACATTGAACTGATCGCTTCGGAGAACTGGGTCAGCAAAGCGGTGATGGCAGCTATGGGCAGCCCGCTTACCAACAAATATGCGGAGGGCTATCCGGGAAAGCGTTATTATGGCGGCTGTCAATGTGTTGACGTGGCAGAGAATCTTGCTGTTGAGAGAGCGAAGGAGCTTTTCGGCTGCGATTATGCCAATGTACAGCCTCATTCAGGAGCCCAGGCTAATCTGGCGGTTCAGTTTGCAATCTGCGAGCCCGGCGATACGATCATGGGAATGAACTTAGACCACGGCGGGCATCTCACTCATGGAAGCCCGGTAAATATCTCCGGTAAATATTTTAAGATCGTGCCTTATGGTGTCAACGATGAAGGCTTTATCGATTATGATAAGCTGAGGGAAATTGCTTTGGAATGCAGGCCTAAGATGATCATTGCAGGGGCCTCCGCTTATGCAAGGACCATCGACTTTAAGAAATTCAGAGAAGTGGCTGACGAGGTGGGCGCTGTTCTCATGGTTGATATGGCTCATATTGCAGGGCTTGTGGCAGCAGGCCTCCATCCCAGCCCGATCCCTTATGCAGATGTAGTCACCACTACCACCCACAAGACCTTAAGAGGACCCAGAGGCGGACTTATCCTTGCAAACAAAGAGGCAGCTGAGAAATATAACTTCAACAAGGCTGTGTTCCCGGGGATCCAGGGCGGCCCGCTGATGCATGTGATCGCAGCCAAGGCAGTGTGTTTTAAAGAAGCATTGTCAGATGATTTTAAGGAATACCAGAAAAATATTATCGATAATGCCCAGGCTCTCTGCAAGGGACTTATGGACAGAGGCATTAAAATTGTTTCCGGTGGTACGGACAATCATCTGATGCTGATGGATCTCACACCCTTTGACCTGACCGGCAAGGCCGTGGAAAAAATGCTGGACGAGGCTCATATCACCGCCAACAAAAACACCATACCCAACGATCCCAAGTCTCCTTTTGTGACCAGCGGGATCCGTCTTGGTACCCCTGCCGTTACTTCCAGGGGAATGGGTACACAGGATATGGACCGGATCGCCGAGGCGATCGCCATGATCGTTAAGGGCGGAGAGGAAAAGATTCCTGAAGCAAGGGCGATCGTGCAGGAACTGACAGATAAATATCCACTTATCTAGATTTCATTGATCAAAGCAGGCTGTCCGAGGATAGCAGCCTTTGAAAGGAAAGAACGTCATGCGAGAGTGTGGCGTTCTTTTTTGATACTCGAGAATAATTGGAAAATTTGTAAAATTATGACATATATTCTGATAAAAAGACATATAAAATAAAAGAATGAAAATTTTTAGAAAAAATTGAAAAAATGTGTTGACAAATTAAGGGCAACCTACTATAATAAAATCAACAAAACAAATTCACATAGATAATCTTAAAGAAAGGAAGGTACAGACCACCGAAAACGTAAGATGAGTTATCTGATTTCAGATAACAGAAATGTGGAAGAGTTAGCTTTTAAAGTACAAAAGAACTAAGTACTAAGGAAAGCGAGTTTCGAATTCGTACAGAATGCAGAAGAAAATGTAACGCAGAACAAAAGAAGACAACGGATGACTCTTTTAAGAAATCATCTACAGGTTGAGAATCAACGTTACAGTACATTAGTACACAGGAAGAAATGCAGAAGTACGAAAGAGAAAGAAAACTGAATAAGGAGTATTATCCAAACTCAAAAGAAAGAGAGGTAAAGGCCATTGGATAGTATAGTTTGAAAGCGGGTGTTGATCGAAAAGATTGATGCCCGCTTTGTTTATGCAAAGTATTTTTTGTACTTATCTGCTTTTGATTATAAAGAATGTATGATATAATGAAGCGTGCTTGATGCACGCGCAGGTCGTAAGGAATCCTCCCACCTACGGCGGGTCCCTCCTTGCGACATATGATATAATGAAGCGTGCTGACGCACGCGCAGGTACAGATTTTTTTGGCAGAAGAAGTCACATATTATAAATAGACATTTAATATACGGAGGATTGGCATGGCAGGCAGACGGATACAGCAGGAAGAAACAGATAGAAGAATATACCGGCACAAGAGACGGGTGCGGAATCAGATCATTTCCTACATAGTAATTACGATCATTTTTGCGGGATTGGTTGTTGGCGGAGTCATAGGAGTGCGCAGGATCATGTCTGTCATCAATGATAAAAAGCAGGCGGAGGAGCTGCAGAAGCAGTTAGAAGAGCTTGCCGAGACGGAGAATTCCCAGCAGACCGTAGAAGCTCCTGAAGAGACGGCGGACCCGGAGCCTCCTGAGGAGACGGACTGGCTGGAGGTGATGGTGGAGGAGACGATCGCGGGAATGACTCTTGAGGATAAGGCTGCAGGTCTTTTCTTTATTACCCCGGAAGCCCTTACAGGGACAGATACAGTGATACAGGCCGGGGATACTACCAAAGAGAAGTTAGGCGCCCAACCGGTCGGGGGGCTTGTTTATTCTTCAAAGAATTTTAAGGATGAGGCACAGCTGAAGGAGATGCTCCAGAATACCAGGAGCTACAGCAAAACTTCGATCTTCCTCGGTGTAGCAGAGGAAGGGGGAAGCGTAAGCCCTGTGGCGGAAAGTGGACTTGCGGAGAATGTTGGAAAGATGTGGGATATCGGAGCTGCCGGGGATACGGCAGGGGCGCAGACTGCCGGAAATACCATCGGAACCTATCTTGCAGGATATGGCTTTAATGTGAATTTTGCGCCGGTGGCTGATGTTGTTGTGGAAGGGAATGCCCTTGGAGAGAGGGCCTTTGGTACGGATCAGGGGCAGGTATCGGGTATGGTGTCTGCTTTTGTGGAGGGAAGTAAGAGTACAGGAGTAAGCGTGTGCCTTAAATATTTTCCGGGGCTGGGAGATGTGACCGGGAATGCCAGCGAGGGGATGGTTACTTCGGATAAGTCTATAGAAGCTTTTATGGAAAGGGATTTCCCGGTTTATCAGGCAGGAATTTCGGCAGGGGCGGATCTGGTGATGGTGAGCCATCTTTCGCTTCCGAATGTTACCGGAGACAATACGCCGGCTTCTCTTTCCGGCAAAATGGTTACAGAGATCCTGCGGCAGCAGCTTGGTTTTGAGGGGATCATTATCACAGATGCAATGAATGTGGCGGCGATCACGGAATATTATACAGCAGGAGAAGCGGCAGTAAAGGCATTGCAGGCAGGTGTGGATATGATCTTTATGCCGGAGGATTATACAGAGGCTTATGAGGGTGTGCTGGAGGCAGTGCAGAATGGCTCTGTGACCGAGGAGCAGATCAATGAGTCTCTGCGAAGGATCTTCAGAGTGAAGCTTCGGGACCGGCTGGAGTAAAGGCAATACAAGAGGATTAAGCATGACGGATGAATTGCTGATAGAATTAAAGAAGATCACACCTGAAGAGGAGGGGATTCTGAAGGGGCGTCCTGAGATCAAAAAGGATATTTATATGTCTGAGGGGCGTGATACTGTGGAGGCAAAACGGCTGTTAGAGGCAGGGAAGCTGATCCAGGTGCGTACGAATACCCGCTTTGTTCATTTCCCCAGGCATACTCATAATTATATTGAAGTGATCTATATGTGTTCAGGGACCACTCATCATGTGATCGATGGCGATGATATATTTTTGCATGAGGGAGAGGTGCTTCTTTTAAATCAAAAGGCGGTACAGGAAATCTATCCGGCGGGTGAGGATGACGTGGCTGTTAATTTTATTGTATTGCCGGAATTCTTTGACCAGAGCCTTAAGATGATGGGAGAAGAAAAAAACCTTCTGCGAGATTTTGTGATCGACTGTCTCAAGGGAGAAAACGATGCTGCAGGCTACATTCACTTTAAGGTGGCGGATATCCTTCCGGTGCAGAATCTTATAGAAAATCTCATCTGGTCCATATGGCATAAACAGCCCAACAAAAGAAGCATCAATCAGATTACCATGGGACTTTTGTTCCTGCAGCTGATGAACCACACGGACAGGATGGAGACAGGCTCTGCCAATCAGCGGCAGGGGATCATGATCTCTGTGCTGGGCTATGTGGAAGAGCATTATCGGGACGGGGAGCTTTCGGAGCTTGCAGGACTTCTTCATTATGATCTCTGCTGGCTGTCTAAGGAGATCAAAAGGATCACAGGAAAGAATTATACGGAGCTGGTCCAGGAAAAACGGCTGAATCAGGCCGTATATCTTTTGGAGCATACCACTATGTCGGTAATGGATATCGGAATGTCGGTGGGATATGATAATATCAGTTATTTCCATCGCATTTTTCAGAGGCGGTACGGCATGACGCCGCGAAAGTACCGGATTGCAAAGAGGAAGTAAATATCGTAGAATCTGTTTAATTTTCTGTTCATTAATCTTTTAGAAAGCTTTTTGAAAAAATACTTTCTATTTCGGGAATTATGTTGTATAATGCCATATAGACATATCGGATGACAAGTCGTAATAAATTCCCTAAAGAAAATATTTGATTTGGATTGACAATTAATACTTAAAATGAGCGAATGGAGGTTTTTATGAAAGAAAAATATGAGTCTTTGGCGCTTGCAGATCTGAAGGCAATTGCGAAGGCCAGAGGTTTAAAGGGTACGTCGTCAATGAAAAAGGCGGAGCTGATCGAGCGGATGCTGGCGGAGGATGAAAAGGATAAGGATAAAGCAGAAGAAAAAAAAGCAGAAGAGAAAAAAGCACAGTCCAAATCAGAATCTTCAGATGCCAGAGGGGCATCTGGTGCAAAAGCGGTTAATGGGAAGGAAGAGATAAACGGAAAACCGGAGGGCAGGCCGGAAAGGGCAGAGAGAAGCCCCCGGACAGAAAAGACGGAGCGTACAGAGTACAGGACAGAGCGCTCAGAAGGCCGCGTAGAGGAACCAAGGAGCGAAGAGGAAAGATTTCCTGCGGAGCTTGACAGCGGAATTGCAGCCCACGGTATTCTGGAGGTTATGCCTGACGGCTACGGCTTTATCAGGTGCGAAAATTATCTGCCCGGAGATCATGATGTGTATGTGGCGCCCAGCCAGATACGTCGCTTTGGATTAAAGACAGGAGATGTGTTGGAGGGCAATACCAGGGTACGGACCCAGGGCGAAAAGTTTGCCGCTCTTTTATATGTAAAATCAATTAACGGCTATCCGCCGGAGGTAGCAGCAAAGAGATGCAGCTTTGAGGATATGACACCTATTTTTCCTAACGAGAGATTACACCTGGAGATGCCCGGTGCCAGTGTGGCCATGAGGATCATGGATCTGATCAGCCCGGTGGGCAAAGGGCAGAGAGGTATGATCGTATCGCCTCCCAAGGCAGGTAAGACAACCCTCCTTAAGGATGTGGCCAAATCCGTGAAGCGCAATGCACCGGAGGTTCACTTGATCATCCTTTTGATCGATGAGCGGCCGGAGGAGGTTACGGATATCAAAGAGGCCATCGAAGGGCCGAATGTTGAGGTGATCTACTCTACCTTTGACGAGCTCCCCGAGCATCACAAACGGGTTTCCGAGATGGTAATAGAGAGAGGAAAACGTCTTGTGGAGCACAAAAAGGATGTAATGATCCTGATCGACAGCATTACCAGGCTTACAAGAGCCTATAACCAGACAGTTCCCCCCAGTGGACGTACGCTCTCAGGCGGTTTGGATCCGGCGGCTTTACATATGCCCAAGAGATTTTTTGGTGCTGCCAGAAATATGCGGGGCGGCGGCTCTCTGACGATCCTTGCCACAGCTTTGGTTGATACCGGGAGCAAGATGGATGACGTGGTTTACGAAGAATTCAAGGGAACCGGCAATATGGAGCTGGTGCTTGACCGCAAACTCTCAGAGAGAAGAGTATTTCCCGCCATCGATATCCCCAAATCCGGCACCAGAAGAGAAGATCTTCTCCTTCTGCCTGATGAGCTGGAGGCCATCAACATCATGCGGAAGGCCTTAAATGGTATGAAATCGGAAGAAGCGGTGGACAAGATCCTGGATATGTTTGCCAGAACCAGAAACAATCATGAATTCGTGAATATGGTCAAAAAGATAAAATGGTTCTAAAAAGTGCTTGCATCATAGGATAAGCTATGATACAATGAAAAAGCTGTTTTAGGAAAAATAAATAATTAAGTTTAAATAGAGAGGTGATACTATGAGAGAAGGAATTCATCCTGAGTTTTATCAGGCAACCGTAACCTGCAACTGCGGCAATACATTCGTGACAGGCTCCACCAAGAAGGACATTCACGTTGAGGTCTGCTCCAAGTGCCATTCATTCTACACAGGCCAGCAGAAGGCGGCCAGAGCCGATGGACGTATTGATAAGTTCA
>CANDAG010000052.1 GCA_947382625.1 uncultured Lachnospiraceae bacterium
GGAAGAGGACAGCGTGAGCTTATTATCGGCGACCGGCAGACAGGTAAGACTGCCATTGCCATTGATACTATTATTAATCAGAAGGGACAGGGTGTAAACTGTATTTATGTTGCCATCGGGCAGAAGGCATCTACAGTAGCCTCCATTGTAAATACGCTGGAGGAATACGGAGCTATGGCCTATACCACAGTGGTTGCGGCAACAGCCAGTGAGCTTGCCCCTCTGCAGTATATTGCACCCTATGCAGGCTGTGCAATTGGAGAAGAATGGATGGAGAACGGGGGAGACGTGCTGGTTGTCTATGATGACTTAAGTAAGCACGCAACGGCATACCGTACACTTTCCCTGCTCCTCAAGCGTCCTCCCGGGCGTGAGGCATATCCCGGCGACGTATTCTATCTGCACTCAAGGCTTCTTGAGCGTGCGGCGAGAATGAGCGATGAGTACGGTGGGGGATCCCTTACGGCGCTTCCCATTATTGAGACCCAGGCAGGGGATGTATCTGCCTATATTCCTACCAATGTTATTTCTATCACGGACGGTCAGATCTATCTGGAGACAGAGATGTTCAATTCCGGATTCCGTCCTGCAGTAAACGCCGGTCTGTCTGTATCCCGTGTGGGTGGTGCGGCACAGATCAAGGCCATGAAGAAGATCGCGGCTCCTATCCGTGTGGAGCTGGCACAGTACAGAGAGCTTGCCGCCTTTTCACAGTTTGGATCCGATCTGGATGCGGACACCAAGGAAAAGCTGGCACAGGGCGAAAGAGTAAAGGAAGTCTTAAAGCAGCCTCAGTACAAGCCCATGCCGGTACAGTATCAGGTTATCATTATTTATGCGGCTACCAATAAGTATCTGTTGGATGTGCCCACAGGAGATATTACAAGGTTTGAGGCAGAGCTGTTCGAATTCCTGGATACAAAATATCCGGAGGTTCCGAATGCGATCGCATCCGAAAAGGTAATATCCGAAAAGACAGAAGAGACCTTAAGAAAGGCGATCGAAGAGTTCAAAGCAGCATTTTTAAAATAAGGAAGAAAGGCATAGGGATTTATTATGGCTTCAATGCGGGATATAAAGCGGCGCAGGGGCAGTATCCAGAGCACCCAGCAGATCACCAAGGCCATGAAGCTTGTTTCTACCGTTAAGCTGCAGAGAGCAAAACAGAACGCAGACAGATCCAAGAATTATTTTCACTGTATGTATGATACGGTGAACTCCATCCTGAAAAGGACCCAGAATTTAGATCACAAATACTTAAAGGCCGGAGACTCCGGAAAGAAGGCAGTAATTGTGATCACATCCAACAGAGGACTGGCGGGAGGCTATAACTCCAATGTGATCAAGCTGATCACAAACGGAGAGCTTGCAAACGAGGATCTGGCGATTTATGCGATTGGCAGAAAGGGCAGAGATGCCCTGCAGAGAAGGTACGAAATAAAGGCTGACTACTCAGATATCATTGAGGAGCCTGCCTATGCGGATGCTATGGCGATCAGCAAGGAGTTGCTTGAGGCTTTTTCGAAGGGCGAGATCAGCGAGATCTATCTTGCATACACCGGATTTAAAAATACGGTGGTCCATATCCCCACACTGCTGAGGCTCCTTCCGGTAGAGATTAGCGGGAAGGAAACAGAAGGCGGACAGGGAGAGACAGAAAATAAGGACAGAGCGCCCATGAACTTTGAGCCTGAGGATGAGGAAGCCCTGAACCTGCTCATACCAAAGTATATCACAAGCCTGATCTACGGCGGTATGATAGAGGCGGTAGCCAGTGAAAACGGAGCCAGGATGCAGGCTATGGATTCGGCTACCAGCAATGCAGAAGAAATGATCGATAATCTGACGCTGCTCTATAACAGAGCCCGTCAGAGCTCCATCACACAGGAGCTGACAGAAATCATTGCAGGAGCAAACGCGATTTCTTAATTCAATGAAGCTGACTCGCGAAGAGTGACAGCGTTTGATAGTAAAGAAATATTTCCCAACATATCCTGTTGGGAAGGAATGGAGGAGAAATGGCAGATATAAAGACGGGCGATCTTACATGCTCGGGAAAAATTACACAGATCATCAGTGCCGTTCTGGATATTAAATTCACAGACGGCAGACTGCCAGAAATAAATGAAGCGATCAGGATCCCCTTAAAAGAGGGAGCCCCGCTTATTGTAGAGGTAGCACAGCATCTGGGTGATGATACGGTCAGATGTATTGCCATGGGTTCTACCGACGGATTAGTGAGAGGAATGGAGGCAATCGCCACAGGAGCGCCTATCAGTGTTCCGGTTGGTGAGAATACCCTTGGACGTATGTTTAACGTATTAGGTGAGCCGATTGATAATCAGCCGGCTCCCACAGATGTGACTTTTGAGCCGATCCACAGACCGGCGCCTGAGTTTGTTGAGCAGTCTACCCAGCAGGAGCTTCTGGAAACCGGTATTAAGGTAGTAGACCTTCTCTGCCCTTATCAGAAGGGTGGTAAGATCGGTCTGTTCGGGGGAGCAGGTGTTGGCAAGACAGTGCTGATCCAGGAGCTGATCCGTAATATTGCAACAGAGCACGGCGGCTATTCCGTATTTACGGGTGTTGGAGAAAGAACCAGGGAAGGAAATGACCTTTATTATGAAATGAAGGAATCAGGGGTTATCGATAAGACCACCATGGTGTTTGGTCAGATGAATGAGCCCCCCGGAGCCAGAATGAGGGTTGGTCTTTCAGGACTTACTATGGCAGAGTATTTCCGTGATAAAGGCGGAAAGGACGTACTTCTTTTTATTGACAATATTTTCCGTTTTACCCAGGCAGGATCCGAGGTTTCGGCTCTGCTTGGACGTATGCCTTCCGCAGTAGGCTATCAGCCTACATTACAGACCGAGATGGGCGCTCTTCAGGAGCGTATCACTTCCACCAAGAACGGTTCCATTACTTCCGTTCAGGCAGTGTATGTACCTGCGGATGACCTGACAGACCCTGCGCCGGCAACCACCTTTGCCCATTTGGATGCAACCACCGTTTTGTCCAGGTCTATTGTGGAGCTGGGTATTTATCCGGCAGTTGATCCTTTGGAATCTACCTCCAGAATTCTGGATCCCAGGATCCTTGGAGAAGAACATTATCAGGTAGCCAGAGGCGTGCAGGAGATCCTTCAGAGATACAAGGAACTGCAGGATATTATCGCAATTCTGGGTATGGATGAATTGTCAGAGAGCGATAAGCTGGTAGTTTCCCGTGCAAGGAAGGTACAGAGGTTCCTGTCACAGCCTTTCTTCGTGGCAGAGCAGTTTACCGGAACCTCCGGTAAGTATGTGCCCATCACCGAGACCATCCGCGGATTTAAGGAGATTCTGGAAGGAAAGCATGATGATATACCTGAAAGCTACTTCTTAAATGCCGGAAGTATAGATGATGTACTTGCCCGCGTGAAATAAGTACGGGGAGGGAGCAGATGGCAGACAACAATTTATTTACACTTAGGATCATTACTCCTGACCGTGTGTTTTTTGAGGGAGAGGTCTCCATGGCAGAGTTTAATACCACTGAAGGGGAGATCGGTATCTACAAAAAACATGTTCCTACCACAGTGATCATAAGTCCGGGTATCCTGACGATCACCGGGGAAGAGGGAACGAAGGAGGCGGCTCTCCATGCAGGCTTTGCAGAAATCCTGCAGGATGAGGTAGTGATCCTGGCAGAGATCATCGAATGGCCTGGCGAGATTGACAAAAGCCGTGCGGAAGCTGCCAGAGAACGTGCCGAGGAGAGACTGCGCACTAAAACACCGGAGACGGATATCCTTCGGGCAGAGACAGCCCTGCAGAGGGCTCTGGCTCGTATTCATGTTATCAGGTAATAGTTGAATGAAAAGGGGGGCGGAGATACAGCCCCCTTTTTGTGTTGCAAAAGTACCAAAAGCCCTGAAAAAGCATATGATAGCTGTAAAGAGAAAAGGAAGTTATCCACATGTATGATCGGAAAATAATGCCCTTCTATATGACTTATCCCCTTCCCATGTATTATCAGGATGAGGATTCCATTATCAGGGATTTGGAGTATTTACAGCAGATGTACCCGGCAGAGGCAAAGAGGTACCAAAAAATCATAAGCAGTATTCTGGACAAATTGGATTATGAGGGGAGCATGATCTATGACGAGTATCCGGACAGATGGCAGCTTTACAAGCTGTCCGGGGACATACTGGATCGGATCAAGAGAGAGGAAGCAAAGAGCCGCCAGGAAGATCCGGAAAATGCAGGAGAGGAAGTCTCACCGGAAAGATGGAAGTGGACGGGAGATATGATCCAGATCCTGCTGTTTTATGAAATTTATAAAAGAAGGCATAATTCCCGAAGAGGGATCCTCAGGTTTTGACCCTTTAGCCAGGAGGGGATCTGCCCCCTCGCCGGGGCGGCATCTGCTCTTCTTCGAAGGGCAGATCAGCCTCGCCGAAGGCGGATTTAAATGGGCAGATTCCGTGACAGTGAAGCCGGGGGCTGAGCTGTTACGGTATTCCGGTATCAGGAAAAGTTTTGGTTGTGGTTTGGCAGGTAAATCAGTAAAATAGAAACAGGACTGTTTTTGAGATAGAAGTGGAGGTTAAGGTGGAGCAATTGAGGGAAAATCTGTCTGATTTTTTGTCGGACAGGCTTTATCAGATCATTATCAGCAATCCCAGAAAAGGCGGGGGAGCATTTAAAATAAAGATTCGGCCGGTGATGGTAAAAGGGGTTCTGTGTTTTCAGGAAACCACATGGAAGGGGTCTCAGGTTTTTCATGAAAATTACGGGAAAGAGAAGATGGAGGAGAAGATCCTGTGCTGTATGGAAACACAGTTCGGTCAGCTGGAAGCGGAAACCATGGATGAAAAGCTGCAGGCGCTGGTCAGCAAAAAGGGGAGAGTAACCTTAAAGCGGCGAAAAAAGAAAGACGGCGGCTCAGATATACGTCCGGATATTTCCCATAACAGAGCCAAGAAGTATATCCTTAAGGAGGATGAGGCAGTTCCTTTTCTGATAGATCTGGGAGTACAGACAAAGGAAGGAAAGATCGTGCATGCCAGATACGATAAATTTAAACAAATTAATCGCTACCTGGAATTTGTGGAGGATATTCTGCCTACACTTCATAAGGAGAGGACAATACATATCATTGATTTCGGGTGCGGGAAGTCTTACCTCACCTTTGCATTGTATTATTATCTCCATGAATTAAAGAAGATAGATGTGCAGATCACAGGACTGGATTTAAAAACGAGTGTTATTGAAAATTGCAACCTTCTGGCACAAAGGTATGGGTATGAGAAGTTGCGGTTTTATCAGGGAGATATCCGTACCTTTCAGGGAATGGACAAGGTAGATATGGTGGTCAGCCTGCACGCCTGCGATACGGCAACGGACTATGCCATTAAGAAGGCAGTGGATTGGGACGCGGAGGTTATTTTTGCGGTACCCTGCTGTCAGCACGAGGTGAACGGGCAGATCCAAAATGAGATGCTTGCCCCTGTGCTTAAATACGGACTGCTGAAGGAGCGGATAGCTGCTCTTATTACGGACGGCATGCGTGCCGGGCTTTTGGAGGAGATGGGATATGATACGCAGGTGCTGGAATTTATTGATATGGAGCACACGCCTAAGAACATCCTGATAAGGGCCGTAAAACGCCGGAAGGAAGATGGCAGGCGCAGGAGAAAAGGATCGGAAATTGACAGGATGGCAGAGAGTCTCCACGTGGAGACTACGCTGCAGAAGCTGATGGAGCAGGATGGGGAGTAATCTGGGAAATATGAAAAAGGCAATTATCAAGGGAACCATAGTGCTGTGCGTTTTTTTTGCGGCGCTGATCGTGATCAGTGATATTATGAATCAGGGAAATACAGATATGACTATGGAGATGGCGGAGGCATCCTATCCGGTAGTCTCTGTGGATTATGACGGATATCGTCTGAACCAGATGCATGGCTATACGGAGGCTATGGAGGTAAGCCAGATGCGGGAGAGCATCACACCTCTTGCACCGGGCAGGAGGATCAGCCTGGAGATCAATACCTATGGCTCTGTTGTAAGGGGGATAGGGTTTGAGGTCAGAAGCCTGGACGGAGGACGTCTGGTGGAGAATACGCAGATAGAGGATTTTGAACAGGATGGAGATCTGATACCGGTATCCTTTGGACTTAAGGATCTGATCGATGTAAATCAGGAGTATATGCTGGTGCTTCTGCTGACATTAGAAAGCGGAAAAGAAGTACGGTATTATACAAGGGTAGTCAGTACAGATGAATATCATGTGGAAGACAAGCTCAATTATGTAGATGATTTTTCCCGGAAAACCTTTGATAAGGAAGCGGCAAGATCGCTTACCAAATATATGGAATCCAATGCAGACGGGGATAACTCATCCTTTGGAAAGGTGGATATCCACAGCAGCTTCAAGCAGGTGACATGGGGAGATCTGGAGGTCCGGCGGCAGGGAGAGCCCAGGATCACTATCAAAGAGCTGGCAAGGCAGACAGGGAGCTTTCTGGTGGAATACTATGTCTCCGTGCCGGAAGGGAAAACAGAGAATTATTATCGGATAAAAGAATATTACAGGGTGCGGTATACGTCGGACAGAATGTATTTGCTGGATTATGAGCGGAATATGGATCAGCTTTTTGACGCATCCGGAAACGTATACAGCAATAATAAGATCATGCTGGGGATCGTGAGTGGTGAAATACCGATGGAGGAAAGCGAGGGAGGAAACAGCCTGGCGTTTATTACCGGCAACCGGATCTACAGCTATAATGTAACAGACAATAAGATGGCGTTGCTGTTCGGATTTTATGATCAGGACAATCTGGATGCCCGCACCATGTATGATGATCACAGAATTAAGATATTGAATGTAGACGAAGGGGGAAATGTAATTTTTCTTGTCTATGGATATATGAACAGAGGACGCCATGAAGGGGAGGTTGGGATTTCTCTCTATTATTATGACGGGGCAGTAAATACGGTGGAAGAGCTGGTATATATTTCCAGCAGACAGTCACAGTCACTGTTGATGAAGGAAGTGGAGCAGCTGTCTTATATCAACAGGAACAGCATTCTCTATTTAAAGTGGGAGGATAAGATTTACGGGATCAATGTTGTGGACCGGACCTGCCAGCCGGTGGTAGACCACCTTGCAGAGGGGAGCTATAAGGTGTCAGACAGCAACAAAATGGCGGTATGGCAGAAGGGAGAGGGCGCTTATGCCGGCAAAGAGCTGGTACTGATGAATTTAACTACCGGAAAGCAAAAAAGCATTAAAGCAGGAAGCGGAGAGGTTATTTCGCCGATTGGTTTTATGGAGGAGGATCTGATCTACGGAATTGCCAGGGAAAGCGATATTATGATGGACTATGCCGGAAACACTATTTTTCCCATGTACTGTGTAAAAATAGAAAATGAGACAGAAGGCGTACTGATGTCTTACCAGCAAAGCGGCATCTATGTAGTAGAAGGAAAGGTCAGCGGGAATCAGATCATTTTGTCACGGGTTGCCAGAACAGAAGAAGGCCTCTATGAGGCGGTCAGTGATGACCAGATCATGAATGCGGAAACCCTTCCCGAAAGCATCAATACCATCGAGACAGCAGTCACAGAAAAGTATGAAAAGCTTACGCAGATAGCCCTGAAAGGGACAATAGAGGCTTCTTCCATGAAGCATTTAACACCAAAGGAGGTTTTGTTCGAAGGCGGAAGAAATATTATTTTTGAAGAGTCCGGGGAACAGGCAGAAAGGTATTACGTATACGGAAAGTACGGGGTAGAAAGTATTCATACGGATGAAGGCAGCGCCATAGACCAGGCGAACGGGATTTCAGGGGTAGTTGTCAATGAAGGGGGATATTATGTCTGGATGAAGGGAAACCGCAGCCTGAGCAATCAGATCATGGCTATACAGGAAGCTATGGTCACGGAGACAAAAAATTCCCTTGCAGTCTGCCTGGATACCATGCTGGAGTATGAAGGAGTGGTAAGGAATTCCGAATACATGCTGGGAAGAGGAGAGTCGGTCCTTGCGATCCTTCGGGAGAGTCTTCCGGAGGTACAGGTGTTGGATTTAAACGGGTGTACCCTGGATTCCGTCCTGTATTTTGTAGACCAGGATATCCCGGTGCTGGCTATGCTGCAGGATGGCACGGCAGTTCTGCTGGTGGGCTTCAATGAAAAAAATACAGTTGTTATGAATCCTGTGACGGGGACCATCTACAAGGTGGGAATGAATGACTCCAAGGAATGGTTCGAACAAAACGGAAACTGTTTTATCACGTATATCCGAAATATGGAATAAGAGGCAGCAGTGATCCAAATGCCTGAATGGCGGAAAAACAGCGTTTTTGGCGGGCTGCAACCAATAGTTGCGGGAACTCAAACTAAAGTTGGTAGTGCAACCGAAACGATAATGCATATAATTTGTGCAAGAATTCACTAAATTTGAAAGGCAGGATATGAAATGAACATTGAGATTGCAAACCGACTTGTAAATTTGAGAAAGAGCAATAATCTCTCCCAGGAGGCCCTGGCGGAAAAGCTGGGGATCAGCAGGCAGGCGGTAAGTAAGTGGGAGCGTGCAGAGGCCTCCCCTGATACGGATAACCTGATCCTGCTGGCAAGGCTTTATCATGTATCCCTGGATGAGCTGCTTAAGACAGAGGACGAGATTCCCATACCTGTGCAGGAGCCTGAACCTGAGATTATGCCCGGGCCGGGGGCAGAACCTGAATCCGAGTTTGCGGCTGGGCCAGGGTCAGAGCCTGAACCCGGGCTTATGGCTGAGTCCGGACCTGAATCTGAATCCGGGTCTGGATCTGAATCCGAACCTGTAGACGGGGGAAACGAGGAATATGTTCATGTAGGGCCGGGAGGCGTTCATGTAAAAGATCAAAACGGCGAGGTTCATGTAGGATGGGGCGGTATTCATGTAGAGGACAAGGGAAAAGGGGATAATGTAAACATTGACAGGAAGGGTGTCTATGTAAACGGAGAAAGGTACAGTACCAGAGATCTGTTTTTTTCTCATTTTCCCATGGGAGTCCTGATCACGGTGGTCTATCTTCTGATCGGGTGTATTTATGGGGCATGGCATCCGGGATGGCTGTTGTTTTTGCTGGTTCCAATCTGGGATTCACTGATGACGGCTATCCGCAAAAGGAACGCCCATTGCTTTGCTTATCCGGTCCTTGTAGTATTGGTCTATCTGTGCATGGGGATTTTTTGGTTTTTGTGGCATCCCGGTTGGGTTCTTTTTCTCACAATTCCCCTTTATTATTCCATGGCTTCCTGGATCAATTCTCTGATAAGGGGATATGGACGGAGGGACGGTGACTTTGATGGGGAGGAATAAAGCGGTATTGGTGGCAGGGATCGCAGCGCTTTTAATGATTGGAGGGATCAGCGTTATGAGTATAGAATATGCAAAAAACGGTGAAGGGAAAAGAGCAGGTCTTATCTGGGGAGGAAGGGCAAAGCTCAGGAATGTGATAGAATTGCCTTTGTCAGAGACGGAAAGCCTTACTTTGGAATACGGGAGTAAAAATATTAAGGTGTATCCTTCAGATTCGAAATCTTCAGAGGATAGGATCATCATTGAAGAATATTTGTACTGTGATGATCCGGAGGCTATGGCAGTGGTATCCAATCCAGCGGAAAAGGAAGTGTTGGTCACAGGAGGAAGGGGTGTGCCTTTTGTGATATTTGGATTCATGGGCGGAGAAGGAGAGCGCATAGAGGTCTATATACCTTCTGAGAGTCTGAAGCAGCTTTCTCTTCAGGGAGGAAGCGGCAATATTACCTCGGAAACGAATTGCATCCGGCCGGAGGGAAGCCTTGCAGTAAAAGCAGGAAGCGGGAATATCCGATGGAAAAATGCAGAAGGAAAGCGGATTTCTTTTCATACCGGAAGCGGAAATCTGCATGTGGAGAATATAAGGGGTGAAATGAAGATTCATACCGGAAGCGGGAATATCACCGGAAAAAGAATAGAGGGCAGCGCAGAGGCGGATGCGGGCAGCGGCAATATAAAGCTGGAGGATTTCGCAGGCTGCGGGAGGGTGAAAACCAACAGCGGTAATGTTACGGTGAAGGCGGCAGAGCTTACGGGAGATATGGCCCTTCAGGCGGGAAGCGGAAACGTAAAGCTGGAGCTTACTGCAGGAATCCCTTTCAGGTTCGAGGCAGAAACCGGAAGCGGGAATATCACAACAAATTTTGAGGAAAAGCTTTCCTATAATAAGAGAGGAAACCATGCGGAGGGCAATGTAGGTGAAAATCCCTCTGTGAAGGTGGAGGCTAAGGCAGGAAGCGGAAATGTGGGCGTAAAGGTGCAGCCCCGCTGATAATTTTGCTTGCGCTTTGGAGGGCTGTATGCTATCATCATAGCGGACAGTATCAGAAGGAACTGTACCAGAGCATACAATGATCAGAGGGCATCACACCTTGTGAGCCATACTTATGTAAATAGCGGGCGGGCAGCTTGGCGGTCTGCCCTTATGAGGAATAAAGGGAGATTCTTAGAGAGATGGCTGTACCATCGGGCAGCACATCAATATAAGGATTTCAATCAAGTAAGCTGACTTATGAAGGGGTCAGTGCTTTAGATCGTATGTCTGGACAGTAAAATGTCCGGACTTTTTTTGTTTCAATAAGCTATCGCACGAAGCGTGGCAGCCTTTGATGCGCAGACCCGTGCAGAAATGTCCGGAGGATGAAAAGGAGGAGCATTATGGAAATCACAGGAGTGATTGACGACGTAAGAAGACAGGTGAAGGAATGGAGGCGGCAGGGGCTGACGGTTGGACTTGTACCTACTATGGGCTATCTTCATGAGGGTCATAAAAGTCTGATCGACAGGGCGGTGGCCGAAAATGACAGAGTTGTGGTCAGTGACTTTGTCAATCCCATTCAGTTTGGAGTAAATGAGGATTTAGCGACCTATCCCAGAGATATTGAGGCGGATAAGAGGCTTTGTGAGCAGGCGGGGGTAGATCTGATCTTTCATCCGGAGGCGGAGGAGATGTATGCGCCGGACTTTTCCACTTATGTGGAAATGCAGAGGGTGAGTGAGAGATTGTGCGGAAAGACCAGGCCTACTCATTTTCGGGGTGTTTGCACGGTGGTCTGCAAGCTGTTCCATATTGTAATGCCGGATAGAGCTTATTTTGGACAGAAGGATGCCCAGCAGCTGGCGGTGATCCGGCGGATGGTCCGGGATCTGGACATGGATATCCAGATTGTGGGATGCCCCATTATCCGGGAGGAGGACGGTCTTGCCAAAAGCTCAAGAAATACTTACCTGAACAAAGAGGAAAGAAAGGCGGCGCTTGTTCTATCCAGAGCAGTTTTTTGCGGTGAGGAAATGATGAAAAAGGGAGAACGGGATGGGGAGTCAGTTCTGACAGCAATGAGAAGAGTGATAGAAGCAGAGCCTTTAGCCAGGATTGACTACGTAGAGATGGTGGATGCAGACAGTATACAGCCTCTTGCCAGAGCGGAGGGCAGAGTCCTTGTTGCCATGGCGGTTTATATTGGGAAAACCCGGCTGATCGATAATTTTATTATGGAAGTATAAGGAATTTATCAGAAATATCTAAAGTGCGTGAACCGAACAGATATAAGGAGGGGGACAAGGATGATCCTTACAATGTTAAAAAGCAAGATCCACAGGGCTACGGTGACCCAGGCAGAGCTTAACTATGTGGGAAGTATTACCATTGATGAAGAACTGATGGAGGCTGCAGGGATTCTTGAATATGAAAAGGTGCAGATCGCAGATGTGGATAACGGGGCGAGGTTTGAGACCTACGTAATTGCAGGGGAAGCCGGAAGCGGAACCATCTGTTTAAACGGAGCGGCGGCGCGTATGGTTTCCACAGGGGATAAGGTGATCATTATGTGTTATGCCCAGATGACGCCGGAGGAAGTCACAGAGTATCCGTCAAAGGTGGTATTTGTGGATGAAAAAAATAAAATAACATCTGTTTTGCAGTATGAAAAGCATGGAATGCTTGGAGACGTAAAAAGGGTTTGAAAAGATAAAGAGGGAATTGTTATGAGTCAAATTAAAAAGATATGTAATTTTATGTCAACAAATATAGCCGTGCTGATCATTATCTTTTCCGTGATCGCTTTTTTATATCCAAAGGGATTTTCCTGGGCGACGGATTATACCACATGGTTTCTGGGAGCAGCCATGTTTGGCATGGGGCTTACCATTAAGACGGATGATTTTAAAATTGTTTTTACAAGACCGAAGGACTTATGTGTCGGTTTTTTGCTGCAGTATACAGTGATGCCGATCACTGCATTTGCCCTGGCAAAGCTGTTTGCACTGCCGGCGGATCTGGCGTTGGGAGTGATCCTGGTGGGTTGCTGTCCGGGCGGAACGGCAAGTAATGTGATCACCTATGTGGCGGGAGGCGATGTGCCCCTGTCTGTGGGAATGACCATTGTGTCTACCATACTGGCACCAATCTGTACGCCGGTACTTGTATATCTCCTGGCTGGCTCCTGGGTGGAGGTGTCTCTTGTCACTATGATGCTGTCCGTGACAAAGGTAGTACTGCTTCCGGTTCTTCTGGGAATATTGATCTATCGGTTATTTCCCAGTCAGATTGATGCGATCAGGGAGCTGCTTCCGCTGATATCGGTGATCGCTATTGTGATGATCATTTCAGGGATTGTGGGAAGCAACGCGGAGAAGATCGTATCCTGTGGAGCGTTAGTGATGGTAGTGGTAGCGATTCATAATATAGTCGGCCTTGGTCTGGGTACAGGAGCAGCCAGGCTGCTGAAGCTGGAGGAGAAAAAGATAACTGCCATAGGAATTGAGGTGGGGATGCAGAATAGCGGACTGGCAATTTCTCTTGCCACAGCAAATTTTGCAGCCAATCCCCTTGCCACACTGCCGGGAGCAATTTTTTCCGTGTGGCATAATATCTCTGGTACGATTTATGCAGGAATCCGTCGCAGGATGGCAGGAAAGAGTGAACCGGCAGGTGTGAAGGCGGCTGTGGCTGGGGAGAAGTGCTCCTGAAGGATAACAGAGAGAATCACTTTTGTTCGCGATATTCTCTGGGGGTCATGCCGGTGTATTGCTTAAAAAGCTTGCTGAAATAGCGGGGATTATCATATCCGGTCATTGCGCAGATCTCAATGATCTTGTGATCGGTGCTATGCAGAAGCTCCTTTGCTTTTTCCATACGAACCTCGATGAGGTAATCAATAAAGTTTTTGCCTGTTTTTTCTTTGAACAGCCTGCTTAAGTAATTGGAGTGAAGATAAAACTGCTCTGAGAGGGAGTTCAGGCTGATATCCTGATTGTAGTTTTGACGGATATACAGCTGGATCTCACGAATGATCCCTTTTCCAAGCTGCTGATCATCGGATCGGGACAGGAGTGTGAGCAGCCATTCTAAATAACACAGTACATGCTCTGACACTTCGTGTTCTCTCTGGCAGAGCAAAAGGGAAGAAAGGGTTTCGTTTAAATGTGTGTGAAGCTCCTCCTCCGGCAGGTTGAACTTATGAAGGTATCCGTTCAATTCGATCAGATACCGGATACAAATGATCTGATGGTTAGTAAAGTCAGCTCCCTCCTTAAGGAGCTGGCTGATTCCCTGTTGGACGTACAAAAGCACCTGATCCCGTTTGGAGGGATCTGCAAGGCGGTTTACTGTTTCTGTAAGGATTTCCTGGATCTGCGGTACCTCCCCGGCAAAAAGAGGTTTGATATTGCGATATAAGATCATACCTCCTCTTTTTTCTGCCCGGTGATAGCACAGGGCCTGCTGTGCCTCCTGCCAGGCCTCATGGAGTGTATTGAGGTCTGCCTGAAAGCTGCTGACGCCGCAGGCCCATTCCTGCCAGGCTTCGCACAGGGTGTCCAGCATGGAGAGGAAGGTATCGCCGTTTTTTTCTGTCCTGCAGGGGATCATGGCAAAAAGACTGAATACAGATTCATCCAATAGGATGGCTTCCGGAACGACTGCCATGATCTGCTCTTTCATGGCATTTTTCTTTTGCAGAAGCTCATTTTCGGGCAGCTGGCAGTTTCGCAGGGCAAGAGCCAGTCCGAGCCAACCTTCCATTTGGGGAAGATCAAATTTATCCGGCAGCATTTCCTGATAGCCCCTGGCGGCAGAAAGCAGCAATGCCTTTGTCCTGTTGGCATAGAGCTCCGATTGTTTTTGCTGTCCTTCAAACACGTCACAAAGCCTGTCCAGCAATCCTTCCATTTCCTTTAGGTTCACGGGCTTGGTCAGATAATCGAAGACCTGGTAGCGAAGCGCCTCCCGGGCATAGGAAAAGTCTGAATAGCTGCTGAGGATGACGGTTTTGATATCGGGATATTCCTCTCTTATTATGGGAAGCATTTCAAGTCCGGTTTTTCCGGGCATCCGGATATCTATAAATAAGGCGTCCACATGGATGGTTTTTAGCAGAGCCAGTGCGTCGTCTGCATTATAAGCAATGCCGGCAACCTCAAATCCGTGTTCCTCCCATTTGATAAACTGTGCCAGTCCCCGGCAGACTATTTCTTCATCATCTACGATCAAAGCCTGATAGATCATGTGGCGTATCCTCCTTACTGCTTCCGATAGCTGCTTCGTGTTCTGTAGCTCCCATACTTTCCATATTTTCCGAATGGTATCTCAAGGGAAGTACGATCTCCATCCCGGTGCCGGTTCCGGGAGTGCTTTTGATATGGATGCCGTAGGCATCTCCGTAAAAAAGCCGTATCCGCTGGTTTACGTTGGCCAGACCAATGCTTTCTTCCGCAGCCCTTTCGCTGAGGATTGCCTGCTCCAGGCCGATAACCTGTTCTCTGGACATGCCCTTGCCGTTGTCCTCTACCAGAATGTGGAGAGAGCCCTGTTTTTCAAAGGAATGTATCCGGATCCGGAATCCCTTGCTGCCGTCGCCAAAGGCATGTATGATAGCGTTTTCCATAAAGGGCTGCAAAAGAAAACGTGGAATGAACAGCTTTTCCGGATCAACTTCTGTCTGAAGCTTTAGCTGTATCTTGTCATTGTGACGGAAATTGATAACCTCCAGATAGGTTCTGGCATGGGCGAGCCCTTCGGCCAGTGGGATGGTCCCGCTGCCGCCGCCCATACTCATGCGGCATAGCCTGCTGAATTTTTCAATCATTTCTGTGACCCGGCTTTCGCCGCCTGCTTCATACATGGCCTCCCAGCGTATGATGTCCAGTGTGTTATACAGAAAATGAGGGTTGATCTGCATAAGCAGCGCATCCATCTGAGCATTTTTCTGGCTGAGCAGCAGCTTTTGACGCTTGATCTCCAGCAAATATACCTGATCGATCAGATTGTTTGTTTTGTCGGTCATCTCATTAAATCGATTCCCGAGGATACTGATCTCATCGTGACCTTTGCTTTCATAGCGAAGCTTCCATTTGCCGTCACCGGCCTTCTGCATGACCTGGATCAATTGCTCAATGGGAGAGGAGATGCTGATGGTGACATAATAGGAAAGGATAATACATACCAGTACGGCACAGATGAATGCTGCCGCACACAGATTTCTTATCTGCCTGGGGCGCTCAAGCAGAACGCCAAGATCTGCGATATAAACCGTAAAGAAATCCACATCAGGTACCTTTTCATAGGCAAGCAGAACCTCCTGATCGCTGATAGAGCTTCTGATGATATTTTTTTGGGCTTTCTGCATTTCCGAAAAAACCAGCATTTTTTCCGGATAAGAGGGAGCGGAGAGGCTTGGCTGAAATCCCGTCAGCAGGCCGCTGCTGCCTGCCAGAAAAATATTTCCGTCATTATAGGATTCAAATCCGACGGCAGCGCCGGAAAAAGCATTCAGATCGATATTTATCAGCAGAACGCCCAGGAAATCACGATGGATCGGATGATAAACCGCCACCTCCAATGTAACGATATTGGCAAAGCCGTAGAGATTCTGTTCGTTTTTGTAGAAGGTTTTCACTTGGCTGCTGTCATCGATCCATATAGGGCGTCCATGGCTTTCCTGGGGACGGAGATAGTAAATGCTCTCATAAAACTGATCAAGATCCCGGATCGTGCCTCCTCTTTGATATCCGTTTTCTTCTGCCATATGATATTGGGCATAGGGTGTTACAACCTGCATGTTAATGATATATTTTTGGTTTGCCGCCACGTTATAGAGCTTATTTTCGATCAGAAACCGATTCTTTTCGTAGGGCTCCGATTCCAGACCACCTTCCTGCCAGATCTGTGCATTCTCGGAAAGAGCCTGGATGATCCGGGAATCATCATAAAACAGCAAGGCTATGTTTTCGTAATCCTGCATGGTTTCATTGATCTTCAGGGCAACATTCTGCAAAAGCAAAGAGATATATCTGTCAAGATTATTGTTGACTTCTGTATAGTATTGACGGTAGGAAAAGAAAACAACAAAAAAGAACACCAGAAGAGGCAGAAAAAACGCCGTGATCAGTCTGGGGAAAATGCTTATTTTGCGTAACTGCGCCGTTACTATGTTGTTCCAATGATATTTTATTTTTCTGATCATATCCAATATCGTCATAAAGCTCTATGTCTCCTGCTCCATTTTACCATAGGTTCATCCATATAAGCAATCAGCCAAAAGATGCAGGAGCTCCCGCATCTTTTGGCTGATCCGCTAATGATCCTTTTATCTTTTATTTACCTCGTTAAAGGATTCGAGAGCCTCACTTTCACACTGGCTCTGGGCTTCTGCAAATACAGTTTCCGGATCGGAATTGATATCGACCAGAATCTGCTGTACTGCCCGGTCTACATAAGAGCCCAGGTCTGCTTTTCCGTAGAATTCCAGACGTCCTACTGTTTTGACATTTTCAAGGACTTCCTTATACTCATCAGGGAACTCGTAGAAATCAGTTACACTCATGTCATCTCTGGGAATGATAACAGGGTTCGGTGCGCCTTTGGTAGCCAGATTCTCAAAGTAAGAGGTCCGGTATTCGCGCCCGGTCATATAACTGACATATTCCCATGCAGCGTCTTTTTTGGCATCATCTGACTTGGCGTTTATTACATAGCAGTCACCGGCAATAGCTGTAGCCTGTTCTCCGCCGGGGCCTGCAGGCGGCAGGCAAAGTCCCAGATCATCAGGATCGATCCCGTTTGATATGGCTTCCACTACCCAGTCACCGGCGAAGGGCATCATGCCGATCTTACCCAGTCCGAAGTTGGTAACCAGATCGCCGAATTTCAGGGTCAGGTCGCTCTGCAAAACGCCTTCGCCTCTAAGTCTCTGATAATACTTTGCAGCTTCTATTACTGCCGGATCTGTAAATGTCAGCTCCACAGTACCGTCTTCATTTTCTTTGGTCAGATCCCCGCCGGCCTGCCATACATAATACTGGAAGAACCATTCTGTCCACTCTGCAGCCAGTGTGGCGTATCCGATCACCTGGTTGTCAGGGTCGTTGATCTTTTTGGCAGCTTCAATGGCTTCGTCCCAGGTTTTGGGCGGCTCCGTGATCCCGGCTTCGCTAAAAAGGGCTTTATTGTAACCAAAAAGCATAGGAGCTACCGAATTCGGTATACCGTATATATTGCCGTCCCGCGTAAACATATCGACATATTCCTGTGTATAATTATCCCACTCATCCCAATTGTCGGTATAGCGGTTCAGGGGCTCTAAGATACCTGCAGCGATATAAGAGTTCATCATTGTAAAGGAGCAGGTGATCAGGTCGGGGGCTGTGCCGGAGGCAACTCCCTGATAAAATTCATTGCCGGGATCTCCTTCCTTTACAACCTCATTTAAAGTGATCCAGGGATGTTCATCCAGGAATTTCTGCTTCATGGATGAGGACCAGTCATCAGCGTTGCGGCTGGTAACCCAGAGCGTCAGCTCCACAGGTTCTTTTTCGGTTTCTTCAGTTTCCGTCTCTTCGGCAGGAGCAGTATCCTCTGCCTGTGCGGTATCCTCTTTTTCCTCCGGCGCAGCCGTCTGTTCCGGCTCCGGAGCCGGGGAATCCTTCTGACCGGAGCCACATCCGGCAAGGACGCCTGCCAGCATGGTCAGACTAAGTAAAATTGCAATACATTTTTTCTTCATAAGGAACCTCCTTTGTTTAACATAAGAGCTGTTCGTGGAACGGCAGCTCGTTGTTTGTGCACTAATCATAGCAAATCCTTATTCCTTTGAAAATGACCCTAAATCAATATCCTTTTTCAAAAAAGTCACATTTCTTAAGCCTGTTAAAAGGTTTTTCAAAAATCCTTAAAATATGTGACACGAAAGAAAAACAAACACATTTCAGGAAAAGAAAAATCCTGCTATACTGCAGTCCAAGTAAAGGAGGCAGGTCAATGAATAAAAAGCATTTATCCGGAAAACATTATCAGCTCCGCAGAAAAATAACACCCTGGTGTATTTTGTTCTTTCCTATGCTGTTTACCGCATGGCTAAAATACTATCCGATCCTCAGCGCCTTTGTCATATCTTTATTTAAATATGACCCGATCTCCCCTCCGGGGAAATTTACAGGCCTGGAAAATTACAAGTCTATGTTCCGTATGAGATTTTACTGGGAATCCTGGGAAAACACATTTATATTTCTGATACTGCAGATCTGTATGTGCTTTTTTATTCCCCTGATCCAGGCCCTGCTGCTCAATGAGCTGGTGCGCCTCCAGAAATGCCTTACCACACTTTATATTCTTCCGGCACTGATCCCCACATCGGTCAATGTGATCATCTGGAAATGGATCTGGCATCCTGATTACGGCGTGGCCAACCAGATTCTGGGTTTCTTCGGAGGAGCTCCTCAGGCATGGCTGAGCGATCCGGAGCTTGTAAAGTTTTGTATTATTTTTCCGGGGGTATTGGGAGGCGGCCTGACAGTTCTGCTCTATTTGTCGGCTATTCAGGGTGTTTCTACAGATATTATGGAGTCTGCTGCACTGGATGGATGTACGGGATTCAAAAAGATCATATATATCATCCTTCCGAATATCGCATTTATGATCTTCATCCAGCTGGTCATGTGTGTGATCCAGACCATGCAGCTTCTGGACGGGCCCTATATGTACGCATCCGGAGGTCCCAGCGGTGCATCTACCACGCAGGGGATTTATATCTATAACGCCTTTCAGCAGGATCTGAATTACGGAAGAGGCTCAGCAGCTTCCATCGTGCTTCTGGTGGTGATCGCTGTATTGACCTTTGCCCAGATGAAACTGGAAAAGGCAGAAAAGAATTGAGAGAGGGGAGGCCGTCTGATATGACATTGCATAATATTTCAAGCCGTGAGTTAAGAGAGAAGAAGACGAAAAAGGACAGAGAGCATGGCAGAGTAAAGCATAAGTCTGACCGTTTCCTGAAAAGGACAGCCGCAGTTCTTTCCATAATTTTTGCGGCGCTGATGCTGTATCCTTTCCTGTTTGCCCTGTCCTGTTCTATGAAGGATAATTCGAAGATCTATGAAGTGCCTCTCAAGCTCCTTCCGGCTAAGGCCAACAGTATTTCCATAGTTCTGGATTACAGCGATCTGGAGATAAGGGATGAGGCACAGCAAAAGGATCTGATGATGCAGGACAGTATCCTTACAATGTTTTCTGTCTCCTACAAAATGCCTGATGCCTCTGTCATGGAGATCCAGATATACGGAGTCAGGGATGGAAAAACCCTTTTTCACTCCAGAGCGCACCAGATGAAGCTGCAAATGGAACGGGATTACGGCATTTATGCCAGCACGGCTATCAAAAAGGAAGTATTGCTGCATGATGACCGGTATGTGAGAGCCTGTGAGTCCATTGGATATGAGTATTCCGCCCAGGGGCTTTCTTACGGTCCTGAAGGAGATTATGACGAAGCCTGGACAAGGGATATTCTGAATGCCACATCGGAAAAATACGAAACTGTCGGTAAAATGGCAGGCGTCATTCAGAAAACCAACAATCTGCTTAACCTGGAGAGCTTTAAGTATTACCTCCAGATGCCGGCTTATATTTATCCCGGAAGTCCTCAGGTGGTCAGACTTGGATTTTTTGCCTTTGTCTTAAACAGTATTATTGTGATCGGGTTTGCCATGATCGCGCAGGTGATCCTCTGCTCCGTCTGTGCCTTTGTGATAAGCCGTCAGTTGTCGCAACGGGCAGGCCGGTTTGTATTATTGTTCTTTATGGGAGGAATGATGATCCCCTTTGCCAGCATCATGCTGCCCCAGCTGATCATGTACCGTCAGATGGGAGCTTATAACAATTATGCTGCCCTGCTTCTGCCTTTCCTGTATCCATATGGCTTTTATGTTTACTTGTACAAGGGCTTTTTTGATCAGATCCCCGGCAGCTATTTTGAGGCGGCGGCGTTAGATGGAGCGGGTTCTCTCTACCTTTACAGGGAGATCTGTATGCCTTTATCCAAGCCGATCATATCTCTGATCGCCCTGCAGACCTTCATTGGAAACTGGAATGATTTTTTCTGGGCCTGGCTGGTGACGGAGGATCAGAAGCTGTGGACCTTAAATGTGGCCCTCTATAATATCTCCAACAATATGGGGACGAAGCAGAATGCCCTGATGGGACTTTCAATCCTGACGATCACACCGGTGATGCTGGTATCGGTCCTGTTTTCAAAACAGTTGAAGCAGAGCATTGCGGCTTCGGGGATTAAGGGATAGAAAAAGTAAGGATTATTTGTTCCTGGTTTTTTTAACCTCCTGCTGATATTGCTTTGGAGAGATCCCTTTGTATTTTTTGAAGGTTTTGTCGAAATAGCTGCTGCTGTTGAAACCTGTTTTATAAGCGATATCAGTGATAGAATGATTGGAATTTAACAGAAGGGCGCATGCTTTTTCAACTCTGTAAAAATTCAGATAATCAATTGGCGGTCTGTGCAGGATTCTCCTAAAGAAGGAAGTAAAGTAACAGGGAGACATTCCGGCACAGTCAGCCAGATTTGAAAGTGTTACAGGGGTATCATAATTTTGATCGATATAATCTAATACACGTTTAAGCCGGGCCTCTTCGGTGGAGGAAATCTCATTGTTTTCTGTTTCGCATAGATCGTGTTCGTTTATCCATCCAAAAAACAGATATAAGTTTCCGACGATCGATAGTATATGATCGCTGATATCATTCCTGCAAAATGAAATGATCGTCTCAATGATCCGGCAGATATCAGAATTCTTTTCGGGCGTAATAAGCGGAGGGATTGGAGTCTGCTCAGCGACCTTTTTAATATTTTCAAGTACTTTCGAGTTAGGGCTGTTGATGAGCGTGTCAAAATCAAATACAACAGATTCAAAATCGCAGTCTTCTTTTCTGCATCCGTGCAGTATTCCGGGCCGTACAAAATAGCAATTACCTTCCTCTAAATGGTATATGGTGTTTCCTATATAGTAGTCTAATGATCCGGTAAGAATTCTTCCAAATTCAAATTCCCTGTGACAATGAAAAAGCTTGGGAGAATATATGGCATCTCTGCTGGCAAGATAATAGGCTAAAGGAAATCCTTCGGTAGTATGTTCACGGGCTTCGCTGTACTCATAATGGGGCATGTCGGTTTCTCCTGAAAGTCTTTAAAACGATACATAACATTTAATCATAATAGCACAATTAACCTAAAAATACAACCAAAACATCGATGTTTTGTACAATGTTTCGTGAAAAAGTAAATGAAAAACATTGATTAAAGGTAAAAGTTGCCATAAAACATCTATGTTTTGTACAATTTTATAAAAAATATCTAATATCATCTATGGCGGTAATGGGATAGAATTAAAGTACCAAAAAGAAAGAAAAGCAGCATTGGAAAAATTATGGACAATAAAAGGATAATACATATGATCCAATTAGCAGTTCCGCTTTTTGCGGAATTAGTCCTGAAGACGCTGGTTGGCTCAGTAAATACCATGATGCTCAGCCGGGTATCAGATCATGCGGCAGCTTCGGTTGCGGTATCAAACCAGATTCTGAATGTTATCCTTGTGTTTTCCACAATGTTTGCTTCCGGTTCAATGATACTTGCAAATCGGGCGATCGGGTCAAAAAATCAGAAGGAAAGAAAAGAAATCGTTACGCTTGGCGCAATGCTCAGTATAAGTATCGGAATTGTTTTTGGTCTGATCGCTCTTGTTTTTGCAGAGCCCCTTGTTCGCATGGTGGGTCTGGAGGAGATGCTTATTGCGGACGCAGCGCAGTATCTGAGGATAGTGGGAGGAACCTGTGCGGTTCAGTTTATGATGGCGTATTGTTCCGCGCATTTACGGTGCAATGGCCGATTCATTTTGCCGATGATTTCCATCATCGGGATAAATATATTTAATATTTTGGGGTCTTTTTTTATCTTAACAGATTTTATGGGGATTAAAGGGGTTGCAGGGATCAGTATCGTTCGGGCTGTCAGCGAGTGTGTAGGGTTTTTGATCGTTCTTGTCCCGTTTGTGAGGCATTCCGGTGAATTTCTGACCTTTAAGCAGTTAAATGCCAGAAAGCATATGGGGGAAATGCTGAAAACCAGTGTCAGCCTGGGCGTGGAAAGCTTCTCATATATGATGGCGAAGCTTGTGACAGTGACATTTATTACAGCACTTCCGGCAACGGTTTTGGCGGCTAAGACATATGCCCAGATGATAAGCAGCTATAATTATCTTTTGGGGGCTGCCATTGCTCAGGCATCGCAGATTGTGATCGGCCAGATGGTCGGGGCAAAGGAATATGAGGGATCGGGGAAGCTGGCCAAACAGGCGGCAGGGATAGGGCTTGTCTGTAATCTGTTCTTTTCAGTATTGTTTTTGGTTTTTTACAGAAGGATTTTAGGGATATTTACTTCCTCTGAGGATGTGATCTCTATTGCACGTCAGGTAATGGTAATAGATGTTTTTATTGCCATAGGCCGTTCCCAGGGGCATGCATATGGACATGCATTAAAGGCGGCAGGCTGCGTGATAAGACCGATGATCATAGCGATTGGAGGAATTTGGGGATTTAGTGTAGGAGCAGGATTTCTTTTGTCGGTAGTCTGTGGTCTGGGGATCAACGGGATCTGGATAGGGGAAATGATGGATGAGTGGAT
>CANDAG010000053.1 GCA_947382625.1 uncultured Lachnospiraceae bacterium
GGCAGGAATCCAGTAACCATGGGACTCTTGCCTCTTTAAATGTCAAACTCGGGATATTGTTAATTTTTTGTCAAGAATATTTGGTTTGATCTTTTCATACAATTTCATAACCTCTCTTCTGCAGGTGTCTGATCCATGAAAAAAATCTGCTATTTTGTCACAATTCTCATACTCGCCCTCCTCCTTATCCTGGTCTGCCTGATCAAGGGCCGGCAATCCGTACAAACTGAAAGTGAAACAGCCGCCGTTGAGGTAGCCGCCGGCGCAAACGGCGAATACATCAAGTGGGTGGATTTCAACATCACCTACGAGGCTCTTTGCGCTGCCTACGATCTGGATGTAAACAGCTATGACGCCCCGGTGCATTTAAACTGGATCGAGTTGCTTGCCTATGTGGGGGCAAAGGAAGGGGGGACCTTCGGAAAAAAGAGTGTCTCCCTGCTGGAAAAGCTGGCCTCGGAGCTTTCTGAGGGTAAGACCACCATGGCAGAGCTCACAGAGGACATGAAATATTATAAGTATTATTATGAAGCCTATGAGGCCGTGCTTGGGGGAATGGTAGGAGAATATGAGATTGAGCAGGAAACGGAAGACGGCGGCAGACAGTGGAAAAAGGTCTATGGCCTTAAGGCCTTTTCTCCCATTGCCAAAGGCTTTGAATACACTGATTATGATGACTTTGGCTCTTCCAGAAGCTATGGCTACAAGCGTCCCCATTTAGGACACGACATGATGGGGCAGATCGGCACCCCCATCATCGCCATTGAGTCCGGCTATGTGGAAGCTCTCGGCTGGAATCAGTACGGCGGCTGGCGCATCGGTATCCGCAGCTTCGACGGGAAACGTTACTACTACTATGCCCACCTGCGTCAGAACTTCCCCTATGCCCTGGAGCTAAAGGAGGGAAGCGTGGTCACCGCCGGAGATGTGATCGGCTATATGGGTCATACCGGCTACAGCACTAAGGAAAACACTAACAACATCGAAACCGTCCACCTCCACTGGGGTATGCAGCTGATCTTTGACGAATCCCAAAAGGAGGGGAACAATGAAATATGGATCGACTGCTACGCTCTCACCCGTTTTCTGTACAAAAACAGGTCTCTCACCGAAAAAAATCAGGAGACCAAGGAATGGTTCCGTCATTTTAACATGAAAGACCCGGCTGTGGAAAATTACCAAAAGAAAGCCCAAAAGACGCCGCCCTCCGCTCCCTCTGACCCTTCTCAGGCACAGAGATATCCGGATGTCCTTTCTTCAGCTTTTCCTGTCCGCATAGACAAACTCCCTCTGGATCAGAAAGCTTAAGAAAAACAGGAACACATCCACGGGCATCTTGATCAACACCTCAGCGCCGCCGAACAGGGGATAAAGCTTTCCCACCAAAAAGGCGCTTAGGGACATCTGCACCGCCGCCAGCAAAATATACCTTGGCAAGGTAGAGCGTACGGTTTTCTCACTCTGGAAAACCACCTTCAGATTCAGAGAATAATTATAAAAGGCAGAAAGCACCCTTGCAAGCACCGTTGCCGCCGTGATATAGCCGATCCTGCCCCACTGCATATCCCGCATCAAAAAGCAGAACAGCGAAAACAGCACCAGATCCACCACACTCGAGGACAGGGAAGAAAACAGGAATTTGCCGAATATCATATAAATCTTCAAAGAATCCTTAATGGGGTTAAAATGGCTTGTGCGGTTTTCTTCTATATAAATAGTGCGGATGGGTACCTCCACAATAGGGATCTTTCTCTCCTTTGTCTCAAGCAGCATATTGGTTTCAAACTCGAACCTCTCTCCCTTTACCATAAGGAGCTGCTCCATAAAAGAGGCCGGAATCCCTCTCAGCCCTGTCTGGGTATCAGACACTGTGATCCCGGTAAGATACTTCATCACTGCCCGGGTACATTTATTGCCGAATTCAGAACGGGCCGGCACATCCTCTCCCTCAAAGCACCGGCACCCTAAAATGAGAGCATCCGGATGGGCAAGCAAAGCATCCCCGCAGGCAAGGATACATTCCGGGGAGTGTTGACCATCTGAGTCAGCAGTTATCACCCCCACTGCATCCTTAAATTCCTGAAGGCAGAAATTAAACGCCGTCTTTAAAGCACGCCCCTTTCCCTGGTTGACCGCATGGCGAAGCACCCGGCAGCCGTACTCCTCCTGTGCCTGCTGAAAAAAACGTTCAAAGCCTTCTCCGCTTCCGTCATCCACCAGCACAATATTTTGGAATCCCGCCTCTTTTAACGCCTTTAAAAGACCGGGAAGCTTTTCATCCGGTTCATAGGAGGGAATGATCACCGGTATCTCCCATCTCGCTTTATTCTGCTCCATACAAAACTATCCCTTCCTCTGTCTCCTCCACCCGATACAGACGGCCGTAAGAAAAATCCTCTCCTCTCATAAAGGGCCTGAATATTTCCTCTCCCTCACCTGAAAGCTGATCCACATACAAAAAACCGGCATGGGCGTCCCTGAGGCTGCCTGCCACTGTTCCCGGATCTGCCGCATGCACATCTACATTTCCATACATCACAGACACTGGCGATGCGGCAAAGCCTACATAAGTATTCCGCACCCAGCTCACATCCGAAATATCCCGCAGATACAGCACTCTTCCGGTAATACCGCCGGATCCCCTCTCTGAGGATTTGTCTGAGAATCTGCCTGAGAACCTGCCCGATGTCCGGCCAAGTGCATTGTCTCCTTCTCCGCCATGCACCGCAGCAAGAAAACCTTCTGCCTCCTCATCGATGATCTCCTCCCGCCCGGCAAGGATCTCCTCCGTTCCACTCCGGTAGCCCCAGAGCGCCCGGTAAGCCGCCCCGAGATCCGTTGTCAGAAGCACAAACACCGCACAGCAAATGGCTCCCCCCCGGGCCCAAGGCCCCCTCATGGCAAAGAACGCCAGAAGATACATGCCCCCTATGGCAAAGGGCGCTCCATACCTTTCAATGGAGGATACCATGCCAAAGGGCTCTAAGTACTGGGTCTCCACTGCAAAAATGGTCAGATGGCTGATCAGATTGATACTGTAAAACACCACTCCCGTCACTGCAAGAAAGCCTCCTGCATAAGCCGCCTTCTTTCCCTCCAGCACATGTAGCCTCCAAAGGACAAATACAAAAACCAACAACAGCACAAACAGCGCCAGAGGACTTAAGTCTATCCCCGGGGTTTTTCCTCTGTGCAAAGGCCATACAAGGAAAGCCTCTATAAAGGCCTTCACCATCTCTTCCTGATAAGCCGGGATATTCATCCCCCCGGTTGCCATCTGGATCGCCGTTCCCGTAAGCTTGGCCACCCTGCGGTTCCACAGACAATACCCGAGCCAGGAGGCCTCCGTCAGCACCGGGAGCAGGCTAACCGCCAGGAGCGGCTTAAGGCAGCCTTCCGGTTTCTTATGAGATTCCCTCCGACCGGTATTCCTCTTATGAAATCCTCCTTCGGAGGCAGACCGTAAAAAGAAGAAATGATACCCGTAATCAAAGAGAAGCCCGAAAGCGGCCCACATAAAGCCTGTATTTTTGCATAGGACCAGCACCATCAGAAACAAAGCCTGTCTTCCATAATAAAAGAATCTGCTCCGTCCCTCCCGGTCTGCCACCGACACCAAAAACGCACCGTACACCAGAGCCATCGTCAGATCCGCACAGCATCCGTCGCACCAGAAGGCCTCCGCCACTGCCGGAAAAGACCAGAGAACCACCGCTGCCAGCAGCATTTGGGGCAGCTTTCGTAAAGCCCCGAAGCCTCCATTTAATACCTTAAGCAGAGGGAACAAAAAGGACAGATTCAAAAAATAGTATCCGGCAAACATCAGTCCTTCCCTGAACTCTCCCGGTGAAAAATGCAGGAACCACCACTTCATCAGCTGGGTTCCCGGCGGATAATCCCCGAACTCCGGCGCTACATTGGCATATTTGCCTGCAAAGCCATCCAGATAAAAAAGCGACTTCACATCCGTGGCCCAGAAATTATAATCATCCCACCAGCTTACCGGCTTACCACTGACGCAGACTGTCATAACCACTGTCATGACCAACGCGGTCAACATGGCAGGGCTTGCCATTTCCCTTCCGGCAAACCCAAGCAGGTCCTTTCTTTTTTTGCCCGGAAGTCTTGCCAGATAAACCCCTGCTGCCGCCACCGCTCCTATGGCCAGATAATCCGAAAAAGAAAGGAGGCGAAAAAAGGCAAGCAGATATAGTCCAAGGATCAAAAGACTGCTTCCCACCGGAATCGCTTCTACCAGTTGGATCCGGAATTTCCGTGCGATGCACAATATTAATATAAGAAATGCCGCTGTCTGAAAAATAAACATAAATTTCCTCACACGTCAAACAAAGGATAGCCCTCCTCGCAAGCCATCCTTATTCCAAAAAAGATGTGCGGCATGCCGCACATCCCTTTCGGCTATTCTATTATTGATCCTGTTTCATTAATATTCCGGCTCAATCAGTCCGTAGGTATTGCCCTTGCGCTTATAAACCACATTGATCTGCTCCGTCTCCGCATTGCAGAATACAAAGAAATTATGTCCCAAAAGCTCCATCTGGATACAGGCATCCTCAGGATACATGGGCTTAATGTCAAACTTCTTGCTGCGGATGATCTTAACCTCCTCATCCTCCATGTATTCCTTATCGATATATTCCTGTTTAAAAAAGCCTGATGACTGCTTCTGGTCCACCAGCTTATTCTTATACTTCTTAAGCTGTCTTTCTATGATCTCCTCCACCAGGTCAATGGATACATACATATCATTGCTTACCTGCTCAGAACGGATGATACTTCCCTTGACGGGAATGGTAACCTCGATCTTCTGTCTCTCCTTCTCCACGCTTAAGGTTACATGAACCTCTGTCTCTTCTGTAAAATACCTCTCGAGCTTACCGATCTTGTCTTCCACAGCGCTGCGCAGTCCCGGTGTAACCTCAATGTTCTTGCCCACGATAATATATTTCATTCTCATCATCCTTTCTTTGGATTATTGTGGAAATATTATACCACAGCTTGTATCTGTTATGCAACAATTCCTGTTTTTCCTTTTCAAAACTCTTAATTTTCGGACAATTTCCACATCGGGCTTTTCTGACAGGATTCGTCTTTTTTTGCCCTTCTATCACAATCCACAAAACATCCGTTCTTAATTAACATTTAATTTTCTCTCGAAATTCTTTTTTTTCGTTGGTGGATAATGTGGATAACTTCGTGTATAAGTGAGAAATCCCGTTTTTATCGCCTTTTGCAATGTGGATAACTTTTCCCCTCATTTTTGAGGATGTTTCTTTTTTTGAACATGCCTTCCAAAAAGTTTGTGAATCTTGTACAAGCTCTCTTTTGTCAATGATTTTTTCTTCAAAAATTAAATTCAGACTATTTCACTGTGAATGCTTTCTGATCTAAAGGGCGATCCTTACCACGCAAAAGCTCTCCGGGGACAAAAGGAGCTTTCCGTCAATGGAAATCTCTTCTTTCTTTATGGAGGATGCCTGAGGTAAGGGCCAGCCTGCCGAAGACCGCTCTTCCCCATCCTGACCGTCTTCTCTCTGCCATCCGGCATCCCCTGTCAGCACCCACGCCGAAGCCTTGCCGCAGATCGGATTTCCGGCCTCATCCCGCAGCTCCAGCTCCTTCTGATCAGGCCCCGGGTTTACTGCCTTCAGAATATACTCGTCCCTCTTCTCATCCAGGGTCACATTCACATAAAGCTTCTCTTCGGCAAGAGCCTTCTCCTGTCCCTCCATAGGCATTGTCACGGTCCCCATATGCTCGCTGTAAAGCTTCTGCACATAATAGCTGGGAGAGCAGTAAACCTTTTCCTCGTCAAACCAAATCATATCCGGTGACCACTGGGCATATCCCAGTCGGGCAAAAAGAGGGGCATAGGAGGCAAGCACTACCACATCCGCATTCCTCTCCACCCCGGTAAGAAATGCGGCCTCCGCCAGCGCACCGGCAAGAGTATTGGCATCCCCGCGGTTCATGCCGTTTACCGGATGGGCGGCGTATTCCCCTGAAAATACCTTCACGTCCCTTGCATATTCATCATAAAAATCCGTATGCTCATAAAACCATTCCGGCTTCACATAATAGTGCTCGTCCACCGCATAGCAGAACGTTGGGTTCCCTTTTCCTTCCTTTCTGTAAAAATCCCAGGCGCTCTGATAACGGTCGGAGGTTACGTCCGGTCCTGCAGAGCCGATCAGCCTGATCTCCGGGTATTTCTCGTGGATCGCCTTTTCAAAGGCCCTGTACCTTTCAAAAAAGTCCACCTTATCCGTCTGCCACTGTTCATTTCCAATCCCCAGCATGGTGAGCCCAAAGGGCTTTGGATGTCCCATTTCGGCACGGAGTCTTCCCCATGGGTCATCTGTTCCACCGTTGGCAAAGGCGATCAGATCCAGGGCGTCCTGCACAAACTCCCCAAAAGCGGGATCCTCCATGGCTACCAGCTCATAGGACTGATACTGGCAGGCCAATCCTACGTTCATAACCGGCAAAGGCTTTGCGCCGATCAGCTCACACAACAGGAAATATTCATAATACCCCAGTCCCAGTGTCTGATTATAATGGGAATACCTGGTATGCCAGCCGTTTTCGCTGCTGGTCTCATGAACCGCCCAGCGATTAAAATTTCCTCTGCGGCTCTCGGGGCTTCCCACACTCTCCTTCCAGCGATAACGGTTTTCCAGGGTATTTCCTTCAATGATACAGCCTCCCGGAAAACGAAGGAAGCCCGGATGAAGCTCCTTTAAGGCCTCAAACAGATCCCTCCGGAAAATTCCTGCCACTGCGTCCTTTGGCATCATAGAGATAAAGTCGAATTCCACAGTTCCTTTCTTCTCCAGAAGGATCACAAATTCCCCGGCCTTCACATCTTCATCTGCCTTAAGGACTGTCTCATAGCGATGCCAGAACTGTCCTTCCTCCCGGGGCCCATGCTCTAGCAAAACACAGGCTTCGGCACAGCTCTCTCCTTCCTTCCGCACCAGGATCTGCACATTTCCCTCATAGGAAACCGCTCTGGCATAAAAGGAAACCTTATATTCCTTTCCCTTTTCCAGAAAGATCCCTGTATAGGCCTGATTGCCAAAGCCCTGCTTTTCGTCCAGAGCCGTAAACCTCAGATAATGAGGATTATTCCTGTCTACAGGACTTCCCGTCACATACTCCATGCGGCAATCCTCCGGATTCCCGGCCGGATGCCAGCCATAGCCCCAGTCATGCTTCACATAATAATCTCCTTTGTCCCCATAACAATCCAGGAACTCAAAGGATCTGTTTTCGATCATCTCCGCATACAGACCGCCGTCCGCAGCATAATTAATGTCTTCAAAAAAGAGACCTATCATCCCCTCCTGAACAGGAACGCCTTTTTTTTGTGAAATAGTCAGTTTCATTGATTTCCCTCCCAATTGATCATGAGTCAGCCTGTTGGTCAAACGATGCCACGCTCTACGAGTCATCTTCCTGATAAAAATCCCCGCCGCAAGCGACGGGGATTCCCTTATTTTAGTATATATTATCTGACATTGCAATTCTTATTTTGATCTTACAAAGCTTTTCAAAACCTCCAAAGCTCGCCTTGCACTCTCTTAGAAAATTCTTCTGACAGAAAGCACGGAACGATAATTGGCGTTGGAGATGATGATACCGGTCTTGGAGGTAGATGCATGAACAATCTTTCCGTCTCCCACGTAAATTCCCACGTGACCGGAGTAGCACACGATATCTCCGGGCTGTGCATTTGCAAGGCCGTCTACCGATGCTCCCACGCTTCTGTCTGCTGCGGAGGAGTGAGGCAGGCTGACACCAAAATTGTTATATACGCTCATAACGAAACCGGAGCAGTCTGCACCGTTGGTCAGGCTGGTTCCGCCGTATACATAAGGATTGCCTACGAACTGGCAGGCAAAATTCGCAACTGCCGCGCCCATCTCGCTGCCGCTTCCGGAAGAGATCACAGGGGGCTGTATATTGTTGCTGCCTGAAGAAGAGGAGGAAGAAGAATTCTTCGCCGCCGCTTTTCTTGCTGCTTCCTGTGCAGCTTTTCTCTCTGCTTCTTCTTTGGCAAGTCTGGCTTCTTCTTCTGCCTTGGACTCTGCCTTCACAAACTCTGTGGAAAGATCCACGTAATCGATGGATACATATCCGAAGCCTTCCTCGATATCCACCTTCACCCAATCGCCTAATTCCTCTGTAACGATCAGTTCATCTCCAATAGGTACCAGTCCTAAGACCACTGCGTCCATTCCCGGCTCTTCCCGCACCTTTAAGGTGGTAGTGTTTACGGTTCCGATCCTGGTCCCCACTTCCCTGGCAAGAGACACTGCATCCTCACCGGTCACACAATATTCTGCCTTCACAAATCCGGTAACGCTGCCGGACTCGATCTCATACCAGCCGTCCTGCTCGGAAATAAATTCGCCTACCGACTTATCATACAGCTTGCCTAAGATCTCGCCTTCCTCACTGGGCATGCTTCTTACATTCACATAATCATTTACCTTTGCGATTACCAGAGAACGGAAGCCCTTTTCCTCTCTCTTGGCCTCGATCTCTCTCTCCACCTGATTTAAAGGCTTGGTGGTAGTGGCAATGGCTGTCTCCTCTATTATCTTTTCTTCCTTCACCGGTTCTGTCGTAGGCGCCGGTGTGGGCTCTGCGGTGGCTGTGGGGGAAGCGGTTGCTTTCTCCTGGGAGCTGTCCATCTCAGGGCTTTCTGCCTTGGGGACTTCGTTCTCAGCGTTAAGATTTGCATCCTCCTCTTCCTTCAGACTCTTCACACTGGTTGCATTGGATGATAAAAAGAAATCCAGCCCCGCCGCAGGAAGACCTGCCGCATCTGCTGCTGATACATCTATATTCATGCCCGAAAACAAAAGAAACGCCGATACTGCATATACCGCTGTACGTTTGCCTGCTTTCATCACTTTTCTCCGCATGATAACCTCCGTTCTTTGCCCGAGTACTCTACTCTTCTCTATTGTAAGCTTCTCAATTATCCTATGAATTATTACAAATTTGTTACATCTTTCTTAATAAATATATCACTTTCGTGTTTCTATGTCAACTGATATAATCACTTTCCAATCAAACGCTGCCGCGCTTCGCGAGTCAGCTTATTGAAAAAAAGAGTTGGCCGCATGGCCAACTCTAATGTGCGCTGTTATACTGTTATTTCTCTGAGATAGTCCAGCACAGAAGCTACCGCATTTGCCCCATCCGCCACCGCCGTTACCACCTGCCTCAGCTTCTTTCTGCGCAGATCCCCGGCAGCAAAGATTCCCGGCACGCTTGTGACACAGTCTTCCCCGGCCATAAAATATCCCTGTTCATCGCTTCTTACCATATCCTTCAAAATATCACCGGAGGGCACGATCCCCACAGCAATAAATATACCGTCTGTATCAAGACTCTCACTCTGCCCGGTCTTTACATTTTTCAGCACAAGGGACTGCACCTGCTGCTCTCCCTCTATGCTTTGGACGACCCTGTCCCAGAGGATCTCCACATTGGGAAGAGCCATGAGCTCCTTCTGCAGAATAGCTGCCGCCCGAAGCTCTCCCCGGCGATGGATCAGATAAACCTTCTCGCAAAACCGCGCCAGAAAAATGGCATCCTCCACTGCCACATCCCCGCCGCCCACTACGGCTGTCACCTTTCCTCTGAAAAAGGCGCCGTCACAGGTGGCGCAGTAGGATACGCCCCTTCCGGCAAACTCCTCTTCCCCGGGCACCTTTAATTTCGCATGGACGGCTCCCATAGCGGCCACTATGGTTTTGGTCCTGATTTCCCCGTCCTTTGTTTCTACCACGAAACCGTTTCCGCCGCCGTATTCTTCTGCATTACCGCTTCCCCTGCCACTGCCCTCTGCCGCCTTTACCTGACAGCCGCTCTCCCGGGCAGTCTCTGCCTCTCTTATGCCGCAGACAAGAGTATTCTGAAATTCGCAGCCTAATTTATCCGCATGCTCCCTGAATTTCATTCCCATATCGAATCCATTGATCCCTGAAAGACCGGGATAATTGTCCACCTCATAGGTGTTCAGCACCTGACCGCCGCTTAAGGGATTCTGCTCTAATGTAAGAGCCCTGAGCCCTGCCCTTTTGGCATAAATAGATGCGGACAGTCCTGCCGGACCGGAACCGATGATCACAACGTCATACATAATCATATCCAACCTCCATCCATGGTAAGGATCTGTCCTGTCAGGTATTCAGGGGCTTTTACAAGCATCCGGATCAGCTCCCCGGCCTCCCCTGCGCTCCCCATCCTGCCCGCAGGAATCTCCTCCTCTAAAGCCTCCAGCTCCTCCTGGGAAAAACAGGCATTCATATCCGTGTCTATGACTCCGAAGGCAATCCCGTTCACCTGGATATTGCTGGGGGCAAGCTCCCTGGCAAGTGCCCGGGTAAAGCTGTTGACTCCCCCTTTGGACGCGCTGTAGGCAACCTCCATGGAAGCCCCTGTGTTTCCCCAGACAGAAGAAACATTGATGATCCGCCCTTCCTTCCGCCGCACCATCTGAGGCACTGCCAGACGGCAGGTATAAAACAGAGAATCCAGGTTGGTTCCCATGACCTGATGCCACTCCTCAGGGGTCATATCCGTAAGAAGCCCCACATAAGAAATTGCGGCATTATTCACCAGCACATGGATCTCTCCTGCCTTTGCCATCATTGTTTCCACCTGCGCCTGATCTGATACATCACACAGAGCCGCCTGACAGGTGATCCCATATTCCTCTTCCAGCTCCCGCCTCAACTGATCCAGCTTCTCCCATGAGCTTCTGCACACCAGGAACAGATCATAACCCTCCCCGGCCAAAGCCCTGGCCGCCGCTTCCCCGATCCCCCGGGAAGCTCCTGTGATAAGTGCCTTTTTTCTCATATTGACAGCCCTATCCTTCCCGTTTATTTATCAGATCAGACTCCTGATCCCGTCGCAGATCCTTCCGGCGATCTTCACATTATTCATGGTATAAATATGTACTCCATCCACATCATTGGCGATCAGGTCCACGATCTGATTCAGGGCATAAGCCATTCCGGCGTCAAAAAGCGCTTCCTTATTATCCTCATACTTGTGCAGGATCCGCTCGAATTTCCCCGGAAGGGAAGCCCCGCAGGTATTCACCATGCGCTCGATCTGGGCGCGATTGGTCACCGGCATGATCCCTGCCTCTACAGGGACATCAATCCCTGCGATCCTTGTCTTTTCATAGAAATCATAAAAAAATTCGTTGTCAAAGAAAAGCTGGCTCACCAGATGGTCCACCCCTGCATCCACCTTTCGTTTCAGATTGCGGATATCAGAAACGGCATCCGGCGCCTCTAAATGGGTTTCAGGATAACAGGCTCCGCTGATATGAAAATCCCCCTGGCTCCTGATAAATTCCACCAGCTCACTGGCATACTTGAAGTCCTGCTTCATGGGCACATTGGGATTCACATCTCCCCGCAGCGCCAGTATATTTTCGATCCCCGCATCCTCAAACTGCTTTAACAGCTCACTGATCTCCTCCTTGCCGTAATGCAGACAGGTCAGATGCACCATGGGCTCCACGCCGTAATTATCCTTGATTTTTCTGGCGATCCCCAGGGTCTTGTTATCCGCCGCACTCCCTCCCGCACCAAAGGTCACGCTGATAAAATCCGGGTGCAGGTCGCAGAGCCGCTCAAGAGTAGCATCAATATTTTTGAGCGCCTCTTCCTTTTTAGGCGGAAATATCTCAAAGGATAACACCGATTTTCCCTGCTTTTTTTTGGCATCCACTATTTCCGTTATCTTCATTTTTACCTCCGTCCGTCAAGGCCCGCCGCCTCCGTGGGCAGACCTATTGATCAGGCAGCCGGCAACACGCTTTGCAAACTGCCTCTATATTAATTATATTAATAAGTACGGGTCTTAAACCCGTACTTATTATACTCGATTCCTATTTACTTTTCCATAAATTATTTTTCTGTCAGACTCCTGTCATCCGATGCCGGGCCCCTCGAACACACTGTTGATGTCATCCCGATCCTCCGGAGAAAGGGAATCAATGATCTTATCCATCTCACCCTTTGTCTTTGCATCCTTACACTTCAGGATGACATGCTCCTTCTCCGTCTCGGTGAGATGATCAAATCCTTCTCTCACACCGTCATTCATGGCCAGAGGTACTCCGAGCCCCAAAGGGATATTGGAAAGACCGCCTGCATAATTGTTGGTAAAATTGTTACTGTCCATTTTTTATCCACCTCCATGGATATTATGTGGACAGAAACTTAGTTTTATTCTGATACAAACAAACGCTGTCACGCTCCGCGAGCCAGCTTATTGATCAACGGATGCCAGGCTTTGCCAGACATCCTTATGATTTTGAGCCGATGCTTTGGCCAATCGTCTTTTCCTTATCCTCTCAGACTGCCTCCAGAGCCTGGGCCAGATCCGCGATCAGATCCTCCTTATCCTCAAGTCCACAGGAAATACGTACCAATCCTGCAGGAACCCCTGCTTCCTTCAGCTGCTGCTCTGTCATCTGACGGTGCGTGGTGGACGCCGGGTTCAGGCAGCATGTCCTTGCGTCTGCCACATGGGTCTCAATAGCGGCCAGCTTCAGCTTCTTCATGAAGCGCTCCGCCGCTTCCCGTCCTCCCTTAAGCTCAAAGGAAACCACTCCGCAACCTCCCTTCGGCATATACTTCATGGCAAGGGCATGATATTTATCAGAAGGAAGACCCGGATAATTCACAAAGGCAACCTTGGGATGCCCTTCTAAGAACTCGGCAACAGCCTGTCCGTTCTCCACATGCCGGGGCATACGCACATGAAGAGACTCCAGCCCCAGATTCAGATAAAAGGCATTTTGGGGAGCCTGTACGCATCCGAGATCACGCATGAGCTGAGAGGTGCACTTGGTAATGAATGCGCCCTCTTTTCCAAATTTTTCGGCATAGGTCACACCGTGATAGGATTCATCCGGTGTACAAAGACCGGGAAACTTATCCGCATAAGCCATCCAGTCAAAATTCCCTCCGTCAACAATGGCGCCTCCTATGGCTGCCCCATGACCATCCATATATTTGGTAGTAGAATGGGTCACAATATCCGCTCCCCATTCAATAGGACGACAGTTGATCGGCGTCGGGAAGGTATTATCCACGATCAGAGGAACCCCATGGGCATGAGCCGCCCTTGCAAATTTTTCAATATCCAGAACGGTCAGCGCCGGATTGGCAATGGACTCTCCGAACACTGCCCTGGTATTTTCCCGGAAAGCGGCGCTTAGCTCCTCCTCTGAAGCATCCGGTGAGACAAAGGTTACCTCCACTCCCATCTTGGCCATGGTCACAGAGATCAGATTAAAGGTTCCTCCATAAATGGAAGAGGAAGATACAATATGGCTTCCGCACTCACATATATTAAATAATGCAAGGAAGTTAGCCGCCTGACCCGAAGAGGTCAGCATTGCCGCCTTTCCCCCTTCCAGTGCGGCAATCTTAGCCGCCACAGCGTCATTGGTGGGATTCTGCAGCCTGGAATAAAAATAACCGGAGGCCTCTAAGTCAAACAGCTTCCCCATATCCTCCCCCGTAGCATACTTAAAGGTGGTGGACTGGATAATGGGTATCTGCCGCGGCTCACCATTTCCCGGCGTATAGCCTGCCTGCACACATTTTGTACTTATCTTATGATCACTCATTTTTTTACCTCCTGTCGTTTCTAAAAATACTCCGCGGCTGCAAAAAACTCCGCAGAAATCCTTCCCTCGAAAATTCTTACCCCAAAAGCGGCTCATCCATAAGCCGGATCTCACCGGAGGCCTTCCCCTCTGTCTCAAAGATCAGGATCGTATTCTTCCCTTCCTTCAGCACGGGGCCCGGGATATACAGTCTCTTCTGAGGGCCGATTTCCCAGAATCTTCCTATATTAATACCGTTTACAAGCACGCAGCCCTTCCCCCAGCCTTCAAAGTCAAGGAAGGTATCCCCGATTTCTTTTGCTTCAAAAGAAAACTCATAAAATCCCGGCGTTCCTTCTGCCAGTGGTCTGGAAAAATCAATACCGGATAAATCCCCCATGGGAAGGCAGTACTGCTTCCAGTAGTAAAGATGATGCCTGTTCACGGCCACATTGCCGTCAATTCCCTTGCGTTGCTTTTCCATCATACAGCCATAATTTACCCTGCCCATGTTTTCCACAAGGATAGACAATTTCTCTCCTGCCGGAACCGCCTCCTCAAACACATGCTCCTCCAGAAGCTCCCTGTCATAAAGAGTTGCCACCGGCTTCTCATCTACAAAGATATTGGCCCGGTCATTGGCATCCGTCAGCCGGATGGCATGCATATCTGCCGTATGGGCCATGTCACTTTCATAAAGGATGTAGCCGTAGCCCTGTCCCAGCTTCTCCATGGACTGAGGCACCAGATTTTCCACCGGCTTTGCCAGGTTCTCCAGATTTGAAAAAAGGCCTGTGCTGCGCTCTGTCTTAAGGGTTCCATAAGCCTTCCGCTTAATCTCTGTACTCAGCTTCACCTCCGGAATCTGTACATAACGAGAGATCACCTCTTTGAAAGCCTCATACTTGGGAGTGATCTGTCCGTCCTCTGTCAGAAGTGCATCATAGTCATAGGATGTCACATCAGGCGTCAGCTTATCATAGTAGTTGGAACCGTTTAAGAACCCGAAGTTGGTTCCGCCGATAAACATGTAAATATTCACATTGCCCATGGACAAAATTTCGTCCAGGTCTCTGGCATGTCCCTCGATATCTCCGCCCATATGCTCGGGAGCTCCCCAGCTGTCAAACCAGCCTACCCAGAACTCCATACACATCAAAGGCTTATCTCCCACCTTCTTTTGGATCACGGTAAGCTGCTGGTGTCCTCTGGAACCAAAATTCCCTGTCTGCAGCACATCCTTAACCTCACCGCAGTCCAACATATCCTTATTAGGGCCGTCAGAGGTCACAAGAGGCACTCTGCACCCGCACTCTATCATCAAATTTTTCAGATACTCTGTATAGCCCTGGTCATTTCCATAAGAGCCGTACTCATTCTCCACCTGCATCATGATCACCGGACCGCCGTCCGTGATCTGAAGCGGCGCGATCACCTCAAAGAGCTTCTGATAATAATCCTTTACATGTTTTAAATAAGGCTCATAGTTACAGCGGAGACGCATACCGTCTTCCCTAAGAAGCCAGTAAGGAAGTCCGCCGAATTCCCACTCTGCACAAATATAGGGCGATGGACGCAGGATCACCCAAAGCCCCAGTTCCTGTGCGATCTTTACAAATCCCGCAATATCCCTGTTTCCGGAGAAGTCAAACTCTCCCTTTTCTTTCTCATGAAAATTCCAGGGAATATAGGTCTCTACCGTGTTCGCACCAAGCATCTTCAGCTTCTCCAGCCTGTCCCTCCAATATTCGGGCACCACCCGGAAATAATGGATACTTCCGGATATGATCTTTATCTTTTCCCCATCCAGATAAAAATCATCCTTAATCTCAAATCTGCAGTTCATAAATACTCTCCTTGATCCTCTCATTATCAAACGCCGACTCGCTCCGCAAATCGGCTTATTGAATCAACGGATGCCGCGCTTTGCGGGCCATCCAATTGCATCAAAAAGGCAGGGACTAAGCCCTGCCTTTCGTTTGGCAGGGGAAGCGGCGCCGCCGCCCCTTCTGCCTATTGTATTCTTTTTGACTCTGAATGTACAGAACTTTCGCTGACTTTCTCTTTATTTGTAAAGAGCGTCGAACTGAGCCTGCAGTTCAGCAGTAACATCATCGATACCAGCATCTTTCAGCTTCTGCTGATACTCAGCTACGATTTCCTCAGCAGTTCCTGAGTACTTACCATAGGAGATCTGCTTCAGGTAGTTGGTATGGATCTCATTGATGTTCTGGATCTTAGCCTGGATGCTGTCAACCTCAGGTACGAACTGACCATAAGGATATTCAATCTTAATTCCGTCATATTCTTCATACAGCTTATCGATTGCTTCCCAGTTCAGCTGTGCATCCTTGATGCCAAGGTCATCGTTACGTCCCCACCAGAAGTTGGTAACCATACCGGCCTTCTCGTCGGTATAGCCTTCAGGCTGGATACGAAGGCCTTCGTCATTCAGATCCCATGAAACGCCCTGAATACCATACATGAACAGCTTGTAGCAGTCAGGATCATTTCTCAGTAAGTCATAAACCATCAGAGCTCTCTCAGGGTTAGCGCTTCCGGCAGAGATAGCCATAGCACCGTGAGTGATAGAAAGAGCTACAAGGTTCTTTGTCTCCTCACCAAAGTAGAAGAAGCCAACCTCTGCATCCGGATCATCCTGATAGAAAGTATTGGATGTTACACCAGGGCTTGCAAGACCTGTCCAGGTCTCGGTGTGATGCTGATCTGCTGCAACCTTACCAGCCTTGAAATCATCACGGTTGGTGGAAGCGGTGTTGTTCAGTACGTCTGTCTTCCAAACGCCGATCTCATCCCATTCCTTCATCATCTTTGCATACTCAACCAGAGAGTCTGTCTCTGTCACATAAGGAGAGTAAACTGTGTAGAGATCTTCCTTGGTACCGCCCCACATAGCGCCAGCATTGATACCATCGATCGGAACATAAGTAGAATGAGAAGCTATCCAGCCGCTTACCATCTGTGCGTAATGGGTTCCGTCAGAATCCCAGGGAGTAATGTCAGGATAAGCTTCCTTCACATATTTCCAGTAAGTAGTCATGTCTTCCCAGCTGTGTACGCCATCTGCAAGTCCGGCTTCCTTCGCCCAGTCAAGACGATAGATATAACCATGGTTTGTCCACTGTGCGTAATTGTCTTCCGGCATCAGATAGATTTCGCCATTGTACTTACAAAGATCCCAGTTCTCAGCGGGAACGCTTGCCCATGTCTTGGGAGCATAGGTCTTAAGCATATCCTCAGACAGCTCAAGGAATGCGCCGTTCTTTGCGTTCGGCCATGCATCCAGCCAGTCAGAAGCGGTACCAACCAGGTCAACTGTTCCGTCCATACGGGCCAGTGTCAGGTTATAGTTGGAAAGATAATCTGTCCAGGAGATGAACAGAGTCTCCAGCTCAGCATTTACCTTCTCGTTAAGGATTGCATTTAACTGTTCCATCACTGCCTCATAGTTGGCAAGCTTATCGCCTGAAGGTGCATCACCGGTGGTCATGTAAACAATCTTTACATGCTCGGATGTGTCTACATCTGCCCAGGGATCGTCAGAAGAAGCTGTGGTGTCATCTGCTGCTTCTGCATCGTCTGTAGCTGCCGCATCATCTGTAGCTGCATCATCAGATGCTGCATCGTCTGTGGACGCGCTGTCCTCAGTTGCTGCGCTGTCGGAACCGGAAGCATCATTGCCGCCGCCCCCGCAGGCTGCCAGGCTGACTACCATAGTAGCAGCCAGAAGTACTGCAAGTAATTTCTTTTTCATTTTTTACCTCCATTTGTTTTTTTATATTGAACCCTGCCCGGCAGGGTTTCAATCATTAATAAGTTTTCATTAACCCTTTACGGCACCAACGGTAATACCGCTGATGAAGTATTTCTGAACGAAAGGATACAGCATTACGATAGGTCCTGTTGCAAGAACCGCGTTAGCCATCTTTACACTCTCCTGAGGAATATCGCTCAGATCGATAAACTGTCCTGCTACGGAGTTCTTAAGGGCATCTACCTTATTAACAACCTCGTACAGAGTATACTGCAAAGGCTTAACCGTTACCTTAGAGCTTAAGAACAGAGAGGACTGATACCACTCATTCCAGTATCCCAATGCCAGGAACAGTCCGATAGTTGCAAGAGCCGGCTTCAGCATGGGAAGGATAAGGGAAATAAAAATCCTTAAATCTCCTGCACCGTCAATCTTTCCGGACTCTGTGATCTCGTGAGGAATGGCCTTCACAAAGTTCTTCATCAGAATGATGAGCCATGAGGACATCAGCAGAGGAAGAAGCACTGCAAAATAACTGTCCTGCAGATGGTAGGTCTGTGTCATCAGCAGATAGTAAGGTGCAAGACCTGCAGAGAACAGACTGGTGAAATAAATGTAGAAGGAAATGGCGTTACGGAAAGGAAAATCCTTTCTCTGCAGGGCGTAGCCTGTCATCGAAATAATAGACAGACCCACAAAAGTCCCCACTGCCGTCATTACAATGGTCAAAAGGTACGACCACCAGATCCCGCCGCTCTTTGCCACCATCTTATAAGCCTCAAGTGTAAAATCCTTCGGGATAAGCTGCACGCCGAATTCCCGGATCGCTGCCTCACTGGTAAAGGAGGAGCTTACGATGATCAGAAAGGGAATGATACAGCACACTGCGTAGAAGGTAACAAACGCATATCCAAATCCCCTGATGATCTTATCTGATGTGCCAAGTCTTACTTTGGCACCTGATTCCATTAAATCCATATTTTTCTTTGCCATGGTTAACCTCCGCTTCCTGTTAAACGCTGACATGCCGCGCAAGTCAGCTTATTGATAATTTAACTGTTTTCTTTAGAACAGAGAGTAATCCGGTTCAATCTTCTTAACAACATAGTTGACTACCATTACGATCACGAAGCCCACGATGGACTGATACAGACCTACCGCCGATGCTGTCATGAAGTTAAAGTCTGTCATGGTTGCACGGTATACATAGGTCTCGATAATGTCTGTGGTTTCATACAGGATCGGGTTCGTACCTACGATATTATAGAACAGACCAAAATTACCTTTTACAATGCCGCCTAATGCGAACAGGAGCAGGATAACGATCGTCGGCTTTAAGGAAGGAAGGATTATGTATCGGATCCTCTGGAAACCGTTGGCGCCGTCAACCTTGGCCGCCTCCATCATCTCCCCGTCAATACCCATGATCGATGCAAAGTATACCACCGAGTTGTAACCCGTCTGCTGCCATAAATATATGATGACCAACAGCACCGGCCAGACCTTTGGATCCGCATATGGCTGCCATCGCTCTAACCCCAGGCTGGTCAGAATACCATTTACAAAACCGGTATCATAGTTTAACAGGTTGAATACAAGGATACCTACAAGTACCTGTGAAATGAAGTAAGGCAGGAACATGATGGTCTGGGACACCTTCTTGAACATCTTGCTCTGCATTTCATTCAGAAGGATCGCTACAAATACTGCCAGGAAGTTACCGAGCAGGATAAATGCGATATTATACAGGATCGTGTTCTTGGTAAGGCTCAGAAGCTTACCGGAGCTTGCCAGGAACTCAAAGTTCTGCAGTCCCACAAACTTACTCCCGAAGATACCATCCCTGTAATTGTACTTGACGAATGCTACGTAGATGCCCGGCAATGGCATATAGTTGAACAAGAAGAAGAACACTATCGCCGGAAGGCACATGAGCAGCAATACCCGGTACCTTACAACCTTCTGGATAAAGGTCATTTCACCATTTTTCTTTCTCTTCATAACCCTCTCTCCCATCTTTAAGATTTGAAATCGCTTTCTTAAAAAAGATGATAGTACTTTTGGGCTTCTGTTGTCAATATGTATCTCCTATTTTCTTTTTTTCCACATTTTTAACAGTTTTCACAATTTGTTTTTGGCTATTTTTCCGAAATTTAATTTTTGCACAATTTATTTTATTTAATCGGATTTCCGCGGTGCTTTTTCCTTGAAATTTTCTTGAAACTTTGTTGTGAACAAAAAAGGAGATGAACTTGCTCATTCATCTCCTTACTCTTATCCCTATAAATTCGATTACAGACAACCTCTGCCATCTGCCGGCTTTGCCACCTATTCGCCCTCCCGTCTCATGCCGCTGCTGTCCCGTACAACCAAAGACGGCTCTATCATATGGACTCTGGGAACGGTTTCGTCCCCCTCTACCAGACGTATGGCTGTCCTGACCAGTGCTTTGCCATATTCCTCATAGTTATAATTCACACTGGTAAGCTTGGGATCCGCCGCTTCCGCCATGTAGGTGTCATCGTACCCTATAAGAGTGATATCCTTCGGTATTTCGAAACCATGCTCATGGATGCTCCGCATGACCCCCCATGCCGCAAAATCATTGATGGCGATCACCGCCGTGGGCTTAAGCCCCTTCTCGAAGATCTCATTCATCTGCCTGTATCCGGAGTTAAAATCATAGCCTCCCCCGTCCCCGATCAGCTCCGGGTCCACAGGCAGCCCCCTCCCTTTCAGGCACTGCTTGTATTTCAGTATTTTTTCGTAGGTGGAGAGTACATCCATCCGTCCTCCCACCACTGCAATTTTCTCATGCTTCAGCGAAAAAAGATGCTCCATCACAAGCTCCATGGATTTCACTGAATTAATCCTCACAGTATTGCACTGGGTTCCGTCCAGCTTTCCTGTAATGACCACCGGCGTCGTAGCCATTATGTTGTTTACCGCCTCTGCATATTCCGTATTTGACACCAGCTCGTCTGCATGGCCTCCCAAAAGGATGATGGCATCCACTCTCTGCTCAAAAAGACGTTCCAAAAGCTCCTCTTCCAGCTTTACGTCTCCCAGAAAATTATACAGGATCACGGAATAGCCTTCGGTTCTTGCCGCCATCTCACAGGATACAAACATAGAAGCATAATAAGGATTTCTTACATCCGCCATCAGAACCCCTATGGTCTTGCTCCTGGTTTCCGCAAGCCCCTTAGCAAGAGTATTGGGCCTGAAATTGTACTTTTCGATCACCTTAAGCACTTCATCCTTCTTTGCGCTGCTGACCTTTGCTCTGTTTGTCAGTACCCTTGATACTGTAGCGGGAGAAACCCCTGCTTCCCTTGCAATGTCATAAATTGTAATCGCTCTGCCTTCGCTCCCTTTTTTCGATTGCATATCTGTATTTCCCCAAATCCCACGTTCTTTTTAACTGCTGCGGCATCTCTGCCAGACAGATCTGCTGCAAATTTCCGTTTTTACCCCTAGATTCATAATATAAAAAAAGCAGTATGAAGTCAAGAAGTTTTGAAACCCCTTTCTATATATCGTATACGTAAAAGGATATAAGCACATTATATCTGTACAGAAACGCCAAAAGCACATTGTCTCTTAATTCCTGCTTTTTGTCCTCAAAAACTTAATCCCTTTTGCGTCTTTCCTCACACAGGATCCATTCATCAAGCGTCAGGGGCTCGTAATCCGAATATCCGCAGAAGCAATTGATCATATTGCAGGGAATATTCCGCAGATTCCCCTCCATATCCCTTGTCTGCGTTTCCCTCACCTGCATTTGAAAGCTCTCCATAAGCTTCTGGTCTCTGGAATCATGGACATGACCATACAGCATATAGGTTTTTGGATTTCCTTCTTCATCCAGACGGTATTGACCGTTATAAAACAGGATCGGATAATGGCACAAAATAACCTTTCTTTTATTATCAGACACTTCTTCATAGGGTTTGATCCATTTGAAACGGCTTGCATTCATATGCTTATTTTTCAGAAACCGGTCATGATTCCCCTGGATCAGATAAAGCTTACCCTTCAGCTGCGCCAGCAGATGGTTGGTCTCCTCTGCATTTCCCCAGGACAGATCTCCCAAAATGACCACTTCGTCATTCTGCCTTACCTTATCATTCCATTTCTTTAACATATATGCGTTCATCTCTTCCACATTTTCAAAGCCGCGATGATCCATCTCCCGGTTCATCGCCTCATGAAAAAAATGAAGATCTGCAATATAATATCTCAATGCTTCAGCTCCTTCTAAGAGTTGTATAGTGAACGACAAATTTTTTTGACGCTCACTGCGCCGATGTTGCGCTCCACGAACTACCCTTTAGATCAACAACGGATGTCAGGCTTCGCCAGCCATCCTTATATTAAAAAAGAATCCTCTTATTCTTATACAAGAGGATTCCAATCTTACTGCTGGTGGCCGGACTTGAACCGGCACGGGATTGCTCCCGAAGGATTTTAAGTCCTTTGCGTCTGCCTATTCCGCCACACCAGCATAATCAATATAAAATTGATCAATGGGACCTATAGGGCTCGAACCTATGACCCTCTGCTTGTAAGGCAGATGC